>JBAZKS010000001.1:0-221473 GCA_041650695.1 Elusimicrobiota bacterium
CGAATTCAGAGCGACTGTGGGCGACCACAGTCGCTCGAGTTCATGGGCTCTCTCGGCTGCTCCAGCAGCGTGGGATGGGTCGCGGGGGGTGGCGTCCGGGCGACAGACCTGCCGATAAGGAGCACGCCTTTGTCGGCAGGTCCCTGGCCGGACCATAACGGCCAGGGGACCCTCTGCGTTATGATGGCTTTGTCAGCAGCCTAGTCGCAGGAGCCTTTCGGCAGGGCCGCGCGTACGGCCGCGGAGCGCTCGGCCCAGAAGCAGAGCTCGGGGAACTTCTCCGCGATCCCCGGGTCGCCGGACAAGAGCCGTTCGGCCTGCCGGCCCCCCCGCAGCAGGGCCAGCTGCACGCGCGCGGCCGAAAGCCCGGGCCGGAGCTCGAGCGCCCGGGCGAACCAGCGCGCGGCTTTCGCGCGGGAGCCTCTTCGCCGCAGCATCTCGGCCAGGTGCGCCAGGCCGGCGGCCCACCGCGCGTCGAAATCCGCGGCCTGGGCCTTGGACCAGGGGTTGGCGGCCACGGTCTCGCGCAGGCCGGCCTCGGTCGTGACCAGGCGCTCGAGCCTGGCCGCGTCCTCCTCATGCAGCCTCTCGAGGAGGACGAGGGCCTGCTCGTTGAGCCGGTCCGAGTCCTCCTGGGAGAACCACATCGCGGACAGGAGCCTTTGTGAGAAGGTCTCGGCGAGCTCGACGGTTCTGGAGCCGTCGTCCCCGAAGCGCTGCGGTTCTCCTTTCGCGTTGGGGACGGCGGGAAGCACGCTCTCCGCTATGACCCTGGACACGAACGGGTCCGTGAACCGGAACCAATGCATGGCGTCCGAGAAGAGCCAGAGGCTGCGAGCCCCGCGGCAGCGCGCCTCGAACGCCAGGTCCAGGTCCGCCAGGGACGCGCCTTCCTCCTCGGCCACGGCGCGGATGGCCCGGTTGATCTCCGCGATCCGGCTGAGGTCCCGCTCCTGGGCCCGACGGTAGGCTTGGCGGGCCTCGGCGAGCCTTCCCTGCCGCTCCAGGCAGCGGCCCAGCCACAGCGGCCCCGCCGGGTCCTCGGGAGCCTCCTCGCCGTAGCGCTTGAATCCGGCCGCGGCGGCTCGGATGTCCCCGCTCTCCCAGGCCGCCCAGGCGTCGAAGAAATTCCTCTTGCCCAGCGGAAGCGGAGCCGGAGGCGTCGGCGGCAGGCCGAGGGGACGGGGCAGGGTGCACAGCGTCGTCCGGACGCCCTTGGCCTTGGCCTTGCGGACCATGGAGCGCAGCGCGGACTCGAAGACCTCAACGATGGCCGCGTAGTCCGGCCTGCTCTTCCGGACGTCCTGCCGGAGGAGGATGGACGGCGCCCCGAGGCCCACGCGGCGGCGGAGCTTCCTGGAGAACTCGGTGAGCCGGTCGGGTCTGCCCGAGCCGCGTCCGCACTCGTTGTTCCCGCTCATGAGCACGATCAGGTCCGGCGAGTAGCCGAGCACCTCGTCGAGGACGAGGGAGTCCCGGTACGCGTCGTAGCCGCCCATGCCGCAGTAGACGACCTCGAAGCCTTTGCCCAGGACGTCGGCCAGCATGGGGTCGCCCGTGGCCCACAAGGGCGCGGAGTCGTACTGCTGCGCCACCGAGCCGCCGATCACGAATACGCGCCGGGTCCCCGCGGGCTTTTTCTTGAGGAAGGCCTGGAGTCTGGAGCGCGGACGCCGGCTGACCCAGAGAGCCTCGCCCGCGGCCGAGGACCGCCCGGTCTCGAAGAAGGGGTCGTAGATGTCGTAGTACCAGTAGGCGGTGTCCTCGGCGCTCGCGGTCTGGCTCGAGCAGGGAGAGGGCAAAGACAGCGCGGCCAAAAGGAGGAAGGCCTTCATCCGGGCCGGTCCTCTGAGCGGAGCTTGTCGGCGATGAGGCGCTTGACCGCGTCCGTCGCGATGGTGCGCGCGAGAGCGTCCTTGTCCTTGCACGCGCAGAGCAGGGCTTCGGCTCCGGCCCGGGGCAGCGGGTCGATGGCCGCGACCGCGAGCAGCGCGTTCCTGCGCACCCGCGGTTCGGGGTCCTTCGCGCAGGAGAGCAGGGGCTCCAAGGCCTCCCTGGGCACGGCCGCCATGCGGGAAAGGAAGAGGCTGGCGGCCGCGCGGGTCTGCGCGTCGGGCGAGGCCAGCGCCGCGATGAGAGGCTCGCCCGCGTCCGCGGGGACCTCGGGCAAAGAGAAGAGTCTGCCTTCCGCGCGCCTGCGGGTCTGCTCGTCCGGGCTGGAGAGCTCCTCCGCCGGATCCCCGGAGGGTTCCGGCGGAGGAGCGGGGGGCTCCAGCTTCGAGAGGGCCTCGGCGGCCAGGCGGCTCAGGGCGGCGTCCGGGCCGCCGGCCGCGGCCTTGAGCGCGGGGACGGCCTCGGCCGGAGGAGGCGACATGCGCGAGAGCCCGAGAGCGGCGTACATGCGGATCATGGGGTCCTCGTCGCCGAGCAGACGGATCAGGGCCTCGCCCGCCGGGGCGGGGGGCGGGTCCATCCTGGAGAGGGCGTTGGCGGCTTCGCGGCGCACGCTTTCGAGCGGGTCGGAGAGGGCCCGCGTCAGCGCCCCCGCCGCATCCAAAGGGGGAGGCTCGAGCCTTGCCAGGACCTGCGCCGCGTTCCTGCGCGTCTGGCCGTCCGTGTCGCGGAGCGCTTTCGCGAGAGCCGGCACGGCCGTCTTGGGCAGAGGGGTGAGCTGGGACAGGAGCATGACGGCGAAACGCCGCACCTGCGCCTCGCTGTCTTCGAGGCGCTCCAGGAGCCTGGGCGCGGCTTTCGCGGGAGGAGCGGCCATGCGCGAGAGCCCCAGCCCGGCCGCCACGCGCGCGACCGGATCCTCGGAGGAGAAGGCGGCCAGCAGAGGGGTCCCGGCCGAGGGGGGGATGCTCTGCATCTTGAACAGGGCTCCGGCCGCGCATTTGCGGACCTCCGCGTCCGGGTCGTCTAGGGCGCGGGCCAGCGCTCCGGCGAACTTCTCGGGGACCCGCTCGAGCGCGGCCAGCCCGGCGGCCGCGTTCCTTCGGGCCTCGAGATCCTCGTCCTTGAGCGTTCGGGCCAGGGGCCCGGCGGCTTCCGGGGCCGTTGAAAGAGCCAGCGCCGCGGTGCGGCGGACCTGCGCATCCGGGTCCGAGAGGGCTTCGATCAGGAACGGGAGCGAGTCGCCGGATCCCGGCGCTTTCACCAGGGCGAGGCAGACGATCCTCCGGACCTCCACGTCCTTGTCCTCGAGGGCTTCGGCCAATCCCGCGGCCGGCGCCGCGAGTCTGTAGAGAGCGAGGGCCGCGTCGCGGCGCGTCTGCCGATCCGGGTCGTGCAGGGCCTTGAGCAGGGCCCGGACCCCTCCCTCGGAGGAGTCCCCGCTCCCGCCGAGGGCGCGGGCCGCTTCCCTGCGCAGCTGAGGGTCGAAGCTCTCGGTCAGGGCGCTGCTCAGCGCGGGAAGGGCTTGGCCCGAAAGGGCGATGTGCGGGCTGCTGGGCAGGAGGGTCTCGTCGCCGTCGCGGCCGAGGGAGTCCAGGGTCTCCCGCTCCCGCGCGTTCAGGAGGCCCGGATACTCCCCGGCCCCGAACCGGAGCGCGTACTTCTTGCGGATGCCCCGGCACACGGGGTTGAGGAACCTCTCGCAGGAGTAGCAGGCGTCCGGGATGAAGTAGTTCAGGAGGTCTTTCTGCAGGTGGAGGGGGAGCTCCTTGAGCCTCTCGATGTTCCCGGCCCGGAGCCCCTCTTGGAAATGCTCCTTCCGCTCCAGGAAGCCCTCCTCCAGGAGGCAGTCGCTGGCCGTGCACGAGGTCCTGCGCTCGATGGGGAAGCAGGCCCTCTTCAAGCCTTCGAGCAAAAAGGGCCGCGCTTCCTTGAACTCGATCATGCAGCGGTCCGGGCCGTCCACATGCTGGTTGAAGAACACGCAGGCCGTGAGGCGTCCCTGGGAGGAGAGCGGCTCGAACCGCGCGTTCACGTAGTCCACCCACTCCGGGAAATCGGAATGGTTCTGCCGGCTCAGGACATGGGAGAGGAACACCGGGACGCCGGCGGAGAGCAGACTGCGGATGGCCTGCACCGCGGCCGAGAAGGCATTCTTGCGGGTGATGCGCTCGTAGACGTCCTCCCGGTGGGAATGGAAGGAGAGGATGCATGAGAACTTGGCCGGGAGGAAGGCCTTGAGATACCCCGGTTCCGCGAAGCGGAGCCCGTTCGTGTTGACGGCCACGCCGAGTTTGAGCCTGCGCGCCGCGCGGACCATCCGGAGGAGCTCCGGGTGCGTGGTGGGCTCGCCGCCGGTGAAGCAGACCCCCTCGTAGCCGTCCTTCCGGATGCTCTTGAGCTGCTCCCGCACCTCGGCGTACGGGGCTACGCGCGCCTCCGCCTTCCTGTAGCGGGGGGCCGCGAGGCAGAACGCGCAGTCGAGGTTGCAGCGCTCGGTGATCTCCAGGGTGTAGAAGGACACGGGACCGGGATATTATATAGTCCGGCAGGCAGCGCGGCCAGCGAAACCGCTCCTTGTCGGCATCTGCTCAGCGCAAGCGCTGAGGTCCGGGAGACGCGGGGAGCGCCGGAGGAAAAAGCCGGCGGCGCACGAACAGCCCCAGCCCGGCGGCCATGGCGAGAGCCAAAAGGAGGAGGGCGATCCGGGTCCAGATCGCGCGGGTGCGGGCGGAGCGCCGGGCTTCCTCGAACGCGTTCTCCTCCGTGGTCAGCTCCTCTCGGGCGAGCAGGCGCACGGCCGCGAACCTGTTCGAGAACTGGATGAGCTTCTTCATGTAGAGCAGCTCCGCGTTCATCCCGGGAGGGGGCCGCTTCTCGGCCAGGAAGCGCTGGAGGCCGAAGTTCGTGCGCGTGTTCTCGTAGACGCCCTTGCGGAGGTTGTACTCCTGTTCCACGGCGGTCATCCTGCTCAGGAGGCTCTCGGCTCTGGAACGGACCGCGCGCCTGCGGTCCGCGATGTTTTCGGGATCGGTCCCTTTCGCGTAGTCCGCGCGCAGGTCGACCAGCTGCGATACGGCGGACTCCAGCTCGGTCGCGATGTCCTGGGTGGCGCGGATGAGAGATTCCAGCTTCGCCTTTTCGTCCTTGAAAAACTCCAGTCCGTCGGGCGGGCTCTCCGCGGCCCAGGACATCGGGGAGAGGACCCATAAGAGCGCGAGTGACGCGGTCAGGCGCGGCATCCGGGATATTCTAGCATCCCGTGCCCCTTCCTAATATTCTTGTAGGATATGCTCATGAGGCCGCTCCCTATCACGCTCCTGTGCGTGCTGATGCTCATCGCGCAGCTCCTGGAGCTCCGGGGGGTGTTCTACGCGGCTTTCCAGAACCCGGTCCGCGCGTTGTGGACGTTCTTCCTGGTCGCGGCCGCGATCGCGTCCTTCCTCGGCCTCTGGAGGATGCGGCGCTGGGGGGTCTGTCTCTACCTCGGCCTCTATGCCGCGAGCGTGGCCGCGTTCTACGCGTTCCCGCCGCCGGAGTCCAAGATGCTGGACCAGCCGCTGCTCATGTTCCTGGTCCCGGCCGTGTACTGCGTCGTCGTGTTCCCCTATTGGAAGCGCCTTAGCTAGAACGCAGGGGGTGGCATCCGGGAGGGACCCGGATGCCACCCCCTGCGTTTGATCGGGGCAAAAAGATATCCCCAGCACCGCCACAGCGGCGGCGGTACTGGGGATGGCTTTCGGAACGGTACGGGAGCTTCTACTCCCTTCCCGCGCTGCCGACCACCTTCTCGTTCTTGTCCGCGTACATCTTGATGAGTTCGGCGCGCGCCGGGCCGAGGTACTTGCGCGGGTCGAACTCGCCCGGCTTCTCGGCGAAGACCTTGCGGATCATGGCGGTCATGACGAGGCGGCCGTCGGAGTCGATGTTGATCTTGCACACCGCGGACTTGGCCGCCTTGCGGAGCTGCTCCTCCGGGATGCCGGCGGCGCCTTCCATCTTGCCGCCGTACTTGTTGATCATGTCGATGTAGGTCGTGAGCACGCTGGAGGCGCCGTGGAGCACGATGGGGAAGCCCGGGATGCGCTTCTCCACCTGCTCGAGGATGTCGAAGCGCAGCGGCGGCACCGTTTCGCCGGGCTTGAGCTTGAACTTGTAGGCCCCGTGGGAGGTGCCGATGGAGATGGCCAGGGAGTCCACGCGGGTCTTCTTCACAAAGTCCTCGACGTCGTTGGGGTCCGTGTAGTGCGACTTCTCGGAGGAGACGTGCTCCTCGATGCCGGCCAGGACGCCCAGCTCGCCCTCCACCGAGACGTCCCTCGGGTGGGCGTAGGCCACGACCTGCTTCGTCACCTCCACGTTCTTGTCGTAGGGCAGGGCCGAGCCGTCGATCATGACGGAGGAGAAGCCGTAGTCGATGCAGGACTTGCACAGCTCGAAGGAGTCGCCGTGGTCGAGGTGCAGCGCGACCGAGACGGGCGAGCCCAGCTCGGCCATCATCTCCATGGCCCCGCGCGCCATCCAGCGCAGGAGCGTCGGGTTGGCGTAGTCGCGCGCCCCTTTGGAGACCTGCAGGATGACCGGGGAGCGGGTCTGCACGCAGGCGGTGAGGATGGCCTGGAGCTGCTCCATGTTGTTGAAGTTGTAGGCCGGGACCGCGTAGCCTTCCTTCATGGCCTTCTTGAACATCTCCCGCGTGTTGACGAAGCCCAGCTCGCGGTACGACACGGTTTGCGTCATCGTCGCCATCATTCCTCCTCTTCGCCGCCCTCTTCGGGCTCGGCGGTCTCTTCCTTCTTGCCGCCCGTCTTGACGCTCATGGGCGGACCTATCGCGAAATCCTTCTCGATCTTCTGGCCTTCGGTCCCGTAGAGCTTCTCCTGGTCGAAGCTGTCCGCCAGCCCCTGGGCCACGTCCGCGCGCTTCTCCTTGGAGAGGGTCTTGAGCGAGGGGATCCAGTCCTCCACATAGGTCCGGAAGCCCTTCTTGTACCAGATCGCGAGCGTGTAGCCGTCCTCGTTGACCGAGAGGGCGGCCCGGTACCGGCCCGAGGCGTTCGCGCTGGCCCGGTAGCGCTGGTTGGTCTTGGGGTCCTGGAACACGATCACCGCGCCCTTGGCGGGCTTGGCCGTGTCCAGGTCGAAGAGGACTCCCCGCAGGCGCCACCGCGCGTCCGTGTCCGCCCCTCCCGCGCTCTCATCCACCGGGGTGAAGGTCTTGATGGAGACGGGCTTCTCCGGCTTGGGAGCGGTGCTCGACTCCGGGAAGGCGGGGGGCGTGGCCGGGACCTCCGCGGAAGTCGACGCCGCGGGCTTGGCCCCGCGCTTGAGCTCCGGCAAGAACTTCGGGGCATAGATCGCCGCGATGATGGCCGCCGCGCCGCCGAGCACGAAGAGGCAGGCGCTCAGCGTGCCTCTTTTTGGCGGCGGCTCGGGCTCGTCGTCCTCCACGCGGGAGAGCCAGGAGGGGATCGCCGAGTCCTTGGGATCGGGGTCGCTGCTGAAGCGCGGGTCCTTTCCCGCGGGGCCGGAGAACTTGCGGCCGCACTGCGGACAGGCCGTGTCGTTCTCCGAGACCTCGACGCCGCACTGGGGACAGCGGTCGTTCATGCCGGAGATACTTGTATCAAATTATGCCGGCGTCCTTCAGCTTCGCCAGCGTGTTCTCGACATGGGTCCCGGTCCAGTAGAGACGCCGGCAGGCGGGGCAGCGGAAGAACCCCGTGTCCAGGGCGCGGACCTTCTCGGGGAGCTCCGCCAGGACCTCCTCTTTGGCCACGGCCTCGATGAGGACGTTGCACAGCGTACAGCGCCGGAACAGGCGCGCCGGGTCCGGCTTGAGCCCGAAGGCCTTCAGGACCTGGCGCAGTTGCTCCTCGAAGCGTTGGGAGCGCAGCACGAGCTTGCGCAGGCCCTTGACCTCCGGGATGCGGGCGTCCCGGGTCAGGAGGATCCGGTCCTCGCGCCGGGCGCGCTCCAGAAGGAAGAGGTCGCCGGGGTCCTCGCCGCGCGCCCAGGCCGTGTCGTAGCCCAGGATGAGCAGCCAGCGGGCCAGCTTGCCCAGCATGCAGTCCGCGATGAACTTCGGTTCTTGGCTCAGAGTCGGAACCCCCTGAGAGCCGCTTCCAGCCTCTTCCTCGGCTCCGGCGACATGGGGACCAAAGGCAGGCGCGTCTCGTCCGAGCATAGTCCGGTCGAGGCGACCGCCGCCTTGACCGGGATGGGGTTGGTCTCCAGGAAGAGGGACTTGAACAGGGGGAACAGGCGCAGATGCGCGCGGGCGGCGGAGCGGAAGTCCCCTTTGAGCGCCGAGTCGCAGAGCCGGACGACCTCGCGGGGGACCGCGTTGGACGCCACGCTGATGACCCCCTTGGCGCCCACGGCCATCATGGGAAGGGTCAACGAGTCGTCGCCCGAAAGGACCGTGAAGCCGGGAGGGCACAGGGAGAGGACCTCGCTGACCTGGTCGAGCGAGCCCGAGGCTTCCTTGGTCGCCGTGATGTTGGAGCGGGCCCGGGCCAGCCTGGCCAGGGTCGACGGCAGCAGGTTGACGCCGGTCCGGCCGGGGATGTTGTAGACCACGACCGGGATCTTGACCGCCCGCGCCGCGGCGGAGAAGTGCCGGAACATCCCTTCCTGCGTGGGCTTGTTGTAGTACGGGACGATGACGAGCAGGGCGTCGGCGCCCCACGACTCGACGCGCCGGCAGGCCGCCACGGTCCTTTCGGTCGAGTTCGTGCCCACGCCGGGGACCACGGGCACGCGGCCGGCCGCCTCCTCGACGGTGATCTCGATCACGCGGCGGTACTCCTCCGGCTCCAGGGTCGCGGCCTCGCCCGTAGAGCCGCAGGGCACGAGGCCGCGGATGCCGGCGCGCAGCTGCCGCCGGATGAGCGACCGCAGAGCCTTCTCGTCGACGCGGCCTTTGGAGAACGGCGTGATGAGGGCCGTGAACGCCCCTTGCAGTTTCATGTCCGGAACACCCCCTCATAGACGACGCGCGCGGGACCCTCGAGCCATACGTCCGTGAAGCGTCCGTCCCCGAGGGGCCGGAAGTCCACCGTGAACGAGCCCCCCGGCGCGGACAGCTTGACGGGGCCGCGCTTCGCGCAGAGCAGGGCCGCGGCGACCGCGCCCGTGCCGCAGGCGAGGGTCTCGTCCTCCACGCCGCGCTCGTAGGTCCGCAGGAAGGCGCGTCCCCGGGACAGGGCGAGGAAATCCACGTTGGTCCCTCCGCGGCCGAAAACCGGGTGGCGGCGCAGGGCGCGGCCGAGCCCGCGCACGTCGAGCCTCGCGAGCGCCGAGCTCCTCCGGACGCGCACCACGGCATGGGGGACTCCGGTGTGGACGCAGGTCGCGTCGAGGCCGTTCGCGCGCACGCGGCGGACGATGCGCGCGGCCGGCATGAGGATGCGTACGCGCTCTTCGCCGGCGATGCGGCATTCGACCGGGCCCGCGTCCGTTCCAAGGACGAAGCGTCGCCCCGCCCATCGGTTCAGGTAGGCGTACCAGGCCGCGCAGCGGCAGCCGTTGGCGCAGAAGGCGCGCGAACCGTCGGCGTTGTAGTAGCGGAACCCGTGACGCGGATGCGGCACGGCACCGTGTCCCTTGGGAAGACGTCGGACACGTGTGGAGATCTCATACATGACGAGCAGCCCGTCCGCTCCGATCGAGCTGCGCCTGGGGCAGAGCCTTTTGGCCAAGGCCGGCAGGCCGGTCACTTTCCCGCGCAGGAGGATGAAATCGTTCCCGGCCCCGGACATCTTGACGAAGCGCAGAGGCATCAGGGTTTCTCCAGGAGCTCGAGCATGGCTCCGGCTACCCGGGCGGTGAAGGGGTCGTCGCGGGAGGCGGCCGCCGCCGCGAGGTCCTCTTCAGCCGCCGCGAGCTGCCCGCGCCGCATGGCGATGGAGGCGCGCAGCCAGCGGGCGAGCGGGGAGGCCGCGTCGAGCTCGATGAGCCGGTCCGCCAGCTCCCGGGCCTCGTCGAAGCGTCCGTCCTCCAGGAGCCAGAGCCCGCGCTGCAGGGCCCACTCGGCCCTGCGCGGCTCGCGCAGGGCCGCGTCCGCCAGGCTCGCGTACGATTCGGCCTTGGCGCCCTGCCGCCGCTGGAGCCGCGCCAGGCATACGAGCGCGTCCGGCTCGACCTGGAGGTCCAAGGACCTGCGGATGGCGCGGGTCGCCGCGGCGAGGTCTCCGCGGTCGGCCAGCACCTCGGCGTAGCCCTTCAAGAGGACGGGGTTCCGGTCCCATTCGCGCAAGGCGAGCTCGTAATGCTCCTGGGCTTTCGCGAGGTTCCCGTATTCTCGGAAGACCAGCGCCAGGCCAACGTGCGAGACGGCGTTGCCGGGATGGATGTCCAGGACCCGTTCGTAGTAGGGGCGGGCCAAGTCGGCCAGGCCCGCGGAGCGCAGGAGGTCCGCCAAGTCGGTGAGGATGGTGAGGTCCTTGGGGTGGAGCCCCTCCGCGACCTTGTAGGTCTGGAGCGCCAGGACCGATTCCCCGGTCCGGAGATAGCTTTGGCCGAGCAGGTGATAGGCTGCGGCGCGCGAACGCCGGGGGAGCTTCTGGACGCCGCCCTCGCCCAGCCGCGCGATGACCTCGGGGTAGCCGCCCGCCGCGAAAACGGCTTCCGTCTCCCGAAGCGCGTCATCGGAGAAGACGCGGCCCGCGGCGGCGCAGCCGGAAAGGAGACAGGCCGCGAGGAGGATGCGCGGACTCCTCATGGCTTCCCCTTCCCGACCCACCCCTCCTGCAGCCTCGGCAGGGAGAAGAGGATCAGACTCTCCTCGGCCGCCGTGAGCTTTCGGGAAGCCGCCCGCATCCCCTTCTCGATCACCTCATGGGCGCGCGACAAGTCGTGGAACGGGACGTCGCCCACCGCCGGCTCGATGATCAGGTCGGCTTCCTTTCGCTGGAGCCGCGAGAGGATCGCGCCCCGGATGTCGAATATCTGGGACAGCGTCATCAGCACGTTGGACGGCACGGTCTTGGAGAAGTCGCCTTCCGTGACGCTGGCCAGCACCCACTCGGCCCCCAGGAGCCTAACCGCGTCCACCGGGATATAGTCCACCACGCCACCGTCGACGAGGTAGCGATGCCGGTAGACGACCGGCTTGAAGAGCCCCGGGAGGTTCGAGCTCGCCCGCACGGCCGGGGCCAGCGGCCCCTCGCGGAAGATGATCTTCTCGCCTGTCAGCAGGTCCATGGCCACGCAGGCGAAGGGCGTGGGGGTCTGGTCGAAGCGCTTGTCGCCGATCTCGTTCTTGAGGAAGAGTTCGAACTTGCGGGTATCGATGAGGCTGTCGGCCATGAAGAGCTGGAATAGGCGGATCGCGTTGAAGTTGCTGCCCGCCGAGAATGTCAGCCGGTCGGGGAGCGTGCGGAGCTTGGCCATGTCCAGGCCGGCGGCGTAGAGGGATCCCACCACCGCGCCCATGGAGGTCCCGGCTACGGCGTCGACGGGGAACCCGGCGTCCTCGAGGACCTGCAGGACGCCTACGTGCGCCAGGCCCCGCACCGCGCCGGCGGAGAGGGCGACCCCGACCTTGGGGCGCTTATCCGGAGGGAGGCTGCGCAGCTGGGCCCAGAGATGCTCGCGCAGGAGAGCGTCGGAGGGGCTGGGAGCGGCCGGATCGCCTGCGGCAGCGGGGGATGCGAGCAGGAGCACGAGGAGCGCGGCCCGCCCGGTCCGCATCAGCCTCCGGCGGGGAACTCGCGGCCCACGGCGCGCTCAAGCCTGGCGCGGGCCAGGATGTGCTCGACGACGGCCTGCAGGAAGCGCTTCTGCGCCGCGAGCACCCGCGAGGCGGCGCGCAGGGCGTCCCGGCCGGAACGCTCGCGCAGGGCCGATTCGAAGAGCTCGCGCATCCGGCGGTGTTCCCCTTCGCGCTTGGGCCACTCTTCCTGCCAGAACAGGAGGTCCTTGTGCGCCGAGCGGACTTCGAGCTGCACCGTGTCGTTGAGCTCCGCCAGGGCGATCTCGGCCTGCCGCTGCTCGGCCACCCGCTGGCCGTGCTGGGTCCAGAAGTCGAAGGCGAACGGCAGGCGGACGCCGACCGTGGCGTCCCAGTTGTTCTTCCGGAGGGGGAAGTCCTGGTCGGTCAGCTCGCAGTCCATGCCCAGCACCAGGGTGGGGTAGCGGCGTCCCAAGGCCAGGTTCACCGCGATGGCGTCCATCTGGGTCTTGTATATCTGGGATTGGAGCTCCGGCCGGAGCTCTGTGGCCCAGACGAGGGCTTGGCGCAGGTCCGCCTGGACGGGCTGGCTCGCGAGGGCCCCGTCCACGCGCACCGGGGTGTCGAACTCCCGGCCGAGCGTCTTTAGGAACGCCAGCCGGGCCAGGTCGAGCTCGTGTCCGGCGGCGGAGCCCTCGGCGCGCAGCTCCGCGGTCAGGGACTCCGCCTCGAGCCGGAGCCAGGAGTCGTCTTCCGCCTTCGGACCGACGGCGCGCACCGCCGCGGCGAGTTCTTCGGTCGCGCGGAGCACCTCCTGGGCCAGGATGAAGCGGTAGTAGACCTTCTTTGCTTCGAAGACGGTGTCGAGCTTCACGGCTTCGAACTGGCTGTTCGTCTGCTTCAGGGCCTGCTTGGCCAGTTTCAGGGTGTTGACGGCCCGGCGTCCCTCGTAGAGCGCCAGGTTCATGTAGGCCTGGCCGGCGTAGAAGCTCCTGTGGTCGGACGGGAACAGGAGGATGGAGCGGAAATCCGGGCGCAGGGCGAAGGGGGCGTTGGACTTGAACCGCGTGGCCGTGGCCTGCAGCCCGACCTCGGGGAGGAAGCGCAGCTGCGCCTCGCGGACGCGCTGCTCCGCGATCGCGATGTTCTTCTGCGCGCTCTGCAGGGCCGGATTGTTGCGCGACGCGGCGCGGACCGCGTCCTCCAGGGTGTAGGTCTCGACCGCGGGCCCGCTCGGGTCCCCCGCGGCGAAGGCGGCGGACGAGGCGCACAGCAGGACGGCGACAAGCCTGGACATGGACCGGGGTCTACACCTTGAACGCCTGCGTGAGGTGCAGCAGCTCCTCCTTCATGGCTTTGAGGTCCTCGCGCAGGGGCTCGAGCTCGGCGCTCCGAGGCGAGCCTGCGAGCCTTTGGAGCGCCGTATCGATCCGCGAGGCCAGGTGCTCGGCCAGTGACCGGTCTTTCTGCACCAGCCTTTGGAGGCTCGCGATCATGGCGTTGAGCTCGTCCTGCAGCTCCATGAGGTCGTCCCCGGTCCGCAGCGAGACCCGGTGGGTAAGGTCCCCGGTGGAGACCGTCTGGACCGAGCGCTCGAAGCGGTAGATGGGACCGGCCCAGCGATGCGAGACGAAGAGGGAGACCAGGAACATGATCCCCAGGAAGATGACGAGCTTGACCATGTCCAGGCGCAGCGCGCCGGCCAGGTCCGGCATGAGGTTCGGGTTCTCCGTCTGGAGCGTGTGCATCAGGGAGTAGTAGCTGCCCACGCCCACGATGAACGCGGTGAAGACCACCGCCGCGAACACCACGGCCGCGTACTTCAGCTGGAGGCCGCGCTTGACCAGCACCGTCCGGCGCTGAAACCGCTGGGTTTCCGTCCCCATACTAGACCGCCGCCGAAGGCACGCCGGTCTCCGCGGTCAGGGCGTCGAGGAGGGCCAACCATTCGGGAGTGACGGTCTTGAGCGCCGCCGTGGCCTCGGCGAGCGAGACCGGGACGATGCGGTCGCCCTTCAGGGCGACCATGCACCCGAACCGGCCTTCGATGACGAGCTCCGCGGCCTTCACGCCGACGCGCGTCCCCAGGATCCTGTCGAAGAGCGTGGGCGGGCCTCCGCGCTGGATGTGCCCGATGGTCGAGGCGCGCACCTCCAGGCCCGTTTGTCCGGTGATGACCTCGGTCAGGCGCTCGGCCACGCCGCGGTCCTGCAGGATCTCGTGCCCGAACTCGTCGAGAGCCTTGGTCTGCTCCTGCGAGCCGGGCAGGTCCACGGCCTCGGAGGCGACGACAAGGGCCACCCCGCGCGCCGCGTGCGCGGCCTTGATCTTTCGCGCCATGTCCTTGACGTCCACCGGCCGCTCGGGCAGGCAGACGTAGTCGGCGGCGGCCGCGATGCCGGTGAAGAGCGCCACCCAGCCCGCGTGCCGGCCCATGACCTCGAGCACCATGACCCGCCCGTGGCTGCGGCCGGTGTCGCGCAGCCGCTCGACCGCTTCCATGGCGATGGTCGCCGAGGTGTCGAAGCCGAAGGTGTAGTCCGTGGCCGAAAGGTCGTTGTCCATGGTCTTGGGCACGCCGACCACGGGGAACTTGTGCTGGTCGAAAAGCTTGGCCGCCACTCCCAGGGTGTCCTCTCCGCCCATGGCCACCAGGGCGTCGAGGTTGAGCCGTCGGAAGCTCTCCAGGACCTTGTCGACCCCGCCCTCCTTTTTGAACGGGTTCGTGCGGGAGGTCCCGAGGATGGTGCCGCCCTTGCCGACGATCTCGACAACGTCGGCGGGGGCTAGGGGGCGCAGGTCGCCCTCGATGGCGCCTTTCCAGCCGTTGCGCAGGCCGAAGCACTCGATGCCGGCCTGGGCGGCCCGCAGGACGACCCCGCGGATGGCGGGGTTGAGGCCCGGGCAGTCTCCGCCTCCGGTGAGTATCGCGATCCTCTTCGCCATGTCTGTTCCTCCCGTCCTTCGCTGGAACAACTCCTATAACCGCTCAGGACAAGATCGCATCCGCGATCTAGAAATGACCGGTGTATTTGACCTGAGCGACGCGTTCCGGGCCGCGTCGGACCCCGTTCGGGTAACACCCGCCCTGCCCGACGGCGCGCACCGAGAACTCGATGTGGAAGCGCGGGGTCAGGTAGGTGCGCATGCCCATGTTCACGCGGCTGTTCGAATAATCCCGGATCGAGTCCCACTCCGCCATGAGCTTGACCTTGTCCTGTATGTTGTAGCTCGTGGCGAGGAAGCCGTGCACCTGGTCCGCTTCGAAATCCGCGATGTCGGTGCCGGCATGGAACTCCAGTCCCGGCAGGCCGAGCTCGTGGGAACCCATCACGTAGAGGCCGCGCTCATGCTGGTTGTAGGCCTTGTCGGGCCGGTTGTGGAGGTAGCCCTGCCCGTCGAAGCCGATCGCGAGCGACGGCAGCGTCCGGTCGCCGTCGAAGAAGCGGAGCTTGAGCTGGAGCTCGGGGCGTGCGAGCCGGACCGGCGTATCCGTGCCGATGAGCCGGTCGATGTTGAAGGAGGCTCCGATGTTCACGCGAGGGTACACGCCGAACGACAGCCATTCCATGAGCCCGCCGCGGGCGAAGAACCGGGTGCGGCTGGAGAAGCCTCCCTGGTCCAGGACCGCGGTGGTCGGGACGTCGATGAGCTCCGTGTCTGGCTCCAGGAGACTGCGGGGCTCGGCCGTCTCGGCGCTCTCCGAGGCGGAGGGGCGCTTGGAGGCCTTGGGGCCCCCGGGCTCCTGGCTGAAGGCCGTCAGCGGAAGGAGCAGGCAGCAGAGAAAGATGAGGAAGGTCTGTTTCATTTTTTCTTGGGCTCCGCGGTCTTCTTGGGGGCGGCCTGCTTCTTGGGTTGAACGGGTTTTTTGGGTTTTGACGGGGAAGCTTTTGGCGTCGCCTTGGGCGCAGCCTTCGGCTCCGGCTTAGGCTCCTCCTTCAAGCCCAGCCGGGCCTTGAAGGTGGCCAAGGCGAACCCCATCTGCTGCTTGGCGTTGGCCTGGGTCTCGGACTGGGCGGCGGCGTCCAGAGCCGGGAGACCCTTCTCCTTGCTCCCGGCCATGCTCAGGGCGTTGGCGGCCATCAGCCGGATCGTCACGTCCTCGTGCTTGATGAGCTCGATCGCCGTCTTCTCCCCCGAGGAGTCCCGCTGCCGGGCCAAGCCCATGACGGCCTGGGCTCGGACGAACATGTCCGGGTCCTCGAGGCGCGAGGCCAGGATCTGGACCGCGTCGGGCGTGGAGATGGCGCCGATGGCCTTCACGACCTCGCGGCGGACCGCGTCGTCGGTGTCCTTGAGGGCTTCCTCCAGGGCGGGCAGCAGCTCCGGCGTGGCGATCTTCCCGAGCGTGCCCGCGGTCGTGCGGCGCATCCCGCTGTCCGGATCCTTGAGGAACGGCACGAGCCGCGTGCCGGCCTTCCGCGCCCCGAGGTTCCCGATCGTGCGGATCACGGCGTATCGGACACCTTCCGCCTTGTCGTCGAGCGCGGCGATGAGCGCGTCGATGGACGAGGCGTCTCCGACGTAGGTGATGGAGGTCGCGGCCTGCTGGCGGACCTGCTCATGGGGATCCTCGCGGAGCAGGCGGTGGAAGTGTTCCTTGGCTTGGGGCGCGCGCAGGGTGCCGAGAGCGTCCACCACGGCGCTGCGGACGTACGGGTTTTCGTCCGAGATCGCGGTCAGCAGGGCCGGGACCGCCTCGGACCGATGCATGCGGCCGAGCTCGTCCGCGGCCTGGCGGCGGACCATGGGGTCCTGGGCCTTCAGGTTCTGGACGGAGACCGCGAAGGGGTCGCCTTGGGGCTGGGCCATCGCCGGGGCCGCCAGGATGGCGCCGGAGAACAGGGCCGTCAGGATGCGCGCGGGTGCGTGAAAGTGATTATCCATAATTTTCATTTTAACTAAACCCCTCATTTGCTTTCAAGGATTTGCTTGATTTTGTCGTGCAGGTCCAGCATGCCGAACGGCTTCTGTAGCACCGACACCGCTCCGCTCATGAGCGCGATGCCCTTCTCGCGCACCGTGTCCCGGCTCGTCATGATCATGATCTTCGGGGCGTGGCGGCCCATCTTGCTGCAGATCTCGGAGGCGACGTGATAGCCGTCGATGTACGGCATCATCACGTCGAGCAGGACGAGGTCGAGCTTCTCGCGCGTGGCCACCTCGAGCGCCTCCTTCCCGTTGGAGGCCGAGAGCACCTCGTAGCCTTGGAAGGTGAGGTCCATCCGGAGGAGCTCGACAAGGTCCGGGTCGTCGTCGGCGACTAAGATGCGCTTTGAATCTGCCATGCTTTCTCTCCTAGCAGGTTCCGAAGTTGGTCGAAAAGCTTGTCCTGAAGATCCACGGTCTCCTCGGTCTCGATGAGGGCCTGCCCGCCGGGGGTGGTCACGCGCAGCTGGACCGGGATGCGGCCGGGGAAGCGGCGCAGGACCCGCCGCAGCTCCTCGAGGAAGGCATCCTCGAGCCCGGCGGACGCGATGTTCAGCACGAGGCCGCGGGCGTAAAGGCCGACCGCCAGCTCCAGCGGGAGGATCTCGTCCACGATGAGCTGCGGGGTGGGGTTCTCGTGCGTCTCCGCGCCGGCGGAGTCCCGTCCCTGGAAGTCCGTGCGGAACTCCACGCGCCCTCCGACGGCCACGATGGCGTTGGTCCGAAGCTGCTCCCCGGTGCCGGAGGCGAAGGCCTTGGGGAAGACGATGATCTCGACCTCGCCGCTGAGGTCCTCGAGGGTGGCGCGGCCCATCTGCTCCCCCTTCCGGGTCGGCCCCTTCTTGACCTGGTTCAGGATGCCGGCCAGGCGCACCTTGGGGGGGCAGCCTTCCTTGAGCTGGGAGATGGAGTGGGACGCGACGCAGCGCAGGCGTTCCTGGTACCGGACCAGGGGATGTCCGGAGAGGTAGCAGCCCAGCACTTCACGCTCCGCGTTGAGCAGGTCGTGCTCGTGGAGGGGATCGATCCTCTCCACCCGGTCGGCCTCGACGTCCGAGGGCCGGGCCACGGGGATGTCGGTCCCGAAGAGGAGGCCCTGTCCCCGGGCGAGGTCCTCCTTGATGCGGGCCTGCCGGTCGAGTGTCTCGCCCAGCCTGTGCATGAGGCGCGCCCGCGTCTCCTCGATCTTCAGGCCGGGCATGAGGGAGTCCAGCGCCCCCGCCTTGATGAGGGATTCCAGGGTCTTGCGGTTGACGCTGTGCGTGTCCACGCGCTGGCAGAGGTCGTCGAGCGACTCGAAGGGCTTCCCTTTCGCGGAGGCCACGACGGACTCCGCCGCGGAGCGCCCCACGTTCTTGACGGCCGTCAGGCCGAAGCGGATGCCGTTGCCCTCCACGGTGAAGACGACGTCCGAGCGCTGGACGTCCGGAGGCAGGATCGCGATGCCGAGGGTCCTGGCGTCGTCCAGATAGGTGACGAGCTTGTTCTCCTTGCCCTCCACGTCGACGGCCGAGTGCCCGATCTCGGAGGTCAGCAGCGCCGTGAAATATTCCAGGGCGTAGTTGGCCTTGAGATAAGCGGTCTGGTAGGCGATGGTGCCGTAGGCCACGGTGTGCGAGCGGTTGAACCCGTAGCCCCCGAACTTGTCGATCTGGTCGTAGATCTTGTCGGCCAGCTTCTCCGCGATGCCGTTCTTCTTGCACCCGGCCACGAAGGGCGCGCGCTGCTTCTGGAACTCGTCCTTGGTCTTCTTGCTCATGGCCTTGCGCAGCCCGTCCGCCTGGCCGGCCGTGAAGCCCGCGAGGACCTTCGAGATCTCCATGACCTGCTCTTGGTAGACGAAGCAGCCGTAGGTGTCCTTCAGGATCGGCTCCATCTTCGGGTGCTCGAAGCGGACCTTCTTGGCCCCGTGCTTGCGCTCCACGAAGAGGTCCAGCATCCCGCTCTTCATGGGCCCCGGGCGGTAGAGGGCGATGACGGCGGAGATGTCCTCGAAGTTCGTCGGGCGCAGGCGCCGCAGGAGCTGGCGCATGCCCTCGGAGTCGAGCTGGAACACGCCCAGGGCCTTGCCGGAGGCCAGGAGGTCGTAGGTCTTCTTGTCGTCGAAGGGGATGCGGGCGACGTCGAAATCCTTGTCGTGGCGCTCGCGGATGAGCCGTACGGCGTCCTGGATGACCGTGAGGTTCCTCAAGCCCAGGAAGTCCATCTTGAGCAGGCCTAGGACGGGGAGGATGTCGCCGTCGTATTGGGTGGTGACCACCTCGGAGCTCGCGCCCTTGGACAGGGGCGCGTACCGGACGGCGGATTCCTTGGTGATGACGATGCCCGCGGCATGCACTCCCGTGTGGCGCTTCAAGCCCTCCACCTTGTGGGCGAGGTCGAGGAGGTTCTTGGTCCGGGCGTCCTTGGCCGCCTCCTGCAGCTCCGGGACCGACGTGAGGGCCTCGTTGAGGGTGTTGTTGGCGGGGATGAGCTTCGCCAGCCGGTTGACCTCCGGGATGGGGACTCCCATCACGCGCCCCACGTCCCGGATGGCCAGGCGCGCCTTGAGCGAGCCGAAAGTGATGATCTGGGCCACCTTGTCGTGGCCGTACTTTTCGCGCACGTAGGCCAGGACCCTCTCGCGGCCGGTATCCGAGAAGTCGATGTCCAGGTCCGGCATGGAGATGCGGTCCGGGTTCAGGAAGCGTTCGAAAAGGAGCTTGTTGACGATGGGGTCGACCATCGTGATCCCAAGGCAGAAGCAGACCAGGGCTCCGGCTCCGGAGCCGCGTCCCGGGCCGACGGGGACCCCCTCGGACTTCGCGTGGCGGATGAAGTCCCAGACGATGAGGAAGTACCCGGAGAACCCCATCTGCTTGATGACGCGCAGCTCGTAGGCGAGGCGGTCCGCGTAGACCGGGTCCGCGTCCCTCCCGAGCCGGGAAAGCCCCTCGCGGCAGAGCTTCTCGAGGTAGGCGTCCTGGGTGAATCCCTCCGGCACCGGGAAGTGCGGGAGCAGGGCCTTGCCCATCGGGATCTCCAGGTTGCACTCCTCGACGATCTTCAGCGTGTTGGACAGCGCCTCGGGCGCGTAGTGGAAGATCTTGGCCATCTCCGCCGGGCTCTTGAAGTAGAGCTCCGGGCTCCAGCGCAGGCGGTCCTGGTCCGAGAGGAGCTTGCCCATGCCGATGCAGGTGACCGCCTCGTGCGCCGCGTGGTCCTCGCGCTTCGGGTAGTGGCAGTCGTTCGTGGCGACCAAGGGGATCTTCGTGCGGGCGTGGATGTCCAGGAGGGCCTTGAGCACGCGCTTTTGCTCTTCGATCCCGTGGTCCATCAGCTCGAGATAGTAGGACCCCGGGTCGAGCATGTCCCGGTACTCCAGGGCGAGGCGGGTCGCGGCCTCGATGTCCCCGGCGAGGATGGTCTGGCAGAGCTCGGACTTCAGGCATCCCGATAGCACGATCAGGCCCTTGGCGTGCTTGGCCAGGAGCTCCTTGTCGATGCGCGGGTCGTAGTAGAAGCCCTCGAGGAACGCCTTCGAGGACAGGGCCATGAGGTTCTCGTAGCCCTCCAGGGTGCGGGCGAGGAGCGTGAGATGGCAGTTATCGCGCTGGGAGCCCTCCCTAGAGAGCCGGCCGCGCTTGGCCGTGTAGAACTCGCAGCCGACCACCGGCTTCAGGCCCACCTTTCGGCAGCGCGTGTAGAATTCGACGGCGCCGTAGAGGTTGCCGTGGTCGGTGAGCGCCAGTCCCTTGACGTGCTCGTGCGCGAGGCGCTCGAGGAACTCGGAGGGGTTGCCCTTGTTGTCGGTGAAGCGCAGCATGCCGTCCAGGAGCGAGTACTCCGAATGGTTGTGCAGATGGGCGAACTCGGTCTTCGTCATAGAAAAGGACGGCCGTTAACGGATATAATGCGCCGATGGCCCCCTCGATGGTCGAGCGCTGCGTCCGCAGGAACCCGATCTATCTCGGGAAGAGCGTCAACTTCCGCGTGGACGAGGTGCGCCTGCCGAACGGGCGCCGGGCCATCCGGGAGTACATGGACCATCCCGGGGCGGTCGCGGTGGCGCCGTTCCTGGACCCCGACACCATCCTCCTCGTCCGCCAGTACCGCTATCCCGTCGGCCGGCTGACCTACGAGATCCCGGCCGGCAAGCTCGACGGCGAAGAGTCTCCCCTGCGCTGCGCCCTGCGCGAGCTCCGCGAGGAGACCGGATACAGGGCCGGCCGCATCCGGTCTCTGCTCAGCTTCTGGCCCGCGCCCGCGTTTTCCAACGAACGCCTGCATATCTACGTCGCCGACAGGCTCGTCCGCGGCCGGCAGTCCCTCGACGAGGATGAATTTCTGGAGATACAAACCGTCCCCTTTCAGAAAGCCTTATCGTGGGTCTTGTCCGGGAAGATCCAGGATTCCAAGACCATCATCGCCTTGCTCCACTGCGCGCACACCCGGAACCGCCGCCGCACATGCGCCTCACGCCCTTCCCGAGGCGACGCAGTACGGCGGTCACGGAGTGACCGCCGACGGAAATAGAACGGCCAGCATTATATAACATTCCCGCGCGCGAAATATCCAACTCCGTCTTGACAGTTTTCAATACGCGCCCTACAATTCAGGCAATGGTTCTCTGCCGGCGACACCATGCATCCTGACGAGATTCCGGTCTGGAGGCCGTTCCTCAAGAGGGTCCCGCTCTTCCAGGATCTCTCGGAGGAGGACCTGGAGCGCATCGCCCAACTGCTCAAGCCCCTGTCTTTGCCCCGTGGAGCCACCGTTTTCCAGCAGGGAGACCCCGGGGACGCGTTCTACATCGTCACCTCCGGCCAGGTGCGCCTCTTGACCGAGCGCCAGGGCCGGCAGGTCGTCACCGGCTTCCTCGGCCGCGGGGACGTCCTGGGCGAGCACTCGGTGCTGACCGGCGAGCCCCGGCCCATGACCGCGCGCCTGGACTCGACCAGCGAGTTCCTGGTGCTGTCCAAGAAGGACTTCGGGTCGGTCCTGCGCGACAGCCCGAGCATCGCCCTGCAGCTCTCCCGGACGCTCTCCGCCCGGCTCCTGCGCGAGACGCGCGGCTTCGAGGAGGCGCAGGCCCTCCAGCCGAAGCTCCTCGCGCTGCTGTGCGGACTCGACGACGCGGATCGGACCCCGCTGGCGCTCGCGTTCGCGCATGCGCTGCGGGAGCAGAGCCGGCAGAGGGTCCTGCTGGTGGATATGGACCCCAAGGGCGGGTCTTTGGCCGGAGCCCTGGGGCTGGAGCCCAAGGTCGTCACGGAGAGCATGCTGCAGGGCCTGGACCTGCACGATCCCAGGCTCCTGGAGAGCTTCGTCCAGGTCCACGCCTCTGGCTTGGGCGTGCTGACCGTGCCGTCCTCCGTCCTCGGAGGACGCTTGTTCAGGAGCGTCTTCCTGTTCATCAACCTCCTGCGCGAGCACAGCGGCTTCGGGGTGGTCTGCCTGGGCGGGACCATTGGCGACGTCGAGAAATCGGTCCTGAACGAGGCGGACCGCTGGCTCCTCGCCGGGGCGCAGGCGCGCAAGGACGAGTTCCTCCGCCTGCGCTCGGAGCTTGGCCGCTTCGTTCCTGAGCCGAAGAGCCTGCTGGAGCTCTGGCTCGGGGAGGGCGGGCCCGACGAAACGCCGGACCCGGACCGCGAGTCCGTGCGCATCCCCTGGTCCGCGGAGCTGCGCTCCGGCGGCGTGTTCGAGGCCATGGGCCGGAACCCGCGCAGCCGGAGCGCGGTGGAGCGGCTCGCGCGCCGCGTGGCCGGGCTGAGGGTGGGGTTGGCCATGGGCACGGGCGCCGCGCTCGGCTTCTCCCTGGTGGGCGTCCTGAAGGCGTTCGAGAAGGAGCATATCCCGGTGGACATCGTGGCCGGGACCTCCATGGGCTCGGTGATCGGCGGGCTCTACGCCCTGGGCATGTCCCCCGTGGAGATCGAGCGCATCGTGGTCGGGATCGATAAGGCCTGGGTCTGGGAGAACCTGTTCTGGGACCTGACCGTGCCGCGCTCCGGGCTGTTCGCGGGCACTACGCTCCTGCGCTTTCTCCGCTCCTATTTCGGGACGAAGGAGTTCCGCGACCTGGAGCTCCCGTACGCGTGCGTGGCCACGGACATCGAGACGGGGGCCGAGGTCCTGCTCCAGGACGGTCCCGTGGCCGAGGCGGTGCGCGCGAGCTGCGGCATCCCGCTCATCTTCCAGCCATTCGAACATCGCGGCCGCTTCCTCGTGGACGGGGGGCTGGTCTCGCCCAACCCGGTCCGCGCGCTCAGCCAGATGGGGGCGGACATCCTGCTCGCCGTGAACCTGACCATGCCCGCCGGCGCGCGCAAGAGCACCCTGCGGGAGCGGCGCGCGCACCTGCCCCTGCCCGAGGGGTGGGCCTCGCCGCACATGATGCAGGTCTTCTTCCAGATGATATACACTATGGAGTACGAGATCGCGAAAGCGGGGGCCCCGCTGGCGCATATCACCATCCATCCGGACCTGTCGCGTTTCGCGTGGACCGAGCTGCATCGCGGCCGGGAGCTCATCGAGGCGGGAGAGCGCGTGGTAGAAGAGGTCCTTCCCAAGATCAAGGCGATGCTTCCCTACTTCTCCGATTCCTGCCGGGTGGCGCTGGGGAGGGGACCATGGTAGGCGCCGCGCTGCTGTTCCTCGCGCTGACTCCGGCCGGCGCTGAGGACTCCTCGTTCATCGCCGAGGCGGCTCGCGCCGAGTCCTTGGTCTCCGAGTGCCGGCTCGACGACGCCAATGAGGCGTTCGCCGGCCTGAGGAACTCGATGGGGCCCCTGTCTCCCAAGTCCCCGCTCCATGAACTCGCCGTCTGGACCTGGCGCAGGCGGAAGGCGGTCCGGCGGTTCAAGGCGGAGCTCGATGAGTTCAGCGGGCAGGCGGCCAAGGTGCTGAGGGATCCCGCAGCCGATCCCCGGGCCGCGGCCGAGGCCTTCGCGCTGCTTTCGCGGCTGCCGCCCGGCTGCGGCAGGCTCAAAGGCGTGCGCCTGCCCGTCGAGGAGGAGCTGCGCGACGCCCTGGGGGGCGTCGGCCGGGAGAAGCCGAGTCGGGAGCGGTTCGGCGTCTGCGTCCAGAGGGGCCGCGAGCTGGCCGCCGCCTGCCGGTACCGGGACTCGGCGGGGGCGTTCGCCCGGGCCCTGGCCGTCATCGACGCCGAGCCGGGCACCCGAAGGGCGAGGGCCGCGGAGTACCGCCGCATCCGCGACCGGGAGCTGCCCCGCGTCCTGGCGCAGGCCTCCTGGGAGCTGCCGCTGGACTCAGCGGTCGATCGTGCGTCCTCGCTGTCCAGACGGGACCCGGCCGGGTCCCTCGTCTCGCTGCTGCGTGCGTGCGGGGCCATGCGCCAGCTCTACGGCGCATGCCCCCATCCGCGGCTGCGGGAGGCGGAGACCCTCGCGGAGACCGCCGGCCGGCAGCTGCCCCCGCCGAGTCCGAACCTGCCCGCCGACTCCACGGACGAGGCGGCCGCCAAGGTCTCCGCCGAGCGCGCGAGGCTCAGGGCGTTGGGGGCGCTCCGCTCGGGGCGGAAGGCGGAGAACGAGTCCCCGAGCGTCCCGGCGGAAAAACAGTAACTCGAACAGAAAACGACTATTACCGTCTCTAAGGTAAATCCTCATGATGAATTGGTCGGTTACCGGTTTCCGGCGATCCGCAGCACCGCGCTCAAAGCGCCGTCTTCGCGCTTCCTTTGCTCGCGCAGCGCGCGGCTCCTCTTGCTTCCAGGCAGGAACTTCATGAAGAAGGAATCGAAAACGCCGCGCACGCGGGAGACGGGCTTGTGCGTCTCGAGGACCCTGGCCGGGGCCTCGCGGTAGGCCGCGATGTCGGCCGGGAAGCGTCGGGCCGCCTGCGCCGTGCGCGCCAGGGTCTTCTCCGCGTCCGCCGGAGGCTTGGAAGCCGCCAGGTCCGCGGAGAGCGTCTCGCCCTGGGCGACGACGGAGTCCAGCTCGGCCTGCATCCGCTCCCCCTTGCCGAGATAGCGGGAGCGGGTCTCCGGGTCCACGGGCATCCTCGCCACCGCGGCGCGCAGGGCGTCGGTCATGAAGCCCCGGCACGAGCGCAGGACGTGCAGCCTTTCCTCATGGGCCGCGGCCGCGATGAGGAGCGCGGCCTCCCGCCTTCCGGCCGAGAGCGAGCGCAGGAGCGCGGAGTCGATCTTCTTCTTGTTCTTCGCCGACGCGGCTTCCTGGTCGAACCGGGACAGGACCTGCTCGAGCTTCGCGAGCAGGCGCTTCCTCGCGGTGAAGCGCGGGTCCGGGTCCCGTCCGCCGAAGGCCGCGTCCAGCTCCGCTTGGACCGCGGGGTCCTTGAGCTTCTCCAGGCTGACGGACCGCTCCCTGCCGAGCGCCTTGGCTTGGGACCAGGCGCGCTGGGTCCGCAGGCTCCGGGCCAGCCGGTCCGCGTCGTAGCGCATCCCGTAGTACGGATACCGGAGCGTGGCGTAGTCCAGCCTGCCGGTCTCCAGCAGTTTCGGCGCTCCGGGCGCCCGGCGGCGGTTCATCTCGCTCTGGAAGGTCAGGACGTGCGGCGAGTAGCCGGTGGGGTTCGCCGAGCCCAGCCGGTCGTAGAGATGGCCTCCCGCGTACGCCGCGGGGCCGTCGGAAGTGGGGGGTGGCTCGCCGCCTTGGCGGTGCTCCTTCCCGTCCGGGCGGGTCGCCTCGCCCTCGGCGCCCTCGAAGAAGCGGCGGAGGGCTTCGCGCTGGGAGTCCTCGTTGAACTCCTCGGAAAGGGCGAGCTGTTTGGACTCGACGGCGAGGCGGTCGAGCTTGCCCAGCATGCCGTGGTGCCGTCCGGGGTTGAGCTCGAAGTAGCGCACGATGCGCTCGTAGAGCGAGCGCTCGAATTCGTCGGTGCCCTCGGCGTCGTCCTTGGCGAATCCCAGGGCCAGATACGCCGCGGGTTCGGGGTTCTTCCCCACCCAGCCGCGAACCTCGCCGAAGGCGGCCCGGGGGTCGTCTAAGCCCGAGAGCTGCGGGCCGAGCGTGGAGCGGCAGATGCGGCCCGCGACGGCGTCCGCGGCCTCCGGCTCCGAGATCAGCCGGTCCCGGACCTGCTCGGCCAGTTCGTCGTCCTTCGTCCGGATGGCCCCTCCTCTCACCGAGGGGATGTCCGCGGCGTCGAGGGCGGAGGCGCTTTGCGCCGCCGCGAGGAGTGCGAAGAGCAGGAGCTTCATCGGAAGCGGTACACGGTCCGGGCGCCGGCGACCACGGACCCGTCCTCCTGGATCTGAGCCTGCCCCAGCGGGGCGTCCGCGGCCGGCAGGTCCGTGCGCGCACCGGAGCGGACGTCGAAAAAGGTGTAGGTGAGGGGCTTGTCCACGAGGCCCCACAGCACCGAGCCGTAGCGGCCGTTGCGGGTGAGGGCGGCTTTCTCCACCCGCTGGCCCGAGTCCCATTCCCCCAGCCGCTTGCCGGAGAACGTGTACGCGGCCGCGGTCCACGCGTCCTCGCGGCGCTCAAGGATCAGGACCGTCTCGCAGTCCGCGCTCATGATCGCGGGATCCCCGGCGACGGGCGCGTCCGCCGCCGGGTCGCTCCAGAGGGTCTGGCCGGCGGTCCCGAAGTAGACGAAGGCCGAGGTCGAGGCCAGGACTTTTTCGACGCGCCCCGGCCGCACGGTCTGGGACTTCTGCCAGTGCCAGGCGAAGCGGTCGCGGCCGCAGACCCCTCCGCGGGAGTCCCGGCGGCTCTCCAGGCCGTCCTCCGTCTCCTCCTTCCAGCGGCCCAGGCCGATCTCGGTGCGCAGGCTCCCGGCCTCATCGAAGAGGAGCAGCGAGGAGGGGCTGGCGGTCCAGCCGCGCGCGGGCTTGGGGGGGGGCGCGGTCTGCGTCGAGGGGGCGGTCAGCCTCTTGCGCGTCTTCTTCCTGGGGGCGGCGTCGGAGAACGGACACGCCCACAGAAGGACGAGGATCGAGAGGAGAGACGCGGCTTTTATTTGGCTTCCTCCAGCCGGACCGGCGTCCCCGGCTTCCTGTAGAGGCGTATGGCGTACGGCTGCGTGAAAGACTGGATGACGAAGCTCGACTTGCCGGGCGAGCGCACCGTGTAGCCGATGACCGCGGCGGCCCCGTCCGAGACGGGCGGAAGGAAGTCGACGCCGTAGCCCCCCGTGTTGCGGACTCCGACGAAGACGGCCGCGGCGACGAACTTCCCGAAATCCACCGCGGGAGCCTCTTTGTTCAGCGACTGCTTCCAGAGCTCCGCCCAGGACTTCTCGTCCTCGATGAGCTGCGCCGAGGGCGTCGTCGCCGCGCAGTACGCGCCGGTCCATGCGTTGGGGGTCACGTCCACGGCCGTCATCTGCGAAAGGTCGGTCATCTTCGCGTCCTCCTTGGCCGGCGGTTTGCGGCCCATCCCCAGGGCGAGGAGCGCCAGGCCCGCCGCGGCACACCAGGTCAGTCTTGTTCGCATTTTTTGCCTCCGACGAGCATTCTTGGGATGCGCAGGGTGGGCTGGCCGTCCGACACGGGGACGCCCTGCCCCTGCTTGCCGCACACCCCGATGCCCCAGCCGATGTCCCAGCCGAGGCGGTCGATGGACCGGAGGACCTCCGGACCGACGCCGAGGATGCTGGCGTCCCGCACGCGGTGGCGGGGCCGGCCCCTCTCGACCCAGTAGCCTTCGTCCACGCCGAAAACGAATTCCCCGGTGGCGGTGTTGACCTCCCCGCCGCCCATCCGGGTCACCAGGAGGCCGCGGTCGAGCTCGCCAACGATGCGGGCGGGGTCGTCGCGCCCGGGAGAGATGTAGAGGTTCGACATGCGGGGGATGGGCCGGTGGCGGAAGGATTCCCGACGGCCGTGCCCGTTCGGGGCGCGCTTGTCGCGCCAGGCGCTGACGCGGTCATGGAGATAGTCGCACAGGACCCCGGAGCGCACCACCGCGACCGGGGAGGCGGGGACCCCCTCGTCGTCGAACGCATAGGACCCGCGGGCGTAGGGGAGCGTCGGGTCGTCGATGATGGTCAGGAACTCCCCGGCCACGGTCTGGCCCAAGCGGCCGGCGTAGTGGGGGGAGGTGCCGTCCTGCACGTGGTCGGCCTCCAGGGCGTGGCCGATGGCCTCGTGGATGAGCGTCCCTCCGGCGGAGGCCGCGAGCACGACCGGCATCTCCGCGGCCTCCGCCGGAGGGGCGGAGAGCTTCTCCACGGCGTTGCGGGCCGCGTGGCGCGCCGCGCGCACGGGGTCGCATTCCTCGAAGAACTCGAAGCCCTTGGCGCCGGCGATCGACTCTTGGCTGGACTGGAGAAGCCCGTCCTTGCCCGCGGTGACGCCGATGACCAGGGCCTCCTCGATGCGTTCGGCCAGGCGGAAGTCCCCGTCGGAGTTGAGGACCGCGAAACGCTTGGCCCGTTCCGTGTAGGCGAGGTGGACCTGGACGATGTGCGGGAAGCCGTCGCGCACCGCGCGGTCGACGCGCGCGAGCATCGCCGCCTTCTCCTCCATGGAGACGTCCCGGGGGTGGCGCCGCACGACGGCCGGGTGGGCGTCGAGGGGCTTGGCGCCGCGCGGCGAGGCCGTCTTGAGCCCGCTCCGGAGGCGTTCGGCCAGGGGCATGGCCCGGACGGGGTCCAGGGAGTTCAAGGCGCCGTGGAGCGTCTCCATCTCCCCGGCCGCCTCCCTCAGGTAGCGCAGCCCGGCTCCCCCGTCCGTCCCCGAGGAGGCCTCGGTGATACGGGAGTCCTCCAGGCACAGGGAGGTGGCGAAGGATTCCTCGAGGTAGACCTCGGCGTGGTCTCCGGCGGTCAGGGCCGGGGCCCAGTCGGGAAAACGCAGCCCGCCGGCGTCCAGGGAGGAGCCCATCAGTCGGCGGCCGGCAGCGAAACGGTGAAGGTGCTTCCCGCGCCGGGAGCGGACTGCAGGCGCACGGACCCGCCCAGCTTCTCGATGACCTTCTTGACGAAGGAGAGCCCCAGCCCCCAGCCTTCGGTCTGGCCGGTGAAGGAAGCCTCGACCTGGTGGAATCGCGCGAAGACCCTCGCGTGCTCCTCCGGCGGGATGCCCGGGCCGGAGTCCCGGACGTGGATCTCGACGTCGGCGCCCCGGCGTTCCGCCCAGACCGCGACCTTGTTATCGGGCCCGGCGGCGAACTTGGCCCCGTTCTCGATGAGGTTCTTGAGCGCGTCGCGGACCAGGGTCTGGTCGCCGAGCGCGCGCAGCCCGCTGGGGCGGACCTCCGCGACCGCTTTGCGCTCCGAGAGGAAGGCGCCGAGCCCGTCGACGGCCTCCTTCACGGCATTGTCCACCTCGAAGGGCTTCCGGGAGAACTCCGTGTCGTCGATGCGCTCGAGGATCGTGTAGTTGAGGAGCTTCTCCACGAGTCCGGTGAGCTTCTGCCCCTGCGCCTCGATGGTGCGCAGGGCCTTGACCGTGAATTCCGTGCCGGGCTTGCTGGAGAGGTCCGTGATGAGCAGCTGGCTGTAGCCCGTGACCGAGGCCAGCGGGGTCTTGAGCTTGTGCGAGATGAGCGAGAGGAAGGAGCGCTTCAGGCCCTCCTCGTGCTTCTCCTCGGTCACGTCCCGGAACAAGACGACGCGGCCCCGGACCTTGCCGGACGCCTGGCCTCCGGCCAGGTCGCGCACGACCGAAGAGGCCCCGGCCAGGACGAGCTTCTTGGGCTGTTCGCGCACGGCCTCGAACCGGACCAGCCCCTCGCCGCGGGTGATCTCCTCGATGGACGGAGAGAGGGCGTAGCCGCGGACGGCGTCCGCGAGCGAGCCCGCGTCCTCGCCGAGCAGGAGGCGTGCCGCGGGGTTGGCCAGGAGCACCCGGCCCTGCTCGTCGGTGAGGAGCGCGGCGTCCTTCATCTCCTCGAAGACCGTGCTCAGCTTGAACTTCTCCTCCTGCAGGGAGGCGAAGAGGCGGGCGTTCTCGATGGCCACGGCCGCCTGCGAGGCGAAGGCCTCGAACACGCGCAGGTCCTTGAAGGAGAACTCGCCGTCTTTGTGGTTGATGGCCTCCACCACGCCGATGCACCGGCCCTTGAGGGCGACGGGGGCGGCCAGGATGGAGCGCGTCACGAACCCGGACTCTTTGTCCACTTTCTGGGTCCAGCGCGGGTCTTTGCGCACGTCGTTGATGATGAGGGGCTTGTTCTTTGCCGCCACCGCGCCGCAGATGCCCTGGCCCATCTTCAGGCGGATCTTGGCCACGTCCGGGGGCAGGCCGAGCGCCACGTCGAAATAAAGCTCGTTCGTCTTCTCGTCGACCAGGAGCAGGCTCGCCGTCTCGGCGTTGACGACGCGGGCCGCGAGTTCCATGATGGTGCGCAGGAGCTCCGAAAGCTCCAGCTTGGAGGAGAGCAGCCGTCCGACTTCCAGGAGCAGCTCGAGGCTCTCGGCCTGCTCGGGAGAGAGCATAGGACAAAATTATACGATAATACATGCACGCGGCGGACTCCGTCCGCCGCGTGGGCGTGCGTATGTTTTTTATCAAAGGACTTTCCAAAAAAGTTATCCCCAGCGCTTTCGCTGCGAAAGTATTGGGGATAAGTCTCGGCCGCCGCGGCGGGGAGAGGCTTCTGTTCCTCTGCGCGTTCCTCGCGTTCCCCTCCGGCGCCTCCGCCGCAGATGGCGGCGTAGCCGCCTCCACCGGGACCGTGCTGTTCGACGTCAAGGATTACCCCCGGAGCTCCATCCGCGAGGCCCTGTCCAAGGACCCCTGCCGCCCGCGCTCCAAGACCGAGGTCAAGGACTCCTTGTTCTCCGCCGAACTCGCGTATCAGGGCGCGGTACGGCCGCTCTCCGAAAGCCGCGCGGCGCTGTTCAAGGCCTGGACCCGGTCCGTGGGCGACCCGGGCTCCTGGGTCTACTACAAGCGCGAGCTGTCCTTCTCCGAGAAGGGGAAGATGCGCTGGGTCGCGGTCCCGGAGGGCCTGCTTCCCCAGTTCCAGATCAATCTCCAGCTCGGGGAGCGGGTGCTGCTCTACCTCATCTACGTCGGGTGCGCGGGCCGGCAGCCGGTGCTCGCCGTGGAGGAGATCGAGGGATTGGACCAGACGGACGAGGAGGCCGAGGACCTTATGATCCGGGGCGCTTCGAGAGCGTCCGAGCCGCCAGCCTGAGCCGCTCGGCCAAAGGAAGGCTGCACAGGCGGGTCGCCGCGGCCGCCTTGGAGAAGAAGGTCTTGCGGGAGGAGTCGAGCGCGACCTCCACCAGCACCGGACGGCCTTGCGCCGCTTGTCCCATGGCCGCGCCCAGCACTTCGCGCGCGTGGCCGTCCTCGTCCAGATGGAAGAACTCGGCGTCGACGGCGCGGGCGAAGGCCTGGACATCGAAGGACGCGGGGCCCTCGTCCTTGAGGACGCACGCCGCCACTCCCGCCTTGCTCCGGGCCGCGGTCAGGAGTTCGGCGCCGGTCGAGAGCAGGGCTCCTTCCGTGGTCAGGGCGACCGCCCCGCGCTCCGGGAACGCCAGTCGGGCGCCCACGGCGGCCGGAACGGCATAGCCGGCTGCGCCGAAGCCCGCGGGAGCCAGGAGGCGGGGCGACCGGAGCCGGAGATGCTCCGCGGCGAGGAAGAGGGTGTCCCCGCCTTCCGTCGCGAACGCGGCGTCCGGCCCGGCCGCGTCCTGCAGAGAGGAGAAAAAGACGGCGGGGTGCACTCGCGAGCCTTTTTCCGAGGCGAACCTGGCCCGCAGCTCGGCGCGGCCGGCCGCGATATCCTCCTTCACGGCGACGTCGCCGAGCCGGCGCTTCACGCGCCGCAGCAGGCGCTGCAGGAACGTCCCCGCTTCGCAGGCCACGGCCAGCCTGGCCGGGAAGTTGCGCGCAAGCGCCTCCGGGTCCGCGTCCACGTGGATGAGGTCCTTCGGAAGAGCGACGTCGTAGCCCCCGGTCGCGCTCTCGCTGAACCGGCAGCCCAGGGCGAGCAGGCAGTCGCCGGAGTCCATGACCTTGCGCACGAAGGAGGGCGCCGAGCGGCCGAGGCAGTTCCACAGCCAGAGGGGATGGTCCTCGGGGAAGACTCCCTTGCCCTGCAGCGTGGTGACCACGGGAGCGCCCAGCGCCTCGGCGAGCTCCAGCACGAGGGGGGCCGCTTCCCGGCACCCCCCTCCGATATAGAGGCGGGGGCGGCGGGCCGCGTTCAGGATGGCGGCGGCGTCGTCGAGCTCGGCGTCGGAGGCGACGGGGGACTCCAAAAACGGGACGGACCATAAAGGATTCTCGGTCTCGCAGAGCGAGACCGAGAATAGAGTCTCCGGGATCTCCACGGCCACGGGCCCCTGTGGAGCCGCGCGGGCGATGTGGAAGGCCCGGCGCACGGCCGCGTATACGTCCTCGGGCCCTTTCGGCCGGAAGGCTTCCTTGGCGGCCGGGGCGAGCACGGCGAGCTGGTCCAGCTCTCCCGTCCGGAAGGATTTCCCCGAATCGTCCCGGAAGCCGCAGCAGAGCACGACCAAGGGGATGTTGTCCGCGCGGGCCTCGGCGACGCCGGAAAGGGCGTGGGCCGCGCCGCCCGGCCCTAGGGACGCGACTCCGGCGCAGTCCGATCCGCGGCAGGCGCCGTCCGCCATGAAGACGGCCGAGCGCTCGTCCGCGACCTGCACCGCGCGGACCTTCGAGCCCTCCAGGGCCTCGTGGAGCCCGAGAACGGGCCGGGAGGGGATGCCGAAGAGGAGCCTCGCGCCCTCGTCTTCGAGGGCCCGGACCACGAGCCTGCCCGCGGTCGACTTCACCGTATCCCCTCGGCCAAAGAGAAAAGGCTCCCGAAGAAGCGCGCCTTGCGGACCTCGCCCCAACTCCTGCCGAGCCCGCGGAAGAGCGCGAGCTCCCTGCGGCGCACCCGTCTGGCCAGGAGCACGAGCCCGGGCACGGGATCCTTGGCCCTGCGCCTCAGGGCGCGAGGCGCGGCGGCGGCCGCCAGGCGGCGGCGCACGATCTCCACGGCGTGCTGCTCCGCGGCGGACGCGATCTGCTGCGAGAGCACGTGCATGTCGTGGAGCTCGCCCAGCACGTCCTGCAGCCCCTTGAGCTGCTTGAGCGCGCGGCTCCAGGCGCTCGAGCGGCCGGTGAGCGGCTCCAGGAGGTAGCGCAGCCGCTTGCCGGAGATGCGGGCCCGGTGCGCGCGCTTGGAATCGTGCGCCGAGCGCACGGCGGCCAGGTCGCGCTGGAGCCTGGACGCGGCCGAAAGGAGCATGTCCCCGGTGGCGCGGCCGAAGGAGGGACCCCGCGATTCCTGCGCGGACTCCGCCAGCGTCGGCCGCTTCATGAGGCTCGGACGCAGCCGGGTCTCCAAAGAAAGGAACGCGCGCTTGGCTTCCATGATCCCGACGGGGTCGGCCTGGGACGCGATCCGGGAGCGCAGCCAGGCGACAGCATGCCGGCGGGAGGCGGCGAGCGCGGTCTCGAAGGCCTTCAGGTGCGCGATCTGCACCTCCGCGTCCCGGCCCGCGCCGGTGGAGGAGGCGATGCGCTTGAGCGCCCGGAGGTCCGCCTTCTGCACGCGGCCGGCGAGGAAGGGGCGGTAGAAGCGGAGCGCGGTGCGCAGGCGCCGGAGCGAGACCCGGAAGTCGTGGAGCGCATCGCGGTCTTTTCTGACATGGAGGCGGGGGCATGTCCTGGCCGCGGCCCGGAGCAGCCGCCGGGCCACGGCGCGCGCTCCGCCGTGAGCGGGCATGCGCAGCAGCGCCTCGATCCGGGTGTTCACTCAGCGCCCGCGGTTCCCCATGGCGCGCAGGCCTTTGGGCTGGAGCAGCCACAGCAGGGTCGCGTGACCGGGCTTGGCCGGGCCCGTTGTTTCGAGAAGGGCCGCGGCCCCTTTCTTGAAGCGCAGGAAGCAGGCGTCCTCCCCGCACAGGAGCCGGCTCGCGAGCCGGCCGCACGCCGGCTCATGCCCCACGAGCGCGACCGAGGCGCCGCGGGACTGAGACGAGAGCCACTCGAGGGTGTCCTTGATGTCGTAGCCCGGGCGCAGGGACTTCAGCTCGACGAGCTTCGCCCGGGGATAGTGCCGGCGCAGCAGGCCCGCTGTCTGCGACGCGCGGACGCAGTCGCTCGTGGCGATGACGCCCAACTCAGGGAGCAGTCTTTTGATCCCCGCGCAGGCCGTCTCCATCTTCCTGAGGCCGGCGGGCGTCAGGGGGCGGGCCTTCTCGGGTTTGCCCGCGGCGGACCACGCCTCGGCGTTGCCTGCCGGGCCGTGACGGAGGACTAGGACCTTCATGAAACGCTATAATAACTATTTAGTATGGCCTTGGAGAAGAAGAACCACCGGCCGGATTGGACCTTCCTGACGCGCCTGCTCGCGGGTCAGGACAGGAGCGCCCCCCGGGACGGCCAGGGCCTGACCCCGTACGAGACGCTCTTCAACCGGGAGCTCTCCTGGCTCGAGTTCAACGACAGGGTGCTCAGCGAGGCGGCCGACCCCTCCGTGCCTCCCCTGGAGCGGCTCCGCTTCGCCGCCATCGTGAGTTCCAACCTCGACGAGTTCTTCATGGTCCGCGTGGCGGGGTTCAAGCGCATCGCGCGGCGCACCCCCTCCAAGCGCTTCCCCGACGGCTTGACCGCGGCCCAGGTATTCGCCCAGGTGCGGGAGAACGTGGTCCGGCAGAAGGCGCGGCAGGCCCTGGTCCTCGCGGACGTCCTGCGGGACCTGCGCAAGCAGGGCATCCGCATCGACACGGAGTTCGGCCGCGTCGGGCCCATCGACCGCGTGATATTGGGGAGCCTCCCCGAGCTCAGCGTGACCATCCGCCGGAGCAGTCAGGGCCTGCCGTACCTGCCGAGCGAGCGCATCCACGTGTTCGTGGCCTTCCCGGGCGAGTACGCGATCGTCACCATCCAGGATCGGGGGGCGAGGCTGCTCAAGCTCCCCCTCCGGGGGCACGGCCAGCACTACGTCCTTCTGGAGCGCTGGCTCAGCGACCGTGCGGCGAAGCTCTTCGGCGAGCGGGACGTGCTCGAGGCGTTCCCGTTCAAGATCATCCGGGAGGCGGACCTGCGGTACAGGCCCGACGACGAGGACTCCCTGGAGGAGCAGATCCTGGAGGCCGTCGGCCGGAGGCCGAAGGCCAGGGTCGTGCGCCTGGAGGTGGACGCACCGTCCTATTCGGAAGGGGCGCTCTTTTTGGCCACGGCCTTCGGCCTGGACTCGGGCTCGCTCTACCGCTTCGACCTGCCCCTGGACCTGCGCACGCTCACGACGGTCTATCAGGCGAAGTACAAGCCGAGGCTCCGCTACCGGCCGGTGCAGCCGCAGCTGGCCCCGCCCCTGCGCGGGCGGTCCAGGGTGTTCGAGCTCATCCGGGGGCGGGACATCCTCCTGCACCACCCGTACGATTCCTTCGACCTGGTGCTGGATTTCCTGCAGGCCGCGGCCCGGGACCCGAAGGTGACGCGCATCTACCACACGCTCTACCGCACGAACCTGCAGTCCCCGGTCATGGAGGCGCTCAAGGAGGCGCTGCTGCGGGGCAAGCGGGTCACTCTCTACGTGGAGATCAAGGCCCGCTTCGACGAGCTCAACAACCTGCGCTGGGCGGCCGAACTCCGGCGCCACGGCGCGCGGGTCATCCGGCCCCTGGGGAGCCTGAAGGTGCACTGCAAGGCGACGCAGGTCTTCCGCATGGAGGGCGGGCGGGAGGTCTCCTACCTGCACCTGGGGACGGGGAACTACCACACCACGACCGCGCGCCAGTACACGGACCTGAGCCTCTTGACGGCCGACGAGACGCTGGGCCGCGAGATCGCCTCCTTCTTTTCGGCCCTCATCCGGCACCAGCGGCCGGCCGGGTTCAGGGAGCTCGTGACCGCGCCCATCAGCCTGCACCGCCAGATGCTCCGGCTCATCGACGAGGAGATCCAGCTCCAGCGCGCGGGAGGGCGCGGCCACATCATCGCCAAGATGAACTCGCTGGTGGACAAGGACATCATCCGCAAGCTCTACGAGGCCTCCTGCGCCGGCGTGAAGGTCGAGCTCATCGTGCGCGGCATCTGCTGCCTGAAGCCCGGCATCCGGGGACTCAGCGAGAACATCCGCGTGGTGAGCATCATCGACCGGTTCCTGGAGCACAGCCGCGTGTACTATTTCCGCGCCGGCGGGCGGGGCAAGGTGTACCTGTCGAGCGCGGACTGGATGCCGCGCAACTTCTACTCGCGCTTCGAGATCGCCTTCCCGGTCAAGGACCCGGTCCTCAAGCGCTACATCCGCGAGGTGGTCCTGGCCAACAGCCTGGCGGACAACCGGAAGTCCTGGCACCTGAGGCCGGACGGCAGCTACTTCAAGTACGCACCGCCCGCTCCGGGACGGGAGATCCGCTCCCAGTTCGTCTTCGAGGACCTGGCGATGCGGCATTACGAGGATACGATCCTGGCCCACCGCATCCGGTGAGCCGGCAGGAGGACTGACATGCGCCACAAGGGACATCGACGCGAGGAACCCGAGCACCATCCGCCCCCGGGTCCCCATATGCCCCGGGGACGGCGGGAAGAGGAAGCGTGCCCGCCGCCGCACGAGGACCGCAGGGATTGGGAGTGCGGGGACCGCCGTGAGGAGCGCCGTCCGGAGGACTCCACGGAGTTCATGGTCCGGACCTGGCAGTCCGCCTTCGAGCGCGCGGCTCACGAGGTGCAGGTCGAGATCCTCAAGGAGCGCATCCGCAAGGCCTGGGGGAACAGCCTGAACTCCATCGCGGACTCGGTCATCGAGCTCATGATGACGGATTGGGAGGCGACCCAGGGGCGGGAGAAGGCCGAGGAGCGCAAGGAGAAGGCCTGGGAAGCGCTCGTGGAAAAGATCGCGGCGGCCTACAATAAAGGGCCGAAGTAATCTATCATCTCCCCCATGCTGCTGACCGCGCTCAAGACCGTCGGTCTTGTGGACCTCCTCGACATCAGCCTTGTGGCGATGTTCATCTACGCGCTCCTGTTCTGGTTCGAGCGGGCGCGGGCCGCCGTGGTGGCCAAGGGCATGCTGGTGCTGGCCGTGGTGTACCTCATCTCCCGGTCCATGGGCATGATCATGACGACCAGCATCTTCCACGGCTTCTTCGCCGTCATGATCGTGGCCCTGGTCATCATCTTCCAGGAGGAGCTGCGCAGCCTCTTCGAGCGCATCGCGGTCTGGAGCCTCACCCGGGGCCGGATCCCCGTGGCGTCCGACGAGGCCATGGAGACCCTGGTGCATACGCTCGGCGACCTGGTCCACGACAAGGTCGGCGCCTTGGTCGTGCTGCGCGGCTTCGACCCGCTGGACCGGCACCTCGACGGCGGCTGGTCCCTGGGGGGCGAGCTCTCGGAGCCGCTCCTCAAGAGCATCTTCGACGAGCACTCCCTTGGGCATGACGGCGCCGTGGTCATGGAGGGCGCGCGGGTCACCCGTTTCGGCGCCCGGCTCCCGCTCTCCAGGGATTTCGGCAAGACCTCGCAGTACGGCACCCGCCACGCCGCGGCGCTGGGCCTAGCCGAGCGCTGCGACGCGCTCTGCATCGTGCTCAGCGAGGAGAAGGGGACGATCGCCGTGGCGAGGGACGGGCATATCGAGCCGATCAAAGACCTGGCCGAGCTCCACGCCCGCATCCGCGCCTTCCGCATCGAGAAGAATCCGCGGCAGGCGGCCAAGAGCATGCGTACGTTCCTCAGGCGGAACTCCCTGGAGAAGGCCATCGCCATATCCTCCTCGCTCCTGTTGTGGGTCCTCTTCGTGCTGAGCGCGAAGACGGTTCAGAAGACGCTGGAGGTCCCGGTCGTGCTCGGGGGCGTCCCCGATGGCATGGTCGTCTCCGAGGTGCGGCCTGTCAAGGTCTCCTTGACGGTGCTCGCCCAGATGAAGGACCTCTACCGCTTCGGCGACCGGCCGACTTGGGTGCACCTCGACCTCTCGGACGCTCCCCCCGGGATCAGCCGGGTGCGCATCACGGACCGGGACGTATCCAAGCCGGCGGGCTACCGGATCGAGGTCATCGACCCGGCTTCGGTGGAGATCGATCTCTTTCCCGGGGCTCCCCGCCGGAGACGCGGATGACTCCGCCGGACCTTCCCCCTTCGGAAGAAGCCCTCCGGCTCGTCAAGCATCTCGAGCGCTCGGGCAAGGCGCTCGGCCCTTTGCTCATCCTGACCCACGACCATCCGGACCCGGACGCCTTGGCCAGCGCGTGGGCGCTGAGCCTGCTGGCGCAGAAGCTCTGCAGGGTCCGCGTCCGCATCGTGTACAGCGGGGTGGTGGTCCGGCGTGAGAACCTCTTCATGATGCAGAGCCTCTGGATCCCGGCTTCCCCGTTCCGCCCCTCGGACCTGGGCTGTCCGCACGTCGCGCTCGTGGACACCCAGCCTCCGTTCAGGAACAACCGCTTCCCGGCGGCCGGCCGGCCGGACATCATCATCGACCATCATCCGAGGCATCGGGAGACCCGCGCCGAGTTCTCCATCATCAACGAAGCGGCTGGCGCCACGGTCACCATCCTGGCCGAGGCCCTGTTGGCGGCCGGCATCAAGTTCCCCCGCAAGCTCGCCACCGCCGTCGTCTACGGCATCGGCGCGGAGACCCAGAACCTGGGACGGGAAGCGACCGACCGGGACTCGGCCGCGTACATGGCCTTCCTCCACCGGGCCGATCTCAACGCCCTCTGGCGCATCGCCAACCCCCCGAGGCCGGGGGCCTTCTTCCGCACCATGGCGCAGGCCATCCACAACGCCTACGCCGTGAAGGACCTCATCGGCGTGCACCTGCGCGAGATCTCCAGCCCGGACCTCGTGGCCCAGATGGCGGACTTCCTGCTGGCGCACGAGACGATGCGCTGGTCTCTGGTGACCGGCCGCTATCAGGGGCGCCTGCATATCTCGCTGCGCACGAATGCCCCGGGGGAGCACGCCGGGAGGCTGCTGCGCACCGTGCTCGGGGGCGGCACCCGGGCCGGAGGGCATCAGATGATGGCCGGCGGCTCCATGGACATCGGGCACCGGGCGGACGAGGGGCTCTGGCGCGAGGCGGAGGATCACGTGCTTTCCGCCTTTCTGAAGCTCCGGGGCATGCCGGACGATACGCACCGGGAGTATCCCTTCAGGCAGACGACGTAGCCTGTTCGGCGCTGCGTGCGCCGTACTTCGCCCTTCCGCGGAGCGGAAGGGCGAAGTCTCTCAACAGCACAACGACTATTTCCCTCAAAGGGGAACGCCTTTCATACACGGCTGCGCCCTTGGGTCGACTGTGGTCGACCACAGTCGTGATCTCTTCATGGAGGAACTTTTCTCCCGGCTGAATCGTACTAGTAGTATGCGTCCCTTGCGCGCGGAAGCGGAGCGCCGAGTCCTGGCTGTCGCGTACAAGATCCTCCTGCGCGGGCGGGCCGGGCGAGGACCCTGTCTTCGGGCGGCCATGCTCTGCCGCGCGGACCTCGCCGGGCTCTCCCTCGAACGCATGCTGGATTGGACCCTGCCGGCCGGATGGGAGAGGTTCGAGGACAGCCTCTGGTCGCTCAAGGACATCCTCACCCATCTGTGCGGGCTCCACGGAGTGGAACTCGCGCCGCCGCTGCGTCCGGTGACATTGCCCTGGGAGGGCGAGACCAGGATCCCCGAAGGGTATGAGGTGATCGCCCGGCCCGGGCCCGCTTCTCGGATCGAAGACGAGTCCCTCATCTTCTTCTTGAAGCTGCTGTTCGGCCGGGACTCGTTCTTGCCCGGCCAACTCGAAGGCGTCCGCCTCATCCTGGAAGGCAGGGACGCCATCGTCCTGCTCCCCACGGGCGGGGGAAAGTCCCTCGTGTTCCAGCTGGCCGCCATGCTCCTTCCGGGGACCTGCCTGGTGGTGGAGCCCACGCGGTCCCTGATGGAGGACCAAGTGCAGCATCTCGCCAAGGCCGGCATGCGCAGGGCTATGTCCATCACCGGGGAATCCTCGGACCTGCGCGAGCGGGCGGCCAAGCTGCGGGCCTTGGCCGGCGGCAAGCTGCATTTTTGCTATGTGGCTCCGGAGCGGCTCAGGACGGCGGCGTTCCGGCGGAGCCTTCGCGCGCTCCCGGCGCTCTGCCTCGTGGCCGTCGACGAGGCCCATTGCGTGTCCGAGTGGGGACACGATTTTCGCACCTCGTATCTGCACGTGGTCGACGCAGTGCGCCGATGCTCGAAGAGCGCGCCTCTGGCCGCGCTGACCGGGACCGCGTCGTCCGAGACTTTCGAAGACCTCAAGCGTCTGCTCAGGCTTCGCGAGCCCGGTCTCGTGGCGCCGTTCAGCCCGGACCGGCCCGAGCTGCGTTTCCGCGTGATGCGCTGCACGGACCGCGACCGGCCGGCCCGGCTCAACAGCCTGGTCGAGGGGATGCGGGACCGCTGCGGCATCGTGTTCTGTCCTCATGTGGAGGGGCGCTTCGGCGTGCGCGCGGTGGGCCTGGGACTTCGGGCCGAGGTCTATCACGGCAAGCCTCCCCGCGGGATGGGGGTCCAGGAGTGGGAAGCGCTCCGGCGGCAGACCGCGGGGCGCTTCAGCAAGGACGAAGTGAAGGTGCTGGCCGCCACGAAGGCCTTCGGCCTGGGCATAGACAAGGCGGATGTCCGATATACGGTGCACTTCGGGCTGCCTTCCTCGCTCGAGGCCTTTTTCCAGGAGGCCGGCAGGGCGGGCAGGGACAGGGCTCCGGCAACGTGCTGGCTGCTGGCGAGCATCGAGGACGCGCCCAGGGCTTTGTGGCTGCTCGACCCCTCCACGCCGTTTTGCGAGGTGCTCGACGAGCTCAAAAGGACGCGGCCTTCGGATGAGGACGACGTGACGCGCGCCTTGCGCCTTCATGCGCACGCGTTCCGCGGGCCCGAGCTCGAGCTCGGGGACGTGGAGCAGGTGCTCCTGCGCCTGGGGCCGCTCAAGCCCGGGGAGCGGAGGATCTCTTTCCCGTGCCAGCACCAGCCCTTGGTGGAGAAGGCGTTGCACAGGCTCGAGTCCGTGGGCGTGGTGTCGGACTACGTGATCCGGTGCGCGGAGGAGGCGTTCGACGTATGGCTCTCAGGCGAGCCGCTGGACAGAGAACGGCTCAAGTCTTCGATAGAGCATGTCTATGCCACGGTCGAGCCCGAAAGGCGGAGGTCCTTGAGGGAGCTCGTGCTCTGCTGCATGCCCGGAGTGAGCGAGGAGGATTTCAGAGCCAGGATAGTCCGGTATCTCGGTGATGGTATAATCGGGCTGTGAAAGCCTGGGCGCTGTCCAGACAGGCCCCTATCGAAAGAGATCCTCTCAGGCTCAAGGATATCCCCAAACCCAAGCCGGGCAAAGGGCAGGTCCTGCTCCGCGTACTCTGTTGCGGGGTCTGCCACACGGACCTGCACATCGTGGAAGGAGACATCCCTCTCAAGCGCAGGCCCACCATCCCGGGACACCAGATCGTCGGACTCGACGAGGCTTCAGGCAGGCGCGTCGGCGTGCCCTGGCTCCATACGACCTGCGGCAAGTGCGCGGACTGCAAGGCCGGCCGGGAGAACCTGTGCACGCGCGCGAAGTTCACAGGCTATCACGTGCCGGGAGGCTTCGCCGAGTACGCGGCGGTGGACAAGAAGGCGGCCTACCCATTGCCCGGGAACTACTCGGACGTGGAGGCCGCGCCCCTGCTCTGCGCGGGGGTCATCGGCTACAGAGCCTTGAGACTTTCGGGGTCGGGGAAGAGGCTCGGGCTCTACGGGTTCGGCGCCTCCGCCCATCTCACCCTGCAGATGGCCCGGCATGTCGGCTGCAGGGTGTACGTCTTCTCCCGTACGCCCGATCACCGCTCCTTGGCCCGGAAGCTCGGCGCGGCCTGGACCGGCCGGGCGGAGGACAAGCCCCCTAGGCCCTTGGACGGAGGCATCATCTTCGCTCCGGCAGGCGGGCTGGTGCCCCTGGCTTTGTCGCACCTTAAGGCCGGCGGGACCCTGGCCCTGGCCGGCATCACCATGACCCCTCTGCCCGCCATGCCCTACTCCCTCATCTACGGGGAGAGAAGGCTGCTCAGCGTGGCCAACAGCACCCGGCAGGACGTGCTGGACTTCTTGCGCCTGGCGGGCGGCAGGAAGCTCAGGATCCAGACCGAGGTCTTCCCCATGTCCGAGGCCCCGTCCGTGCTCAGGCGCCTAAAGCAAGGCGAGGTCCATGGCGCGGCTGTCTTGACCCCTGGCTGGACAACGTAGCGTTTAGTACTATACGTTTGACCTATGACCCGGAAGTGGAAGACCATCATCGAGCCGTTCAAGATCAAGAGCGTCGAGCCCTTGGGCTTCACCACCTCGCGCGAGCGCGAATCGTGCCTGCGCGAGGCGGGCTACAACGTCTTCAACATCCCGGCGGACAAGGTCCTCATCGACCTCCTGACCGATTCCGGCACCGGGGCCATGAGCGCGGACCAGTGGGCCGGGATCATGCGGGGCGACGAGTCCTACGCGGGCGCCCGCTCCTTCTTCGTTTTCGAGAAGGCGATCCGCGACCTGACAGGGTTGCGCGAGGTCATCCCGGTTCACCAGGGGCGGGCCGCGGAGCGCATCCTCTTCGACATCATCGGCGGCAAGGGCAAGACCTTCCTGTCCAACTCGCACTTCGACACCACGCGGGCCAACGTGGAGGTGTCCGGGGCCGAGGCCATCGACCTCCCGGTCGCCGGCGCGCTGGAGTTCGACCGCCCCGGGGACTTCAAGGGCGACATGGACGTCCTGGCGCTCGAGGACATGATCCGGAAGAAGGGCGCGAAGAACATCCCCCTGGTCATCATGACGGTGACGAACAACTCGCTCGGGGGACAGCCGGTCTCCATGAAGAACCTGCGCGAGGTGAGCGCGGTGTGCCGGGAGCACAAGATCCCGATGTTCCTGGACTGCGCGCGCTTCGCCGAGAACGCCTATTTCATCAAGAAGCGGGAGTCCGGCTACTCCGCGCGGCCGGTGGCGGACATCGCCCGCGAGATGTTCTCCTACGCCCAGGGCTGCATGATGAGCGCGAAGAAGGACGCCCTCGTCAATATGGGAGGCTTCCTGGCCCTCAACGACAAGGACTGGGCCAAGCGGGCCCGCGAGGTCCTCATCGTGGGGGAGGGGTTCCTGACCTACGGCGGCCTGGCCGGCCGCGACCTGGAGGCCATCGCCATCGGCCTCCACGAAGTCCTGGACGAGAACTACCTGGCGTACCGCATCCGCTCCGTGGAGTACCTGGGCGATGGGCTCAGGCGCGCCGGGGTCCCCATCGTGGAACCCCCGGGCGGCCACGGCATCTACGTGGACGCCAAGCGCTTCCTGCCGCACATCCCTCCCCACGAGTACCCGGGGCAGGTCCTGGTCTGCGAGCTCTACCGCGCCGCCGGCATCCGGACAGTGGAGATCGGTTCGCTCATGTTCGGCCGCCGCCGCAACGGCAAGTTCGAGCCCGCCAAGATGGAGCTCGTGCGGCTCGCCATCCCGCGGCGGGTGTACACGCAGAGCCACATCGATTGGGTCATCGAGGTCTTCGGCGACATTGCCAAGCGGTCGTCGCAGCTGCGCGGCCTGGTCCTGCTGGAGGCCTCCGAGCACCTGAGCCATTTCACGGCCAAACTGGCCCCGGTGCCCTAGCCATGAAGAACCGCGTGCTCCTCCTGACGACGGACAAGGCGCTCAACGACGTCTTCACCAAGGCGTGCGATCGCCGCAAGGCGGTGGCGGAGACGGTCGTCTCGGCCCAGCAGTCCCGGGCGCGCTGGGTGGACGAGGACTCCAGGCTCGTGGGGGTGGTGGCGGACACGGCGCTCATGCATCCGCAGGAGGTGTACACCCTGCTGCAGTCGCATTGCGAGCCGGGGGCTCCGCCGGTCATCCTGCTGGACCACCCGCAGGTGCCGGACCCGCGCGCTCCGAGGGAGGTCATCACGCGCCTGCGCTGGCCGCTGCCCGCGTCCTTCGTCGACGCTCTGAAGGAGATCGCCGCCACGCCGATGGTGTTCTTCACGGACTCGACCTTGTTCTTCACCGGCATGCTGCAGGCGAGGCTGCAGTCGGTGGGCATCACCCCCATCATCTCGGAGTCGCAGGTGGGCATCATCGAGACCCTGCGCGAGGGCGCCGGTCTCCCCAAGCCGGGAGAGGACAAGAAGCCGGGATCCCTCTGGGACAAGCTGACCGGCAAGAGGGGGGAGGAGGCCGCGGGCGCCCACGTCCTGAGCCCGTGCGCCGTGCTCCTATGGGGCGGGGACGTGTTCGACGCCCAGCAGGTCCAGCAGCGCATCTCGCAGGCCATCCCGGAGGCCCGCTACTTCATGGTCACGAGCGCCAGCGCCATGCACAACGCGGAGCGGGCGCTGCGCCGCGCGCGGCCGGCCTTCATGCCGCGCGACCTCGTCGAGCACGCGGTGGACATCTTCATCGGCAAGGTCGCGGCCGACCCCATGGGCCTGGGGCGGGTGCTCCTGGTCGACAACTTCAAGCCGACCCTGGTGCAGCTCACGGCCGCGCTCATGAACGAGGGCTACGAGGTCGCGGCCTGCATGAAGGCCGAGGACGCCCTCGACCAGGTCCGCGCCGACCGCTTCCACATCGCGGTCGTGGGCGCAGCCCTGGCCTACGCCCAGCACACCGGTGTGGAGCTGGCCCAGAGCATGCGCGAGGCCGATCCGGACCTGCGCATCATCCTGATGGTGGACCGCTATCCCCTGCAGACCGCGCTCCAGGGCGTGAGCCAGGTCGTGGAGGTCGGCCTCGACGACTGCCTGCTCAAGCCCGTGGAGCCCTCGCGGCTGCGCTTCTCCATCAGCCGTGCGCTGGAGCGCAGGCGCCTGCTCCTTGAGAACGCGCGCCTGCTCGAGGAGCTGCAGGCCGCCAACGGGGAGCTCGAGCAGCTCACCGGCTTCCAATCCAAGTTCTTCGCCATGGTGGCGCACGACGTGAAGAACCCCCTGACCGCCATCCGCGGCTACGCGGAGATGCTCTCCTGGAAGGTCAAGGACGAGACCCTCCTGAAGTGCGTCAGCCATATCCAATCCTCGACCCGGACCCTGGAGGGCCTCATCTCCGACCTCGTGGACTACGCGGCCATCGAGTCCGGAAAGCTGCGCGTGAACATGGAGGACATCAACCTCAGCCACGTCATCGCGGACGTGGACTCGCGCATCCAGGTCGCGGCCGAGAAGCGCAAGATCAAGTTCTCGACGAGCGCGCCGGAGAACATCCCCATGCTGCGGGGCGACCCCCTGCGCCTGGGCCAGGTGATCCAGAACCTGTGCACCAACGCCATCCAGTACACCCCCGAGGGGGGGAACGTCTACCTCAAGGTGCAGCTCAGCCCGACCGTGGTGACCGTGAGCGTCCGCGACACCGGCATCGGCATCTCGAAGGAAGACCTGCCGCGCATCTTCCAAAGGTTCTTCCAGGCGGAGAACGCGCAGAAGATGCGGCGGGCCGGCTTCGGCCTGGGCCTGAAGATCGCCCAGGAGATCGTCCGTTCGCACGGGGGCGGCATGGGCGTGGATTCCGAACTGGGCAAGGGCTCGGTGTTCTACTTCACTCTGCCCGTCCCCAGCGGGGCTCCGGCGGCGGACGCGTCCGAGGCCAAGCCCCTGCCGACGACGGCCGCTCCCGTGGTCCCGGCGCCGAGCACCCCGGTGATGGGCGGGCCGTACACCCCGATGCCCGGGTCCCAGCCGGTCGTTCCCCCGCGCACCCCGTTCCCGGGGAAGCAGCCCACCCCTCCTCCTCAGGGGCAGACGCCGATCCCTCCGGGGAAGACGCCTATCCCGAAGGAACCGGAAAAGGGCAAGTAGGAGGCCGCCGTGCGCCATCCCAGGATCGCCGGCTTCGCCGGCGACCTTCTCACCTCCGAGGCGGACCTGCTCGCCTACTCCTATGATTCCTCCCTGGAGAGGGGCCGGCCCGACGCGGTGGCGGTCGCCCGCAGGCCGGAGGACGTCCAGGCCGTGGTGCGCTGGTGCCTGGACCGCGGGGTCCCGTACGTGGTCCGCGGCGCGGGGACGAACCTCTCCGGCGGCTGCGTGGCCCTGCGCGGCGGGGTCGTCCTCTCGCTCGAGAGGCTCGACCGCATCCTGACCGTAGATACGCAGCGCGATGCCGCGCTGGTGGAGCCGGGCGTGATCAACTTGAAGCTGCAGGACGCCCTGGCCGCGGTGGGACGCTTCTACGGTCCGGACCCGGCGTCCTACAAGGTCTGCACCATCGGCGGCAACGTGGGGGAGAACGCGGGCGGCCCCCGCTGCCTGAGGTACGGGGTCACGACGAACCATGTCCTGCGGCTCGACGTGGTCATGCCGGACGGGAGCCTGGAGAGTCTCTCGGGCGAGGACGCCGGCCCCGAGCTCATGAGCCTTCTCATCGGCTCGGAGGGGACGCTCGGGGTGGCGGTGCGGGCTCTTTTGGGCATACTCCCCGCGCCCGAGGCCGTGGCCACCGCGCTGGCCGCTTTTCCCACGCTGGAGTCAGCCATGGCGGCTGTCGCCGACATCATCGCCTCCGGCATCCTGCCCCGCGACCTGGAGGCCATGGACCGGACCACGGTCGAGACCATCTCGGCGGCGGTCCCGGCGGACTATCCCCACGCGGAGGCCGTGCTGCTCCTGTCGCTGGAGGGGACGCCCGTGCGGGTGCGCATGGACGTGGAGAAGGTCCGGTCTCTTTGCGAGAAGCACGGCTGCGTCCAGTGGCGTCTGGCCGCGGACGAGGGGGAGGCCCTCAGGCTCTGGGAGGGGCGGCGCAGCGCCTACGCCTCCCTGGCCCGGGTGGCCCCGAGCATATTGGTCGAGGACGGGGTCGTGCCCAGGCATCGCCTGCCGGAGGCCGCCCGCCGTGTGGGGGAGATCGCGCGGGAGTACAAGGTGCGCGCATCCGTCCTGTTCCACGCGGGCGACGGGAACCTCCATCCCAACATCGTATTCGACGAGAGGGACCGTCCGGCGGCAGACAACGTCCGGCGCGCGGGCCTGGAGATGCTCAAGGCCTGCGTCGAGCTCGGCGGCTCCATCTCCGGGGAGCACGGCATCGGCGTCGAGAAGCGCGCGGCCATGGGCTGGCTCTACGGCCCGGAGAGCCTCGGGCTCATGGGCCGGATCAAGAAGGCCTTCGACCCGGCGGACCTGGCCAATCCGGACAAGATCCTGCCCCTGCCGGGGGAGACCGCGGGCATGGCCCCGCTCTTGGCGAAGAGACCGCTGAGCGAAGCGGCGCGGGCCCTGGCCGCGGCGGTCAAGGAGAAGGCCCTCCGGAAACAGCCGGTGGACCTCGTGGGGCTTGGGACCCGGGCGCCCCGCGACGGCGCCCTGGATACGGCGGCGCTGACCTCGATCCTGGATCTCGATCGGGCGAACTACACGCTCACCGTGGAGGCCGGCATCCGGCTCTCGGACCTGAAGGCGGCGGTGGACGGCGAGGGGTTCTTCGCGCCGGTGCCCATCGCTCCCGGGACGCTCGGCGGGCTCCTGGCCACGAAGGCCTGGCCCGGCGTCCGGGACCACGTGCTGGGCATGCGCCTGCTTCTGGCCGACGGCGGCGTGGCGGAGTTCGGAGGCAAGACGGTCAAGAACGTGGCGGGCTACGACATCCCACGCCTCATGCTCGGCTCCTGGGGCACGCTGGCCGTCATCCTGGACGTGACGCTCAGGCTCCTCCCGCACCGCATCGAGGTGCCGGACGAGCTGCCGGCGCCGGTCAGGCCCCGCTTCGACCGGTGGCACGCTCTGCTCAAGGGGGCCTTCGATCCGGATAAGAGGCTCAACAGGTGGGTGCAGAGCGGATGAAGAGCCTGATCACCAAGCTCGGCGAGAAGAGCGTCTACGACGCGGTCTGCGGCTGCACCCGGTGCGGGTTCTGCTCCCAGGCCTGTCCCACGCATCTGGCCACCGGCCGGGAGACGATGTCGAGCCGGGGAAGGAACCAGCTCGTGCGCCTCCTGCTCGAGGACCGATTCGAGGACCCGGGTTCGGCCCAGGATCCGCTTTCAACCTGCCTGCTCTGCGGCGCGTGCACGACCGCCTGCCCGGGACAGGTGCCGACGCCGGACCTGGTGCTGGAGGGGCGGCGAAGGCTCCGCCGCGGCAAGGTCCCGCTCGCGGTCCGGGCGCTCACGCGGCTCATGCTGGAGCGTCCCGCTCTGCTCGCGAAGCTCCTGCACGCCGGCTATCTGGCCAAGCGTCTGAAGCTCGACGCGTTCGCGGCCAGGACAGGGGTGCTGAGACTGCTGGGGCTGAGGGTGCTCGAGGAGATGAGCAGTCACGTCGAGGAAACGCCGAATTACTTTCTAGAGGAAATACTGAGAAACGACAAAGAAATGCTCGTACAGCCAGGCGTAGCCTGGCTGTACATCGCAACGTGCGGACCCAACTATCTCTTCCCCAAAGTCGGGCTGGCCACGGTCAAGCTGCTCAAAGGCCGGCTGGGGCCGGGAGCCTTGTTCAAGGGGGTCTGCTGCGGTCTGCTCGCCTATAACTACGGCCGCCTGGAGGACGCCCGCGCTTTCGCCAAGAAGAACATCGAGGCGTTCGAGAACGCGGGGGCCCCCGGCTCCGTCCCGCTGGTGGCGGACTGCTCCTCTTGCGCGGCTTTCATGAAGAGCTACCCGCAGCTCTTCGCCGAGGACCCGGCGTGGCGCGGGCGCGCCGAGCGCTTCGCCTCCAGGGTGAGGGACGTGCTCGAGGTCCTGCCGCCCGGGGCTGCGCAGCCGGGAAAGACCGGGCGCGTGACCTATCACGATTCCTGCCAGGCCAGGCACAAGCAGGGCTTGGTCGAGGAGCCCCGGCGCCTGCTCAAGGCCGCGCTCGGCGACCGCTTCGTGGAGATGCCGGCCTCGGATTCCTGCTGCGGAGGCGCCGGGGCTTTCGCGTTCGTCCATCCGCGGCTCTCGGACGAGCTCGTGCGGCGCAAGGTCGCGAACATCGCGTCCGTGCAGGCCCGCCGCGTCGCCACCTCCTCCACGTCGTGCCTCATCCAGCTTGCGCGCGGATTGAAGAAGTATTATCCTGAATGCGCGGCTCTGCACGTCAGCGAGCTGTTGTCCGAGGACTCTGATGGGTAGAAGGCAGGAGCTGGAACGACGGCAGATGCTGCTGGCCCGGTTCGGCCGCCGCATCGCGACCGAGACCCGCATCGACAACCTCCTCACGGTCATCGCCGAGGAAGTCCGCCACATCCTGAGCGCGGACCGCTGCTCGGTCTTCCTGGTGGACTCGGAGAAGAACGAGCTCTGGACCAAGGTCGCCCTCGGCGTGGGAGAGAAGATCCTGCGCATCCCCATCGGCCAGGGGATATCCGGGTTCGTGGCCAAGACCGGCTCGGCCGTGAACATCCGCGACGCCTACCGCGACACCCGCTTCACCCAGGACCTCGACCGCCTCACGGGCTACCAGACCAAGAGCATCCTGGCCATCCCGCTCAAGGACCGTTCGGGCAAGACCCTCGGGGTCTTCGAGGTGCTCAATAAGCTCAAAGGCTCCTTCAACGAGGAGGATGAGGGGTTCCTGCGCATCCTCTCCACCATCGCGGCCTCGGCCATCGAGAACGCCCAGCTCTACGAGAACCTGCGCAAGTCGCACCTGGAGACCATCTACCGCATGGCTATGGTCGCGGAATACCGCGACCAGCAGGACACGGCCATGCACCTGCGCCGCATCTCGAAGTACACGGCCCTGGTGGCTTCGCAGCTCGGCCTCGCCTACGACCTGGTCGAGGACCTTCGCTACGCGAGCCCGCTGCACGACATCGGCAAGGTGGCGATCCCGGACGCGATCCTGCTCAAGCCGGGCAAGCTCACCCCGGACGAGTACGAGGAGATGAAGAAGCATCCGCTCTACGGCGCGCGCATGCTCGAGAACGCGGAGTCCAGGCTCCTGCAGCTGGCGCGCAACATCGCCTTGGCCCACCACGAGCATTGGGACGGCACCGGGTATCCGCAGGGACTGAAAGGCGACGAGATCCCGCTGGAGGCCCGCATCGTCTCCGTCGTGGACGTGTTCGACGCCCTCACCACCCGGCGGGTCTATAAGGGCGCCTGGAGCATCGGGGATACCTTCACCTACATGGGCGAGCAGAGCGGCCGGCTTTTCGACCCCGGGGTGGTGGACGCCTTCGCCAAGTGCCGGGAGCTGGTCGAGGACCTCATCGCCACGGACATCAACGTCTCGGGCCCCGTCAGCTACGCGGCGTAGCTCGCTCCCATAACGCAGCGGGTCCTGTCAGCTTGGGGTCCCCAAGCCGCCACCCCCTGCGTTATTCGTTCTCGAGAGGGTCGACCAGCCTTCCATCCATGGTGTAGCGCGGCATGTGGAAGTAGGCCTGTATCCGCTCGTCTCCCGGGTTCATGGCCATGATGGCGGCCTGGCGGAGCGCCGGGTTCGGGTCGCGCATGGAGATGTTCTGCAGCAGGGCCTGGGTCTGCGGGGTCTTGACCCGGGAAAGGGCCAATATCGCCGGATACCGCAAGGCCGGATCCGTCTGGAGGTCCCCGGCGGTCTGCGCCATGGCCTGCAGCACCTCCGGCCTGCCGGTTCCCTGATAGAGGGACTTCATCGCCTCTACCCGGATCGCCATGCCGGGATGATGGGCGGCGACCCGCATGAGGGCCTGGGCCACGTCCGGGTGGTTCGACGCCTGGCCGAGCGCCCAGATGGCGCCGGTCATGCCTTCCACGCTCGGCTCGGCCGCGGTCAGGCCGCGAAGCAATCCCGCGCGTACCTGAGGGTTGCCCGCGGCGGCCGCCCAGAGGGATTTGTAGCAGATGCCCCGGAACGCGGGAGGAGTCTGCATGTCCGTGGCGTAGCGCGCCAGGGTGGTCCAGACCTCGGGGTATCCGGCGACGCGCGAGAGCGTCTTGGCGGACTGGTATCGGACGGCGGGCTCCTCCATCCGGTTGTTGAGCACTCCCAGCACGGTCTGCCATACGTAGGGGGATTGGCCCACGTACTCGCGCAGGGCCTTGAGCGCCTCGATGCGGACGGCCGGGTCCGGGTCCCGGAGCATGGCCAGGAGGGCGTCGCGCTCCTGCCAGGAGAACTGGGTCACTGCCTTCTGCGTCATGAAGGCCTGGCGCGCGGCTCCGAGCTGGCCTGTGAACGCTGCTTCGGATGCGCAGACGGGATTGAGGAGAGCGAGAAGGAGAACGAGCATGAGCCACCTCCTGAGGTAGCTCAGATTGTAGACCTATGGGCCTGCCGTTTCTAAGGTTCGCGGGTCCTATGCGCGTTCTGGGCCAGAAGTCCCGGGTTCTTCGAGAGCCACACGTCCTCGTACCGGCCGCGGGAGCCGTCGGCCCGGAGGAAGGAGGCGCCGTCCTGCCGCATGACGTCGTTTCCCCGGCCGTCGAAGTCCCGCGTCCTGCGGACCTTCCCGGCGGAAAGGCGGATGGACCGGACGCCCGCCTCATCGAGGGTGACGGTCTTTCCGGAGAGGCCTCCGATCCGCATGCGCAGGCCCAGGCGCTCGAACTCGGCTGAGTCGAGGTCCTCGTCCTCGAGCGATTCCCTGGGGAGCTTCCCGTCCCGCACGGCTTTGCGGACCAGGGCCCGGAGGGCCTCGAACCCGTTGGCCCAGCCGTCCGGCCTTCCGTCGCCGTCAAGGTCCGTGCCGTCGCCGAAGAGTTCGCGGGCGTCTTCTCCCGCGATGCCGTCTTTGTCCGTGTCCAGGACCAGGATGCCGTCCTGCGCCGAGATGTCGCCGAGGGCGTCCATGGCTCCGTCGCCGTCGATGTCGTAGGCCACGACGCGGTTGCGCGTGGTCCGGTCGTCCCCGTCGAGGTCGAAGACCAGGGGGGAGTTCTGGTACGTGGACCGGGTGCCGTCCGCGCGCTCCACCACGAAGGTGGTGCGGCTGCCGTCCGGCGCGTCCGGGTTGTAGGAGACCTGGGTGATGCGCGAGCCGTCCGGGAGCACGGCCGGCCGGATATTGCTCAGGGATACGGTCCTGTCCGGCGGGGGCGGGGAGTAGGCGGTCTGCTCGAAAGCCTGGGCCGCGGCGTAGCGGGAGGAGCCGTTGGATTCGGAAGGCCTTGAACCCGTCCCCGCGCTCACCGCGCGCATGCTCCGAGCCTGGTTCGGCGCGGCCATGGAGCGGGTATAGGAGGCGGCCCGGGAGGCTTCGATCGTATGGGTCCGGGTCTCGTACCTGGCGCTGGTCTGCTGGTGCGTCCTGCGGAGTTCCCCTGATGTGACTACATTAAGGATGCCGGCGCTCCTTCGGAGCCGTGCCGTGGGAGCGGCTTCAGCCAGGACCAGGGGCTTCCAGTACATCGGGGGCTTGGGCAGGGAGACGGGCTTCTCGGCCTGCCTCTGGATGGGCTGCACGGACGGCCACCAGAAGTAGCGGGCCTTTTCCCGGGCGACCTCGATGTTGTCCTGGACCACGACGCGGGCCGCGTTGTACGCGATGGAGGACATCCTTCGGATCTCCCGCATGAGACTTCCGAAAAGCGGCCCGAGCGGCTTGCGCGGGGCCTTCTTCGCCTTCTTGACCTTCCTGACGGAGACGGGCTGGGGCGCGTTCACGGCTGCCGGTATCCTTAAAGAGGGGGGAGGAAGGGGTCGGTTCATGGCCGCGAAGGGGATGGCGGCTGCGCCGAGGTCCTGAGCGATGAGGGACAGCATGAGGGCTAAAGCGAGGGTTTTCTGTCTCATGCCTATATACTAAAGGAAGGGTGTTGCCCGGGCGTTGCGGGAGGGTAAAGGAAAGGCAAAGTAATCCATGTATTTGGTGGCGGCTGGGGAAATAGGGTAAAATCTTATTCGTCGCGGGCGTACCTTCTCCTGTGGATCGGTAAGGACCGGTACAGCCCGCTGTAGTCAAGATGTTCTTTGATGCGGGCGTGGTTCAGTGGTAGAACGCTACCTTGCCAAGGTAGAGATGTGGGTTCGATTCCCATCGCCCGCTCCACTTTTTCGATAGGACCGGGCTGTACTTGCGCGTAGCGCAAGTGCGCCCGCTCCACTCTTTCAGGCGGTCTTCCGAAGATTTCGGGCGCCTCGCGCTGGAGGGAGGATACATGGTGAGAGAGACCGAGCTTGACGTCCTGTTGAAGAACCGGCCGGGGGCTTTCGCGGAAGTCTGCGAACTTTTCGGGAATGAGAAGATCAATATCCGGGCTTTCACGCTGACGTCCGGAGGGGTCCTTCAGGTGCTCGTTGACGACCTCAAGAAGGCGAGAGCCGTTTTGAAGGAAAAACACTTCCCCTTCCAGGAGACGGAAGTCCTGACGCTCGAGTGCCTTGACCGGCCTGGTGAGATGGCCAAGGTGTGCGGCAAACTGGCCAAGGAGAACATCAACATCGATTTCGGCTTTTGCAGCGGGAACAAGCAGGACAAGAGTCTCGTCGTCTTTGACGTAGATGACATGGAAAAAGCCATGGAGATCCTCCACTAAAAATAACCCGAAGGCGTGTCCGCTCGCGGAGAACGCCCCGTCCCGAAGTCTCTTGCCGTCAACGCCATATCCGGCTACACTTGATTGTCCATGGACGAAACCCCGGACGGCTGGTACCGTCAACTCTCGATCCAGTTCGAGGACGGGTCGGTCGAACTGCTCCATATCGAGCGCAAGCCCACCGGCACGCACATCCCCCTGCTGCGGGAAAGGCCGGAACCCTGGACCAAGCTCACCGTCCATAAGTGCCCCTGCTGTCCGCTTCCCGACATATTGCCGACCTGCCCCGCGGCCGTCTCATTGCAGACGACCATGAGCAAGCTCCGGTCGAGGAAATCGATCGAGAGGGTGAAGGCCACGGCCATCGACGCGAACGGCCGGTCGCAGACCGTCGAGTGGCCCCTGCAGGCCGTCGGCTCCAGCTTGGTCCAGCTCGCGGTATTCGCGAGCGGCTGCCCGGTCGGCCGGCGCCTCAAGCCTTTCCTGCAGGGTTTGCCGCCCTTCGTCAGTTCGCTGGACCTTTCGCGCCGCATCGCCACCATGATCCTCCAGAAGCACGGAGGCTCGATCGAGGCCTCGCGCCAGGAGCTCGCCGAGTCGCTCGCCCCGCTGCACGACGTCTTCACGCATCTCACCCGCCGGATCAGGGTCGACGAACAGGACAAGATCGAGGGGATGGATGGGATCGCGGCGCTCGCCCGCGACGCGGTGCCCAACTCGATCACCGCGGTGGACGCCTTCGCGCAGCTGCTCGCCGTCCGAGCCAACTCGTTGTTCGCCCAGCTCTCGACCGATCTCGGCTGGACCGGGGCGGCGAAGCCCGCCCGGCCCGCCGCCCCCGCGCAGCCCAAGGCCGGCGGCTGGTGGCAGCGGCTGGCCGGCCTTTTCCGCTGATCAGTCCGCGGCGGTCTGCTTGAGCTCCTGCTGGACCTCCAGCTCCACGAGCTTGCGGCGCACATTCTCCGCGTCGGAGGCCCCGGGCTCGGCGAGCAGGTAGAGCTTGAGGTTGCGGGCGGCCTCGGCCGGCGCGCCCAGCTTCTCCTGCACAAGCCCCATGTTGAAGTAGGCCTCTGGCCACCACGGCGCGAGGCGCAGCGCGCCTTCGAGCTCCGCGGCCGCCTTGGCGAAGCCCGTGCTGTCCTGGGCGAACTTGATGAAGGCCTGCGCGCGCTGGGACATGTGCCGGGCCTCCTCGGGCACCGCCGGCGGGGCGATCGCGGCGCTGCGGATGAGCTTCTCCCGCACGCGCGTCTCGGGCTCGCTGCCCGCCGGGCACTTCTTCAAGGCCTCCAGGTAGCCGGCCACGGCCTTGGCATTATCGCCCGCCGCGGCGGCGGCGTCCGCCGCTTTCTCGGCCGCCTCGATGGCTGAGCCGCTCTGGGCCAGCTCGCGCTGGATCTCCCGGCCGCGCTCCTTCTCCGCCTGGGCCTTCGCCCTCCGGGCCGCGGCCTCCTTTCGGATGTTGTCCGCGTCGCGCAGCATGGCCGTGACCTCGCGGCTGCAGGGGGCTTCATCTTTGGCCCAGTACTCCAGCGTGGTGCGGGAGATCCCCGGTTGATTCACGTCGGCTCCGGCCTCGATGAGCATGCGGGCGATCTTCTTGGACTCCTCGTCGCAGGGCCGATGCCGGTGCAGCCAGAGGAGCGGGCCTCCGTGATACGCGGTGAGGTTCGAGGTCTGGCTGTTCACGTTCGCTCCCCGCTCGATCAGGATCTTCGCGACCTCCGCGTGCCCGTTGCTCGCGGCGAAGTGAAGCGGGGTCTCGGAAAAGTTCGCCGCGGCCTTGGCGTTGATGTTCGCTCCGCGGTTGAGCAGGCGCGTCACCGCCGCGGCGTCTCCTCTCTTGGCTGCGCGGTGAAGAGCCGTGGCGCAGCCTGAAGAAAGGAGGAGGGTGCAGAGGACCGGGATCAAGGCCGGGATTCGGGAGCTGTGCATGGGCTGAGTATGCCAAATTTTTTGCTAGCATCCGAGCATGCTCCGCGCGGCGACAGCCCTCGCCCTTCTGCTGGCGGCCCCGCGTCCCGCCTCGGCCGGCTGCACCCTCTCCAGGACCTGCACCGCCGCCTCCAGGGCCGGCTCGATGTCTAAAGCCTACTCGGACAAGGGGAGGTGCGAAAGCGACGCGGCGTCCGCCAACCGGCAGTATCCGGCCTGCACCTACACCTGCAGATGCTCCGGCTCGTCCGGATCGGGCGGGGCCGTGGTGCCCTTCGACCCGGGCCAGCAGCTCCTGCTGCAGGGCAGCTATATGCTCGGACAGGCCCTCGGCGCGGCGCTCATGGGCGGGAGCCGGGCGGACTCGGCGGCGGAGGCCGAGGAGCGCCGGCGCCGCATCCAGCAGATCGAGGAGGTCGAGCGGCTCGAGCGCGAGCGCGAGCAGGAGCGGCGCCGGCGGTTCGAGGAGGACAAGAGGAAGCTCCGCGAGGAGATGAAGGGCGGGTCGGCCTCGGCGGACATGGGCTTCAAGGGGGGAGACGGGAGCGACACTCCGGAGCTGAGCTTCAAGGAGTTCCACGACCGCGAGAGCGAGCGCCGGAGCGTGCTCGAGAAGCTCGCGCGCGAGGCCGTGAGCGTGGTGGAGAAGATGGCGCTCGACTGGTGCAAGCTCCATCCGGTGCTCTACCCGAGCCGCTCGGGAGCCGCGGACGACGAGTTCTTCAAGAGCCAGGTCGAGGCCTACAACGTCCGTCATCGCGCCTGGAAGGATTACTGCGAGCAGGACTTCACCAAGGTCCGGGCCGCGGCGCTCGCGAGCCTGCCGGAGAAGGCGGATGACAACGAGCTCCGGATCAGGGCGGACTGCTTCGGCGCGTTCAAGATAGAGGCGAGCGCCTGCTCCGGGCACTCGAACCTCCTCTCGTACTCGGACTGCATCAATAGGGCCATCCAATCCTGGCAAAAATGCCAGGGCTCTCCGTCCGTGCCGCTGGACCCCTCGAATAAATAGCCGTTTGAGACGGCGGTCCGATAGGGCCCACGCGCGTCCTGGGCCTTCCGCTTCATATGCCGAGGGTCGTATTTTTGGAAAATATGCATAATGGCGCCGGGCATTTTGGCCTTTTCCGTCCTCTTCCTCGCCGGGAGCCTCCACGCGCGGACGTACTCCGACACGGAGCTCAAGCGCATGGTCGCGCAGGGAGGCGGCTCCGCCTCTTCCCGCCGGCCCGGCCCTTACGCGTACCAGGGGCTGAAAGTCATCCTTGAGAACAGGTTCGAATACCGGCCCTGGCTCTTCGAGCAGACCTCCAAGATCAAGAACCAGTACGGACTGCGGGCGATCTCCACCCTGGTCCGGGAGTTCGACGAAGTCGAGGACGGGGTATTCGAGTACTGCGCGGATATCGACACCCCCCACGCGCTGAGGGCTTTCGAGGCCCTGGCCGAGAAATACCGGGTGATACTCGTCTGGCAGACGCGCTGGGCCGCGGAGGTGCACACCGGGCGCGAGAGCGGCGCCTACATCCGCGTCATCGCGGGCCGCCACACGGAGAAGGACTTGGCGCGGGCCGCGCTGCTCGACGGGCTGAAATCCGAGGTCGTCGTCCGCCGGGAGCAGCGCGAGACCGTCGTCCGGGCCGGCTCTTTCGAGAAGGTCCTGCGGAGCGCTTTGGACGGCCTGCGCGGCTCCTGCAGGATGCGCCTGAGCGGGGCGGATGTGCTCGCGCGCGAGTGGCACGAGCCCGGGGTCGACGACGACGTCATCGTCCGCTGGACCAAGCCTTCCGGCCCGCCGCCGGAGGAAGGCACGTGCTCGGAGAGCCGCCCCGGCAAGATGGTCCTCTATTTCGGCCCCTTCTACGACTTCTACCCCGAGGGAGACTCCGACAAGCTCCGGGAGCTGATCGTGGAGCGGCTGGGCTGCCGCCCGAAGACGCGTCCGACGACGCTGGCCCGGGCCGGCGGCCTTCGGGACGCGCTCGCCCCGGTCAAGCGCCGGTCGAGGCGTCTCTGCCCGGTCCGGCGCTACCAGGCGCCGCGCGTCGTCGTCGCGGGCTCCCGTACCCGCCGCACCACCACGACCACCGTCACCAGAAGGACGACCGCCACCCGGCTCATCACGGAGGAGATGGCGTATAATGTCGCCTATCCCGGCCAGGCGGAGCGGACGCCCGAGGCCGACGGCGAGTCTTCCCGGTCCAGCCGGACGACGGTCTCGAACACCGTCGAGGTCGGCGGCGGCTCGGGCCGGATGAGCGTCGCGGCCGCGACCGAGACAGACGACGGATCCGGGGAATAGACCCTCGCCGGGATCACCGAGACCCACGCCGGCCTAGGCCGAAAGAACGCCGGTTTTTCCGCCTAACGTCTCATGCCGTCAAGCGGGCGGGACGCTATAGTGGATTGGCCCCATGGCAGGCAGGCTCTTCGCATTCGCCCTGGCCGTACTCTGCGCCGTGCCGCAGGAAGCCCTCGCGGCGGTGCTGGCGGCGCAGTCCGCGGTGGGACAGGCGCCGATCGCTCCAGCGGCGCCCCTGATCCTGCCCGGAGCCGCTGCGCTCGCTCCCAGCCTGATGCCTTCGGCCGGCGGCGTCGGGCTGTCCTCCACCCTGCCGGGGCTGAAGACGGGTCTGAGCCCGAGCGTCCTGCCCTCGGCCGTCCAAACGCTCAAGCCGGTCCCCGCGGCCGCGCCCCGCGAGGCTGTCCGCGCCCAGGTCCAGGAGACCTCCAAGGGGGTCGCGGAAGCGATCGAGTCCTTGGGATCCGAGACGGCCACGGACCAGGACTCGCGGCAGACCGGGGAGCGCGTCGAGGAGCTGCTCACGGGCGAGAAGACGCGCTCCGCGGACCCGGTCGCGGTCCCGGACGCTCCCGGAAGCGTCCCGCCGCAGGCCGGCCTCGCGCGCCCGGCCGGAGCCCTCGGACTTGTGCGGGAGATGGCTTTCGGCGAGAAGGCCTTCGCGCCCATGGTCGCCCCTCTGCGCGGGCGGATGAACCGGGCTCGCGCGCTCCTCATCCTCAAGGCCGTGCTCAGCACCGGCATGGCCTACTCCGTGGGAGCGCTCGTGGACGCGGCCATCGCCCACTCCCTGCCCGGGGCGGTCCTATGGCTGGCGGCCCTGACCGGACTGACGGCGGCGAAAGCGGTACAGCAGAAGCTCTACGCCACGACCACTGGCGGGCTGCGGCTGGCCCTGCGCCGCGATTTCCGCGTGAAGCTCTTCGAGAAGCTTTTGCGCATGAGCCCGGAGGCGCTCAAGGGCGAGAAGCCGCACGACATCGCCGCGCGCCTCACCCGCGACGCGGCCCAGGTGACGATCAAGAACGTGTACATCCCCATCCAGTTCCCCCAACTGCTCATCCAGCTCGGCCTGGGCGCGGGGTTCGTGGTGGCCACGAGCTGGCAGCTGGCCCTGGTGGTGCTGGCCTCCATCCCGATCCTGACTTATCTCTCGTACCGCTACGGCAGAAGGATCTCCGTGCTCCAGGAGGAAGCCTCCTCTCGGCAGGCCCGCATGACGCGGGTCGCCGGCGAGCTGTTGGAGCAGGTCGGCGGGATGGACGAGGAGCGGCGCTTGGAGTCTTCCGACAAATACCGCAAGACGGTCAAGAAGAACGAGGAGACGCTCCTGGAGATAGTCCGGGTGAGCTCGAGCTTCGACTCTCTCCAGGAGTTCCTGCAGGGGTTCTTCGCCGAGGCCCTGGTGCTGGGCCTCGGCCTGTTCGGCTTCCTCGCCTTCGGGGTGCCGAGCGTAGGGCAGGTCATGGCCCTGCGCGGCTACGCCAAGGACCTGCGGGGGGCGGTGGACGGGATGCTCGGGCTCTACACGGACGGCAAGGACGCGGAAGGCGCGACCCGGCGCGTGATGGAGCTGTTCAACGCGCCGGAGCCGGCCCGTCCGTAAACGGCCGGACTTACGCCTTCTTGTTCTCTTCGACGAACTTCTTGATGTCCTCGATGTGCTCGAGGATGAGCGCGGCCTTGCTCACGCCGAACTGGAAGGGGAACCTGTCGTCATCGCTGCGCTTGAGCACGATGGTCTTGTTGCCCTTGAATTCTCCGAACTCCACGATGGCCATGGCTGTTCTCCTGGGGATCCGTTATTCCGGCGGATAATCTAGCTTATTTGAAGGGGCCGCGCGCTAGTCGAGCGCCTTGCGAAGCCGGTTCGTCATGGAGACGATGTGATCCGCGTACGAGTCCTGGTCGTCCCCGCCGTAGTAGGCCGCGGCCCCGCGGTGGAGGCTGCCCGTGATCTCGATGTTCTTTTGGATGAGGCGTATGCCGCCCTGCACGTTCTCCCGCGGAGAAAGCGGGTCCACGCCGAGGCCCTTGGCCGTGCCCCGGAGCAGCTGCATGGTCCCCCTGGCCGTTGATTCCGAGTTCTTGAGCACGAGCTGCTTGAGCTCCTCCTGGGTGTAGGGCCGGCCCTCGGCGTTCTGCTCGAGCGAGCCGCCCGCCGGGACCGCGCCGGGCTTGAAATGGTTCAGGCCGGATTCCTTGATCCCGATTGCCGTGGCGATGGCCGCGAGATTATTGAAATCCTTCTCTGTCTTGGCGAGCTTCGCCGCTTCCTCCAGAACGATGCGCGCGACCCGCGGGTCGGCTTTCGGGGCGAGCTTGTCCACGACCGGCTTCATGGCCTCGACGGCCCGATTGACGGCGTCCTCGAGGGGGGAGGGCTTGGGCTGCGGCGCATCCTTGTCGGGTGCCGGCACGTCGGCGGAAGCGAACGTATCCTTCTTGGTTTCCGCCCCGTTCGTCGGCACCTGTGTCTCGCCCGGCTGCGTCGGCGCAGAGGGCGGCTTGTCCGTCTTGGGCTCAGGGGACACGGCCCCCGCTTCCACGCTGGTCCCGTCCGCCGTGCGCATCGTTCCTTGCAGCCCGAGCCCATCGATGAACTTGTCCGCGTACTCCTGGCCGTAGCGCTGCTCCAGGGCCTTGTGCAGGTCCCCGACCTGTCGGCTGAACTCCTTGGCGCTCATGTCCTCCGGACGTCCGTCCTTGACCTTGTCGACCGAGTCGTAGATGTCCTGGAGGCCCTTATCCCCATCCGCGATCTCGGGCGCTTCGCCTTCGGCCACGTACTTGTCCAGGTCGGCTTTCTCCTGTTTGGGATCCGGTTCAGGTTTGGGCTGGGGCTGGGTTTGGCCGTCCGTGTTCCCCCCCGCCTCCGGTTGCTGGGCGATGGACGGGACGCACGGCAGCAGCGCGCAGAAAAGGAAGGTCGGCAGGACGCGGGGCAGCCGTCCCATGTACATATCTCCTAATAAGAGTGTTGGCATGCCGGTCCCGGATGTCAAGGGACCCGCCGCTGGCGGCGCAATGATGGTACAATGAAGGAAGTATGAGGTCCGAGGAGTTCCTTTGCCCCAACTGCGGCGCGGTGCTCAAGAAGAGCGCCGCGGTCCGGGTCCTCGGCAAGGACCCGAAGCTCTGCGACACCCTGCCGTCCACGGTCAAGTGCCCCGGCTGCGGCGGGCTCATCGCCACGAGGTCCATGATGAAGGGGTTCTTCGACGTCAAGAAGCCTCAGCCGGTCAAGCAGGCCCTGCGCGTGGGGATATTCATCTTCGGGATCCTGCTGGTCGCGGCCGTGGCCGGGCGCATGGCGGTCCTCTTCCTGGGGGTCCTGCGCTTGGCCGTCTTCGTCCTGGCCGCCGCGGCGGTCGGCCTGCTGCTGATCAAGCTCTTCAGGAGAAAGCCAGGCTCGCGAACGTGACCTCCCCCCCGGCCGGGTCCGAAGCCCGGCCGTAGTGGAGGAGCCTCCCGCCGGAGCGCGGGAAGAGCCGCTTGTGCAGCCACAGGAAGGCGTAGAGCGCGAAGACCCCGCAGACGCTCCTCTTGTTGTCGTCCGCCATGATCGACCGCAGGAAGCCGTCCGCGTCCCGCCGCAGCGCATGGCGCAGGCAGGCCAGGTCCTGCGCGCGGACCCGGGCCAGCCTGCCGGGAGTGAGCGCCTCGGCGTCGCCGAAGCACGGCCCCACGTGAGCCAGGTCCACGCCCGCGATGAGGCAGACCCTTCCCGGATAGGCGCGCAGGTCCCGGGCCATGAGGCGGAGCATGGCCATGGACCGGATGCCCGGGCGAGCGCCTTCCAGGTCGCAGCTGGAGCACAGCACGGGGAGCAGCCTGGGGGTCTTGAGCAGGCTCAGGAAAACGGTTTGGTACTCGATCGAGTGCTCGGTCCCGTGCTCGCGCTCGTCCTGGAGCGGGTCGAAGGGGCCGTCTTCGCGCAGGGAGCGGACGAGTCCTCTGTCCGTGGCGAGCGTCCCGAGCGGGGTGGCGTAGTCCTTGGTCGTGAGGACGAACGGCGTGGGCGGGGTGGAGTGGGCCACGCCCAGGATGACGTAGAGGTCCGCGGGCGCGCGCTTGAAGAGCTCCCGGTAGGCCTTGGCGTAGCCGCGAGCGCCTCTGGCGAGGTCGATATGAGGGGCGACCAGCCCGGTCAAGGGCCGTCCCCTCGGGGCGCGTATCCTTGGAAGCAGTCTCCTCAGAGCCTCGGGCTCCGAGGGGTAGTCGATCCCTGCGAACGCGGGCTTGCGGACTACTTGCCGCAGCACTTCTTGTGCTTTTTCCCGCTCCCGCAAGGGCAGGGGTCGTTCCTGCCCACCTCGGGTCCGGTCTTCGTGAACGTGGCCGGAGCCGCCGCCTGAGCAGCCGGCGCCTCGAGCTTGATCTCGCCGGACTCGATGGCCTTCTTGTTCTTCTCGAGCCACGCCTTGACCGCGGCCTGGTCCTTGACGTTGACCCCGTCCGCCTGCATGCGCGCGGCGAGCCCGCGGATCTGCTTGAGGAACGCGGGGTCCTTCCACTTGCGGAAGAAGGTCCCGAGCAGGCCCTGCTTCTCGAGTTCCTTGAAGTCGCCGACTTCCGGCTTCTTGGCGTGCTGCTCGACGGGTTTGGGCAGCTTCAAGGGGTCCGGCTTGCGGAACAGCTTGTCTTTGATCTTATTGATTTGGTTCCACATAATAGCTGGCGGAGGATATGGGACACATTGCGAACTCCGTCGTTTTGCGTCCTCCATCCTCAAGCAAAATGGCGGAAGGGGTGGGATTCGAACCCACGAGGCGGGGTTGCCGCCTAACGCTTTTCGAGAGCGTTCGTTTCAACCGCTCACGCACCCTTCCTGAACGTCAATTATACTTTGTTGCCAAGGATTTCCAGAACCCCGAGTCCGTTCAAGGCCAGGAGTCCTGGTGTCCACCTGGGTGTCCATTCGTTGTCCGATTCCAGCGATGTCGGACGAACTCCAGGGGGTCAAGAGAAGCGGATTCTCGTCGAAGAACAAGTTCAGGCAAACTGCGGCAATGAGCGGGGAAGGAGAGCGCGAGAGCGTCCGTTTCAATCGCCTACCGGGCTTCGGCAACATCCTACGTGAGGCCATCCGCACCCTTGACCCGATTCCCCACAGCGGGGTAGAGTATGCTCTGTGCGAACCAGTCTGTTCTTCCCCTCGCACCCGCCTTGTGATAGAGCTTTGAGCGTGAACCAATGACTTCCCGCGCAAGGGAGGATGACCATGATGGTGGACAGAAGGCCCCGTAGTCAGAGGTTTCGTGCCCTACGATTGCCGGTCCTCCTTTACGCTCTCTGCCCGGCCGCCGCTCTTGCGGCATCTCCGGCCGTTCTAAGCAAGTCCGAGCTTCCCGCCCGGGGTCGTCAGGAAGCCATTCTTTCGATAACGAGCTTCGGCCGCTATGCCGTAACCGCCAAGAGCGCCCAGGGGACAGGCGTACAGCTCGTCGACCGAATGGCCGGACCGGGGGCGATTTCCGGAGCGGCCGGTGAGCAGGATGGAAGGCTCGATCTCTTCCTCGAACGGGGCGACTACAAGATCATCGCCCACGGTCACGACAAGGCTGCCGGGACCGTTCGTCTTGAAGCGCATGATTTCTCGGAAAGGAATGTACCGCAGCCCCCCGCGCTTGTCGAAGACAAGCTGATTGAGACCGAACTCAAGGATTTCGAGCAGGCATCCTACTGGGTGGAGATCAAGGAGCGCCGCATGGCGGTCCTGGAGGCGGCGGGACGGAGCCTTGCTGACCTGCGTTTGTGGAAGGACGGAGCATGGCTCGTGGATGCCGCGCCGGTCATAACCACGGTGCAGCCGAAGATAGGACAGCCGCTGCGGGTCTGCCGCCTTGCCGCCAAGCTTGAACCCGGTCTGTACCTTCTTTCTGCCTATGGCGGCATCGCCTTGCCCTGGGCCGAGGATAGCGGCCTTCATCCCTTTTATCTTCGTTCCGGCATCCCTCGATTGGGTTCGGTGACACGAAAGCGATTCACGATCAGCCCCTTCGGAACGGACCGCTATAGCGTTCCCGGTTCGAACACCTACTTCAGAATCGAGCTGGCTGAGGCACGTGAGATGTCCCTTCAGGCGGGATGGATCGATGATGCCAACCCGTTCGGCAATAGCGGACCGGTCGCGAATATCCAGAAGAACTCGTTGCCTCCAGTAGCCGAACTGCTCACGGGCGGAAACGGCAATGCACGGCACATCGTCACCATCACCGGAGAGGCAGGCACGGCCTACGTGTTCCAGCACTTTGAATCGAATAACCGCTACTCCTTTCAAGGAAGCGGCGAGTACTGGATGTCGAGCGTTCATTCGGGACATCCGCAGGACTCCGTGGACGCGACCGCGGTCCTGGTATCCGGCCGGGACACGTACCGGACCCGGCCCCTGATGGATCAGATGATCGAGTTGGACCAAGCCACGGGCTATTCGCGCCGAGCAAACCTGTTGGACTCCCTAACGCTGTTCCTTAGGATCAACCAAAAGGGCGCCTACCAGGTCGTTTCCCAGGGGGTGCCAGCCCGCTTTGTCATCGAACCCTTCTTCACTGACCGCCCTTCAAACTACGCGAGGCCGGTTTGGCGGCCGGGCGGGCATGCGTGGGACCTTGACCCAGGTTACTATGTCCTGACTGCCGAGCCGGAGAAAAAGGGGATCATGGACTTGATCATACGTCCTGCTTCCTGGGTCAATTGGGTGTGGGGGAAGCTCGACAGGACTGAAGGAAAGGTCGCTGCGTCGGTGCGGGCCGCTGTCCGCTTCCCCCGGGTTTCCCTGGATCGCGACCTGTGGTACACCCTTTATCTTAACAGTCAGCCGGAGGTCAAGGCAGGGCTCGTGCTTCGCCCCCTGCCTTTGGACCTGACCGATCCGCTTCCCGTGACACAACGGCCTGAAGAGACGGTCGCCGTGCCCATCCTGGTCCCCGAAGAGGGGACGCTCCAGGCCGAGGCGGAAGACGGTTCGTTCATGGAACTGTCCGTGGACAACGGGCCGTGGCAGAAGAGACATGTCGTGAGCGCGGGGAGGCACGACCTGTCCGTGCGGTCGACGGCAAAGGACACAATCAACTATGCGCTTTCCCTGGAGCCGCGCAGGCTGAGCGCCGCGACCCCGTTGCCCCCTCTTTCGCAGGCAGCGCAAGACCGCCTCCCGAATTTCCCGCTTCTTACGGATAGTGATCCCCGCTACTTCGACCTGGACCGTAATGCTTCAACGACATTCAACATCCGCGCGGACAAATCAGCTCTTTATCAGATCGAATCCGCGGGCAATCTCGCCATGGAAGGCAATCTTCGCAGCAGGACGACCCCACAACTCGTGCGGGAATCGGAAAACGGCAAGGGCAGGAATTTCTTCATCCGGCAGTACCTGCACGAAGGCGACTACCAGATCACCGTTGCGAGCAGAGGGCGGTCAAAGGGACACCTCGGCCTGGTCATGGACAAGAGCGGAGTGATCCAGGCCGGCTTCATAACGAGCCGTACGCCGGCGCGCCTTTCGCTTCCCGCGGGCAAGGCCGCCGCCTACCAGTTCATCATCACGCAACCCGGCGAGTACCGTGTCCGGGCCCTTGGTCTCGGACGGACGTTCAAGTGCCGGCTCGAGGACAAGGATGGCTGGCCGGTGGAGGCCCCCAACAGCGACGCGGACATCACACGCAGCTTCGACAAAGGCAGGTACCGGATGATCATCCTGCCTGAGAGCACGGACGCGCGGGTCGTCACTGTGATCGAGCCGGTGAAGCGGCCGCGCCGTTACAAGGGGCATGGGCCTCACAACCTGCCCTTGGCCATCCTCGTGGACCACGGCTGGACGGAACCTGAATCAGGGAAGGAGCGCGTGCCCGACCGGTGGAAATTCGAACTCCCGGCCGAGGGCGATGTGTCGATCGAACTGACCGGAGAGATGCAGGCCGACCTCATCAAGGCGAATCCAAACGGAACGACGGAGCGCGTTGCCTTCATCCCTCCCGGGCGTGGGTGGGAAGGTCGTCTTGCGGCGGGCTCATACCGGATCGACGCGGTATGCATGCGCGTCAACAACCGTGCAGCCTACCGCGTGGCAGTGCGGCCGCAACAACTGATGACAGGTATGAGCCGCGATATCGGCGTGCCGTCGGCAGTGCTCGTTGCGATCGGACAGGCGGGCCTCGCGGAATTGTCGTCCTTCGGGGGAGTCGACGTGAAGGCCCGTTTGACGACGGAAGATGGGGCCGTGATCGCGGAGAATGACGACCGGCCTGATGACTGGAATTTCCATATCGCCGCGTCCCTGAAACCGGGAATGTATCGGTTGCACGTCGAGCCCGAAGCATCCGGCGAAGGCACCTGCAGCGTAGCTGTCAGGACCCCGAAAGAAGAGGGGAAGGCAGCGCTGTCCGTGCCGGCGGACACAAAGATAAGACTCTCCGATTCGGTCCAGGTCCTGCCGCTTGCTCTTCCCGCCAATGGGGAACTATTGACCCTCTCGGCACGTGCGCCGGAGAACGTAGGGCTTGCCGTCGAAACGGCCGAACAGGGGGGCTGGAGGACGATCGGATCGACCTCGGGCAGAAACACCCGTCTCGATGTGCCCCTTCGCGAGACCCCTGCGGCGGCGAGCGGCCGGTATCGCCTGCGTCTGTGGTCCATGGACCGGCGCGATACGGTCGTCGAACTCTCCGCGCTCTTTGTCTCGCCTCCGCAGCTCACCGAGGGCGACCTGAAACGGGGCATCGAGCTCTCTTTCGTGGATGGAAACAGAAAGTTCGTGGCGGCCGCGGCGGTGCGCATCGAGCGAGGCGGCTTGCTGCGCATCCCCGATGAATTCCGGCGTCTGCGCTGGTCAGCCGGCGCGCTTCATGCGTGCGAACGTCCCGATGAGTTCCTGCCCGTTCAGCCGGGCTTCGTCTGGATCACGGGGGAGGCTGCGGCGCGAGACGTCAAGGCGGAGCGCGTGAGTCTCAGCTCCGGCGAGGACAAGGCCATCCAGGTCAGAATGCACAGGGAAAAGATATTGTGCGATCTCGCCGGAGGAAGCCGAGGTCCTGTCCTTGCCATAGCCTCATCACGCATCGGGCGGCCGGGGGTGGAGATCATCGAGCAGGGTAGTGGCGATCCGCGGGATATCGGTCGGCTGGTCGTGGGAGAGCATAGCGCTCTCAGCGTATCTCTCCATCCGCAGAAACCGGTCTCGATGCTTTGGCCCGCCGTTTCTCTCGAGGAGCCTTTTGAAGCTCGGCTCATGCAGGTCAGTTTTCCTGCGCCTGAAGCCGCCTCCGTGAAGGATGGGTTGAATGGTGTGCTTGAGGGAAAGAGGGCGAAAGTGTATGAGCTCCCGAAAGGGAAGAAGCGCATAGGGCTTTCCCTGGGAGAGGCCGTTGTCGCGGCGATGGTGAACGACGATGCTGTCGCGAGCGTTCACTGGGCCGAGGGAAACGCGTTCACGGAGACATTCGAAACGGACGCCGCACGTCTGCTTCTGCTTCATACGCGTGAGGGGGAGGGCCGCTATGCAATCGAGCTTGCGGTCCTGGCGGATGGAGTAGCCACGCGCTCTCTCGCGGTGGGCCAGCCTTTCGAGCAGGTCATGCTCAACTCAGGAAGATCGCGGCTGCCGGTTGCCGCTGAGACAACCCCTGGCGCCAGCCGCAGGACGCTGCATGTCAGGGGCGCGAAGAAGGCCATCTTCACGGATCAGAACGGCGCCGTCGCCATGGGAAGCGACGTGGAAGTCGGGGAGCATGGCGGGATGCTGATGCTCGAGCACGGACCCGGGCCGCTGCTTTCCTGGCTGGATAGGCCGGGGGGAGAGGCCGCTGATCTCTGGGCCGTGAATGAGAACCCCGAGAGGGCGTCCATATCCCCGCCCGCCCTTTTGCCCCTCGACGGCAGATACAAGACCTATGGCATCGACGTGGCCAAGCCCGCGATGCTACATGTCCGCAGCGCCGCGCCCTTGGTGACGTACCTGAACCGCGGGGATAAGGTGCCCGAGGTCGAAATCCATCCCCAGGGTGTCACGCTCGATGCCTATCTGCCCACGGGAGTTGCGGAGCTCAGGCTTAGAGCCCTCGGAGGCGCGAGCCTGTCGGGACAGATCGCGATTTCCATTTCTCCTGTGATCCCAACGGATGAGGGCCTGGGACCCGAAGTGCTGCTCGCTCCCGGCGGGACGCGGTTGTTCTCTTTCACCGTTCGGCAGGAAGCCATGATCGGCGCGGGGGTAAAGGCCGATTCCGACAACGTCGATGTGGAGCTTTTGGACAGAACGGGAACGGTCCTTGGCAAGGGCGTGTCCCAGATGCTCCGCCTCAAGCCGGGTGCTTATCTGATTAAGCTTCAGGCCCCCGACGCCTCGATGCCCGTAAAGGCGCGGCCTGCTCTTGTCGGACTCAGGGCCCCGGATACGAGCCCGCCGCCGGAGGAGGTCAGAAAATACCTCTTACCCGAAGACGAGGCGCCTTCGGCGTATTCGAGCCGCAGGGTTGAGGAGAGACCGAGCGAGCCTGAGTATGATGGCGAGTCGCAGGAGGGTGAGGGTGTGATTGAGGGGGCTGAGGGGAGTGAAGGGACTGAGGGGACTGAGCAGACGGGTGATCAGGGAAGCGAGGAGGGAGAGTGATGAACAAAATCATGCATGTCGGTCCTCGGAGAATCCTCCTAAGCCTCCTGGGTTTCGCGATTCCCGTTCTCGCCCAAGCCGAAGTCCAGCCGGCAGCAACGAACATCCGGCCCGAGTTCGTCACGGAAACCACCATCATCCCCGAACACTTCCTAAGACGCTGGGACCCGGTCACCATATTCTTCACCCAAGAACGAGGTCCGAGGGAAGGCGGGCCCGAAGACCATCCGGAGAAGCACGTCACTGTGGACAAGGATCAGCCAGGGGCCTATCGATGGATCGATGGCAGGACCCTCCAGTTCCAGCCCGCCGAACCCTGGCCCTCGCTTTCGCGCTTCATCTGGACTGTGGACAAGAAGAGCACGACGCTCTTCACCCTGATGGAAGCCCCGATTTCCACGGATCCGGCGGACAAGGCCGAGGGACTGGAAACGGTGAAGAGCATCATGCTCACCTTCGCTGAGCCGCTCGATCCCAAGGCCTTGGCGGGCATGGTGTCGCTCGAACTGCGGCCCCTGCCGGGCGCGGAGTCCGACAAGTCCCGGTGGCTCACGAAGAATGACTTTACGATCAAGGTCATCGAGCGGCGATCCCGTTCGGACAAGGCCTCGTATGCATTGAACTTGAAGGAGCCGATCCCCGCCGGGATCCGGACGATCGTGCACCTGCGGCTCTCGATGGATGACAAGGAAGACGAATCGTTCCGCGAATTCTCCTTCTCCACAGCCGAACCTTTCCGGGTCGTGGCCGTGGGCACGAGAGAGAGAAGATATCCTGTTACGCCCGAGGGCGCCCATTATACGCGGGAGCAGGCCATCCGGGGGTCTTCAGACAGGACCATCGTGGCCGAGTTCTCCTCGACCCCGGATCTCGTCGATGATGCCCTCACGGTGACGGGAAGGAACCTCGTCAGGCTCAGCCCCGCCGTGACGAAACTGTCCTACCGCCTGGAAGGAAACAGGCTGATCGTGACCGGAGATTTCAAGCGCGATACGCTCTACCGGATATCGCTTTCGCCGTCAGCAATCAGGGACCGGCAGGGCAAGCAGCTCGACATGAAGGGCGGCAGCGAGGTGTACGTCTATTTCCCGCGGGAGCGAAGCTATGTCCGGATGAGAGCGGGGCAGGGTATCGCCGAACGATTCGCGAAGCAGATGATTCCCGTTGAGGGACGAGGGGAAGAGCGGGTGGACCTCCGGATCTATCCCATACCGCCGCTCGACAGGTCCTTTTGGCCCTTCACGGGCCAGCCGCTTGAAACGGACGACAGCCTTCGTCCGCCCGGTCCCGGCGAGGAACCGGAGCCCTTTTCCACGCCGGATCAGTCGCCCGGGGCAGGCGAACTGGTGCGGCAGATATCCAACCTCGGCTCGCCGCCGGTATCGGCGCTCGTTTCACTCCCGCTCAAGAAGGAGGGCGGCTCGGCTTCCTTCGGCCTTGATCTCACCTCATATCTGGCAAGGCTCTCCGGCAAGGAGCAGCCCGGCGCCTATCTGGTCGGCTTGCGTGATGTGGCCGCTGGGAGCAAGCGCTCATGGATGCGGCTCCAGGTCTCGGATCTGTCCCTGACCACGATCGAAGAGCCCGAGACAGTCAAGTTCATCATCACGTCTCTGGAGTCAGGCCGGCCTGTTTCCAAGGCACGGGTGCGCGTCGAGGGGACCTCATACGACTACGGCAAGATGATGTGGACGACGCTCGTAGAGGGAACGACCGACGGGGAAGGCATCTTCCGCTGGCACGCTCCCGGCAAGGGGACGATAGCACGGACCGTGCGTCGGATCATCGTGGAGAAGGACAAAGACGTCCTTGTCCTGGATCCAGCGAATCCGCCCGACATCTATTGCGACAATCAGTGGACCGTTGACCACGCCCAGTGGCTCCAGTGGACGCAGGAACCCCTGGCCGGACGAGGCCCGCAGCCGCAGATGGTGAGCCATATATTCACGGAGCGCCCCATCTACCGCCCGGAAGAGGAAGTCCATATCAAGGGATATCTTCGCAAACGGGACAAGGGACGCCTCACGCCCGTCAAGACCACGGGCTGGCTGATCGTCGAGGGTCCAGGCGATGTCTCCTGGAAGTATCCCGTGACCCTGACCGACATGGGGAGCTTCTATCATTCATTCTCGGAGAAAGACCTTCCCACCGGGACCTATTCCGCCCACCTGGAGAACAAGGACCGTACGGAAAGCTACGAACGGGTCACGTTCCAGATGGAAGCCTACCGGCTGCCTCTATTCGAGGTGAATCTGCACGCGCCGGACCAGGTTTCGCTCGACAAGGAATTCGAGGTCAAACTCACGGCATCCTACTACGCGGGCGGCAGAGTCGGGGGCAGTCTCGTGGAATGGCGGGTGACCCAGTATCCCCTTGCTTGGTCGCCCAAGAAGCGGGAGGGGTTCCTCTATTCATCCGATGGCCGGTTCTCGCGTACCGAACGGTTCCAGGCGTCGCCCCGCATCGAGAAGCAGGACACCACTGACGAGAACGGCTCCGCTTCGATCATGCTCAATCCCGCTCTGGAGCTAACGGCTCAACCGCGGACCTATCTGATCGAAGCGACCGTCACCGGCGCGGACGATCAGACGGTGACGGCCTCGAAATCCATGCAGGCCCTGCCGGCGTTCGTGCTGGGATTGAAGGTCCCTCGCTACATCGAACGGGCAAAGGAGATCGCTCCGGAGATTGTGGTCGTGGGGCCGGACGACGCGCTGATCGCGGATAAGGAGGTTACCGTGCGGCTTCTGCGGCGGGAATGGCACTCGGCGCTCAAGGCCGGCGATTTCTCCGAGGGCGTGGCCCGCTATATGACCGATGTAGTCGACGAGAAAGTCTCGGAGACGACGATCAAGAGCGGCGCGGAGCCCGTGAAGGCGAGGTTCCCGGTCACCCGGGCGGGGGTGTACATCGTGGAACTCGAGGCGCGGGACAAACTGGACCGCGCGCAAGTCGTACGCGTCGATCTCTACGCGGGGGGCGATGAGCAGGTGAGTTGGCCCAAGCCGGTGACACGGGTGTTCACCGTGACGCCGGACAAGGCGAAATACGACCCCGGAATGACGGCGAAGGTGGTTCTTCAGAGCCCCTTCCAGAAGGCGCGGGCCCTTGCGATCGTCGAAGCGCCGGACGGCAATGCCTATCAGTGGGTCGACGTGGATGGAGGTTCTGCCGTCTTTTCGATCCCGGTGGAGGGGAACTACGCGCCGCGCCTGCCGGTTCACTTCATCCTGATGCGAGGCAGGCTGCCAGGCACTGCCCCTTCGCCGGGCAACGATATGGATCTGGGCAAGCCAGAGACCATGGCCGCAACGGCCTGGGTGGACGTCAATCCCGTCGCGCATCAGATGAAGGTGGAACTCGAATATCCGGCAGTGGCGCGGCCAGGGGAGAGGATCAAGGTCGGCATATCGCTGGAAGACCCTTCAGGAAAGCCCCTGTCAGGCGAGGTCACACTGTGGCTCGTAGACCAGGCCGTGCTGTCTTTGGGCAAGGAGCAGCGGCTCGATCCCGTGCCTGATTTCATCAGGCAGGTGAATTCGTTCATCAAGGCGCATGATTCGCGCAACCTGGCCTTCGGCGAACTGCCCTTTGCGGAGTCTCCCGGCGGCGATGAAGGCAAGGAGGAATCGCTGCTTGAAAAGGTCACCGTGCGGAAGAACTTCAAGACCGTTCCGTACTATAACCCACTTGTCATGGTCGGCCCCGATGGGAAGGCGGTCGTGGAAATCACGCTGTCCGATGATCTGACGAACTTCAAACTCCGCGCCAAGGCCGCTTCAGGCGCTGAGCGGTTCGGCTACGCAGTGGGACATCTGTCGGTGAGATTGCCGGTCATCGTGCAGCCCGCCTTGCCGCGCTTCGTGCGGCCCAGCGACTCCTTTACGGCAGCGGCGATCAGCAGGATCGTGGAAGGAAGCGACGGCCCGGGGTCGGCCGAGTACAAGGTGGAGGGCTTGAAGGTCGGGGGGCCGGCGAAGCAGGACGTGCGATGGAACGGGAGCGAGCCGCTCCGCATCGAGTTCCCTGTGGAAGTACCTTCCCCGGCCTATACCACGGAAGGAAAGCCATCGCTTGAACATGTTACTTTCACGGTGGGTGTGCGGAGGAATTCGGACAATGCAATGGATGCGTTTGAGGTCAAGCTCCCGATCCGCGAGGACCGGGGCAGGGTGTCGAGAAGGACGATTGCGGAACTGAAAACTTCGGAGCCCTTCGTGATCGAGGCTGTGAAGGAACCGGCGCGGCCGGGTACGCTGACGCGTTCGGTACTCCTGTCCAACCGGGCAGGCCTCATCAAGATGGCGGCGGGTCTCGATTTCTTCATGCACTATCCCTATGGGTGCACGGAGCAGCAGATGAGCCGCGCCCGCGTGTACTTGGCGCTGCGGAAATTCCGGACGCTCCTCAAGCAGGAAGGGTCCGACAAAGACCTGAAGCGCGCCGTGAACGAGGTCCTGACCCTGATCCCCACGGTGGTCGACGGAAACGGCCAGGTGGCGTTCTGGCCGGGGTCGCCGGGCCACGTAAGCCTCACGGCCTGGACCGTGCAGTTCCTGGTCGAGGCACGAGAGGCGGGGTTCGCCATCGACGAGAAGCTGTTCTCGCAGCTCACGAACTCCCTTGAGCAGGCCCTTCGTTCGGATTACAGCCGGTTCATCGACGGCGAGTCCTTTGCCGAACGGGTATGGGCGCTCCTTGCGCTGACCAGGGCGGGCAAGTACAGCTCCGCCTATGCAGCCGAGCTTGCGCGCAAGGCGCAGTTCCTGAACTTGGAGAGTATCGCGGCGGTGCTCTACTCCTTCGCTGTGGCCGAGCAGAACTCGTCCACGGCCGCGCAGCTCGAAAAGAACCTCTGGGACGGCATCGTCATCCGTCTGTACCAGGGCAGAGAGATGTACGGGGGCCTGCAGGAGAAGGACCTCGCGCGGAACAACCTCATCCTGCCCAGCGAAACGCGTACCATCGCGCAGATGACCAGGGCTATCGCACGCTACGATGCGAAGAACGCCAGGCTGCCGCTTCTCGTCGATTCTCTCGTGACGCTGGGAAGGGATGACGGGTGGGGGACAACGAACGCGAACGCCGAGGCGCTCCTTGCCTTGTCGGAAATACTCAAGCCGCCGTATTCCGGCACAAAACCGGCCCGGGTCCGCGTCACTCTTGACGGGAAAGAGCAGAAGATCTCCCTGGGGCCGGACCTTCCGATCGGCTTTGTCTCCGGAACCGGCCCCGGCTCGGGGGAAGCGCTCCTCCAAAGCAACTCTGGGCCGCAGCCCGTGGTCGTGCGCGTGGACTCGTCATACATACCCGTGGAGGACGGCAGCAAGGTTCCGGCGCAGAGCAATGGTTTCGTCGTGACCAGGGAATTGCTCCTGGTCAAGAAAGATGAGCCTCCGGTGAAGATCCCCCTAGGCACGCCGGGCACGACGCAGACCTTCGCGATCGGCGACATCATCGAAGAGCACGTGCAGATCGTGAATCCCAAGGAGCGCCATTACGTCGCAGTAACGGCTCCGCTCGCGGCCGGCATGGAGCCGCTGAATCCAAGGCTCCAGACCGCGCCGCCCGAAGCCGCGCCGTCGGGAAAGACGACCCTCGGCCCGACCTATGAGGCCTATCAGGACGATCAGGCCGCATTCTATTACAACATGTTGCCCGCCGGGACCTATGACTTCTACTTCAGGACCCGGGCGACCGTGACCGGGTCGTTCATCCAGCCTGCGGCCAAGGCGGAGATGATGTACGACGGCGCGGTATTCGGACTCTCGAATGGGGCGAGGATCGTCGTGCAAGGGAAGGCAGGGGAATAGCCCCCAAATGACCTCATGAGACTCTCCCCTGCGCTGCCGCGCAGCAATCTCGGCCGGATCGCGGCTGGCGTAGGGGTGTTCCTTTCCGCTGCAGTAGTCGTTCTAGCTGTAGTCGCCAGTTCGCGCGCTCGATTGATCTCTCCGGAACCCACCTATCTTTTGCGCGACCGCCACGCCAGGTTCCTCGGCGAGGTCGGCGCTCCGGCTGAGGGTGAATTCGGCTATTGGGAGCTGGAGACCATTCCCCCGCGCGTCGCCGCGGCGACGCTTGCCGTGGAGGACCGCAGGTTCTGGAGCCATCCCGGGGTGGATGCCCTTGCCATCGTCAGGGCGATGTGCCGGAACGCGGTCCGTTTCAAGCGCTCTTCGGGCGCGTCCACTATCGCCATGCAGGTCAGTCGGATGCAGAGCCCGGGCACCCGGAGCTATCTGCGCAAGGCCGTGGAGTCGATCACCGCGGTCCTGATCACGAAGCGGTATGGCCGCGAAGAGGTCCTGAAACACTATCTGCGCATCGTCCCCTACGGAAACCGGATCCACGGCATAGCCTATGCCGCACGCCGCTATTTCGACAAGCCCATCGAGGACCTGAGCTGGGCGGAAACCGCCTTTCTGGCGGCGATCCCCCAGGCGCCGAAGCGCATGAATCCGTTTGCCGGAGAAGGCAGGAGACGCGCGGCCCTGCGGGGAAGGCGCATCCTCGAGCTTCTTTACCGCGACAAGGCGATGGGCCGCGAGGAGTACGAGCTCGCCTGTCGCCAGATCGAAGACCTCGACGTCCCCCGACCGGGCCTCAGGCCGGAAGAGGCCATGCACGCCTTGCTCCGGATGGAAAGGATGCTTGCGGACAAGTCGGCACGGTTCCCGCCGCATGCCGGTCGGCTCGTGACGACCACGCTGGACCTGGATCTGCAGAGAGCAATGGACAGTCTGGTGCGCAACACCGTGCGGCCCTGGGATGCCTCGGGCGCCCGGAATGCGGCGGCCGTGATCGTGGATCGAAAGAGCAATGAGATGCTTTCCTGGGTCGGATCCACGGACTACTTCGACAGGGAGCACTCCGGCGCCATCGATTACGCCGACGTTTCGAGGTCGCCGGGGAGCGCGCTGAAGCCGTTCTTCTACGCCCTCGCTCTGGAGTCCCGCGAGATAACCCCGTCCACCGTCTTGAACGACCTCCGTCGGGGGCCGGGCGGCATCGTGAACGCCGACGCCCTGTTCATGGGTCCCGTCCTGCCCCGTGTGGCCCTGGCCAATTCGCGCAACGTCCCGGCCGCCGAGCTTCTCGAGCGCGTCGGCATCGAGAAGGAGTATGAGTTCCTTCGCGTCCTGGGGCTGCACGACGGCAAGGAGCCGGCAAGCCGATACGGTGCGGGCATGTCCGTCGGCAACCTTCCGGTGACGCTCGAAAGGGTCGTCCGGGCCTACTCCCTGTTCTCCCGTGAAGGCCGCTTCGGCGATCTGGTCTGGTTCGAGGGACAGGAGAAGACGGCCGAGCGCCGCGTTCTGTCGGAGGATACGGCCAGGCAGATCGCATTGTTCCTGTCGGATCCCCTGGCGCGCATGCCGGGATTCGCGCGCATGGGGTCGCTCGAATTCCCGTTTCCCGTTGCCGTGAAGACCGGCACGTCGTCGCGCTTCCGAGATGCCTGGGCCGTCGCCTTCTCGGTGAGGTATCTTGTAGGCGTGTGGGTGGGCGACCCGGATTTTCAGCCCATGAACCATCTGACCGGTTCGACCTCCGCGGCGGAGCTGCTCAAGAAGATAATGGTTTCCCTTCACGCTGATGAGCGGGCCGGTTTGAACGACCTGTCCTTTCCGCCGCCACGAGGCTTCAAGTCGGCGCGCATCTGCGCTTTGACCGGGGACTTGGCGACCGATGCCTGCGACCGGGTCCTCCTCGAATGGTTCAGGGCCACGGAATATCCGGCCAACCATTGTCAGGCCCATGTGCGGATTGCGGTGGACAGCCGGACCGGCGCGCCGGCCACGTCCGCGACTCCTCATGAGTTCGTGACCGTAAGGACCTTCATCGACCTGCCTCCGCAGTTCGCCGAGTGGGCGGCGGCAAGCGGGCTCAGCGCTCCACCCAAAGGGGCGCGTGACAGCGCTCTGTCGGTGACGGAATCGGAGGAAGCGCCGCTTTCACCGCGCGATCAGAAGATCCTTGTCAGCATCGTTTCGCCGGAAAACGGCCTGCGCCTGATCCGCGACCCTGAGACGCCCGCAGACCAGGCCACGCTGGCCCTGAAAGCCGTTGTCGACCCCGTTGTCCCGCAGCTGGTCTGGCATGTGGACGGCAAGCCTTACGAAGTCGTGGACTATCCCTACACCGCGCGCCTGGCCCTGACTCCGGGGGAGCACATGATACAGGCGGCACTTCCTGACGCGCCTTTTGCTTCCAAGAAGGTGAGAATTGTTGTGCAGTAGCCTCGTATAGCACATCGGGACAGACCGCGGATCATGAACCCTGTAGCACACTTCATGGCTGGCTGGGCTGTGGGACTCCCGGCGGACCTGTCTACTCGCGACCGCGGGCTGATCGTCCTCGCCTCTGTGAGTCCGGATGTGGATGCCCTTCCCGTCGCTATCGATCTTATTCGAGGGAGTTCTGCAGACGGAATGGAGTTCTGGAGTCGCTTCCACCACTCGGCGCACAACCTGCCCTTCGCAATCGGCATGAGTATTGCGTGTTTGGCCCTTGCCAAGCGCCGCGTGCTGACCGGCACCCTGGCCTTCCTCGCCATCCATCTGCATTACATCTGCGACATCATCGGCTCGCGAGGCCCTGACGGCTATCAGTGGCCCATCCCCTTCTTGAGTCCCTTCTCCGATTCTTGGCAGCTCACCGTCCCTTGGCAATGGGAACTGAACGCTTGGCCGAACATGGTTGTCGCGGTCGCTCTGCTGGCGCTCATCCTCTATGTGGCATGGAGACGCGGCTACTCACCAGTGGGGATCTTCTCATCCCGGGCAGATCAGGCATTTGTAGCGGTGCTCAGGGGCTGGTTCGGTCCCCCCAAGGGCTAGACTGGAATGCGCAGACCGGCGAAACTAGTCATCTGGCCGTTGGCCACCCTGATTTGCGCCATACTCATCTCCATCCTCGCGCTGCGGGCCGTGGGCCTCCTGCATGCTGTCAGAATCATGACCAAGTCCCAAACAACCTCCAGCGCCCCCTTCAGTGGCAAGCTCCGGATTCTGACCTACAACATCTGCCACTGCCGCGGGAGTGATTCCAACGCCGGAAAGGTCATCGGCCCCAGGCTGGTCGATGCGCGGTTGACCGGCATTGCGGAGCTCATACAACGTGAGGCTCCGGATATCGTGGTCCTAAACGAAGTCGATTTTGAATCCACCTGGACCGGGCGGAAGAACCAAGCTGCCGCGCTTTTCGACACGGCAGGCTTATCCTACGGTGCAGAACAAATGAACATTGACATCCGCATCCCGTTCCTCTACACGGAGAGATTCGGGAATGTTGTGATGAGCCGTTACCCTATCGAAGAAGCATCGCTCGTCCGGCTGCCTGCGCATCATCGTTGGGAGGCGCTGGTAGCCGGCCATGCCAATGCCATGCTGTGCAGAGTCCAAATCCCTGGATTCGGGCCCATCCATCTCTTCGCCACGCACCTGGAGTCTCGCTCCGAGGCCATCCGTGTTCAATCGGTTGAGCGCATAGAAGATATTCGTCGCTCATCAAAGCTGCCGTTCATCCTTGCGGGAGACCTGAACTCATCGCCGACCGGCTTCCCGACATCTCAGCAAGCCCACGGTAAGAATGCACTGACAATCCTCCTTAGTGGAGAGGGGTACATCACCTTGCCCCGACAAAGCCCGGCGGAGAGTGATTATACCGGGGTGTATACCGGAAAGCCGGCGGTCATCGATTGGATCCTCGTTCCACCGGATTGGACAATACTCTCTCGCCGAGTCATCCAAGCCGATTGGTCTGACCATCGGCCCGTGGTAATGGATGTGGCGCTACCCAGCCCGCAATAGGGTAGTGCATTTTGTGGAAGTTGGTGTCCACCCAGGTGTCCATTCGGCGTCCGATTCCAGCGATATCCAGCAAACCCAGGCGGGTCTAGAGTAGCGGTTTCTCGTCGGGGGACAAACTCGGACAAACTCCAACGATAGGCGGGGAGGGGGATTTCGAGAGCGTCCGTTTCAACCGCTCACGCACCCTTCCAAAACGCCTTTGACACCGTGGGTGCTGTACCTTCCGCTTTCTCACGGGGATGGTACGCACCCTTCCATCTATATTTTTTCAACTCTTTTTGATGCCATCTGGCTGCGAGAAATTCGAATGCGGCCAAAATGGGACCAAAGCCGTACGGCAACGCACGCTGATTTTACCATGTTTTCGAGTGCGGCTGATTTCTGGGAGTTCGATGTCCAGTTAGGGTTCTCGACGGCAGAGTGCTTCCTGGCTGGAGGGATGGGCGAGACAATCAGGAACCGCAGGAAACCGGGCAGGCCGTCAAGCGAATCCAAAGAGCGTCCGTTTCAACCGCTCACGCATCTTTGCGGCGGACACAATGATCGGTGAGTGCGACCAGTATCTACACTCATGTGCTCAACCGCAGCGGGAAGGGAGTCGAGAGCCCTGCGGACAGGATAGGGCTGGAACTGGAGCCGGGACGGAGTGATAGGCCGTCCGAACGCGCGGCCTTTTGCGTTTACTGGAGGCGTACGGCAGTAGTAGAATGCCGGGACAGTAGATTGTGGGAGGGAACGAACAGTTTGCAGAGGGGGACGCTCATCAGGTAGGCTTGACGTTCAAGCCGCCAGGGGGGCCGGATAGGCGGGACGAGAATGGGTCCGGATACCTGGGACGCGACAGGCGGCTTCGTTCAACAGGTTTTATCCGTACTGCTGTCGCACAACGGACAAAACCCTATTCGGCAGCCATCTATCCATCTATGAACAATGAACCTGCGGGCATCTATTGGGTCTTACTGTGATGTATCGAGCAAGTGAACTGGACCACATAGAAGCAGTGCTGCACTCTGCTAAGCCCGCCGCTGATGCCAAGGGAAACAAACGGGATAATCACCTCCCCGCCGGCAAAGACGGGAAATAGGACTTCCTTGATGGGGGGCCTGCAGCTCTTCTGGACAAGATGATAACTCGACCCGATGCCAAAATCCAAGGCGCATAAGTACTGGAACAAGTTCGCGGGCTGGGCCTCGCACGAGGGTCAGATACGGGCCGAGATGCCCGAGGCCCTGGACGAGTTCTTCGTCAGCCCGAGCCGCATTCCTGAAGACTCCCGGCACCAGGTGCAGCAGCTTTTCGAGGGCTGGTTCTTCCTGGAGCGCCGGATCGTTCGCGCGAACCTGACCCCCATCGAGTTGTTTCTCAAGGCGCCCGAGTGCAAGTCCAAGGCGGGGGAGCGCGACATCTACCGGCGGTTCGCGGATGAGAACCGCTTTGGCTTCTTCAAGGTCGAGGACACCGTCCCTGGCGAGAGCATGGAGCTGCGGCTCATGCCGGACGGCGACCTGTTCCATGTGGCCGAGGTCGAGGGCTCCAAGTCGGCAGAGAAAGGCTCCTACCTGATCACGCGCCTCATTCCGTTCGAGGACCACTGGGTCTTGTGCGGCCTCGTGGGTGCGTTTCCGAGCGATGCCAGCTACATGTTCGACCGGAGCTTCGGTGAGACCGGCCGAAAGCTCAAGCCGGGGGAACTCCGGCCCAGGCACGTGCTGTCTCTCTTCATGCCCAAGGTCGACTGGGAGCGGGAAGGTCTGCCCCGGGTCAAGGCGAGGCTCGCCATGATCCTGCAGCGATGGGGCGTCGTGGATGTCACGGCGTCCATGGTGGATGAGGACATCCTGGCCGCGCACGAGCGGCGCGAGTTGACCCACCCCCTGCTCAAGACGATCCTCGGCCACGCCCCTTCCGCGGACGATGCCGCGGAGGCCGTGGCCGTGCTTGCCGCCTGGTGGAACCTCACGCTTCCGGAGCGCCCATCTCCGAGGGGTCCCAAGGAGACGATGCTGCTCGCGGATCTCCAGCGCGTGGTCGGAGACAAGGTCCTCGCGGAGCTTCCCGACGATCCGAAGAAGGCCGAGGAACTGGCCCGGGCAATGACCCGGACATGGCTCAACACCCCGCAGAAGGAACTGGACGGCAAGACGCCGGTCGAGGTCATGGGCGAGGAGCGCAAGGCCCTGGGCGACCCGCGCGAGGAACTCGGCGTATCCATTCTGCCGACCAAACTGGAGATCGGTACCCAGGAGATGGAAGGCGTCATGTTCGCCAACCAGGCCAGGGCCCACCTGCTCAAGAAGGACGCCGCGCGGGCGCTGGAGTGCCTTCAGAAGGCCTACGCTTCCATGAAAGGCCACCATGCCGCGTTCAGGGTCCTCGGGAACATGGCGACGGCCTACGTCATGCTCGGGCGGCGCGAGGATGCTCTGGAGACGCTGCGGGCCGCGCTCAAGGCCAATCCGGACTACGATCTCGCGCGGGATAACCTTCACTTGCTGGAGGGTATGACGCCCGACGAATTCGCGGCCAAGCATCGCGACGGGTTCTTCGAGCAGATGAACGTGGTGACGGAAGAGTGATCCGCGTCCCCGGCCAAGGATATCCGGGCAGCGCTAGGGCAGGCGCAATTCCTCGCAGAATCGAATGAATGGAAGGACCCTGACGCCCTTGTCCGGGTCGCCGTAGTCCTTCTTGCCGAGGTGGACCTGGTAGAACTGTGGGATGGGAGTCCTCGCCCGGAAGTAGGCCGCCGCAGGGGCCGGGCTCCGTTCCCCGGTCTTGCATTCAACGGCGAAGAGAGGGGCTTTTTCGCGGAGCACGACGAAGTCGAGCTCTCTCTTATCCGTATCCCGGAGATACCGCAGTTCCATCCGGTATCCCTCTGTATCCTCGAGGAAATGGCAGTACTTAAGAAGCTGGGCCGCCACCATGTTCTCGAAGCGCGCCCCCGGCTTATCTACCTGCGACCAGTCCCAGAAGTAGAGCTTCTGCTCCTTGCGCACGGCCCGGATTTTCGGAGAGCCGAAGGGGGGGATCCGAAAACACATATAGAGCCTTTCGAGAATCTGAATCCAGCGCTCTGCCGAGGCGTGCGAGACCTGGAGGAGGTTGCTGAGACTCTTCACGGAAATCGGAGAGCCCACGCACGCCGGCAGGTGTTCGACTAGCAGCTCGACGAGGCTGATCTCCTTGACGTTTTCGAGATCGCGGAGGTCCTGATAGACCACTCGCTCGATGCGGGTTCGTTGCCATCGCCGCCATGTCTTTTCGGAGTCCGCCAGGAAGGGCTCGGGGAATCCTCCGAACCGCAGGAGGGTCTCCAGATCGGAGGGAGTCGCGCGGCGGCCCAGCTCGTTGATTGAGAACGGGTGCAGACGATAGTAATGATACCGGCCTTGCAGGGAATCTCCACCCTTCCGGTAGTAGTCTAGACGGGCCGAGCCAGTGACCAGGAAAGAGACCCCCGACTTATTCTTATCGTAGAACCCCTTGACGAGGTTCCGCCACCCTTTGAACTTATGGATCTCGTCGAGTACCACCCTTGCCTGCCCTGCGGGCAGTTCCCCGCGTAGCAAAGGGGCGCGGGCCTGGATGTCATCCCAGTTGAGGTATGCCGGATGAGACTCGTCCGAGTGGAGGGGGCGGAGCAGGCCCAATGCAAGGGTGGTTTTTCCGACTTGGCGCGGTCCCCCCAAGAAGACCATCTTGTTTCCGAGGTCGGATTCGATGTGACTCGACAAGTAGCGGGTCTGGTTCCGAAAAGGCGATTGGCCGCTCATGAGATCCCAAGGGTAGGTTATAACATGATGAGGCGTTAGTAAAGTCACATGCATGTGAAATTACTCATCAATCCAGCGCGCATCGAATGCGGCCAAAATGGGACCAAACTCGCGCGAAAGGGCGGGAAAGCGCGGGAAACAGCGGGAAAGGCCGGGAAAAGCGATTTTGAGCGAGTCTCGACGACGATCTGGGTTTCTCGACGAGGAATTCCTACCGGCGGGAAAAGCTGATCCCTATTTTCGAGAGCGTCCGTTTCAACCGCTCACGCACCCTTCCAAAACGCCTTTGACACCGTGGGTGCTGTACCTTTCGCTTTCTCACGGGGATGGTACGCACCCTTCCTACGGAAGCCATTCTATCAAAATGGTCCGGACCCCAGGCATTGCGGCTCCGGAGAACTTGAGCTAAAGTATCCGGGTTGTCCGAAGGCGAACGTGGGGGGCGGAATCACCCTGTGGGGAATTGGCGTCACATCGCTCTCATAGCTGTTGCGGCCCTCGCCCTTGTTCTGTTGCTTCTCTTCATCAGGGGCGTTCGGGGTGGTGCGGATACCTCATCGGTCCTCAACACCAGACTCGAGCAGGTCATCGGGGACTGGGCGGCCAAAAAGGTCCCGGTGAACAGCCGGGTCATCAACCTGATAATCGGGGACTCGACCTCCGATGATGACGGGATCCTGAATACTGCCCGGCCTCTCCCGGCCGAGGAGGGAATCCTCGACAAGCTCCAAGGCCTGTTCGGCAAGCGGAAGCTCCGAGAGTCCAAGGAGCAATCGGCCTTCGCCAAGGCCGCTGCCCAGGAGCCCGGGGTCGTCACGTGGACCTTCTACGGCTTCTCCAAGGCGGACGAGAAGGCGGTGATCGAGGAACTCGCCAAGGGGATCGTGAAGGCGCATGATGCCGAGGCGGAGCTGAATATCGTGGCCAAGGGCGACGTGGGCGCGGCGGTGCTCAAGGCGATCAAGAGGCTGGAGGGGCCGGAGCGGGACGGGGTGAAGGTGGGTGTGAACAGCCTGGTCATCATGGGCATGGACCGGGCGCGTCTGAGGGCGTACGACCCGGTCTATTTCTCGGAGGTGAGGCGGCCGCTGAACCTGGGGAACTGGACGAACGTGTACGGCGGCGGCATCGGGTCGGACGAGGAGGTGCTGGAGTTCTTCAGCGCGAAGTACGACGGGAAGAAGCTGTCGAGCAAGCAGTTGGACCTCTCCCAGCTGGACTTGTCCAAGCCCGCCCTGGCATCGAGGATGAGTTCGTCCGGCCTGCCTTTCAGGGTGGACGCCTTGGCTTTGGCCATCATCGGCGTGTTCGGCTCGGGAGGCCTGGAGCGATGGGTGAGCCAGCAGGAGTGGTTGGAGGAGCAGGCCGCGGAGAAGGCCCGACGGGTGACCGAGGCTGAAGAAGCGAGGAGGAGGGCTGAGGAAGAGGCTGGGAGGAAGGCCGAGAAGGAGGCGAGGTTGAGGGCCGAAGGAGAGGGGAAGCGCAAAGCGGCTGAGGATGCGGCCAAACGTTTGCGGATGGCGAAGATGCAGTGGATCATGATACCGGGCGGAAGCTTCTTGATGGGAAGCGGCAGCGGGAACAAAACGCCTAGGCCTCGGGTCAGGATCAAGCCTTTCCAGATGGCGAAGACGGAGGTGACCTGGGGGCAGTACATGGCTTGCGTGGACGCGGGTGTGTGCACTCCGGCGAAAGACGGTTCGCCGGGGGACGGTTATCCGGTCACGGGGGTGGACTGGAACCAGGCCAGGGCTTTTTCCGAGTGGGTCGGAGGGAGGCTGCCGAGCGAGGCGGAGTGGGAGTACGCGGCGCGCTCGGGAGGGAGGGACATCGACTATCCGTGGGGGAACGAGCCAGCGTCTTGCCAGAGGGCCGTGATGGCTCACGGCATGAAGGGATGTGGTCGGAACTTGACATGGCCCGTATGTTCCAAGACGGCAGGGAACACGGCGCAGGGCTTGTGCGACATGGCCGGCAACGTCTGGGAATGGACGCAAAGCCGGCATCATGGCAGCCCCGATGGCGCGCACAGGGGCTGGAGATCATGGGAGAGCCCTGGGGGCGACCGGGTGTATCGCGGCGGCTCCTGGGGCGACGTAGGTGGGTTCCTCCGGGCATCGACCCGCGTGTGGTACGACCAGGGCGACCGCGTCGACGACCTTGGTTTCCGTCCCGTGAGGGACATCCGATAGTCGCTTCGGGCGTTGTCTACTTTGTGTCCACTTCGGAACAATCCAGGTCAACTGTACTTTCCTGCCGGCGGCGCCCAGACCAGGGGTGGGGGGTGTGTTAGGTCGCCGAGGGCGCGCGTGCGAGTTCACTTCTCGCCTCCGCAAGAACTGCCGCGCGTGCAGCATGAACCAACTTGAGCGCAGAGGTGACGTAGTCGGCTGTGCAGGCGCTAAATTCTGTAACGCTCCAGTGTTCGTGGACGAGTTTTTCGAGCGCGGAGATCGAATTTGCAGAGAGGAATATGGATGCAGGCCCGATGAGTTCACGAATGGCCTGATATGACTCGTGGCCACAGCGCGCCAAATACTTAAAGTGATCGCTTTCCACGAGTGTTCGGTCATGCTCGGAACCTGGTTCCATGAAATACTCGGACCGATCCTGCAACGACAGGCTGAGCTTCGTTAGGTGTGATAGCAGTTCGCAATAGCGTTGCTCGCGAATACTCCATTGCTGTTGGCTGAGCCAGCTCCGACCGGAAAGATTCGCTTTGATTCAAGTAGAGGATTACAAGTGATAAACGCCCGTCTTGCAAGGGCGGAACCCTGGGGCCTTCGCCGGAATCGGGACGTTACCAGTTCACCCCGGGCAGGGAACCTTTCGGGGTGGGCTTCGCTTCGCGCGGACAGAACTTCCGCCCGCAATCCTTGCCCTTGTTCATCCCGTCGATCCAAGCCCATTGCTCTTCGAGGGTGCGCGCGCCGATGGCCTTGCGGTCCTCGTCCGTGGCCGTCTCTTCAAGCGGCCAGAGGCAGTAGCAGGTGTCCGTACCGGGGCCCATGCCCTGGGCCTGCGTGGCGTAGAGTTGCTTGCGTCCGGTGTTCATGAGGTAGCGGTCCACGCCTGCGGCCCGCAGCCAGTTGCCCCTGTCGTCGCCGAGGGCCACGGCTTGCGACGACCACAGGTAGGTCTGCAGGAAGTGGTCCGGCGACCGTCCATGCTGGAACACCATGGCCGCGTGATAGTAGTCCTTGCCGGTCTTGAGACAGCCCTCCGCGAAGATCTCGGCTACCCGTCGGATGCGGCGTTCGTCACGCCGGCTCATCTTGAGCATTGCGGCTAAAGTCATCTTGGTGAAGTCCGCGCGGTCGGCTTGGTCCGCGTCGTAAATGCTCGCCAGCTCGGCGGAGCGCCGTTCGTGGACCTTGCCGCCGCAGGCTTCGCCGGCCAAGCCGTGGGAGCCGGCGCAACCCGAGGCGGCGAAAGCGAGCGCGCAGAGGAAGGGCAGTCGTCTCATCAGGACATCATACCGTAAACTTGGCCTCGTCTATGCTCTTTCCGACCGCCAGAGCGATATCAAGGGCGTATAATATCGTGCGATCCGAATGCTCAACGTCATAGGACGGCTCCCGTTGCATTGCCGAGACAGGCTCCGTTGGACGGCATTCGTGGCGGTCCTGTCGCTCGCCGCAGGGTGCTTCATGCCCGTACGTCATCCCGCCGAAAAGCCGCGATTCGACGCCGCTCCCTCCGCTGACCACGACGCCCTCTTCCGGAGCACAAGCGGCTGGACAGGCGCCGATGGAGCCTCCTCTGTCGAGCTCGACGAAGGCGCAGTTCTTTGGCTCTACAACGATACATGGATCGGCTCCATTCGTGATGGAAAACATGTCGATGCCGTCATGGTCAATAACTCGGTGGCGGTGCAGCGCGGCAAAGATCCGTCCGCCGCTTCAGTCGAATTCTTCTGGGGCCGGGGGCCCACCGGCGAACCGGCGGCGCTGCTGACGCCGACGGATGGCCGCGGGTGGTTCTGGCTCCGGAGCGGTGTGCGGATAGGGCGCGAACTTTGGCTTTTCGCGGCCCATGTCGAGAAAGCCGGCGGCGAGGACGACTCCTTCGGATTCCGCGAGGCGGGCGCGTGGCTCATCCGCGTCGAAAACCCGGATGACCGGCCGACGGAGTGGCGTTCGACTCAGCGGAAGCTCCCGTTTTCCAGTTTCACGCCGACCCGGAACAGGACCTTCGGCACCGCCGTCCTGCAAAACGAGGGCTGGATATACGTTTACGGCGTCGATGAAGACCTCGGGAGAAGTTTCCCGCGCAAGCACGCCATGGTGGCGCGCGTCGCGCAGTCCGAGTTGGGCGAATTCGGCAGATGGCGGTTCTATGGCCAGGGCCGGTGGCAGGAAGATCCCGCTCAGGCGGCGAGGATTTTTGATCGCGCGGCCAACGAATACTCGGTTTCGTGGCTGCCGTCAATGGCGGAGTTTATCTCGGTCTACACGGAGAACGGCCTGGGCCCGAGAATCAATGCGCGTCTCTCTGCCCGGCCGGAGGGGCCGTGGAGCGAGGCCATCGAGGTCTATGAGTGTCCGGAAATGCAACGAGACAAAGGCGTGTACTCCTATGAGGCCAAGGCGCACCTGGAACTATCGCTGGCGGATGAAATAATAGTTACCTATGTCGTCAACGCCTTCGATTTCTGGCACGGGGCGAGCCGCGCGGAGTTGTACTGGCCTCGGTTCCTGCGGGCAAGAATCGCAAACAGCCGCTCAGTAAATCCTGGGCCATAATCTCGATCTCGGCGCCCCGGCGCCGAGATAGGCCTTTCGACCTATTTTCGAGGGGGCCACTGGGTCCTAGAAGGCCTTGCGGGCAACGGCTATCCTTAAGAATGGGGAACCCAAGGGCGATGGGCAAGCACTCGCTGAAGATCTCTCTGTCCTCCATGCTGCTTCTCGCTGCGGCCGGGTCCATGCCCGCCCTCGCCCATATCGACCAATCCGAGTTGGCCCAGTTCTACCAGGACAATCCGAAGATCAAGCAGAACATGGAGAAGCTCAAGAAAGAGCTCAAGAAGTCCCAGGAGGACCCTGCGGCCGAGCCCAAGCTCAAGGGCGAGGACGTCCTCTTGACCGCGGAGGACAAGAAACGCGCAGCGGCGCTGGCCGGAGAATCCGCGAAGTCCTTCATGGCGGAGATCATCGAGGAGTACAAGGAAGAGAAGAGCCGCATCATCGAGGAGAACATCCGGGCCTCGGCCGAGGCTTTGGCGACTCCCGAGACCCGGGCCCTCTACCGCCAGTACTTGCGGACCGTGGTCAAGATCTGGGCGCAGAACGGCGCGGACCAGAACTATCACGTCAATTGGATCATCACCCGGCTCATGAAGCCCGACGGCTGGGTCGGCCAGTTCCCCACTCTCGCGATCAACGTCCCGAAGTTGAAGGAGATGGGCGCGGCCGGCCTGTTCACGTCGCCCAACCAGATCGAGCTCATCGGGCTCGACATCGTGGTGCTGTCCCACGAGTTTTACCACCATACCGACAACGCCAACGGCCTGGACGGCCAGTCTTGGGCGGGCGATTGGACCCCGGCCGGAGCGAAGACCCCTCCGTGGGAGAAGCTCGCCTACACCGAGATGGGCCGGGAACTCATGGAAGGGGGCGCGAGCGGCCGCCAGGCGCCCTCCCTCGCCGGCGGGCCGGTGCGCGATGTCCAGCCGGAGAGCGAGGACTTGGGCGGAGCCCGGGCCAGGGCTCTCAATGAAACGGGCATCGAGATGATGTCCCGGCTGCGCGACGACCAGAGTCCGCCCGCCCGGCATCGCCAGCGGGACCGGCGGCCTTCCTCCCGGCGCGACCTCCAGAAGCCGGACCCGTCGACCAATCAGGGCGCGATCTACGAGGACTATTACTCGCTGGTGCTGCACTTCTGGGACGGCATCACCGATATCGAGGGCCCCCAGAACCGGGTCCCCGGGATGGACCTGTTCCTCTCAAATGTCGAGGAGCGGGCGCGCCCGGGCATAGACGTCCCGCTGACCGAGATCGCGCTCAACGCCGACAACGCCCGGGAGACCTTCCGCCTTTCGTACAACGACCTGGCCCGGGTGGGCGACAAGCCGCACCTCTCCACCATCCGGGAGCAGTATCAGAAGTTCATCGAGGAATTGGACCTCATCCAGGACGAACTCGCGCGCTCTTTGGACATACTCGACGACCAGGCGGCTTCGGCCCAGGCCACCGTCGGCGTCATGGTCCTGGAGCCGCCGGACTCCCCCGGGGCCAGGCTCCGGCTGGCGCCCTTGGGCGGGATCGCCTCCCTGGCTCCGGCTCTCGAGCTCATGCGCGAGCGCATGGACGGTCTCGCGAATCGCATCAAGACGGCCAAAGGACTGCTCAAGCGGGCGGCCAAGCGCGCGCAGCTGGCCCAGGACCTGGCCAAGCGGGCCGGCGAGCTGGACAAGGGCTCAGTGGCCAAGGTGGGCATGGGACGCACCCAGGGCAAGCAGCGGGACTACCGCGCCGGCATGACCTCCGCGCGGGTCATCCACGACAGCGGCGAGCGCATGGCCGCGGCCGTCAAGAAGGGCGATGAGGTCATCGAGATGATGGAGGGTCAGCTCGACCCCATGCAGGAGGGGCTGCGCAAGGCCATCGACACCCTCTACAAGGCCGACGGCAAGGTCGCCCTGGCCAAGCAGATCCAGATCCAATCGGGCCAGCGCATCAACTGGAACCACACGATGCGGATGAACGATGCCATCAAGTACGGCTACGAGGCCGCGCTCGATAGGGAATGGTGGGTGGGCCGATCGAGGATGGCCGTCGGCGAAGCCGAGGTCGACAGCACGAAGATGCGCGACGCCTATCAGTCGGCGACGGCCCTGGCCTACCGGGCCGAGGCCACCATCGGCCAGATCCGGGCCCGGATCACGGAGATCGACGTGGCGCTCGGCGATGCGCAGCATTTCCCCAAGCCGCTCGCCAAGCGGCCCCTGGATATCCCGGCCGTCGAAGACCCGTACGGCCGGAACAAGGACCGTCCCCCGGCCAAGCAGGTCCAGTCAAAGGCGCTTGCGGCCTCCCGGACCCTGAAGTCCTCCAACGACCGCATCAGCGGCTCCTTCGACGGAGTCAGCCAGGAAGAAAATATCGAGGGACACGGGCCAGTCTCGTACTGAAGATCGCCAGGGGATGATTCCCCGTTCCTTCGTTTGATAGAATCAGAACGCAGTAGGGGAGCTTGGTGAGACCAGGCTGAGATTCCCGATTCCATCGGGAAGACCCGTTGAACCTGAACTGGGTAATACCAGCGGAGGGAACGATGACGCAGCTCCAAGCCGCCCGTCAGGGCCGGATTACCCCCCAGATCGAAGCCGCAGCCGCTGCGGAAGGCCTGCCGCCGGAGTACGCGCGTGAGCAGGTGGCTTGCGGCCGCGCCGTCATCCCGGCGAACAGGGGCCACGACGGCTTGCGTCCGGCCGCCATCGGCATGGGGTTCCGCTGCAAGGTCAACGCCAATCTCGGCGCATCCCGGCTTCTCGGCGGTATCCGCGCCGAGGAGCGCAAGCTGGACTTGGCAGTGCGGCTGGGTGCGGATGCGGTCATGGACCTTTCAACGGCCGGAGACCTCGCGGGCACGCGCCGTGTTTTCCTGGCCTGCGGCCTCCCGGTCGGCACCGTGCCTGTGTACGAGGCGCTCGCCCGCGCCGGCTCGCCGGAGTCCCTCGATGTCGGGCTGCTCCTGGGCTGCATCGAGGAGCAGGCGGAACAGGGAGTGGATTTCATGACCGTCCACGCGGGTCTTCTGCGCGAGCATCTGCCGCTCGTGCGGAGGCGGCTCACCGGCATCGTCTCGCGCGGGGGCGCGGCCTTGGCCCATTGGATGCGGCGGAGCGGAAGACAGAACCCCCTTTATGAGAGGTTCGACGATATCTGCAGCATCTTCAAGAAGCACGATGTCTGCTTCAGCCTCGGCGACGGACTCAGGCCGGGGTGCCTGGCGGACGCCGGCGATCCGGCGCAGTTCGCCGAGCTCGACGTCTTGGGCGAGCTGACGCGCCGGGCGCGGCGGCAGGGCGTGCAGGTCATGGTGGAAGGCCCGGGGCATGTCCCTATGGACCAGGTGGCGATGCATGTGGATCGGGCGAGGCGTCTTTGCGGCGACGCCCCGTTCTACGTCCTGGGGCCCCTGGTGACGGACATCTCGCCGGGCTACGATCACATCTCCGCGGCGATCGGGGGAGCCCTGGCGGCCTGGGCCGGGGCGTCGCTGCTGTGCTATGTGACGCCCAAGGAGCACCTGGGGCTGCCCGGGATCGACGATGTGCGCGACGGGGTGATCGCGAGCAGGATCGCCGCGCATGCGGCGGACATCGCCCGGGGGCGGCCCGGGGCGAGGCGAAGGGACGACGAGCTCTCGAAGGCCAGATACGCCTTCGACTGGGAGAAGCAGTTCCAGCTCTCGTTCGACCCGGAGAAAGCCGGGCGGTCCCACGAAGGGTCCGACGGGGAAGCGCGCTGCTGCTCCATGTGCGGGGAAGGGTTCTGCGCCATGCGCTTGTCCCGGCCATGACCGCGCCGCGGGCGTTGACCGTGGGGGGGTCGGACCCGAGCGGAGGAGCCGGGATCCAGGCGGACCTCAAGACCTTCGCCGCCCTTGGAGTGTACGGCATGGCGGCCGTTGCGGCGCTGACGGTGCAGGACAGCCGGCGGGTCTCGCATGTGGAGCCGGTCCCGGGGAGGCTCGTCGCGCGCCAGATCGAGGCCGCGGTCCGCGACATGGGCGCGGACGCGGTGAAGACGGGGATGCTGATGACGCGCTCGGCGATCGCGGCCGCCGCGGACTGTTTCCGAGCGCTGCGCGTGCGGAGGCTGGTCGTGGACCCCGTGATGGCGGCCAAGGACGGGACCCGATTGCTGGACCCGGACGGATTGAGGGCCCTGACCGGCCGTCTCCTCCCGCTGGCCCTGCTGGTCACGCCCAACATCCCCGAGGCCGAGTCCCTCGCCGGGATGCGCATCCGCCGCGACGAAGACATCGAGGAGGCGGCCCGGCGCATCGCCTCCCTCGGACCCCGCGCCGTGCTCATCAAGGGCGGACACAGGCCGGGCTCCTTCTGCGAGGATGTCCTGTGTTTCGAGGGAGGGTTCGAGCGCCTGCGCGAGCGCCGCATCCGTACCGGGAACACGCGGGGAACGGGGTGCGCCCTCTCGGCCGCCGTCGCGGCCTGGCTGTCCCGGGGAGCCGACCTGCGCAGCGCGGTCAGGTCGGCCCGAGGTTTCGTCGCGGGGGCCATCCGCCATTCCCTGAGCCTGGGGAAGGGCAGGGGCCCGCTCTGTCATCACTGGGCATCGGAGGGGGAATGAGGATAGACGAGGCCGTTGTTTCGAGAGCGATCATAGACCGCTACCATGAGAAGCTCCACAAGATGCTGGACCTGGACGTCGCGATCGCGGGCGCGGGTCCGGCCGGTCTTACCGCCGCGTATTATCTGGCGAAGCGAGGGATAAGGACGGGCGTCTTCGAGAAAAAGCTGTCGGTCGGCGGCGGCATGTGGGGCGGCGGCATGCTCTTCAACGAGATCGTCGTCCAGGAAAGCGGCAAGGCCGTGCTGGACGAGTTCGGGGTATCGACCCGCCGATACGCCGAGGGCTACTACACCGCCGATTCGGTCGAGGCGACATCCACGCTCTGCTCGAAGGCCGTGCAGGCGGGAGCCCTGGTCTTCAACTGCATCGCCATCGAGGACGTGGTCATGAAGGAGAGCGCCGTGTGCGGCCTCGTGATCAACTGGACTCCGGTCGAGATGGCCGGGCTCCATGTCGACCCCCTGGCGTTGAACTGCCGGTTCCTGGTCGAAGCCACCGGCCATCCGCTGGAAGTCCTCAAGGTCATCGAAAAGAAGAACGCGGTCAGGCTCGCGACCGATACCGGCAGGATCGTCTGGGAGGCCTCCATGGACGCCACGCGGGGGGAGTGCGACTGCGTCGAATACACCCGGGAGATATTCCCGAACGTCTACGTGGCCGGCATGGCCGCCAACGCGGCGTTCGGAAGGCCGCGCATGGGGCCGGTGTTCGGCGGGATGCTGCTGTCGGGCAGGAAGGTCTCCGGGCTGATCGCCGAACGGCTCCTGGAAAGATGCCCAGGTTAGGCTTCAAGCGCGGCGTGTATGCGGTCACGGACGAAAGGCTGGTGCCCCGCGGCCGTTTCTTCGAGACGGTGGAGGGGGTCCTTCGCGAGGGGGTCGACGTGCTGCAGCTGAGGGATAAGACCTCGGCCCGCGCCGTCAGGCTGGAGACGGCCAAGAGGCTGGCCGCGCTTTGCCGTAGCCACGAGACCCTTTTCATCGTCAACGACGACCCTTCGCTCGCTCTCGAGGTTGGGGCGGGAGGCGTGCATATCGGCAGGGAGGACGGCTCGCTGGAGGAGGCTCGCCGCGTATTGGGTCCGGCAGCGGTGATCGGAGCGTCTTGTTCCGGCGACGTCCGGCGCGCCGTGGAGCTGGCGGCCGGAGGCGCGGATTACGTCTCCTTCGGAAGGTTCTTCCCTTCCCGGACAAAACCCGGCGCGCCCGGCTGCCCGATCGAGGTCCTCGGCCAAGCGAAAGAAGCGATAAGGGTCCCCATCGTGGCGATCGGCGGCATCAACGCGGGCAATGCCCGGGAGCTCTTCGAGGCCGGAGCCGACGCGGTGTGCGCGGCCGGCGGGATATTCGGCGAACGCGACGTCAGGGCGGCCGTGCGGGCCATCCGGCGGCTCCGGACTCGATATTGTCCTTGAATGACAGGCTGCAAAGTCGTATGGTGCCCGACAGCGTCCAGGGAGGGATTCATGAAGACAAGAGCGGGCCTGTGGATCGACCACCGGAAGACCGTGATCGTGTTGGTGTCGGACAAGGGGGGAGTGACGATACGGATCAAGTCCGACGTCGAAAAACAGCTCCGCCCTTACGGCGGGTCGCGGTCCAGGACTCAGTATGGGCCGCAGCAATCGCCATCGGATGACATGCGGGAGACGGCTTTCATGGGGCACCTCGACATGTACTACGACAGGGTCGTTTCATGCATCCGTGATGCGCAAGCTATCCACATATTCGGCCCCGGCGAAGCCAAAGGCGAGCTGAAGAGGCGTCTGGAGAGGAGCAGCCTCGGCGGACGCATCGTCGGTGTGGTGACGGTCGATAAGATGACGGATCGGCAGATCGCGGCCAAGGTCCGACAGGACTTCTTGGTTCCGATAAGAAAGGCCAGACGGGAGCGGCGGGGATTCGACGGGCCCGCGCGCCGCGGCCGCCCGACCTGAAGATCGTCCGGGGTCGATCCCCCCTTTTGTGTGCTACACTATATGGGCAGTTTTGGAGGCCTACCCTGAGAACCCACCTGTATGAGTTCGTTTCCAAGACGAAGAAGCTGAAGTGCCTATGCGGCTGGGAAAGGACGCTCAAAACAGCCGATCCGGCCCTAATCGATAAGAAGTTCGCGGAGCACCTCGCGGAAGTCGCGCGCCTTCAGCAGCAGTAGCGCGGTTCGCCGTGATGTCGACGGCGTCTTGAAATAGGCGCCGCTGAAGCTCACCCCGATCCCCCCGCACGGGACCTCCCGGTCCACCTCCGCAAACCAAGGCATTGCGGCTCCGGGGAAGTTGAGCTAAAGTATCCGCCGGAGGGGACCGTGAAGAAGGCATCAGCGTTTCTGATGATCGCGGCTTTATGCCTCATGCTCCGGCCGTGGACCGGGTCCGCCGCTCAGGCCGGGAAGAAAGTCGTGAGTCTCCGCAAGAGCTGCTCCGCCGGGGACGGCGCGGCATGCAACAAGCTGGGCCTGGCGTACGAAGAGGGCCGGGGCGTGACCCGGAACGCGGTCAGGGCCTCCGAGTATTACCGCAAGGGCTGCGAAGCGGGCTCGGCCAGGGCCTGCTACAACCGCGGTGTGGACCTCGTCGAGGGCAAGGTCGTGGCCAAGGACATGGACGGGGCCGCGCGATTGTTCGGCAGCTCCTGCGACTTGGGCGACTACGCGGGCTGCTTCAATGCCGGCGAGCTGTACCACAAGGGTGACGGCATCCCCAAGGATGTGGAGAAGGCGGAGCGGTTCTACGAGAAGGCCTGCGGCCTGAAGGACGTCCGGGCGTGCTTCAACCTCGGGGTCCTGTTCCAGGACGAGGACGCGGACAAAGCCTTCAAGTTCTACGGCATATCCTGCGGGATGGGCGAAAACAGGGGCTGCTTCAACGTCGGCAGCATGTACCATCAAGGCTTGGGCGTGAAGCGGGACGCGCACAAGAGCGACGAGTTCTTCAAGAAGGCCTGCGAATTGGGGAACAGCAAGGGCTGCTACCTCCTCGGCAATTCGGCCTTGCCCGCGGCCGAGTCCGCGGCGTTCCTCGGCAAGGCGTGCGATATGGGAGAAAGCCAGGGCTGCTACAACCTCGGCGTGCGGTATCAGGACGGGAAAGGCGTCTCCCGGGACGTCGTCAAGGCGGCTGAACTATTCCGCAAGGCCTGTTCCATGGGCCTCAAGGATGCTTGCGACTAAGGGAGATGTCTGCTCGTTCGCCCCGAAATGCTCCGACCGGCTCGGCAAAGGGCGCCCCATAAAAGGGGCGCCCTTTTTTGTTCGGAAATAAGTCTTCGAACGAGAATACCCGGCTTATTCCCCGTCCGCGGGGACCGCGTCCTCGGAGGACTCGTCGTCCACCTCCCCGAAAGCCGCGGTCTCCGGCTCCGCCGACTCTCCCGCCTCCCGAGGCTCCTCGTCATGGGATGCCTCCGGGTCGGCGTCCGCCGGCGCCTCGCGGGCCTCGGGCCGCGCCTGCGTCCCGTCCCGGGGAGGCCGGCCTCTCAGGAAGGCCTTGGTCTGGTCCCTGAGCTTGAGGTTCTCGGTGCCCACGGACTGCAGGTACTTCTCCACCGCCTCGCGGCCCTCCACGCACAACTCGCCTTGGCCCCCGTCCTTGGCGTCGATGCCGATCGAGGCGAGTATCTTCTGCACGGACCTGCGCAGCCGCTCCGAGGGGATGACGATGCGCAGGGCCGGGGTGCGGGTGAAGTGGCAGCACACGTCCACCACTCCCCGCAGGAACGCGGCCTTCCACTCCGGATTGGACCAGGTCCAGCGGGGCGCGCCCGGAGCCGTCGGGGGCTCGGTGCCTTCCTGGAACTCGATCCGGGAGAGGAGCTCTTCTAGGCCGGCGACCGGCAGGGACGCGGTCTGCACCTTGTGGTCCGCGGACATGGACAAAGACGGCTTCACGCGGAAGAGCTTGGAGGTCAGGCCTCCCCAGGTCGACGCGAAGTTCTGTCCCACGCGCCGGTCCGCCGAGAAATAGATCTCGCCGGCTTGGCGCCGGCCGCCGGCCAGCACCACCCCGGTCCAGTAGGCCAGCTCGGCCGAGAGCTTGGGGCCCTTGCCGGGCTCCTGTCGAGGCTCCTCGCGCCGGGGTCTGGGAGACTTCTGCTGGGGCTGGCGGGGCCTGCGCTCCCGGCGGGGGGCTTGAGCCTGGGGCTCCCTTTTGTGCGGCTGGCGTCCCGCGTGGGGGCGCTCCCGTCTTTCGCGTCCGCGGCCCTCGCGAGGCTCCCTCCTGGGGCGGCGCTCTTCGCCGAGCTCGGCCTTGATATCGGACGCGGTCCTCGCCTTGGGGGTGTGCACGACCTCCTGGAGCTCCCGACGCAGTTCGCTCACCGGCGGAGGCTCGAGGCCGAACTCGCGCGAGAGGACCTGCAGGGAGTGATACGGCACGTTCTTGCGCCCGCTGATCCAATCCGACACCACGGAGGTCGTGGTGTCCGCGATGAGCGCGATGCGGCCCAGGTTGCCGCTCGCGCGCTTCCGGATCTCCGAGAAGAAATCCTGCCGCACGTCTTCGGCGAGCACGGCGCAGGTGACCGGCAACAGCTCTTCCGTCTTTCTAAGGATGCCCATGATTCGTTTTTTTAGAGGACTGCCGGCTACTTCAAGGCTTCCGCCGCAGGCTGGGCTGCGAACGGGTCGTGGTCGCGGTCCTTATATCCGAGCTTCGCGACCAGCCCGTCGTAATCGTCCCGGCTGGCGTAGTCCTTGATCTGGGCCAGGTGCTGCAGGTACTTGCAGGCCATGTTCGCGGGGGCGGACTCGATGTCCGCACCGCAGAAGTTGTGCCGGGCCCAGGCCAGTTTCTGGCCTGACGGGTCGAGGGTCTGCAGCCACAGGAACTCGGTCTTGAAAGCCGATTTCTCCCCGGCACGGACCTGGACCGCGTTGAGCTGTCCTTTCGCATGGTCGCGGGCGTGGGCGCTTTCGTGGACGGCGGTCGCGGCTGCGAAGCCGTCGCCGAGAGCCTGCTGCAGGTTTCGGAACGCCTTGTTGAAGTAGATCCCGATCGCCTCGGTCTTGGAAAAGACGTAGGCGCCGAGTTGGCTGTCCTTGAGAACCTCCCCTTTATCGTATTCCGCTCGTCCCGCGGCGCGGACGTTGTCGCCGTATGCGTAGGCTTCCAGCAGTTCCGGCGCGGGCGGCTCGCGGTGATCGGACATGGAGCGAGCGAGCGTATTCTGGATCTCGGACATCATGCCCTCGACGTTGCTCCGCGAGGACCGGTCCGGCTTGTCCCAGCCTCGGAGCCGCACGGCCGGGACCGCCGGCATCGCGGAAACCGAGTTCCACATAGAGGCGGCCTGCGCGTGCAGGTCCTGCTGGGACAAACTGGGGTCGGCGATGGCGTCCTTGAGCTCGTCCACCTGTTCGCCGACGTAGTTCATGCCCGGAGCGCTTTGGGCAGGGTCATCCGAGATCTTGGCTCCGTACACCACCTCGACCGCATGGCTTTTCACGGCCATGGCGAGCAATAAGAGAGCTGCCATCCCCAAGCGGTTCATAGCGGTGCTGCCTTCATTGTAGACCAATTCCGGCTGGAGCGCATTCGCTCGAAGGCCTAGCGCAAGCTAGGTCTTCCGTCCTATCTCCATATTATCATAAATAATAAGGCGGATTTTCAGCGGCTCAAAGGGCTTCGCAGTGATAGCGCTGTTGTAATAGATTCAATTCGCGGGCGGAAACGGTATATAAAACGTTCTTATCTTCAATCGGAACGGAAGAACTTCCCGAGGGATGGACCCAGTACCGGAGCTTCTCGTCTTTGGAATGGAGCTTCTCCAACTCCTTGAGCGTCAGCGGAGTCCCGGCCATGCTGAGGTACAGCGGCGCGTTCCAGAGAGTCTTCTTCAGGGGGATCGACTCGTCCTGCTCCGCGTCCGCCAGGGTCCGGCCGCACAGGTCGCGCAGCCAGCGCACGGCCAAGGCGTCCTGGTCCACGGACGCGAGCTCGGGAGTGCGCTGCGGCTTCCTGATCCGGGAGAGGAGCGAGGACAGGGCGTGCAGGATGTCGCCGCCGACGCTCCCCGCGCCACGGGTCATGCGCTCCGCCCAGACGAGGCGCGCCACCTCGTCCTGCCGCAGGAGCCGGGCCGTCTTCGGCAGGCTCTCGCCCAGGCGGCTGGAGACCCCCATGACGAGGCGTTCCGCGGCCCTGGGCAGGCGGTTGACCACGGCCCGGTAGCGGTCGTCGCGCACGACTCCGGTGAGAGAGGCGTTGAGCTGCAGCCTGTCGTCGTTCACGCGGCCCCAGACCTGGGCGGCCGGGAGCTCGAGCTCGACCGTGTCCACCCAGACGCCGAGCACGTGGAGCTCCACCCGGCTCCTGGCCGCGAGTTCCTCGGGCACCCAGAGGAGGGCGCGCACCCCGTCCTCCTCGACCGATACGCAGAGCGCTTCCTCCACGTCCCGGAGCGGAGCGGCCCTCTCATCGCGGATGAAGACCTCGGCCGGGCACATGGAGGTGGAGCCGCGGATGTGCCCGAGCGCCTTGGACACGGTCCCATCCTTCGGCCGGATCACCCGGATGACGGTCCCGGCCGCCTCCTCCTCGACGCGCTCGACGCGGTCCAGGCTCAAGCTCGAGACCTCCAGGAGCGCGCGTCCCTTGCCCGTCCCGGAGGCGACGGTGATGGACTCGGGTACGGTGCGCAAGGCCGCGAGGAGGCCGTATGCCAGGTGCCGGAGCGCGGCGCTGCGTCCTCCGGAGCTGCCGAACAGGGCCGCATAGGGGTCCTTGAGCTCGTCGTAGGCGAAGGGCTCGCCGTTGAAGCGCATCTCCAGCCCTTCCGGCGAGACGCCGATCCGTATCTCCGGCGCGCCCGCGGCGCAGGCCGTGCGCACCCAGCAGAGCAGGTACTGGGTCGGGTCGGGAAGCTGGAACCGCAGGAGCGTCTCAAGGGCCTTTTCCCTGTCGATGCGGAAGGAGCCGGAGCCCACCCAGACGGCGTCGTCGTCTTTCGCCATCGCTCAAAGGGTATCAAAAATTTGTTGAATCTCCCCAATGAGCAAGCGAGGCTCGGCGGCGCGCATCGGCGGGCTCGTGGCCGCCTTCGTCCTGATCGCCTGCTTCTGGGACTACGCGTTCATGACCCCGCTGAAAATACTGGTCGTGTTCTTCCACGAGATCAGCCACGGCCTGGCCGCGGTCCTGACCGGAGGCTCCATCGTGAACCTCAAGGTCTCCGCGGACCAGAGCGGCCTGGCCTGCACCACGGGAGGCTGCCGCTTCGTGGTTCTGAGCGCCGGCTACCTGGGCTCCTTCGCCTGGGGCTCGGCCCTCATCCTCGCGGCCGCCTTCGTCAAGCGCGCCAGGATCCTCTCCGGCCTTCTGGGCGTGGTCTTGGCCGCCATCACCCTGCTCTACGTGCGCAATCCCTTCGGCATCCTCTTCGGCGCTCTCGCCGCGGCCGCGTTCCTGGCCTCGGCCCGCTGGCTCAACGACCTGACCAACGACTTCCTGATCCGGGTCGTGGGCGTGACCTCCTGCGGCTACGCCATCCTGGACATCTACAGCGACACCATCTCCCGCAAGGTTTGCTGCTCGGACGCGAGCAGGCTGGCCTCCATCACGTTCATCCCCTCGCTCGTGTGGGGGGTGCTGTGGGTCGCCCTGTCGGTCTACGGGATATACTGGACGCTCAAGCTGGCCGCCAAGGCGGATCAATAGATATGAAATGGATCCCCATCGTATTGTTCGTCGCCGCGCTCGGCTGCAAGAAGGACGAGAAGCAGGCCGTGCAGCAGACCGTGCAGGACATGCGTTCCGGGAACACGGCTCCGGCCGGGTACGTGCAGGACCTGCAGCAGGACCTGAAGAAGGCGGAGGACGCGGCCGCGAAGGCCAACGCGGCGATCCAGCAGACCTCCGAGGAATCGGCGAAAGCGCTCCAGGAAGCGGGGCAGTAGCCTATTGACGCGTCCCGGTTCCGAGGGCATAGTGTACAGGGGGTGTCCCATGAAGATGATCGCGATCGCCCTTCTGCTCGCCGCTTTCCGCATGGACGGCTTTTGCGCAGAGTTCCAGCCTATCGGTTTGACCCAGGGCCTGGCGGACCTCGCGCCCACGGTCTCCGCCGACCTGGAGGCCTTGGCCAAGAGCTACGGTCTGGACCCCAAGTCTCCCACCCTGACGAAGGACCTGCAGAAGCTCATCGAGACCACGGCCATGCCCGGCATGCAGGCCGCCATGTACAAGGATTTGCAGCGGCTCGGCCTGGCGCCGAACGCCTCGTGGCGGGAGATCGCGGCCAAGGGACAGGAACTCTACAAGCAGAAGGGGAAAGACGAGCTGCTGGCGCTGGCCGCGGGAAAGCTCGACATGGACCCCAAGACCGCCACCTGGAAGGGCGTCGTGAACGAGTTCGGCGACCGGGCGCGCCGCACCGTGGCCAAGAAGATGGATCTGGGCTCCGACGCCTCGTGGGTGGACATCCACAAGGCCTTCGCTAAGAAGGTCGAGAACGGCGAGATCAAGCTGCCGCCTCCCGTCAAGATCAAGCTGCCTGGGAAATAGCCGGACTCACACCTTGTAGCGCAGTTCCCGATACCGGTCCTGCAGCGCCACGGGCGCCAGCGGCGCTCCGCGCAGCGCGGAGATGGCCTGCACCGCGGCCTGGCAGGCGTTCACGTTGCTGATGATGGACACCCCGAAGTCGATGGACGAACGGCGGATGGCGTAGCCGTCGGACTTGGCCCGTTTGCCCGAGGGCGTGTTGATGACCAGGCTCACGGTGCGCTGCTTGATGAGGTCCACCGCGTCCGGTTTGCCCTCGCCGATCTTGAAGACCCGGCTGGAACCGATGCCGTGCCGGGCCAGGAACTCGTGCGTGCTGCGCGTCGCGTGCAGCGCGAAGCCGAGCTGGCGCCGCTGCGCCGCCACCGGGAGCACGGCGGCCTTGTCCTCGTCCCGCACGCTCAGGAAGACCGCCCCGCCGACGGGCAGAGCCATGCCGGCCGCGGCCTGGCTCTTGGCGAAGGAGCGGGGGAAGTCGGACGCGATGCCCATGACCTCTCCCGTGGACTTCATCTCCGGCCCCAGGGTCGGGTCGGTCCCGGGGAGCTTGACGAACGGGAGCACCACGGCCTTGGTGCAGGCGTAGGGCGTCTCGGCGTAGGCCCGGCGCAGCAGCCCGGCCGGCAGGAGCCTGGCCAGAGGCTTGCCCGCGATGACCTTGGCCGCGATCTTGGCGAGCTCCAGGCCCGTGGCTTTGCTCGCGAAGGGGACGGTCCGGGATGCCCGCGGGTTGGCCTCGAGCAGATAGACCACGTTGTCCTTGATGGCGAACTGCAGGTTGAGCATCCCCCGTACCTTCAAGGCCAGGGCGAGCCGGCGCGTGTGGTCCGCGATGCGCTCGATCTGGCTCTGGGGGATGGAGTGGGGCGGCAGGGTGCAGGCCGAGTCGCCGGAATGGACCCCGGCCTCCTCGATGTGCTCCATGACCGCGCCGATGAACACGTCGCGGCCGTCCGAGACCGCGTCCACGTCCACTTCGGTCGCGTCCGCGAGGAATCGGTCGATGAGGATCTCGCGGTGGCTGCTCGCGGCCAGGGCCCGTTCCATGAAGCCGCGCAGCTCGGCCTCGTCGTAGACGGCCTCCATGGCCCGGCCTCCCAGCACGTAGGAGGGGCGGACCATCACGGGATAGCCGATGCGCTCGGCGATGCGCCGGGCCTCGGATGCGCTTCGGGCGAGGCCGTACTCCGGAGCGGGGATGTCGAGCCGGCGCAGCAGGGCCCCGAAGCGGCGCCGGTCCTCGGCCATGTCCGTGGAAGCGGGCGAGGTCCCGAGGATGCGGATGCCGCGCTCAGCCAAAGCCTTCGACAGGTTGAGCGGGGTCTGGCCGCCGAACTGCACGATGACGCCGTAAGGCTTCTCGAGCTCGAGCACGCCCAGCACGTCCTCCAGGGTGAGAGGCTCGAAGTAGAGGCGGTCCGAGATGTCGTAGTCCGTGGAGACGGTCTCGGGGTTGCAGTTGATCATCACCGTCTCGTGGCCGAGCTCCCGCAGGGCCAGACAGGCGTGCACGCAGCAGTAGTCGAACTCGATCCCCTGGCCGATGCGGTTGGGGCCCGATCCCAGGATGGCGACCTTGCGGCGGTTCTTGGAGGGGACGGCCTCGCCGCCGCAGTCGTACGTGGAGTAGAAATAGGGTGTGAAGGCCTCGAACTCGGCCGCGCACGTATCCACTAACTTATAGGACGGGCGCAGCTTGTGCTTCAGGCGCAGCACCCGGACCGCGGCCTCGGTCTTGCCTAGGGCGCGTCCGATCTGCCGGTCCGAGAAGCCCAGACGCTTGACCTCCCGCAGGCGCTCGGGGTCCAGCGGACCGGCGCGCAGCCCGCGCTCGGCCAGGACGAGCTCCTGGAGCTGGTCCAGGAACCAGGGGTCGATGGACGTGATCTCCGCGACCTCCAGGGGCTTGAATCCCCGGGCGAGCGCCTCGTAGACGAAGAAGATGCGGTCCGGCCGGGGCATGGAGAGACGCTCGATGAGGGCTCCGTCATCGAGCTCCTTCCCGGCCTGCCTCGGCTTCTCGAAGCCGAAGCTGCCCGTCTCCAGCGCCCGCAGCGCCTTCTGGAGCGATTCCTTGAACGTCCTGCCGCAGGCCATGACCTCGCCGATGGACTTCATGCACGTGTCCAGCGTGTAGTCGCGGCCGAATTTCTCGAAAGCGAAGCGCGGGACCTTGGTCACCACGTAGTCGATGGCCGGCTCGAAGCAGGCCGGTGTCTTGCGCGTGATGTCGTTGGCGATCTCGTCGAGGGTGTAGCCCACCGCGAGCTTGGCCGCGATCTTGGCGATGGGGAACCCCGTGGCCTTGCTGGCCAAAGCCGAGGAGCGCGACACCCTGGGGTTGATCTCGATGATGACGCGCCGGCCGGTCTTCGGGTGCACGGCGAACTGCACGTTGCAGCCGCCGGTCTCCACGCCGATGGCGCTCACCGCCCGGCGGGCGTCGTCGCGCATGGCCTGGTACTGGCGGTCGGTCAGGGTCTGCGCCGGGGCGACGGTGATGGAGTCGCCGGTGTGGACCCCCATGGGGTCGATGTTCTCGATGGAGCAGATGACCACGAAATTGTCCCGGCTGTCCCGCATCACCTCGAGCTCGAACTCCTTCCAGCCGATGACGGACTCCTCCAGGAGGACCTTCTTCACCGGGCTGGCGTCCAGGGCGGAGTGGACGCGGGCCAGGAGCTCCTCGAGGTTGTAGGCGATGCCGCCGCCCGTGCCGCCCAGGGTGAAGGAGGGGCGGACGATGACCGGGAAGCCCAGCTCCCGCGCGGCCGCGTGGAGCTCCGCCGGATCCGTGAGGATGACGCTGCGCGGGAGGTCGATCCCGGCCTCCTGCATGGCGGCCTTGAACTTCTGGCGGTCCTCGGCGCGCTCGATGGCTTCCAGGGGCGCGCCGATGAGGCGCACTCCGTTGCGCTCCAGGACGCCGGTCTGCGCCAGGACCGCGGCCAGGTTCAGCGCCGTCTGTCCGCCCAGGGTGGGGAGCAGGGCCTGCGGCTTCTCCACGTGGATGATGCTCTCGAGGACCTCGGGCGTGAGCGGCTCCACGTAGGTCCGGTCGGAGTAGGCCGGGTCCGTCATGATGGTCGCCGGGTTGGAGTTGACCAGGATGAGCTTGTATCCCTCCTCGCGCAGGGCCTTCAAGCCCTGGGTCCCGGAGTAGTCGAACTCGCAGGCCTGTCCGATGACGATGGGGCCCGAGCCCAGGACCAGGATGTTCTCGATGTCGTTCCTCTTGGGCATCAGACGGGCATGACCCCTTTCGACCGCGCGCTTCCCGACGGGCGGCTGCGGCCCGGGTGTGAGAACACGGACAAGCGGTCCTGGATGAGCAGGCCGAACCGGGTGAAAAGGTCCCTGGAATCATGCGGCCCGGCCGCCGCTTCCGGATGATACTGGACGGAGAAGGCGGGGCGCTGCGTGTGCCGGAGGCCCTCGCAGGTCCGGTCGTTGAGATTGACGTGCGTCGTCTCGATCTCCGGGGGCAGCGATCCGCGGTCCACGCAGAAGCCGTGGTTCTGGGTCGTGACCGCGATCCTGCCGGTGGCGATCTCCTGGACCGGATGGTTCGCCCCGTGATGGCCGAACTTGAGCTTGTAGGTCCTGCCGCCCAAGGCCAGGGCCAATATCTGGTGGCCGAGGCAGATGCCGAACAACGGGATCCCGTCTTCGAGCAGACGCTTGGCGGCCTCGACGGCGTAGGCCGCGGGCTCGGGGTCGCCGGGGCCGTTCGACAGCAGGACCCCGTCCGGTCGGAGCGACAGGATCACGTCGAGGCTCGTCTGAGCCGGCAGCACCGTCACGCGGCAGCCCAGGGAGACGAGGGAGCGCAGGATGCCGCGCTTGACCCCGAAGTCGAGGACCACGACTTGGGGCGGGAACGGGAATTTGAGAGGCCATCCGGGGACCGCGTCCGCCAGCGGCTCTTTCCAGTCGTAGCGCTCCGCGCAGGTGACGGTCTTGGCCAGGTCCAGGCCCACCAGGGAAGGGACCTCCCGCGCGCGGCGCACCAGGCTCGCGGGATCGAGGTCCGTGGTGGACAGGATACAGCGCAGGGCTCCCTTCTCCCGGAGCCTTAAGGTGAGGCTCCGGGTGTCCAGACCCTCGATGGCCGGGATCTCCTGCCTCCTGAGCCAAGAGTCGAGGGATTCCACGGATTCCCAGTTCGACGGCTTGCGGCAGAGCTCGCGCACCACGAGCCCGGAAAGCCGGGGCTTGTCCGATTCGTTGTCCGTCTCGGTGATCCCGGTGTTGCCGATGTGGGGATACGTCATCAGCACGAGCTGTCCTTTGTAGGAGGGGTCCGTCAGTATCTCCTGGTACCCGGTCATGGACGTGTTGAACACGAGCTCGCCCGAGGCCTCTCCCGGGGCGCCGCAGGAGCGGCCGTAGAGCACGGTCCCATCCTCGAGCGCGAGGGCGGCCCGGTCCGGCGCCGGGGGAAGAGGAGCTTTCGGCGCCGTCTTCTTGGCCGATTTTTTGGGAACAGGACTTTTGAGGGTGGGATTGCTTCGGCGGGTCGGCTTTGTGGCGCGATGCATCGGCCGCTGCATGAATATACCAATTTGGGAGGGCTGTGTCGTGCGTGGACCGGCCCTGGACTTATCCACAGCACTTTCACGGCGAAAGTACGGGGGATAAGTCTTCCCGACGCCGGCGGCGGAACGAATGAGGAGGGCCTCCAGATGTGTTTCTTCTCCGTCCGGGACCCCTGACTGCGCGGCGAGAATGGGGGAACTTTTTTCGAGCTCAGTCGTACTAGTAGCATGGGAAAACCGCTAGTCCAGCTCGGTTCGTACGGCCCCATGCAAGACAAGGAGCTCCTCGCGACGCTCAGGGCTTTGATCGCGATGGAGCGGCACAACTTGGCGCTCGTGCTTGCGTGCATCGCGGAGACGGAGCGCCGCCAACTCTACGCGGACGAGGCCTATCCGTCCATGTTCAACTATCTGGTCGGGAGCCTCAGGTATTCGGAGAGCGCCGCGTTCCGGCGTTTGCGCTCCAGTCGCGCGGCGACGAGATTCCCGGAGATATTCTCCTTCATATCAGACGGGGTCTTGTCCTTGGAGGCGGTCGCCTTCCTGGCGCCGTTTCTCACTCCAGAGAACCACGATGAGCTGCTGACGCGGGCCCAGGGGCTCAATCGGATCGGGTTGGAGCGTCTCGTGGTCTCCTTCGCGCCGGGCAGGGACACGAACGATTATGTCCGGCGTCTGCCCGCGCCGGAGCCTTCAGCGTCGGATGAGGAGCGGCCTGAGCCGGAGTTGCCTACGGGACAGGCCCCGAAAGACGGTTCTGCGGAACGGGAGCGGTCTTCTATCCCGGCGACCCCTGAGCTGGTGACGCCCAGGCTTGCGCCTCCCGAGAAGACCCGGTACGTCGCGCCTATCCGCGTCTACTTCAGCTTCACCGCGAGCGAAGAGTTCCATAACGGCGTGCAGCGGGCCAAGGAGCTTCTTTGGCATAAGCATCCCAAGGGGAGGCTCGAGGAGGTTTTCGGCGAAACGCTGGAGTGCTACCTGGAGAGGCATGACCCGGAGCGCAAACTGCGCCGAAAGGCTGAGAAGGAGACCCGGAGTCGAGAAGGCGACGCCGCGGCCTCCGCGGGTCCCGCTCCCGCCTCTCCGGAAGCGACATCATCCACGGCAGCGCCCTCCGATGAGAAAACGAGCTTGAGAGACTATTCGGCTCGACGGCGCATCCCCCATTGGGTCCGGGACGCTGTCTGGGCCAGGGACGCGGGGCGCTGCACATTCGTGGGCCCGGACGGGCGCCGATGCGCGGAGCGCGGCGGGCTGGAATTCGACCACATCATCCCGTGGGCGCTGGGGGGGACATCGAACGATCCGGACAATATTCGTCTGCTCTGCCGCACTCACAACCAACGTGCGGCGAGCCGGGTCTTCGGGACTTATCCCCATCACTTTCGGAACGGAAGTGCTGTGGATAAGCCCCCGAGGAGCGATGGCGCGATGTAGGGGCGGCGTCCGAGACAACGCTCGGCTAGAAATGGTAGCGTTCCGGCGTGGAAGGTTTCCGGTCGGAACACGGGGATCGGCACGAGCATCCGCTCGGGTATCCGCGCGAGGATGTCCGGCGCGTGTTCGTCTGGATGTCCGCCCTGATCTGTCTCGGCGGGGCGCTGGCGGCCTTCTGCCTGCCGATCTCGAATCCGGACATATTCTGGCACCTGAGCGCCGGGCGTTGGATGGCGGAGCATCTGGCTTTCCCGCGGCAGGACTGGCTTTCCACCACCATGCTCGGTCGGCCTTGGGCCGATTTCGAGTGGTCCGTGCAGCTCCTCTGGTACGGCGTCATGAAGGCCGCCGGTCTTCCCGGACTCTGGTTCCTCAAGGTCCTGGCCTTGAGCGCCTGCGCGGCCCTCCTTTGGACGGCGCTCGGGACTTACGCCGTCGGGCCGGCCTGGCGCGGGCTCGCCGTATTCTGGTGGGCGCTGGGCATGACCTCGGCCAACGATTTGCGGCCGGAGAACCTCTCCGTGCTGCTTTTCATCGGCCTGCACGCATGGCTGGAGGTCCGCCGGGTGGGGAAATGGCGCAGCCGCGGGCCGCGCCTGGAAGCGGCGTGTGCCGCCCTCTACTTCTGCGTCTGGGCGAACATCCATGCCGGCTTCCTGTACGGACTCGTGCTGCTGGCCATCTACGCGGCGGTGGAGGCGCATCGGTCCAGGCGGCTCGCCTGGCTGTGCGCGGCCGGGGCGGCCGCGGCTCTGCTCAACCCCTACGGCGCGCAGGTCTACGCCGTGCCTTTGGAGCATTGGGTCATGCGCGAGGACCTCGCGCGCTATATCGACGAATGGCACGGGGCGTCCATGCTCAACCGCTGGCATTGGCCCTTCTGGGCGATCCTGTTCTTCGCTTTCATCGTCATCTCCGGGCGATTCATCAGGCGTAAAGACACTCCCATGGAGCATGTCCTGGCCATCGCCGCGTTCGGCCTCTCCGCATCCTCGCACGCCAGGACCGGGGTGTACTTCCTGGCAGTGGCCGTGCCCGTGGCCGCCGCGGCGCTGCACACGCGTCCAACGTCTTCCCGAGGGGCGCGGTGCTGCTCCGCTGCCGCGGAGCTGACCGGGACGGGATCCTCGAGCGCTGGGATCCGGGCGAGGCTGGCCAAGCCGGTGTTCGTCTTCGCTTTCTGCCTGGGAGGGGCTTTCTTCACCTGGCAGGTGCTCCCCTTGCTGGAGTACGGGATCGTGTTCAACCCGGGCTACGCGCCTCGGGGCGCGGCGGATTTTCTGTGGCGGGAGCGCGGCGCTCTTTCGGGCCGCGCGCTGCTCAACCCATGGCATTGGGGCGGATATCTGGGCTGGCGGCTCCACCCCGAGTTCCGCGTGTTCGTGGACGGCAGGTACATCTTCCATCACCTGCTGCGGGAGATGGGCGATGCGCGGCGCTCGCCGCAGGAGATGCAGTCGTTCCTGGACCGCCACAGGGTCGATGTCGTCGTGCAGGAGCCGGAGCGCAACACCCTGCCGATGACGGTCCGGAGCAAGGCGGGCGGAGAGACCACCCTGCGGCGCCCGGCCTATCTCTTCTTCTTCCCGAAGGAGACCTGGGCCCTGGTCTATTGGGACACGCGGGCCACGGTGTTCGTCCGGCGCTCCGCCTTCGCCCCTGGGTGGACGGCCGGGCTGGAGTACGAGCTGTTCCGGCCGGACGACCTGCAGGCCGCGTTCCTGAAGGTCGGCGAAGGCCTCGCTGCCCACGAGCGGGTGGCGGCGGAGGTGGAGAGGTTCATCGCCGCCGTGGGCGAGGGAGAGCAGGCGGACATGGCCCGGGCCTGGCTGAAAGCCGTTTCCAAGGCGCGGAAATAGTATCATCCTGGCTACAGAGTAGCCAGGTCCCGAGCGGATACAGGGGAATGCGTCAGCGAGTGGACTGACATGGCGCGCAGCGCAGGGTACAAGATCCTGGTCGTCGAGGACGACGATGATTGGACGGACATCATCGGGCTCTGGCTCAAGACCTCCGGCTATTTCCAGGTACGCTTCGCCTCCAGCGGGGCCCAGGCCCTGAAGCTGCTCAAGACCTACACTCCGGACTGCATCACCCTCGACCTGCAGCTCTCGGACCAGGACGGGAGCATGCTCTGCCGCCGCATCCGGAGCCTGCCGAACACCGCCAAGGTCCCCGTCGTCATGCTCACGAACTACGCGGGCGAGAAGGTGACGTGCCTGAAGGCGGGGGCGGACTACTTCGTGGGAAAGAACCCGAACGGCTTGGAGCTCCTGGCCACCCTGGAGGCGCTCTTCCGGCGCCGGGACATGGACGCCGGGCTCAAGCGTCTGGGCGACCTCGCCTTCGAGGCCGACCATTGCGAGGTCTATCATGACGGGGAGCTGGCCGCGGCCCTCACCCCCAAGACCTTCGAGCTGTTCTTGACCCTGGTCGAGCGGGCGCCGAGCCCGGTGGACAGGAAAGACCTCTTCCATCTCATCGAGAAGCGGGAGGGAGCCGCGCTCTCTCGCGCCCTCGACATCCTGGTCAATCGGCTGCGCAAGACCCTTCCCGAGCGGCTGCGCAGGCGCATCCGCTCCGTGCGCGGCTTCGGATACACCTACATCCCGCCCTCCGTCGGTAAACCCCCCTCATTGTAATAGCGGCTGTTACATGCTGTTGCCCGCGCTGCAACCGGGGATTTCTCGCGCGGTTACCCCGGCTTACACGCTTGTGAATTGACCCCGGGCCGAAGCCGTGCTATACCATGGGCATGAAGGCGAAGAAGATGATGTGGCTGGCGGCGCTGGCCCTTCTCGCGGCTCAAACCCCCGCCCTCTGGGCCGCCGGCGCCGCGGCGTATCGGCTCATCGCCGCGGAAGTGGCCAGGATGGCTCGGGACTCTTCGACCAAGAAGGTCGCGGTGCTGCCATTCCGCGTCCTGCATTCGGAGGACCGCCGGGGTGGGGAGGCCGTGTCCGAGCGGCTCGTGAGCCGGCTTGCGCAGGAGCCCGGCATCCAGGTGGTGGAGCGCGGACAGCTCGACAAGGTCCTCAAAGAGCAGGAGATGGAGCAGACCGGGGCGGTCGAGGCCGTTCATGCCAAGAGGATCGGCCGCATCATGGGCGTGGACGCGGTGGTGACCGGGACCATCCTGCGCTCGGCGAAGGGGAAGGCCGAGGTCAACGCTCGGCTCATCGACGCGGAGGACGCTCGCGTCATCGGCGCGGTCGTCGCCGAAGTGGAGCGGGACTGGAACGAGCCCCAGGACTCCATCACGGTCCCGGCCCCGATCCTCGATGTCAGCTTCACCCCCTGGTGGGAGGCCGGGTCTGCGAGTGCGGCCGGGTTCGAGGAAGACGGGTGCGAGGGCTTCGAGGAGCGCATCGACGCGCTCCAGAGGGCCGTGCTCGAGGCCAAGGCCAGGTACTGGTCGGACAAGCTCAGGACGCCCGGTTTCAGCGCTCGGTCCTTGAGCTCGAACCCGGGTTCCGATATCAGGAGCCTGCAGTCGCGGTCCTTGTTCTACGGCCGGGTCCGGGAGCTCTATGATTCCGGCGCGCGGCAGCCGCTTTCGGCCGAAGAAATGCGCGCCGTGGAGCGTTCGGACGCCAGGGTCAAGGCCATCCGAGAGCGCTGCGAGAAGTAGTCACATCTGCCCTTGGAAATCCGACGGGCCGGCATGCCGCTCTAAGAAAGAAGCGTTGACATTATAAGCGCTTTCGACATCGCCCGGGCGATGTTAAAAGCGCTGTGATTTCCAGATGAAATTTGTCGGGAGAATAGGCGGTTCATCCGAAAGATGGCCGATTCGATTCCCATCCCCGGGTTTTCCGGACAGCTCTGGGACAGTAGTCTGTGATGTTCTAAAAGTCTAATAAAAAACAGCAAAACGGTCTGGGCCCTTCGGACCCAGAGACAGGGCCCACCCGGCCCATGCCCCGCCAAATTACGCGCGTAACAATTGTAATAGGTAGGGGGAATGGGATCTCTTGCCCTTGTAGTCACGGCATTTTTGCTGCAGGCGCTGCCCGCCGGTTCGGCAGAGCCGCAAGCCCTTGCGCCCCAGGCTGCCGAGCTGTCCGCCCCCTTCGACCTCAGGAACAAGCCCGAGCTCTCCGCGGGAGAGCTGGAGTTCATCCTTCAGAATGAGAAATACCGGGTCAATGATTTCCGCATCGAGGATCCCGAAGCCGAGACCCCGGACAAGCGCGTCCTCACGACCCAGCAAGTCCTGGATCTTCTCAAAGCGCGTTCCGCCTCCGCCGTGGACGCCCTGCGAAGGAGGGAGAAGGGCAAGCCTCTCGACCCGAAGGAGCGGAGCCTCGCCGTGTTCTTATTCTGGGAGAGGCGTCCGCTCCTGGATAAGAAGGACGCCGCTTTCCTGGCCGAGCTTTTGGCTCGCGACCACGGCTCATCCGCCCAAGCCGCCGCGCCCGGCGCTCCCAAGCCCGGGACCGCTTTGCACGCCTTGACCGGGCTCGCGTCCCAAGGCCAGATGCCGGTCCAAGCGGCGGCGCCCGCCGCAGCGGAACGGCCCCTCTTGGATCGTCTGCTGGACAACGTGGTCATCCGGCACCGGTCCGGCACGGCGGAGAAGAAGGCGCTCGAGGAGACCTTCGCCGCGCTGCTGCAGACTCCTACGGGTAGGGAATACGCGCAGAGGCTCGTGGATGAGGGCGTGAAGGCGAAGGTCTATTTCGGCGACATCGAGGGCTCCAGGCTCGTGGAGGAGCGCGGCCGCAAGACCTTCACCGGGACCATGGGTCTGACCTATTGGAGCATGAGCCCCATCGAGATCAAGCTCAACAAGCATTATCTCCAGACCGACCCCGGGCGCAGGGACACCGCCGCGGTCCTGGCGCACGAGCTCTTCGGCCATGCCTACCGGTTCACGCAGTCCAGGCGGAAGAATCTCAACGAGGCCTACGACCTCTACACGGACGACGAGACGAACGCGCGCATGATCGAGTGGGTCATCGCCGCGGAGATGGGGTCCAAGCTCGAGAGCAGCCTGACCTGGGATTACCTCAAGTCCCCAAAGGACTACTATCGCGAGATCGCCACGACGAGCGACTCCTACTCCGTCGAGCTCACCCGCGGCGAGATGGCGGACCCGGTCAAGGCGTACCGCGAGCGGCTCAGCTTCGTGGCCGAGGACAAGAAATCCTACGAAGGCTGGCGCACGCGGCTTCAGCGCGACAAGCGCATCATCGAGCATTTCATCAAGGACCCGAAGCACAAGATGGACCCCGCCCAGTTCCAGATGGTCTCGAAGGAAACGGACGAGGACCTGGATCATACCATCCCGACCTGGCTCAAGGAGTGGGATTCGATCGAGAGGAAGCTCAAGGAGCGCATCACCCACTATTCGACCCCGGCCGGCAGGAAGGAGATGGAACGGCTGCGCACCATGGCGCAGGACCCGTTCTTCGCGGACGTGGAAGGGGAGATCGCGCGCCTGCACAAGCGGCTCCAGGCCCTGAGCCTGGGTAGGAACCGGGCCGAGGAGACGGCCGGACCTCCGCCGACCCCCGGGCAGATCACGCGCGAGGCGCTGCGCAAGATGTATGATGAGGACCGGAAGACTCATCCGGCCGCGTGGGACAAATGATGCGACTGTGGGCGCCCGCAGTCATGATGCTCCTCATGCCGAGCTTCTCCTTCTCTTCGGAGGCTCCTGTGTCGATATCTTCTCTGGTCGGCTTCTCCGCCCCCAAGGGCTGGAGGAGCCATGAAGAGGCGATACTCGGCGAGCCCGTCGTGACGCTCTCGAGCGGGAGCCGGAGGATGACGCTGGAGCTCTTCGGCGGGAAGGACTCGCGCCATGAGACGGCGAAGGCTTTCCTGGAGAGCTTCGAGGCGCGCGGGGATGACGGAAAGCCCGCGGCCTCTCTGGGGAGGGTGAAGGTGTCCGGACGCGGGGTCCGGGCCTACGCGCGGCGCTACTCCATGTCGGGGCGGGGCCGGGACCCCGACGACCTAGCGAGGCCCGAGATCCTGGACCAGCAGTTCGTGCTTTTGCCCGTCGGGGAGAAGTTTCTGGCCGTCTCCTGGACTCGAAGCTCGATCCCCGACCTGGCGGGCGCTCCGGCCGCGAAGAAGCTCGAGCCCGAGTTCGCCGGGTTCCTCAAGAGCCTCAAGATCCGGCGCAGTCCGCGATAGTGCCCAGCAGCCAGTCGAGCTCGGCTCGGGAGAGCCCGTAGCCGAAAGAGAGCGTCCTCTTCCTGCCGAACACGTGCAGCGCGGACCCGCCCGTGGGAAGGCGTCCCAACCCGCCCTCCTGGATGGAGCCTCCGACCTCGAGGTGCAGGATATCGTCCGCGGGCATGGTCCATGTCCATGAAAGGAAGAGCAGCCTGCGCGTGAGCCGTACGCCTCCGGTGGAGACCCGCAGTTCGTCCCGGACCAGGGCCGCGCGCAGCCCGGGGTAGAGCCCCGCGGACAGCAGCAGCGCCGCCGCCGACCCGAAGAGCGTCAGCGCGAAGGCGCCCCCGGAGCCGGCTCTGTGGCTCACGGCGTACGCCACGCCCCAGCCGAGGAGACCGATGAAAGCGGCGAGCGCGGCGGCCCCAGCCAGGTAGCCGGCGTGCCTGCGCTTGAAACCCGGCGCCGGGATGAGGACGCGCAGGCCTTCCGGAGTCGCCTCGCTGCGAAGCGCCGAGAGCGCCGGCAGGGCAGGCGGCTGGCCCTGGGCCGGCTTGCGCAGCCTCGCGGCCCGCAGGGAATCGTCCAGCTCGTCCGCACGCCTGCGCTCCGGGGAGGAGCCGCTGGAGTCCAACATGTCGATGCCGAGGGTCTTCGCGACCTCGATGCAGCGCACGCGCGCCGCCTGGCGCGAGGAGAAGTCCTCCAGCGGCAGCTTGGGTCCGCTGCCCGATAGGAGCAGGCGGTAGACATCGGCGAACCCTTTCCCCTCCGTGACCCTGGAATAGCGCACGACCGCCTCGGAATAGAGGCTCAGGGGCCTGGACTTGCGCCACGGGCGGAGGTTCGCGAGGAACGGGATGTTGAACCCGACCCAGGTCACGGCCTGTCCCGAGGAGCGGTCCAGCAGAGTGCCGTAGGCCCCGAAGCCGACGCTGCCGCAGAATAAGAGGACCATCAGGCGCATGGGCCAGCCCGGGTCTCCCGAGGCGGTCATGTCCATGAAGAAGAATACCGCCATGAACCCCAGGGTGAGGAAGCGGGCCGGGAAGCTGGCCGTCGAGGCGAATTCTATTTTATTCATCGCACCACCAGTATGCTCACCGGTTTGGCGCGCAGCGTCCGCTCCGCGGTCTTGACGCTGAGCTCGATGCGGTGCCTGCCGGGCGAGAGCCCGAGCCAGAAATGGTCCCCTTCCAGGTCGTCGGGCGGCCTGCCGTCCACGGACCACCGCACCTCTTCGGCGCCTCCCGGCAGCGCCGCGGCCACCCGGATCTTCTGCGCCCGGATAGGGAAGCTCGGGTCGATCTTGAAGATGTCCCCGGGCCTGGGGAAGGCGATGGAAAGCCCGGCGTACGGGCCGTTGTCTGCCGGGGTCGGGGAGAGGTCCCGCATCCAAGGCCGGAACTCCTCGGGCAGCACGACCACGACCTTCCCGTCCGAGAACCGGTGCATGTCGCAGGATCCCGCGGGGAGGCGCCCCTTGGCGAAGACCTCGGTCACGCGCGTGGGGCACCACAGCCCTGGCGTCTTCCCGGAGAGAGGGCAGATGTCCGCCTCCACGATGGAGCTCGGCCGCGGGAACGGCCGCGGCTCGGACCTGCGCCACAGGGTCAGGGCCACGTCGCGCAGGATGGGCGCGGCTCCGGTGATGCCGGAGATGTTGCGCATGGGCGAGTTGTCCGGGTTGCCGACCCAGACCGTCGCGGTCCAATCCGGGGTGTAGCCCGCGGCCCAGTTGTCCCGGTAGTCCTTGCTCGTCCCGGTCTTGGCTGCCAGGGCGAAGGGGACGTGCAGGGGGGAGTCCAGGCCGAAGGCCTCGGCGCGCGCGTCGTTGTCGGAGAGTATGTGGGTGATGAGATAGGCGGCTTCCCGCGATAAGAAGCGTCTCGGCGGCTCAGGAGCCGCCGTCCCCGGAGGGCGCTGTCCAACCGCTCCCGCAGGGGACGGCGGCTGCGCCGCCGAGTCCACGAACAGCTTTTCACGCATCCAGATGCCGCCGCGCGCCAGTCCGGCATAGGCGTTGGCCAGCTCCAAGAGCGTCACCTCGGCGTTGCCCAGGGCCAGCCCGGTCCCGTAGTGGCCCGCGTCCTTGTCCATGCTGGAGAAGCCGGCTTCGCGCAGCAGGCCCAGGAACTTCCCGGGGCCCAGGACCCGCGCGGTCCTCACCGCGGGGACGTTGTAGGAGCAGGCCAGGGCTTCGCGCAGGCGCACCGGGCCGTGATACGACTTGTCGTAGTTGCGCGGTCTGAACCCGTCCGCTTCGTAGGTCGGGATGTCCGCCAGGAGTTCGGCCGGCGTCATCCCCTCGCTCAACGCCAGACCGTAGAGGAAGGGCTTGAGCGCGGACCCCGGCTGGCGGAGCGAGAGGACCCCGTCGACCTGGCCGGCGTTCTTCTCATCCGTGAAGTCCGGGGAGCCGACCCAGGCCAGGACCTCCCCGGTCGGGTTGTCCAGGATCAGCACCGCGCCGCTGGTCACGTGCTGGGCTTTCAGCCGCCGGAGATGCGAGCGCAGTATGCCCTCGACGTCGTGCTGGAGCCGGAGGTCGAGCGTGGTGCGGCGCTCGTGGCTCCTGCTCTCGTCGGCTGAGGAGAGGCTCGCGGCGATGCGGGTGAAATGGGGAGCCTCGAACGCCTTCTCCCTGGGCACCAGGCCGAGACGTTCCCGCAGGGCGTTGAGATAGTCCTCTTTGCTGACCCAGCCCCAGCGGTAGAGCTTCTCCAAGATGTGGGCCTGCCGCCGGCGGCTCCGTTCGAGGAAGCGGTAGGGGTCCAGCCGGTCCGGCGCCTGCGGGAGCCCGGCCAGGAAAGCGGACTCCGCCAGGCTCAGCCTGGCCGCGGGCTTGTCGAAGTAGAGCCGCGCCGCGGCCTCGATGCCCTTGCAGCGGTTGCCGTACTCGATGGTGTTGAGATAGCGTTCCAAGATGTCCTGTTTGGAGGACCGGCGCTCCAACAACAACGCCTGGATGACCTGAAGGAATTTCCCTGATAAGGAACGGCTGCCTCCCCCTGCGGGGGAGGCTACTTGCATCGTGATGGTCGAGGCGCCGGAGACTCTCCGGCCGGACGACAGGTTCGAAAGGACGGCCCGGACCGCGGCGCGCGCGTCCACTCCGGAGTGTCGGAAGAAGCGCCGGTCCTCGGCCGCCAGGGTCGCCAGGATCACGCTCGGGGACATCTCTTCCAGCGCGACCGAGCTCTCTTCCGCCGCCAGACGGCGCAGAGGCTCGCCGTGACGGTCGGTCAGGCGCGCGGCGTGCACCGGCGCGGAAAGCAGCAACAGGCACAATAACGGCCACGGCTTTCTCATCAATGGAACATCGCGGCGATGACCGCCCGATGAACTGTGGTCGCCCACAGTTCCCGAGTGAGCGCACGGGGTCTGCTGAGTCATCATCCTCACAAACAGCGGGCGGCCCTATGGGGCGCCCGGGCTAGCGTATCTCCACCCTCTCCCCGGCCCCGCGGCCGAACACCTCGGGCTGGTACATCTGCTCGGCGCTGGGCGGCGGAGCGCTGAACGCGCCAGCCACCGTGGCCTGCACCAGGAACGACCAGGTGTGCTCTCCCTCGGTCAGGTAGTCCGCGAAGGCCACGATCCTGTCGTCGTAGGATTCGGAGCGCTCGAACCCGCCCCAGGTGTCGCCGCGCTCGGCTCTGTCTGAAAGGAGCCTGGCGTCCTCCTGCGACTCCGTGGCGTAGGAGGTGTCCACGATCTCGAACCCCGCGGGCAGCGGGTTCTCCAATGCCACGAAGGTGCGGACCTTCGGGGTCTTGACCTTGAGCGTGACCACCGCCCTGGCTCCGGGGCCGAGGGCCTCTCCCTCTCCCGGGCCGTAGAGCTTCTTCACCGTGCGCGTCACGCTCATGCCCATGTCCTTGGCCGGGGCCGACTCGCCCGGCGCGTAGCTCAGCCGCAGCGTGTAGTAGAGCCGCCCGGGTCCCTCCCGGGACACGGACACCGGCGTGCTCCTGCCCTCCAGCGCGGTCATGGGGAAGTCCTTCAAGCGCAGCCCCATGTCCCTGCCGAGGAAGCGCTCGGTCCAGCTCCCCTCGCCCACGGCCACGCGGGCCGTGAAGTCCGGCGAGTCCTTCTCGTAGCGGCGGTAGAAGTCCTGGAAGGCCTGCAGCGCGGCGGAGTTCTCCTGCGTGGTGCGCCAGCGGCCGCGGATCTTGCGCTCCTCGATGAGCCAGCGCACGGCCTTCTCGTCGCCGGGGAAGCCGTCGCGGGCCTCGAGCAGGGCCTGCAGGCCGACGGCGGTGGTGCGCACGGCCGAGCCGTGGATCCACTCGAGCTGCTCCGTCTCGCCCGGGTCGAAGTACAGGGTGGTGGGGCTGACCCTGACCCGGTTGAGCATGTCTCCGCTCACCGCCTGCGCCACGGGGGTCATGCCTAGCTTCGCGGCGGCGCGCGCCAGATGGGCCATGCCCTCGAGGTTGAGCCGGTTGCGCAGGCTGAAGAGCTCGTCGACAGCCGCTTCTTGCGGCGACCCGTTCAGGGCCAGGGTGTAGACCGAGTAGGCGCGCGACACCAGGGCCTCCTCCTCCGTGTAGGGATAGGCGGTCTTGACCTCCTGGCCCTTCACGTAGCGTTCGAGCCAGGACACGGCCCGCGCCTTCATGCCCCGGTCCACGTAATAGCCTTCCCGCTCCGCCAGCGCGATAGCGTGCAGGGCGTAGGAGGTCAGGTAGGGATCGGGCTTGCGCCAGCCGTTCAGCCAGTAGGTGAATCCTCCGGACTCGACCTGATAGAGCGGCATCTTGGTGAGGACCTCGCGGACCTTCTCCTTGAGCCCGCTCAGGTCCCCGAGGCCGAACGTGGAGACCAGGTCCGCGGACACGAGCACCGGCATGACCATGGAGAGCTTCTGCTCCAGACAGCCGTAGGGGTATCCCAAGAGGAATCGGACCCCTTCCTGAAGGCCGGAGAGGGCCGTGGCGGACAAGCCGACCTGCAGGCCCCCGATGCCGGGCAGCGCCCCCTTCGGGGGCTCGATCTTCTCCTTGGCCGGCTCGCCCACGGCTCCGAGCGTGGCCACGGTCTCGAGCTTGACCGGGACGATGACCGGGACCTCCCAGCGCAGGCCGTCGGTCTCCCCGCCGGTACGGGCCGCGAACTCGAAGGTCCCCTTGCCCGGAGACTTGGCCTGGCAGTCCCAGAGGAGTTCCGCCGCGCGGCCGGCCGCGACGAAGCGCTCCTGCGCCCCTCCGGAGTCCCCGCAGGAGACCGCGTCCCCGCGGATGTCCGCCTTGAAGGTGACGGTCGCGTCCGCGGCGGTGTAGTTGTGCACCACCATCCCGCCCTTGAACACGTCGCCGATGCGCGCGAATCGGGGCAGGCTGGGCCTGAGCATGAGGGGCTTTTTCACCGTGAACTTGGCTTCCCCGGAGCCGAATCGCTTGCCTTCGTGGACCACGGCCATGACGCGGAAGCGCGTGAGGTTGTCCGGGAGCGTGAACTCGACCTCCGCCCGGCCTTGGGCGTCCGTGGCCAGAGAGGGGGCCCAGAACACGGTGGGCACGAAGCGGGTCCGCAGGTCGATGCCCGCGAGCGACTCGCCTCCTCCTCCTCCGCGGGGACGGCCTTTATGGCCGAAATTGCGCTGACCGATGACGTAGAGCCGGTTGTCCGCGGTCCCGACCTGCAGGGACCTCGGCCCGTAGAACGCGTTGAACACGTCCGGGGTGCCGTAGCCGGTGAGGCTGAGCACGCCCTCGTCCACCACGTAGAGAGTCACCTCGGAGCGGGAGCCCGCTTTGTCCGCTCCCTGGACCTGCACCTTGGCCTTGACCTTGGCGCCGGGCCTGTACTCCTTGGCGTCCGTCTCCACCGAGACCGCGAGCCTGCGCCCGCCGGGGTTGACGTTCAAGGCGGCGTAGCCGACCTTGATCTGCGGCTTGCCCAGGTCGTCGCCCCGATCCTCGACGAATACCTTCTCCTGGGTCCGGCCCTGGAGCAGCATGACTCCCACGAACACGTTGGGGACGTGCTTGTCCGCGAGGGGGACCGAGATGAAGTCCGCTCCGCCCGAGAGATCGACGAAGAAGGTGTCCAGGACGCCCTCCCGCTCGAGGGTGACCATGGCCCGGGCGTTCTCGTACGGGGACTTCACCATGATCTGCGCCGTGTCCCCGGGCTTGTAGTCCTTCTTCTCCGGGACGAGCTCGATGATGTCCGTGTCCTCGCGCGCCCACCAGGCCTCTCCCTTGCCGATCACGTAGAAGAGGACCCCGCTCGAGCTCCGGCGCCCTTGGCTGTCGCGCGCCTCGGCTTCCAGGATGTACTCGCCGGTTTCCGTCGGGACCTCGTCGAATCGGATGGGTTCCTTCCCGCTCGTGTAGGTCCGGGTCGCGACCACGACGTCCCGCTGTTCGGAGACCCACTCGAGCCTGCCGCCGATGCCCGTCTTCTGCACGCTCTGCCAGAAGCGGCGGGTCAGGTGCGCCGTGATCTGGACGCCCTCGGCCGCCTTGCCGTCGGGGCGCACGGCCAGCATGTCGCAGGCGAGAGGCCTGCCCTTCTCCCCGAAATACCTCGAGGGCTTGAGCCCCACGTAGAACTCGGCCGGGTGCACGTTCACGGACCCGCGGCCGGAGAGGCGCTGCCGCTCCGGGTTGGTGACGCTCGCCTCGAGCACGGCCCGCATCGTCCGGTTCACGCCTCCCGTGTCCAGCACGGAGGAGACCGCGATCTTGCCCTTCTCGTCGAGCTTGCCGTCGGCCGAGGCCAGGAGTTTGCCCTCCTCCTGCCGCTCGACCCACCAGCCCGGGCCGAAGTGGTAGCCTTCCCGGTCCGGCGGGGTGAAGCTCGCGGGCTCCAGGCGGAGCTTCCATTCGACCGCGGCGTCGGCCATGGGCGCGCCGAAGAGGTACCAGCCGTCCGCCGCGGCCTCGAAGGTCTCGCCCGCGACCCAGTCCTCCTTCAGGGGGGTGACGCGTACTTCGAAGGACGCCGGCTTGAAGGGCTCGACCCGGAAGCCTTCGTACAGGGTCACGAGCGGCGTGTTGGGCCCGGTCCGCTCGACCGGCCGCCAGCCTTCCTCCTCGTCCCCCTCGACCGTCTCCTCCGCCTTAACCACCGGCTCGAGGGACTCTCCCTCCCCGGGCTTGTAGCCCGCGGCGCGGACCTGCCAGTAGCCGGTGGGCGCCCCTTCGGGCACGGAGAAGGAGAGGTCGAAGGAGGACAGCGCGGACACCGCGACGGTGCCTTTGAACACCTCGCTCCCGCGCGGGTCCTTGACGGCCACGAACACCCGGTCGATGCCGGAGAGGACCCAGTCGCCCTTCTCGATGCGGCGCAGCAGGCCCTTGAGATGAACGGTCTCGCCGGTCCTGTAGATGCCGCGGTCCGTGAACAGGCTGCCGCTGTAATGGTCCGGCCTGGGGGTGCTGTCATAGGAGATATGGAAGCGCCAGGGCGAGATGCCGCCCTTCCAATCGCTGGCCGCCACCGCGGAGTCCTGGCCGACCCGGGCGAAGACCCACAGGCGCGGGGTCTCCCACCGGTTGACGGGATTCAGGCCCAGGACTTTCCAGCCCGGAGCCCGGACTAGGCCGTTCTTGTCCGTGACCCCGGCCCAGAGGACCTTATTCTCATCGTCCCGCAGTTCGACCTGCGCGCCCTTGGCCGGGTTGGGCTTGCGCAGGAAGGACACCGCCACGAGAGTGTCGTCCGGGGAGGATTTGATCGTGAGGCCCAGGCGGGTGACGTTGAGCAGGGCCCGCTGCCAGGAGTCCTTATAGTAGGTCTCAAGGAAGACGATGCCGTTCTTCGCGTCGCCCAGCACCGGGCGCAGATCGATGCCCTGCCAGAGACGGGCGTTCCGGGGGACGTCCGGCGTCCAGTCGTACTCGTGCACCGGAGCGGGGACCACCGCCGGCGCCGTACGGCTCTGCGAGTTCCAGTTCTTGTGGAATGGGACGAACTGCTCCTCCGTCAGCTTGGCCATGCGGACCCGGACGGGGGAAGCGTTGAGCACCTCGGCCGGCTGCAGGGGGGGGAGGTAGCCTTCGAGCACGCCTACCCCGCTGAGCATGTCGTAATAGGGGCAGTAGCCCTGCGCCCGGACAGGGATGGCGACGGTGCGTCCCAACAGCGCTCCGCCTTCGTCCCGGAGCCCGGATGAGATGATGAGGCTGTAGAAGGAGTCGGGCTTGAGCGCGGCCCAGAGCTCGAAATTGACTTTGCGGGCCGACGTGTCCAGCGATCCGGTCCAAGCCGGGTTCCATGTCAGTATCTCGGTGGATATCTCGACTTCGGGGGAGAAGCGCACGCTTTTCAAGAGCTCTTGGAACGGGATAGGGTTGCTGAAGGTCAGGCTCACGCTCTGGGGCAGGCAGAAGGAGAGCTCTCCCGTGGGCTCGAGGAACTCGAAGGGGCCGTAGGTCTCGTAGGTCAGGATTTTCGCCTCCGTCGTGCCCAGGGCGCCCTGCGCGCCCTTGAGTCCGGCCTCGAGCACGACATCGACCCGGCTTTGCCGGGAGAGGGGCCGGCTCGGGTGCAGGGCCAGGGCGTTGTGAGTGGACGGCTCGATGCCGTAGGGATAGGGCCACAGGGCCTTGATCTCCTCTGGAGTGGCCCGGCGTACGCCCACCGGGATCTCCTCCTTCGGCCCGTTGCCGCGGCTTTCGTAGAGGCGCACCCATTTCCGGACCGCCTTGGGGTCCACGGCCATGTTGAACTGCAGGAACACGTCCTCCTTGGGCTGTCTCCAGACGGCGCCATGCGAGGGCTCGCTGCGGACCAGGCCCGGCCGCATCGTGGTGAAGGACCAGCGCTGCTCCTCGGCCAGAGTCTCCCCGCTCACCTGCGAGGTCAGGCCCGCCGCGACGCGGACGCCGTAGGCCGTGGCCAGGGGGAGAGGCTTCTCGGGGACGAAGGTGAGCACGTTGTTGCCCTGCCAGCGGCAGACGCCCGGGACCGAGGGCTTTATCGTGACGGGGCAGGTCTTCCCCGTATCCTCCGGCGAGGCCAGAGGGACCATGGGCTGGTTGAACGTGACCACGACCTCGATGGAGTCGCGCGGCTCGGTCAGCTCTCCGGACGGGGTGACGCTCAGGATCTCGACGGGAGCGGCGGCGGCGAGCTGTGCCGAGAGCGCCAGCAGGATGGTCATCATAGGGGGGTCCCTCCGAAAGGCAGTATATATGATTCTTCGGCAGCCCCACACCGCGGGCGGGGCTTGGCTAGAATCCGGCCGCCAAATGCAGCGCGCTCCCGGTCAGCGCAGCCAGCGTGAATCCCAGCAGCGAGATGATGAGCGCGTCTTTTAGCCCCTCTTCCTTGACCAGGACCGAGAAGCTGGCCAGGCAAGGCAGATAAAGCGCTAGAAAGACGCTTCCCACCACCCACTGCCCGGGCGACAGGCCGTAGGGTGCCAGCATGGAGATCGCCACGTCCTTGCGCAGGAATCCGAGGATGACTGCCGGCGCGGCGGCCGTCGGCAGGCCGAGCAAGGCCTCCAGGAAAGGTCCGAACAATCGCTCAGTCCAGTGGAGCGCTCCGACGGCATCGAGAAGCCCCACCAGCGCGACGCCGGCTACGATCATCGGAGCGGCTTCCAGCAGGAACTCCCGGGTGCGCAGCCAGAGCTTGCCGAACAGGACTTTCGTCGAGGGGAGCTGATAGGGCGGGATCTCGATGAATATCTCCGGCGTCTCGCCCTTCATCATCCGATGCAGCAGCGTCCCCGCCGCAAGTCCGGCCAGCAGGAGCGTCCCGAAGGCTGCCAGGACGTAGGGCGCGCCGTGCCTGCCTACGAGGGACAGGATCATGGCGCTTTGGGGCAGGCAGGGGGTCAGGAACAGGAGCAAGGCCGTCGCGATCGCGCGCTCCCTGCGGGACTCGAGCACCCGCACGGCGAGCAGCGCCGGGACCTTGCAGCCCAATCCGAGCATCAGGGGGATGGCGCCATAACCGTGCAAGCCGACGCGATGAAGGACGCCGTCGAGCAGGACCGCCAGGCGCGGCAGGTACCCGAGGTCCTCGAGGTAGCCCAGCACGAGGTAGAACGCGACAAGATAGGGCAGCACCGCGACGAACGGGACATAAAGCCCGGTGGTGAGGACGCCGAAAGCGTTCAAAGGCTCCGCGCCGCGGCCGATCAAGAGGTCCCGCCAGAAGCCGGGCGCCAGAACGGCGTCGGCCGCCTGCAGCAGGGACGGAAGATAGGCCGAGCGGAATGCCCAATCCAGAGCGCGGCCGAGGAGGCCTTCCCCGAGCAGACGGATCATCCAGAACGACCCGGCGAGGACCGCCAGCGCGAACGGCATGCCCGTCATGGGGCTGACCGAAAGGTCCGCGAGTATCTCCAGGATGGTCGGATGCTTATGCGAGATCTTCTGCACGCTTCGGCAGATGTCGCCGATCATGGCCCATTTCCCGTCGTCATTCTCGGGTATCGGCTTCGGCCGGGGGGCTTGGGAGCGGAGTTCGGCCTTGACGGCGAGTTCGAGCTCCTTGAGCCCCTTGCCCGTGACCGCGACAAAGGGCACCACCAAAACCCCTAGCCGCTCGGAGAGGGCGCGCGTATCGATGCATATCCCCTTCAGTGCCGCGATGTCCCATTTATTGAGGAGGAGAACGACGGGCGATCCTTTACCGATGACCTGCAGCGCGAAGAAGAGGTTCCTCTCAAGGTTCGTGGCGTCCGCCACCAGGAGAATGACCCTCGCGGAGCACTCGGAGAGCAGCCGGCAGGCCACCTCCTCGGCCGCGCAGGATGGAGCCAGGCTGTAGGCTCCAGGCACATCGACGATGCGGAAGCGCTCCCCCGCCAACCGGGTCGTGCCTTCCCGATATTCCACCGTGGTGCCCGGATAGTTTGACGACACCGTGTCCAGCCCCGTGAGCCTCGAGAATACGACGCTCTTGCCGACGTTCGGGTTTCCCGCCAGCAGCAGGGTGAGAGCCCGGAGCCTCACATGGACCCGGCAGGCCATGCCGCGGCCGATGGCCATGCGGCTTCCCGCGATGTCCACGATCACCGGACCTCGTCGGCCGGAGACGCAGATCCGGGTCACCTCGCGGCCTGGATTCAACCCCATGGCCGCGAAGCGGGTCCGCAGGGCCGTGCCGCCCTCCAGCCGGGACACCACCGCTTTCTCCCCGGGCTCGAGGTCTAGGAGCGTTCCCTCGGCCCGATCAGGCATAGGCGTCCCTCGGTTTTCGGCACGAACGACAATAACCGACCAGTTCCAGGGCATGGCGCACTAAGAGGAAGCCTCGGCGGCTGGCTTGAGCACGCTGCAAGCGCTCGATGGCCGGGCTATGGAACTCGAGGACCTTTCCGCAGCGCAGGCAGGTCATGTGGTCATGGTGCGTCTTGCCCGCGCCCTCGAAACGGCTCCGCGGTGTTTCAGGCGGTGTCCGGTCGGCCAGGCCGAGTCGGGCGAAAAGCTTGAGCGCCCGGAACACGGTCGCTCGCCCCATCCCGGGGGACTTCCCGTGCAAGTCCCGGTAGATGTCTTCGGCGGTGCCGTGGACTCGGGCGGACGCGAGGTGCTCGAGGATCCGCATCCTCTGGGGAGTCATGCGCAGGCCCGAGCGGCGGAGAGCGCTGGCGGCGTCTTTGTTGAGACTCGTATCTCAATTATAGCATGGGAGTGCGGCTTCGGAGCGCTCACGGCCTTGATGCCGGTAGATGGCATATGCTAATAATAGAACGTGCCCCGCCCCGTCAAGTGCAGGCGGATAGCTTTCCGGCCGGACGTCGTTTATTTCAAGCCGCGCGACATCCCCATGACGGAGCTCGAAGAAGTCGCTTTGCGCTTCGATGAGCTCGAGGCGGTGCGGCTGGCGGACCTGGAGGGGTTGTATCAGGAGCGGGCGGCCGAGCGCATGAAGGTGTCCAGGCAGACGTTCGGGAACATCATCAACTCGGCGCACGCGAAGATCGCCGACGCTATCGTGCGGGGAAAGGCCCTTAGGATCGGCGGCGGGGTGTACACGGTGCGGGGGACAAGGAGGGATAGGATGAGGATCGGTATCGTGCTGGGTGATCAGGGAGGATTGGAGAGCGAGGTGTGCGCGCATTTCGGGCAGTGCAGCCACTTCCTCATAGTCGACGTGGAAGGCAGGAAGGTGTCGGGCAGCAGGGTCGTGCCCAACAATGCCCAGCACGGCGGAGGCGGGTGCCAGGCCGTCAGCGAGATCATGAAGCACGACGTCACCCACGTGATCGCGGGAGGCATGGGCATGGGCGCCCAGCAGAAGTTCGCCGCGGCCGGGATCAAGATATTCGGATTCTCGGGCAAGGCCAAGGACGGCGTCGCGAAGCTGCTGGCCGCCTCCCTGCGGGACGGGATCGACCCGTGCAAAGAGCACGGAGAGTGCCACTAGCGAAATCCGGCTGAAAAACCACGCCTATGCCGTTCGTGTTCGCCGCCGGATTCGGCGCCGGGCTGCTTGGCGGCCTGTTGGGGATCGGCGGAGGCATCGTCATGATGCCGGTGCTTCGCTTCGCGCTGGGACTCGACGCGCCCATGGCCGCGGGCACCTGCGTGACCGCGGTCGTTTTCACCACCCTGGCCGGTGCCGTTCGCCACGCCGGGATGGGGCAGGTGAGGCTCCGTCCGATCCTGCCTATCGTTATGTGGGGCGCGGCCTCGACCGCGGCGTTCTCGCTTGCCTTCCCCTGGCTCGCTCGGGGGCATAGTCGGTGGCTGGACCTGGGAGTCGGCGCCGCGTTCCTCTTGATATCGGGACGCATGATCCTCGAGGGCTGCCTGGAGTCGGCGGAGGAGACCGTCGCGATGCCGGCCGGCATGGCCGATCGGGGATGGCATCTTCCCGCGATCGGGATCGCGGCCGGCGCATTGCCGGGGCTCCTCGGGATCGGGACCGGCGCCATCCTGGTTCCGGCTTTTGTATACCTGCGCGGTTGGCCCATGAAGGTCGCGATCGGGTCCTCGCTGTCATGCTTCTTCCCGCTCGCGTTCCTGAGCGCGTGCTTCAAAGCGGCCCAGGGACATGTGGACGCGCGAGCGGCCGTCATGCTGGGCATCGGGGCGGTCGCGGGCTCGGTGATGGGCGCGTCCTTGACGCGATATGCGCGCGCGTCCTGGCTCAAAGCGGCATTCGGGGTCTTATTCCTGTATGTCGCGTTTCAGTACGTTCGTCTCTTTTTCGAGGTCCCCTCATGAAGAAAAGACGCGTTGTCGGGACTCTGCAGATGGCGAGAGCCGTCTTCCGCCGATTGGTGCGCGAGCGCGGCCTCAGCCGCAAGAGGGTCGAGGTCGCGGTGAAGCCTTTGACGCCGGAGGAAGCCATCGGCCGCACCCGGCGCAAGGACTATCCCATCATAAAAGGCAAGGAGAGGGTCATCGAGGCGCTCGTGCTGGGCTCCAAGGGCCAAGCATTCACGGATGCTCCAGGCGGTTTTTCCGGGACGCTGGGGGGCGTTCTGCGCCTTCCGCTCGACACATCCCGCCGCAGGGCCGTGTTCGTGGCGGTGCTCAACGCCGCTTGCCGCGCCCTCGGGCTGGCGTCCGGCACGGTCCACTGCAAGGACGGCGATCCGGAGCGCTGCGGCTCGCGCATCGCCGGCGTTATCCTCGCCAGAAGGGGGGCATGCCGCGTCGGGCTCGTGGGCTTCAACCCCGCGCTCGCGGCGCATCTGGTGCGTGCGCTGGGGCGCAGGAGGGTCCGGATACTGGATCTCAACGCGTCCAACATCGGCGAGGTCAAGTCCGGCGTCCGCGTCGAGGACGGAGCCCGCGCCGCCGAAGAGGTCGTCCGCTGGGCCGACGTGGTCCTGGTCACTGGCACGACCTTGGTGAACGGGACGTTCGACGTCTTGCTGCGGCTCGTCCATGAGCACGGCAAAGACTATCTGCCCTACGGGATCACCATCGCCGGAGTCAGCGTCCTGCTCGGCCTGCCGCGGGAATGCCCCTGCGGTAGGAACGATTGACCTTGACAGAGAGGGCGCGTTCTGTTACAATTGGTATTGGAAACCACTTCCAATAAGAGGGCCAATGATGCAGGGACAAGGCTGGAGAAGGCGGTTCCACGGATGCGGACATCGGGTCACCGGCCCCCGGGAGGCCATCCTGACCGTGCTCGGGTCGACCGATGAGCATCTGAGCGCGAGGGACGTATTCCTCCGCGTGCAGGATGCTTGCCCTTCCTGCGGACTCAACACGGTGTACCGGACCCTGGAGTTGATGGCTCAGATGGGCCTGGTATCCAAGCTAGAGTTCGGCGATGGCCAAAGCCGCTACGAGTTGAGCCGCGAGCATGGGAGCAAGCCGCATCACCATCATCTGGTCTGCCTCCGGTGCAAGAGCATCGTGGACTATACTGATTTCATCAAGGATGAGTTGGACCTGATCCGGAAGACCGAAAAGGGGCTATCCTCGAAATTCGGCTTCAAGATCGCGGACCACGAGATACTTTTCAAGGGATTGTGTCCGCAGTGTCAGAAACAGGGCTGAAAGCCCGACGTCGTTGATATTAAGGAGGACGCTTATGCCAGGAGGAGATGGGACGGGGCCGCTCGGGAATGGGCCAAGGACAGGACGGGGCTGGGGCTTCTGCGGAGGCGGAGGGCAGGGGGGCTGGCCGGGGATGGGCCGAAGACGGGGTTGGCGGTTCGGTTGGGGCTCCCAGGCTCAGCAGGGCGAGGCGGGGGGGACGGGTTCCTGGATGGAGATGTTGACGAGCGAGCTCAAAGCGATCCATGAGCGCTTGACCGCCCTGGAGGGCGGACGCAAGGAAGAGCCGACCGACAAGCAGCCATAGATGCGCTTTATCTGGTCCGACAGCGATATTTAGGAGGTCGCCGATGGCGATGAGGGTAGCCGTATCGACGGACGGGAGCGAGGTCTCGGGTCATTTCGGACGCTGTCCTTCGTTCACGATCGCGGAGATCGAAGAGGGCAAGGTCCTGCGCAGCGAGGTCATCGAGAATCCGGGGCATCACCCGGGGTTTTTGCCGAAGTTCCTAAGCGAGAGGGGGGTCCGGTGCATCATCGCGGGAGGCATGGGCGCGCGGGCGCAAGGCTTGTTCGATGAGTGCGGCATCCGGACCGTGCTCGGGGTCCAAGGGAGCGTCCAGGAGGCCCTGGCCGCGTTCGCCGGAGGCAGGTTGACCGCCGGACCCAGTTTGTGCAAGCCCGGCGCGGGCAAGGGCTACGGCGTGGAAAAGAGCGTCTGCGATCATGGCGACGGTCATGATCACGAGGAGGCGCGATGAAGATATGCGTGTCCTCGCAGGGCAAAGACCTGGACTCCGCGGTGGACCCGCGCTTCGGCCGCTGCGCCTGCTTCATCATCGTCGATACCGAGACCCTGGCGTTCGAAGCCGTGGCGAATGACAACGCTCAGGGGATGGGCGGGGTCGGAGTGCAGTCCGCGACGCTCGTGTCCCAGCGCGGCGTAAAGGCGGTATTGACCGGGAACTGCGGGCCGAACGCATTCAACGCGCTCAAGGCCGCCGGGGTCGCGATATACACGGGCGTCTCGGGCAAGGTCCGGGACGCTGTGGAGGCGCATCGGAAGGGGACGCTGCAGCCGGCGTCGCAGCCGCGCGCCCTGCCCGGGGGGAAGCCGGGGATGGGAGGGATGTGATGAAGATCGCTGTTTCAGCCACGGGCGGGTCCATGAGCGCTTTGGTCAGCGAGCAGTTCGGCCGCTGCGCTTATTTCCTCATCGTGGACTCCGAGAGCATGAGATTCGAGCCGGTCTCCAACCCGGCGACCGGCATGTCGGGAGGGGCCGGCCCGGAGGCGGTCCGCGTGATCGCCGCGAAGGGCGCGGAGGTCGTTTTGACCGGAAGGGTGGGTCCGAACGCCGAGAACGCGCTCAGGGCGGCGGGGATCCGCTTGGCGGGAGGGGCGTCGGGCTCCCAGACGGTGCGTCAAGCCGTGGAAGAGTATCTGAAGGCCGCGGGCCGGTGATCGTCTCGGTCGCGAGCGGCAAGGGCGGCACGGGCAAGACCAGCGTGGCGTGCGCCCTCGCGCAGAGCGCGGGCAGGGGGGTGTGCCTGCTCGACTGCGACGTGGATGAGCCCAACGCCGCCATTCTCCTGCATCCCACGATCCGGGAATCGGTCCCGGCCGCGATCCTTCTTCCCGTGGTGGACGACGCGAAGTGCGACGGCTGCGGCGCCTGCGCCAAGGTCTGCGAGTACCACGCCTTGACCGTCCTGGGAGACCGCCCGGTCCTTTTCGAGCACTTGTGCCATTCCTGCGGGGGCTGTGCTCTCGCCTGCCCCAAGGGGGCCATCCGCGAGGAGCCCAAGGCCATCGGGAAGGTCCATGTCGGAGACGCGGGCGGCGTCGCCTTCGTTTCCGGCGAGCTTGACGTGGGGGAGGTCATGTGCCCGCCCGTCATTCGACAGGTGAAGGCTCGAGCGCCGCGCGGCATGGACCTCATCATCGATTGCCCGCCCGGGACCGCGTGTCCCATGGTCGCGTCGGTCGAGGGGAGCGACTATTGCGTGCTGGTGACCGAACCCACGCCGTTCGGCCTCCACGACCTGACGCTCGCGGTCGACGTGGTGAGGAAGCTCGGCATGCCTTTCGGCGTCGTGCTCAACCTCGCGGACATCGGCGACGACGAGGTCGACGCGTTCTGCGCGAGGGAGGGGATCCCCATCCTGGCCCGCATCCCCTTCGACCGGGCCTTGGCTGAGGCTTATTCGCGCGGGAAGACCTTCGTGGAAGCTAAACCAGAGTTTCGAACGCTGTTCGCCGGCATCCTGTACGGCATCCGGTGTCAGGGGGCGGCGTGAAGCAGCTTGTGGTCGTGAGCGGCAAGGGCGGCACCGGGAAGACGAGCGTCACCGCCGCGTTCGCTTCGTTGATGTCCGGCAAGGTGGTGGCGGACTGCGACGTGGATGCGGCGGATATGCATCTCCTGCTCGACCCGCGGGCGGTCCGGGAAGAGACGTTCACGGGGGGAAAGGCGGCGAGGATCGACCCGGAACGGTGCATCCAGTGCGGCCGCTGTCGGGAGCTTTGCCGCTTCGGCGCCATCCGGGAGGATTTCGTCGTGGACCCGATCGCCTGCGAGGGCTGCGGGGTCTGCGTGTGGAACTGCCCGCAGCGCGCGATCGCGCTCGAGGAAGACCGTTCCGGGCGATGGTTCGTCTCGGAGACGCGCTGCGGGCCCTTGGTGCACGCGAGGCTGGGTCCGGCGCAGGAGAACTCCGGCAAGCTCGTGACCATCGTGCGCAACGAGGCGAAAAAGATCGCCGAGGAGCGGGGGCTGGAGACAGTGCTCATCGACGGTCCCCCGGGCATCGCATGCCCTGTTATGGCGTCGCTGACCGGGGCGGACGCCGCGCTGGTAGTGATCGAGCCGACGCTCTCCGGGGTCCATGATTTCCAGCGGCTAGCCCAGCTGCTCGGCCACTTCAAGATGCGGGGGGTGGCGTGCATCAATAAGTTCGACATCAACCCCGAGCTTTCCGAACGCCTGGAAAAAGAGGCGGAGTCCTCGGAGGTGCCGATACTCGGCCGCATCCCCTTCGATCCGGCGGTGACCCGGGCCCAGGTGGAGCGGAAGACGGTGATAGAGGCGGGCGACGGTCCGGCAAACAGGGCGATCCGCGCCCTGTGCGAGCGGGTCCAGGAGAGGCTATGACGACAGAGAAGACTTGCGGGTCGTGCAATGATGCGGGGTGCTCTTCCCGGGTGAAGCGGCCGGACGAACGCGAGGAGGACTTCCTGGAGCGTCAGGCCCTGGCCGCGAGGATGTGCCGCATCAAGCGCAAGGTCATGGTGCTCTCCGGCAAGGGGGGCGTGGGCAAGAGCACGGTCGCGGTCAACCTGGCCGTGGCCATGGCCATGGAGGGCAAGCGGGTCGGGCTGCTGGATGTGGACATCCACGGGCCGAGTGTCCCGAAGCTCCTCCACCTGGAGGGCGCGGGGCTGTCGGCCGACGGCGAATCGCTCCGACCGGTCAGGTTCCCTCTCCGTTCCGGGGAGCTCTATGTCATGTCCATCGGCTTCCTCCTGCGCGGCAAAGACGACGCGGTCATCTGGCGCGGGCCCATGAAGCACAACGTCATCAAGCAGTTCCTCAGGGACGTGGACTGGGGCGAGCTCGACTGCCTGGTCGTCGACTCCCCGCCCGGGACCGGGGATGAGCCTTTGGCCGCGGCCCAGCTCGTCGAGGGCGCGGCCGGCGCGGTGATCGTGACCACCCCGCAGGAGGTCGCGGTGCAGGACGTGCGCCGCTGCGTGGTCTTCTGCCGGGAGGTCAAGCTCCCGGTGCTCGGCGTGCTGGAGAATATGAGCGCCTTCATCTGCCCCAAATGCGGGGAGCGGACCGCCATCTTCGGCTCCGACGGCGGAAGGCTCATGGCATTGGAGATGGGAGTGCCCTATCTGGGGTCCATCCCCATCGAGCCCTCCGTGGTGGCCTCCGGAGAGAGCGGCGAGCCCATCGTCCTGTCCCGGCCGGACTCCTCCGCCGCGAAAATGTTCCAGGATATCGTCCGGACCCTGTCCGCCAAGGAGGCGTCTTCCGCGCATGGCGCCTGATCCTTCCGGCCCGGTCCTGTTCTACAACGAGACCATCATCGAGCACTTCACCAAGCCCCGCAACGTGGGCGAGCTCGACCCGCGGGACACGGACGGGGTGGGCCTGGTCGGCGATCCCGCCTGCGGGGACCAGATGCGGCTCTGGATCTGCGTGCGCTCGGGAAGGGTCGCGAGGATCGCGTTCAAGTCCCTTGGATGCCCCGGCGCCATCGCCACGAGCAGCATGCTCACCGTCCTGGCCGAGGGGCGGACGCTCGAGGAGGCCAAGAAGATCACGGACGACGACGTCATCGAAGCGCTGGGAGGCATCCCGGAGAAGAAGAAGCACTGTTCCCTGCTGGGGGTGCGGGCCTTGCAGGCCGCGATCGCGGACTACGAGAAGCGCCGGGCGCCATGATCTACCTCGACCACAACGCCACCACTCCGCTCCATCCCAAGGCTTTAGAGGCCATGGAGCCCTACCTGCGCGGGCGCTGGGCCAACCCATCGAGCCCCTACCGGTTCGGGCAGGAGGCCAGGGCCGCGGTCGATGGGGCCCGCGCCAGGATCGCGGATGCCGTCGGATGCCGGCCCGCGGAGCTTGTGTTCACCTCCGGCGGCACCGAAGCGGACAACCTCGCCCTGCGGGGGGTGCGCGGCGGTCCCATCGTCACAACGGCCATCGAGCACCACGCGGTGCTCAACACCTGCAAAGCCCTGGAGTCCGAAGGGCGGCGCGTGACCTATGTCCCCGTGCGGCCGACAGGCGTGGTCGACATGTCCGCTCTCGCCGAGAACCTGACGCCGGAGACCGTGCTCGTTTCCGTCATGCACGCCAACAACGAGACCGGCGTGCTCCAGCCGGTGGAGGAGATCGGCCGCATGGCCCGTAGCCGGGGCATCCTCTTCCATACGGACGCGGTGCAGACCGCGGGCAAGCTCCCGGGCCGATTGGCGGACCTGGGCGCGGACCTCGTCTCCATCTCCGCGCACAAGCTCTACGGTCCCAAGGGGATCGGCGCTCTTTACGTCCGGGAAGGGACGTCGCTCCATCCGATCCTCACCGGCGGGCCGCATGAGCGCGGCCTGCGCGCGGGCACCGAGGATGTCGCGGCCATCGTCGGTTTCGCCGAAGCCATGGCCCTGGCCTGCGAGGCCGCGGATGCCGAGAGCCGGCGTCTTGGAGAGCTCCGAGATCGGTTCGAACGCCGGGTGACGCGCGGAATGGGCGGTGTCAAGATCAACGGCGCGCAGGCGCCTCGCGTGCCGAACACCTCCAGTCTGAGCTTCCAGTCCGTGGACGGCGAGTCCATCGTGCTCGACCTCGACCTCCAGGGCATCTGCGTGTCCACGGGCTCGGCGTGCGCCACCGGAGAGCCGGAACCTTCGCACGTGCTGCTGGCCATGGGGCTTTCCGAGAGAGAGGCGCAGGGGACGGCGCGGGTCTCCCTGGGCAAGGACACCCGGCCAGACGATTTGGATAAGGCGGCGGAGGCTTTGACGCGTTGCGTGGAGCGCCTGCGCCGCATCTCGAGCGAGGTCCGGATATGAGGATTAAGCGCGTGACGTTCGATATCGTGGCGAACAACATCCCTTTCGATCGGGATTTCCAGCCGGGCTGGGGCAACGCGTGCCTCATCCGGACCGGGAAGGAGCCGCTGCTTTTCGATACCGGGGGGGACGGGGACTTCCTGTTGCACAACCTCAAGAGGATCAGGGTCGCTCCCGCGCGCATCAAGAGGGTGGTGCTTTCTCACGACCATGACGACCATACCGGAGGTTTGTGGAGCCTCCTGCGCGCGCGCCCAGGGCTCGAAGTCCTCCTGCCGGCGGCCTTCTCCAAGACGTTCAAGACCAGGGCGAAGAAGGCCGGCGCCAGGCTCATCGAGGTCCGGGGTCCCCGGCGGGTATGCGACGGTGTGTTCTCGACCGGGGAGATGCGGGGGGCCAAACGCGAGCAGGCCTTGGCGGTGAGGACTCCCCAGGGGCTGGCCATCCTGACCGGCTGCGCGCACCCCGGGATCGCCGCCGTCGTGCGGCGGTGCGTGGGCCTCTTCAAGGCCGAGCCGTATCTCGCGCTCGGCGGTTTCCACCTGAGAGACGCGCCCGGCTCCGAAATAGATGCCGTCATCGACCGCCTGCGGAAGTCCGGAGTCAAAAGGATCGCCCCCAACCACTGCACAGGAGCCTTGGCGAAACGCCGGTTCCGTTCGGCGTGGGGCGGGGATTACGTCGAGGCCGGCTGCGGGGCCAGGGTGGATGCGCAATGAGGGGCGGGCTTAGGCTCAACTTCGTCGTCGACGCGGCCATGTTCATGCTTTTGACCGCGATCGCGGGGCTGGGATTCCTCATGGAACACGTGCTTATCCCGGGAGAACGGCGCTGGCGGGTCTACGGCCGCAACGTCGACTTGTCTTGGCTGGGGATGGACCGGCACAGCTGGGGGGATGCGCATTACGGCTTGAGCATCGTCTTGCTTGTGCTGGTAGCGCTGCACGTGGCCTTGCATTGGGGGAGCATCACGGCGATGTTGCGGCAGACCTTCGCGCGCAGGGCTTCCCGGGCCGCCTTCGCCGTGTTGTTCCTGATCATCTGCGCCGGGGCGTCGGTATTCCCGTTCTTCATCAAGCCCGACGTGAAGGAGATCGGCTCCGGCGAGGGGCGTCAAGTCCAAGCCCACCACCACTGAGCGCAGAGACCATGTGGATCATAGAGGACATCCTCGCCAGCATCCGGGAGGATTCGCGGGTCGAAGAGGTGCGGGCGTGCGTGTTCTGGACCGCGGTGGTGAGCCGGCGCTGCGGCCTGGCATCGACGCCGAGGGAGTGCTCCGGACATGCGGAAGGCCCTTCGGTCCGGGACATCGACGGCGTGGATGGCAAGAGCGCCCTCCAGTTGGCGCGGCTCGCCCTCTCCGAGAGTCCGGTCGAGGCCGCGATCGGAGTCGCGGCTCTGAATTCCTTGCTGGAGGCGGACCCGGGCCGATGCATCGAGCGGAACGCGGCCGAGCTGCTCCTGGAGAAGGGCGCGGGGAAACGGGTCGCGGTTGTCGGGAATTTCCCTTTCGTGCCGAAGCTGCGTCGGGTCGCCGGCACGCTTTGGGTATTCGAGCGCAGCGGGGCCGAGGGGACCCTGCCGGAGACGGAGGCCGAACGCCTGCTGCCCGAATCCCAGGTCGTCGCCATCTCCGGCAGCGCGTTGGTCAATGGGACCATGGACGGGCTACTGAGCTTCCTTTCGCCCGCCGCCTTCGTCATGGTGTTGGGGCCGAGCACGCCGCTCTCGGAGGTGTTCTTCGATTACGGCGTCGACGTGGTCTGCGGCACGCAAGTCACGGACTCCGCGCAGGTCCTTCGGGATATCAGCCGAGGCGCGTGCTTCCGTCAGGTCCGGGGGACCCGCCTGCTCGCCATGGCCAGGGACGCGGGCCGGGCGTCAGGGGCATGAGCGGGCTCGTCTTCGGCCCGGTCCCGTCAAGACGCTTCGGCCGGAGCCTGGGGGTCAACAACGTCCCCGGCAAGACCTGCTCGTATTCCTGCCTTTACTGCCAGGTGGGCCGGACGGACCGGTACCGATGCCGCCGCGGCCGCTTCCACGAAGCCCGCAAGGTCGTCTCCGCGGTCAAAAGGAAGATCAAGGAGATCGCGGGGCTCGGGGAGCGTTTCGACTGCGTCACTTTCGTCTCGGAAGGGGAGCCGACGTTGGACTCGGGACTCGGGGCTGAGATCCGGGGGGTCGCGGCGCTGGGGTGCGAGGTCGCGGTGATCACCAACGGATCTCTCCTCTGGAAAAAGGATGTGCGGCAGGAACTCGCGGACGCCCAGCAGGTGTGCGTCAAGGTCGACGCCGTGCGCGAGGATGTCTGGCGCGCGCTGGACCGGCCGCACAAGGACCTGCGGCTGAGCGTGGTTCTGGAGGGGGTGAAGGAGTTCGCCCGCTCCTACCGGGGCCGCCTGCTTACCGAGACCATGCTGATCGAGGGCGTCAATGACGACCCGGAAGGCGTCCGCGAGACGGCGGGATTCATCGCGGGTCTGTTGCCCGTACGGGCCTACCTGTCCGTTCCCACCCGTCCTCCCGCCGATTTCCGGGCGCGCATCCCGGGGAAGACCGTCGTGGAGGCCTGCCGGGCCGCGTTCTCGCGGGGCTTTCCCCGCGTGAGCCTTCTTTGCGCCGAGCCCGGCGGCGGCTTCGGACTCGGAGGGGAACTGACGGAGCATGTCCTGTCCATCACTGCCGTGCACCCCATGCGGGAGGACGCGCTCAGGGCCTTGGTAGGGAAATCCGGGGCGGACTGGACCTTGATCGAGGGCCTCGTGGCTCAAGGCGGCCTGGTCGTGCGCGAGCAGGCGGGCCGCAGATTCTATCGGAAAGGACCTTCGGCATGATCGACGCGTTCCGGGAGGCGTTGGCCGTCACCCTTTTCGTCTTCTTCATGATGCTGGTCATCGACTACGCGAACGTGCTTTGGCGGGGCGATTGGCAGAGGAGGCTTGCCGCGGGCCGCTGGGGCCAGTATTTGCTGGCCGGGGCCTTGGGCGTGGTGCCGGGGTGCCTGGGGGCGTTCACGGTCGTATCCATGTATTCCCATGGGACCTTGACCCTCGGAGCGGTGGTCGCCGGCATGGTCGCGACGAGCGGGGACGAGGCCTTCGTGCTCCTGGCGCTCGTGCCCGGACAGGCCGTGCTCCTGGCCGCGGTCCTGTTCCCGATCGGCATCGCGGCCGGAGCCTTGACGGACGCGTTTGCGGGAGGCGCCCGGAGGAAGAAGTCCTGCGCGGACGGCGGTTTCTTGCTCCACGCCCCGCACACCGAGTCCGGTCTTCCCTCGTGGTCTCAGGTGCGCGATCAATGGCGGCGGTGCATCCCGGCCCGAGGGTTGGTGGCCGGCGGGCTGGTCCTGCTCCTGGCCTCGGTCGTCCTGGGGCTCATCGGCCCGCGGGAGTGGGATTGGCTCCGCTGCACTCTGGCCGGAGTCGCGCTCTTGGCGCTCCTCATCGTGGCGGTCGCGCCCGACCACTTCATCGAGGAGCATCTTTGGCTGCATCTCGTGCGCCAGCATGTCCCGAGCCTTTTCCTATGGACATTCGGCGCTCTGGCCTTGATGGCCCTGTTCTCCGATCCCATCGCTCGGGCGGCCTCCTCGCAGACCGGGAGATGGGCCATGCTGACGGCGGCCTGCCTGGTGGGGCTGGTGCCCGAGTCCGGGCCGCATCTGGTCTTCGTCACGCTTTTCGCCAAGGGTTCGCTCCCTTTCAGCGTCCTCTTGGCCAATTCCATAGTCCAGGACGGGCACGGCATGCTGCCGATGCTGGCCCATTCCCGGCGGGATTTCCTGAAAGTGAAGGCGATCAATCTGGCGGTGGGGTTCATCGCGGGGGTCTTGGCGATGGCTGCGGGGTATTGATGAGATTCCACTGCGATTGCTTCCAGTGCGTGGTCAAGCACGCGCTCGAGAGCGCGCGCTCGGTCACCCGGGACGAGGGAGCGCACCTGCGGGTCCTGCGCGAGGTCATGCGCAGGGCCGCGAGGCTCGACGCGCGCTTGCCGCCGCCGGTCCTGGTGCAGGCCGCGCACCGGGTCATCCGGAGGGCGATAGGGGACGGCGATCCGTATCGCCGCATCAAGAAGCGGCACAACGCCTTGGTCTTGAAGCTTCTGCCGCGGCTGGAGAAGCGGGTCCGGCGCGCCAAGGATCCGTTCGCGGCCGCGGTGCGTCTGGCCATCGCGGGCAACCGCATCGATATGGGCACGCGCAAGGTCATAAGCGAGCGGGATGTCCTGGACGCGCTGGAGAGCGCCCTTTCCGCTCCGCTGATCGGGGAGACGGGACCTCTCCTGGCCGCCGCGCGCAGGGCGCGGCGCATCCTCTACCTGGCCGACAACGCCGGGGAGATCGTGCTGGACCGGCTCCTGGTCGAGAGGCTGCCCATGGAGAAGCTGACGCTCGCGGTCCGCGGAGCCCCCATCCTCAACGACGCGCTCTTGGACGACGCGCGCGCGGCCGGTCTTACCGATCGGGTGCCGGTCATCGGCAACGGCTCCGACGCTCCGGGCACCGTCCTGGCGGATTGCTCGAGGACCTTCCGGAAGGCCTTCAGCGACGCGGACCTCGTCATAGCCAAGGGCCAGGGGAACTATGAGACCCTGAGCGAGACGGATAAGCGGATATGCTTCCTTCTCGTGGCCAAGTGCGATATCATCTGCCAGAGGCTCGGGCATCGTCCGGGCGAGATGCTCATCGTCTGCAAGGATTGATCCCGTGAGGATACGACGGATGTTTTTGCTCTCAGCCGTCATGGCGGCGGCCGTTCCGGCCTTCGCCCATGTCCAGCGGATGCCTCTGGTGGTGACCACGGACATGGCGCTCGACGATGCGCGCGCCCTCGCCCTGCTCTCGGCCCTTCCAGGCGTGGAGCTCAAGGCCGTCGCGGCATCGGACGGGGCCAGTTCGCCCGCCGTCGGCGCCGCGAACGCGCGCCGCTGCCTGGACGCGCTGGGCCTCGACGGCGTGCCGGTGGGCGTCGGCCGTCCGTTCGGGAAGGCGCCCCCGCCGTGGCGGGAGCGTTCCGAGGCCTTGGGCTGGGCGGCGCTTCCGCCGGCGGCGACAGGGCAGGCCTTCCCCGACGCCGTGCAGGTGCTCGCGGAGGCGATCGAGAAAGCCGGATCCCCGGCCGGAGTCGTGGCCATGGGGCCGCTGACCGACGTGGCGGACCTGTTCCGGCGCAGGCCGGACTTGATCCGCGGCGTGGCATGGGTCTTGTACTATGGAGACGCGAATTCGACCTGGGATCCCGAAGCCGAGGAGATGGTCCTGGCCTCCAGCATCCCGGTGGCCGCGATGGTCTCGAGCGCGCCTGTCGCGGCGTTCGATGAACCTTTGCTGAAGGAGATCGGCTTATTGGGCTGTCCCGCCGCCCGCCTCATCGCCTTGACGCACGCGGACAGCCGCGTCGTCCGGCTCGTGCGCGAGGGGCATCTGAAGATGTGGGACGAGAGGCTGCCCCTCTACCTCGCGGACGGCTCGCTCGGCGGGTTCGAGCGGAGGCGGGATCATCCCAAGGCTTCTTCGCTCAAATCTTGGGATGAGGCCCGCGCGCGGAGCCTCTACATGCGCCTGCTGCGCGATGCCGTGCTGCAGCCGCGCGAGAGCGTTGTCCTGGCCTTCTATCCGACAGACCCCGGCATGCTGCGGGAGGATGTCCAGCCCTTCGCGGAGGATATCCTCGCGCGCCACGGCCTGGAGGAGTGGAAGGCGGTCCTCCTCACCAACGAGCTCCACAGGCATCTCGGGACCTATTCCATCGTGGGAGCCAAGATGGGGATACGCGCCAGGGAGCTTCTCTCCGCCGGCTTAGACGAGCTCGAGGTCGTGAGTTCGGCCGGGCTCAAGCCTCCGTTGAGCTGTCTCAACGACGGGCTGCAGGCCGCCACGGGCGCGAGCCTCGGCAGGGGGACCATCCGGGTCGTCGAGATGGACGCCGTCCCATCGGCAGTGTTCCGCAAGGGCGGCAAGGAGGTCCGGCTCACTCTCAAGCCCGAGCTGCGGGAGCGCATCGAGGCGGAGATCGCCGAAGCCCTCAAGAAGCACGGCGGCTTGAACGCGGCGTACTTCGAGGAAGTGCGCCGCGTCTCGCTGAGGCATTGGTTGGAGCTCGACAGGGGCGCGATATTCGAATGATCCTGTCGGAGACTCTGTCCCTTTTGCGCGAGCTGCACGGCCCGTCCCTGGAGCGCATCCGAGTCTCGGACGCGGTGGTGGGGATACATTTCTCGGCGATCAAGCTTTCGGATGGGAGCGGCGGCATGGCGGGGACTCCCCGCCCGGAAGACGGGCCGCTCCCGAGGCGGAAATGCGAGGTCCCGGGAGAGCTAAAGGGAGAACCGGTCCTAGCGCTCCTGGAGCCCTTCGTCGAAGAGGTTTTCCAGCGTTCGCTGGCAGTGGCTGCCATGAACGCCCTGTCCTCTCCTTGGCTCGATCACAAGAGATACCGCGTGGTCTACGACAAGGACGCGTTGGACCTGGTCCCGCTCCATGCCGGGATGACTGTCACCCTGGTAGGGGCGTTCCCCTCCTACATCGAGCGCTTGAAGTCCGCCGACGGCATCCGGCTGAGAGTCCTGGAGCTTCGTGAGTCCGCGTTCCATGAGGAGGACAAGGCCTATTACGTCCCGGCCAAGGAGGCGCGGGCTGTCATCCCGGACTCGGACGTTCTCCTGATCACCGGCCTCACGCTCGCCAACGAGACGCTCGACGAATTCCTGGGATTCCTGCGTCCCGGCACGTTCGCCGTCGTCGTCGGACCGTCAGGGAGCATACTGCCGGACGCCCTGTTCCGGCGGGACGTGAGCATGGCGAGCGGCTGCGTCTTGACCGACCCGGACGCGGCCCTTAAGCTCCTCTCGCAGGGAGCCTGCGCGCGGCACCTTTACGGCCGGTGCGCCCGCAAGGTCAACCTTTCTCCTCTATGACCCGGGACTCCAAGGCCGAGCTTTGGCGCAAGGCCGCTGTCCTGGGAAGCCTGTGGGCCGCGTCCGAGATCGTGCTCGGCAGCTTCCTGCACAACGTGCGCGTCCCCTTGAGGGGGCACTTCCTCACGGGCATCGGCATCGCCATCCTTGCGGCCGGGCACAGGCTCTGGCCCCGGAGGGGCTTGCTCTGGCGCGCGGGCCTCGTCTGCGCGGCCATGAAGTCCGTTTCGCCAAGCGCGGTCATCCTCGGGCCCATGATCTCCATCTCCGCCGAGGGGTTCATGCTGGAAGCCGGGGTGCGTCTGGCCGGGGCTAATGCCGCGGGCCTCATCCTGGGCGGAGGCCTGGCTATGGCGTACACCCTGCTGCATAGGTTCGGCAGCCTCTTCGTGTTCTACGGCCCCGAGACCTGGACTTTGTACGCGCGGGGCCTGGAGAAGTTCCGCGCCTGGGCCTCGATGTCTCCGGACGGCTTATGGGGCCCGATCCTCGGACTCTTCGCCCTGCATTTCCTCGGCGGCGTATTGGCCGCGCTCGTTGGCCTCTGGGCGAGCCAGGAGGGCTCGGTCGAGCTCCCGGCGGCGGGACGCGCTGCCCCGGTACGGGCTTCTTCGTCAGGGAAGGAGTATTCTCTGGCAGCCCTCGCCGCCCACGTCCTTCTCATTATGGCGGCCATGTCCCTGGGGAGCCGCCTTCCCTTGTGGGGCATGACGGCGCTCACGCTCCTGTACGCGGCCATGTGCGTGCCGAGATACCCCCGCGCTCGCTCCATGATGAAGCGCTTCGGCCTGTGGCTGGGAGTGCTGACGGTCTCCGCGCTGGCCGGGCTGATTCTGGGCCGCTGGGAACCGGGCGTGCTCATGGGGCTCAGGGCCGTGCTCTTGACCTTGGGCTTCGCCTGCGTGGGCGAGGAGCTGAAGAATCCGGTCATACGCTCCTGGATCGAGCGCCGCGGAGGACGCATGTTCTTCGGCGCCGTGGAGCAAGCTTTCAACTCCCTGCCGGGCGTCTTCGCGGCCCTGCCGTCCGGGTCCCGGCTCGTGAGGCATCCCGTGGTATCCCTGCGCGCGGCCGTGGCCCAGGCGCCCGCCTTGTATGAATCCCTTTCCGAAGGCCGGGTGTTCATCCTCGCGGGGGAGCGAGGGGAGGGGAAATCCACGGCGGTCGCGGCGTGGGCGCAGGAGCTGCGGCGTTCAGGAATGTCCGTGGGCGGGATACACGCACCGGGCTTGTGGGGGGACGGGCGGCGGGCCGGGTTCGATGTCGTGGACCTGCTCACCGGTCAGAGGCGCGTGCTGTGCCGGTCGGACGGACTCGATTCTCCCATCCGCGTCGGCTTGTTTCGATTCGACCCGGAGGGGCTCTCCTTCGGTCTCAAGGCTTTGGCGGAGGCGCGCAAGCGCGGCGTGGACGTCCTCCTCGTGGACGAGGTCGGGCCCCTGGAGCTCGACGGGAAGGGCTGGGCTCCCGAATTGGACATCTTGGTACGGGAGTTCCGCGGGACCATGGTCTGGGTCGTGCGGCGCGGACTCGTGGAGGAGGTCAAGAAGAGATGGGGCCTGGGAAGTGCGCGGACGCTTTCTGCGAACGAGTTTGCAACAGGCGCTTCTTTAGTGGTATAGTCGCAACACGATGCGGGACCATTTCGCGAAGCTCGGCTGCGTCCTAGTCCTGGCCGCGTTCTCTTTTTCCGTCGTAGGCGATCCGATCCAGGACGCGTTTTTCCCGAAACCGGACGGTTGCCCCGTCTGCATCAATCTTGGCAGCGCCATATCCCCGGCAGTCCCGGGGCCGGTGATCCCTCATCCAGTCGTCGTATTCATCTGCGATGTCGAGCTTCCGTCGGTGTCGATGCTCGACATCGAGCGCGCGTCCCATCCCAACCGCGATCCCCCCGCCGCCTGATTTTTTCTAGGCGCAAGCGGGACGTCGTTCATATCGCAGCCAGGGGGATTTCATGAGATCATTCTCAGTGTTTTTCATCGGGGCATGGGTGGGGCTCATGGGCGCCGCTTCGGCCCAGGAGCCGGCGTCAGCGCCGGAATTCAGCACCGGCCGCATGGAGGCCGCGGCTCCGCCTCCCGGCATGCGGGGCAAGCCCATCAACCTGCCGGACATCAGCGTCATCGGCGTGCTGGCCGGCCACCTCAGCGACGAGGAGTCGGACAGGACCAAGGAGCGCTTCGAGTTCGAGGAGGTGGAGACCGCTTTCCAGGGCTTCCTCTACCCGGAGATGCGGGCCGACGTGTTCCTGGCCCTGCACAAGCACGGCTCGGAGTACGAGGCCGAGATCTGCGAGGCCAAGGCGACCTTCCTTCACCTGGCCGAAGGCCTCTCCGCCTCGGTGGGAAAGCTGCACGTGGACTTCGGGAAGCTCAACAAGGCGCACACGCACCATCGGCCCATGATCGACCAGCCCCAGGCCATCACCAACTTCCTGGGCCACCACGGGCTTGTCGGACAGGGAGGCGTGGCGAGCTATCTGTTGCCGCTCCCCTTCTATGTCCAGGCGGACGCCGCGTTCTGGCGCGTGCCCGGGGAAGCGGAGGAGGACGAGTACTCGTTGGACGACGAGACGTTCACGGGCAAGCTCAAGACCTCCTTCGCGCCCGGCTCGAAGTCCGAGTTCGAGCTCGGGGGCAGCTTCGCCTCCGGCTACGGGGCCCACAACGAATTCGAGCGGGACCGCGCCAAGGTCTACGGCGCGGACCTCACCTTCAAGGCTTGGCCCTCGTCCTACGAACGCTGGACCTTCCAGAACGAGTACTTCCGCCTGGTCCGCAAGGGGGTCGCCGGCAGGCTCTACCGCGACGGGCTCTACAGCTTCCTGAACTACCGCGTGAACAAGTATTGGGACGTGGGCGGCCGCTTCGACTACGCGGAAGGCGCGTTCCCGGAGCAGTCCATCGAGCGCTCTTACTCGGCCATGGGGGGCTATCACTTCACCGAGACCACCCGGGCCATGGTCCAGTACAAGCATCGCCGCGTCGACGGCATCAGCATCAACGAGGGCTGGCTGCAGCTGGCCTTCGGCATAGGACCCCACAGCCATGAACTCGAATAAGAGACTGCTGTTTCGTCTGATCCTGGCGGCGCTGCTCATCCCCTCGGCGGCCTGGTCCAAGCTGCGCGTGGTGACCACGACAACGGACCTCAAGTGGCTGACCGAGCAGGTGGGAGGCGAGCGGGTGGCGGTCGAGAGCCTTTCCTCGGGCGACCAGGACCTTCACTTCGTGGAGCCCAGGCCGAGCATGGCCCTGAAGCTCAAGCAGGCCGACGTCATCATCAAGATCGGCCTGGACCAGGACATGTGGGCGGACAGCCTGATCGCGGCGGCGCGCAACGCCAAGATCGTCTACGGAGCCACCGGCTACGTGGACACCTCGGTGGGCATCGAGAGGCTCCAGATCCCCACGAGCAAGGTGGACGCGGCCATGGGTGACATCCACGTGTTCGGCAACCCGCACTATTGGCTAGACCCGGCCAACTCCGCGGTCATCAGCAAGAACATCCTTGACGGGCTGACGCGCAACTCGCCGAAGGACGCGGAGGTGTTCGCCGAGAACCAGAAGAGGTTCTTGGCCGCGCTCGATGCCAAGCTCAAGGAGTGGGACAAGAAGGCCGCTCCCCTCAAGGGCTTGAAGCTCGTGACCTATCACAACTCCTGGGTCTACTTCGCCAAGCGCTTCAACATGGAGCTCTTCGGCAACATCGAGCCCAAGCCCGGCCTCCCGCCGTCGCCCGCCCACCTGGGACGGCTCATCAGCGCGATGAAAGAGGGCGAGGCGAGGGTCATCATGGCCGAGTCCTTCTACCCGCTCAAGGGGCCCAAGATGGTGGCTGAGAAGACCGGGGCGAAGCTCATCGTGGTGGCGAGTTCGGTGGGCGGGCTCCCCGAGGTCAAGACCTACTTCGACGTGTTCGAGCAGGTCCTGAGCCGGCTGCTCGAGGGGAGGGAGCCATGATCGAACTGATGTTTCTGCCGTTCATCGCGTGCTTGGTGCTTGTGGGCATACACGCGTATCTGGGCATCCACGTGGTCGAGCGGGGAGTGATCTTCGTGGACCTGGCCTTGGCCCAGATCGCGGCCCTGGGGGCGATCTGCGGGGCCCTCATGGGCTTCCCTCTGCACAGCTCCCAGTCTTACTTCATCTCCCTGGGCTTCACCTTCATCGGGGCCGCGCTCTTCGCCCTCACGCGCTTCAGGCGCTCGGAGATACCCCAGGAGGCCACCATCGGGATCACCTACGTGGTGGCCGCCGCGACCGCGATCCTCGTCCTGGACAAGATCCCCGGCGAGGCCGAGCACATCAAGGAGATGCTCGTCGGAAACATCCTGTTCGTGGACTGGAAGGAGCTCGCCAAGATCGCGGTCCTCTACGCCGTGATCGGCGCCTTCCACTTCGCGTATCGGGACAGGTTCATCCTCATCTCCACGGATCCGGACAAGGCGGCCAAGAAGGGGATTCCCGTGCGGCTATGGGATTTCCTCTTCTACGTCACGTTCGGCTTCGTGGTGACTCACTCCGTGGAATTGGCCGGGGTGCTTCTGGTATTCTCTTTCCTGATCATCCCGGCCGTGTGCGCCATGCTGCTCACGAGAGACTTCCGCAAGAGGCTCGCGATCGGATGGGCCACGGGCTCTCTCACCAGCCTGGCGGGCATCTATGCTTCCGGGAAGTGGGATCTCCCGACCGGAGCGGCCGTGGTGTGCTGCTTCGGCCTGCTTGTAGTGGGATGCGGGGTCGCGAAGCTCATCGTCGGGGATCGGACGTCGTTGGCCAAGGAGATAGCCTTATGATATCCTCTCGCATGACTCTGACGGTGCTTGCCTTTGCGTCAGTCAGCCTTTTCGGAGGGGCCGTCCGCGCCGAGGAGCGCGCGAACGTTCCCGAGAAGTACAAGTGGAACACCGCAGACCTCTACCCCTCGGACGAGGCTTGGAAGAAAGCCGCCGAAGACATCGAGGCCCGCATCCCCAAGCTCGCGGAGTTCCAGAAGACGCTCGGACGCTCGGCCCAGGACTTCGCCGCGGCCTTGGAATCCATCAGCGAGGCGGGCAAGGACCTCTCCCGTCTGGCGACCTACGCCAGCATGCGCAGCGACGAGGACACCCGCGTGGGAGAGACCCGCGGCATGAAGGGACGCGCCGAGGACATGGGAGTGAAGCTCTCGGCCGCGACCGCCTATCTGCGGCCCGCCATCTTGGAGCTGGGGGAGAAGAAGGTCATGGGGTTCGTGACCAAGGACAAGCGTCTTCCGCCCTACAAGCCCGTGCTCGAGGACATTCTGCGCTACGCGCCGCACACCCTCTCCGCGGCCGAGGAGAAGGTCGCGGCCCAGGCCTCGATGATGGCGGAGGCCGCTTCGAACACGCACAACATCTTCACGAACGCGGACCTGCCGTACCCGGAGATCACCCTGTCGACCGGAGAGAAGGTGCGCCTGGACGCGTCCGGATACACGAAGAACCGCGCCGCCGCCAGCCGCGAGGACCGCGACGCCGTGTTCAAGACCTTCTGGTCCAAGTACAAGGAGTTCGAGCGCACCCTGGGCACCACGCTGGATGCCAACGTGAAGACGCATATCTTCGACAGGGACGTGCACAAGTTCGGCTCCTGCCTGGAGGCCGCGATCTTCGACGCCAACATCCCGGTGGCGGTCTACCGGCAGCTCATCGCGGACGTGAACGCCAACCTGCCCACTTTGCACCGGTATCTCAAGCTCCGGCAGCGGATGATGGGAGTGGACCAGCTCCGCTACGAGGACCTCTACGCTCCCATCGTGAAGAAGGTGGAGCTGCGCTTCGACGCGGAGCAGGCCAAGGACCTCGTGCTCAAGTCCGCGGCCCCCCTCGGCGAGGATTACGTCAAGGAGCTCAGGGCCGGGTTCGAGAACCGCTGGGTGGATTTCTTCCCCACGACCGGCAAGCGCTCGGGCGCCTACAGCACCGGGGCTTACGGCGTGCACCCCTACCAGCTGCAGAACTTCACGGGCCTCTACGACGAGGTCTCGACCTTGGCGCACGAGTCCGGCCACTCGATGCACACCTTCTTCTCGTGCAAACACCAGCCCTATCCCACCCACGACTACAAGATATTCGTGGCCGAGGTGGCCTCCACCCTCAATGAGAACCTGCTGTTCCACCACATGCTCAAGGAGGCGAAGGACAAGGACACGCGCCTCTTCCTCCTTGGGAGCTTCCTCGACGGCCTGCGAACCACGCTCTTCCGGCAGACGCTCTTCGCCGAGTTCGAGCTGCGCTTCCACGAGCTGGCGGAGAAAGGCGAGTCCCTGACCGGGGAGAAGCTCACCGAGCTCTACCTGGGCCTGGTCAAGAAGTACTACGGCCACGACCAGGGCGTCTGCAAGGTGGACGACCTCTACGGGGTCGAGTGGGCGTATATCCCGCACTTCTACTACAACTTCTACGTCTACACGTACGCTACGAGCATCACGGCCTCGACCAAGATCGCGGCGAACATCCGGGCGGACGCGAAGGCGCGCGAGCCGTATCTCCGGATGCTCTCCGCGGGGTCCTCGAAATATCCCATCGACCTGCTCAAGGACGCGGGGGTGGATATGACCACCTCCGAGCCGTTCAACGCGGCCATGAAGGAGATGAACGCCATCATGGACGAGATGGAGAAGCTCCTCGCCGAAAAATGAGGCGGTTGCCCGCGGTCCTGCTCATCCTCGCCTCCGCGGGCGTGGAGGCGGCCGAGCTGCGGTTGAACGTCGAGGGGCGCGTCCAGGAGAGGCCCGCGTCCCGAAGCGTCTCCAGGATCGTGCCCGATGAGAAGCCTGCGGCGCCGGATCGCACGGCCAACGAGGCGTTGCGCGATGTCCCGGGAGTGTTCTTCCAGGAGCGCGCCCCTTTCGGGCTCGGCATCGGCCCCGGGGCTGCCGGGACCCTTTCCATCCGAGGCTCGGCCTCGAACCAACGCTCCCTCCTGCTCCTGGACGGAAGGCCGAACGCGGCGGGCCTCTTCGGACATCCCCTGAACGACTCCTGCGGAGCCGAATGGGTCGAGAGCCTGGAGGTAGTGCGGGGTCCGGACTCCGTCCGCTACGGCAGCGGGGCCCTGGCCGGGTCCGTCAACTTGATCCCGAAGCGGCTCTCCGCTCCCGGCCGCAAGGCCGTGGTCAGCGCAGCCGGCGGCTCCTATGGGCAGAGGGATTTCGTCGCCGAGGGCGGTTGGCGCGGGGACGCCTGGGACGGCTACGTCACGGCGGCGAACAGGCACACGGACGGCCACCGGCCCAAATCGACGGCGGATTCCTATCACGCGAATCTCCTGCTGGGGAGGAGCCTCCCCGGGGGCTGGGACCTCTTCGCCATGGCCCGGCACGCGGACGACCGGGTCTGGGACCCGGGCACTTTGGCCGAGGTCTCGGCTCGCGCGGCGCAGGGCAAGCCCGTGGACAAGTGGTCAAGGGCCATGCGCACCGGGGCGGACCTCACGGCGCGCAAGGATTTCGGAGCCTGGTCGACCACGCTCAAGGCATTCATGGACTACGGCAAGAACGTGATCCAGAACAGGTCCTCGACCACGTACCTGTGGGACAGCCTGGACAGGACCGTCGGCGGAGTCGCCAGCGTCGGCTACTCGAAAGACGGCGTGTCCTGCGAGGTCGGCGGGGATGTGAAGAGCACGGGGGGCGACGGCCGCGACGCGGCGACGAACAGGAGATTCCCCGGCACCCGCCGCTCCGAGGGCGGGGCCTTCGCGCTGGCCAAGGCGGAGGTGCTTCGGTCTTTGACCGCCTCGGCCGGGGTTCGCGTCCACGGCCATGACAGCTACGACGCGGAGTTCGTGCCGCAGGCCGGTCTGGAATTCAAGCTGCCCTTCCGCATGAGCTTGCGCGGCGCCGTGGCCAAGGGCTTCCGGTCCCCGACCATCGGCGAGCTGTTCCACGCCGCGGGCGCGGCGTCGGACCTTTCCCCCGAGCGGGCATGGAACTACGAGGCCGGGGTCGCCCAGGCGTGGGGCTCCCAAGCCTCATGGGACGTCGTCGCCTATATCATGGAGGGGAAGAACCTCATACGCTCCGAGGGCACGGGCGCCGCGGCCCGGTACCGCAACTCGGGCCGGTTCACGCATAGGGGACTGGAAGGGTCCGTCAGACTCGCGGTCCTCCCGAACACGGAGATCGCCGGGACCGCGACAGTCATGGACCCACATAACGAGACGAAAGGGAATCCCTACGCGCACGGCTCACTGAGCGTGACCCGGCGCTGGCGCCGGTTCCTGCTCTCCGCGAGGGCTCAGGGCATACACAAGCTCTATGGAGCGGACTATCGAGCCACCCGCCTCCCGGATTGCGTGCTCGCTGGCTTGCGCGCGGAAGTCGAGCCTGGAGCCGGGTTGAGGCTGTTCGCCGAAGGACGCAACCTGCTCGACAAGGAATATCAGTTCGCCGAAGGATACCCGATGCCCGGCCCGAACGCGACAGCCGGCATGGAAATGCGATTTTGAGGCTCCGCCCAACGACGCGGGGCGTGTCTTTCTGATATCATGGGCCATTGGAAGCCGAATCGATGAAAATACTCCTGTTCGCCTGCCCGGACGCCACGCACCCGCTCTTTCCGCGCTTCTCGCGCAGCCCGAACCTCGGCTTGTGCATGCTCGCGGCCATGGTCAAGGACCTGGCCGAAGTGCGCGTCGCGGACCTGGTGCTTAGGCGCGAGGACGTCCCGGCGGCGGTGCGCGAGGCCGTGGAGGCGGTCAAGCCCGACCTGGTGGGGATCAGCGCCATGACCTTCCAGTACCACACGGCCAAGAAGATCGCGGCCCTGGTGCGCAAGCTCGCCCCCGGGGCGCGCATCGCGCTCGGCGGCTACCACGCGTCTTTGGACTACAAGACCATCGCGGCCGACCCGGAGGCGGACTTCGACTTCATCATCCGCGGGGAGGGGGAGGCCACCTTCCGCGAGTTCGTCGAATGCCTTTCCTCCGGCCGGCCCGCGGACTCGGTGCGGGGGCTCTCCTACAGGAAAGACGGCGCTTTCGTGCACAACGAGCCGCGCCCCGTGCTTGACATGGAGAAGCTCCCTCTCCCAGAACGCAAAGCCCGCCTGTGGGGCGGCTACCGAGTGCTCGGCATGCCTTTCGACTGCGTTGAGACCTCCAGAGGCTGCACCATGCCGTGTACCTTCTGCAGCATCACGAGGCATTACGGGAGGAACTATCGCGTCTACTCCTTCGACCGCGTGCTCGAGGACGTAAAGTCCGCCGTCGCGCTGGGCGCGCGGCAGATCTTCTTCGTGGACGACAACATCACGCTCGACCCGGCCCGCTTCGAGGAGCTCTGCGAGACGCTGACGGACCCGGGCCTGGGGGAGATCACGTTCAGCACCCAGGCCAGCATCCTGGGCCTCTACGGGCGTCCCGAGCTCATCGAAAAGATGGCCCGGGCCCGGTTCAACCTCGTGTTCCTGGGCATCGAGAACATCTCCTCCAGGAGCCTCGCGTATTTCAAGAAGGGGGACATAGCCAAGAAGACGCTCTGGGTGCTCGACGCCTTTCGCGAGAACAGGATCATGGTCATGGGCGGGTTCATCCTGGGCAGCCCGCACGATACCCGGGAGGACGTCCTTTCACAGTTCGAGTTCATGCGGGAGCGGGCCATCGACTCCTACCTCATCCAGATCCTGACCCCGTATCCGGGCACGCCGCTCTCCGAGGAGCTGGACAAGGGAGGCTACATCGTCAACAGGGACCTGCGCCGCTACAACGGGTTCTACGCGAACGTGCATACCGAGACCCTGAGCTCCCGGGAGCTCGACTTCCTGCGATGGAAGTACGCCCCGTACTACCGGGACTTGCGCTGGTGGGCTCTCTCCACGGCCATGCGATGGTATCCCTGGAGCCTCATCTTCAAAGAGCAGGTGGCCCGGTTCTGGGAGCTCCTCCGAGAGGAGACGCGCATCCTCCTGCGCGGCGAGGAGTACGCGTTCCTGAGGTACTGCGAGGAGCAGGTTAACTCGAACTGCTTCTTCGGCGAGAAGGTCGTGCCGGCTTGGCCGGACGAACGGAAGGCGGTCCCAAGATGAATCTGCTCAAAGAAGTGCTCCGGCACCAGGTTTACCCGGCCATGGGCTGCACCGAGCCGGTCTCCGTAGCTCTATGCGCCGCGCACGCGGCCAAGGCGCTCGGTGAGCCGGTCCGGCGGGCGTCCTTCACCCTGGACCCGGGCACGTACAAGAACGGCATGGGCGTGACACTGCCCAACACGGGAGGCGAGAAGGGGAGCCTCCTGGCCGCGGCCCTGGGCCTCGTCATCGCCGAGCCCGGCTTGGGGATGGAGATACTCAAAGCGGCCACTCCCAAGAGGCTCGCGCAGGCCAAGGCCCTGCTGCGCGGCCGCGTCGTGGGCATGCGGGCGCTCCGGGGGGAGAAGCGCATCCGCGTCGAAGCCAGAGTGAGCGGCGGCGGACACAAGGCCCGCTGTCTCATCTCGGACAGCCACACGGCCGTTTCCGTGCTGGAAAAGGACGGCAGGAGGCTCATGGAGGGGGACTGGACTCCGCTCCCGAAGCCCGCGGCCTACAAGGACCGGCTGCGCCGGCTGACCCTCAAGGACATGACGCGCCTGGCCGCTCGGGCGGATCGGGAGGACCTCGCCTATATACGCAAGGGCGTGGACATGAACCTCGCCGCGGCCCGCGAGGGCATGAAGATCAGGAAGGTCGGCTTCTATCTCCAGGACCTGCTCAAGAAGGGGTATCTGCTCGACGACGTGTTCTCGTCGTCGAAGATCCTGACCGCCTGCGCCGCGGACGCGCGCATGGACGGGGCTCCCGTGCCGGTCATGTCGAGCGGTGAGAGCGGGAACCAGGGGATCGTGGCCATCCTGGTCCCCTACAACGTGGGCAAGGCGTTCAAGGTCCCGGAGAGGAGGATACTCGAGAGCATCGCGTTCTCCCACTTGCTCAACGCCTATGTGAAGGTCTTCACCGGAGGTTTGGCGCCCATCTGCGGCTGCGCCATCGCGGCAGGGGTCGGGGCGTCCGCGGCCGTCGTGTACCAGCAGCGGGGGGCGGACCTGCGCGGGATCACGCTCGCGGTCAACAACGTCATCAGCGACCTCGGCGGCATGCTGTGCGACGGGGCCAAGAGCGGCTGCAGCCTGAAAGTGGTCTCCTCCACGGACGCTTCCATCCGCTCCGCCTACATGGGCATCAACCATTACGGCATCACCGAACTCGAGGGCTTCGTGGGCAGGACCGCGGAAAAGACCATCCAGAATCTGGCCAGGATCTCCACGGTGGGGATGGAGAAGGTGGACCGCACCATCGTGGACATCATGCTCGACAAGCAGGGGTGCCGGGCCGCGGGAGCGGCGCGGCACCGCGTCCCTAGGGAAGACGTTGGACGCGTGTGCCGCGCCTGCGATGCGTGACGGCCCTGGCAGTATGAGTCTTGCGGGCGCTGCTAGGGCTCGGCCTTTGACGGGCGGAAGCCTAGCTGCTTCGGCGGAGCGTCCGGCGGGCACGACATGGCATCCGTCATCTTCAGCAGCAGGGTGATGTGAGCGGCATGTTGTTGTGATTCTCGCTCCAGTCGCTCGACTTTCTTCGCCAAGTCCGAATGGGTCAACAGATATTCCCGCAGTTTGACGAATGCCCGCGCAATCAGGATGCTGGCTTGGATGGCCAGCGGGGTCCTCAGCACCGCTGAGAGCATGACAGCCCCATGCTCCGTGAACGCGTGGGGCCTATATCGTCTTCCACCCCGGCCTCTGTTTGAGGTTGCAGAATCCCCAGTGAGCCCCGCAGGCCCGCTCGAACCGTCTGCGCGGAAGCATCCATGAGCCGGATGATCGTCCTGAATCTCCTCTTCGCGATGGCAGCCCACGCGGACACCGTCTTCCTTAAGAACGGCAACACCATGGAAGGCCTCGTGACCCGCGAGACCAAGGAAGAGGTCGAGCTCGACATCGGCTACGGCTCCGTGGTGCTCAAGAAGAGCGACATCCGACGTGTGAAGCGCTCCTCGAAGAAGCAGCGCGAGGCCTTGGAGTCCCGGCAAAAAGAGCTCCGCATGGAGCCTCCCAAGGGAGCCGAGGAGCTCCACGCGGCTCTTGAGTCCCTGATGTCCAAGCGCGAGGCCGCTCTCGCCGCAAGGGACAAGAAGGCCGAGCTGGAGGCGGAGCAGCCCGAGTTCGAGGCGCGCATCGCCTCCCTGGACGAGGGCTTCGGCCCGGCGAGCGATAGGCTCAAGGATGCGCGCGGCGAGGGGCGGGATGCGTACACCGAGGCTGTGCAGGACCTTAACGAGCTCTCCGCCGACGTACGCGCCGCGTTCGCCAAGCTCCAGTCCAACCGCCGGGACATCGACGCCGCCGGCAAGGAGATGGGGGGCTACCTCCAGGCCTACGCGGACTTCAAGGCCCGGCTGGCGCAGGACGCCCGGTCGGCCTCGGACAAGGGGCCGTTCTACGCCATGGTGCGCAGGACGGTCAAGAAGCTGGACAAGGATTTCAGGACCGAGCGGGTCGCCGCGAGGCGGATCGGCCCGCACGTGGTCGTTACCGCGCTCCTGAACGGGAAGGTGAAGGCCGATCTCATCGTGGACACCGGCGCAAGCGTGGTCGTCATCTCCGAGAGCGTGGCGAAGCGGCTGGCCCTCGCTCCGGGGGACGTCTTCGGCAAGGCCGAGGCCGTGATGGCGGACGGACGGAAGATCGAGGCCGAGGCCGTGCGTCTGAAATCCATGGAGGTCGGCGGCCGGCGCGCGGCGGGCGTGGATGCCGCCATCCTGCCGCAGGCCGAGCCCGGCATCGACGGCCTCCTGGGCATGTCCTTTCTCAAGCGCTACGCCTTCCGGATCGACCCGGAAGGCGGAAGGCTCCTGCTGACCGAGCTGAGGTAGGCTACCCCTTCGCGTTCATCGCGACCAGCGCGAACACCTTGGCATCCCCGATGAGGTTGGGGATGATGCAGTATTCGTTGGGCTGGTGCGCGGTCTCATCCAGCTTGGAGTAGACCACCGCGTCCAGGCCGAGGCGGCGGAAGAATGCCGCCACCGTGCCGCCGCCGATGCCCTCGGGCTTGGCCTTCACGCCGTGGACCTGCTTGGCCGCGTCCACCACGCAGCGGACGAGCTCGCAGTCCGGGGACGTGGCCGGGGCGGCCTCGCCGCACTGGACGTCCGAGAAGCTGATCTTCACCTTGTGCCGCTTCTCCACGGCCTTGGCGATCTTCCTCACCTCGGCCATGACCTTCTTGATGGGGTAGCACGGCAGCACGCGGGAGTCGAGGTAGAACACGTCGTCTCCCGGGATGGTGTTGATGTTCGGCACGTTCGGCTCCTTCTTGGTGGGCTCGAAGGTGCTGATGGGCGGGTTGTACAGGGGGTCCTTCTTCGGGAACTTCTTGTAGAGGTCTCCGAGCCGCACCGCGAGGTCCGAGGACGCGCGGAAGGCGTTCCGGCCCAGGTGGGGCATGGAGGCGTGGCACTGCTTGCCCACGGTGTGGATCTTCATCCACCAGATGGACTTCTCGGCCACTTCGATCATGGAGCCCTTGGGGTTCCCGCCGTCCGGCACGATGAACATGTCCTTGGGCCCGAAGATGTCCGAGTGGTGCTCCATGAGGTAGTCCGCGCCGAAGCCGCTTCCGTTCTCCTCGTCCGCTACGAAGAGCAGGGCCAGGTCCACCTCGGGCCGGTAGCCGCAGTCCATCATGGCCTTGGCCAGCACGAGGCTGCCCACCACGGCCTGCTGGTTGTCCTCGACGCCGCGGCCGAATATCTTGTCGCCCTCCACGTGGATCTTATAGGGGTCCGTCTTCCACATGGAGCGCTCTCCCGGAGGCACGACGTCCAGGTGGGACATGAGCCAAAGCGTTTTCTTTCCGCCCTTGGTGCCCTTATAGCGGGCCACGATGTTGGGGCGCACCCCGCCCTTGGCCTTGGGGTCCGGCGCGTCGTAACGCTTGATCTCGTCGAAGGAGAACTTCCGAAGCTCGCTCTCGAGGTAGACGGCTTTGTCGAGTTCGCCCTCTCCGTCGCTGAGCGGGCTGATGGCCGGGATGGCGGTCAGGCCTCTCTGCATCTCGATGATGAAATCGCGGGAGCCTTCGATCTTCTTGATCAGGGCGTCTTGCTGGGTCAGAGTGTTTTGCATGGCGGACCTCCAGGGTACCGAGATTCTATATAATAAAGCATGCCCAAGAAGAAACAGCCCAAGCGGCCGGATAGCGGCATCACCGGGACGTACGTCTACGACGAGAAGTCGGATAAGATCGTGAAGGTCTCGGACCGCATCCCCTCGGTCGCGTCCAAGGGCAAGGGCGCCTCCTTGCCCGACTGCGGGGGGGGCCCCGCGTGCGGCGGGGACTGCTGCGGCGCCTGCTCGGCCTCCGGAGAATAGCCTAGAAGGGGAATCCCGAGCCGGCGCTCCCGATGTTCCGGGAGAAGGCCACTCCGTGCACCTTCGCCGGAGTCACGGTGATGGCTTTTTTCGGCTCCACCGGGCAGGCGAACTGGCAGGCCCCGCACCCGATGCAGTACTCGGGATCCACGATCGGTGCCGACACTTCCCCGAGCTTTTGCAGGCGGACGGCTCCGACCGGGCAGACCTCGTGGCAGGCTGCGCAGTCCCTCCCTTTCGAATAAGGGATGCACAGGGTGCGGTCTATGTCCGAGGTGCCGATCTTGATGCGCTTCTTGGCTTCCAGTGGGAAGCGGGAGATGGCGCCGGTCGGGCAGGAGCACAGGCAGGCGTCGCAGTCGAAAGAGCAGTAGCCGCGGCTGAAGTCCAGCAGCACATTCCCCCGGCGGTCCGCGGTCAGGACCTTCGTCGGGCATACGGACACGCAGGAAAGGCAGGATGCGCAGCGCTCCCGGAATACCTCGACGGACTTGCCGCCGGGCGGGATGACGGCGTCGGGCTCTCCCCCGAGGACTTTCTTCGCCAAGGCCGGCCCGAGCGCCAAGCCCAGCACCGCGCCCGAGGCGGTCTTCAGGAACGCGGCTCTTCCTTTAGGAGACGGCCGGTCCGGTCGGAACCGGACAGCTCCCTTGGGGCAGTGGGCCCAGCACTCGAAACAATGGATGCAGCGGGTGTGGTCGATGGAGTCCCCGCGGATGCAGTCCGCGGGACACAGGGAACGGCACAAACCGCAATCACCGCAAGAGGAAGAAATTGATAAACGGATTGCGGCCCTGCTTTGCAGGGCCGCAGACAGGGTCCCCGTCGGGCACAGCGTATTGCAGAACCAGCGCGGCCGCCGGAGGGCGGCGCCGAGGCAGCCGAGGAAGAGCAGGGCCAGGGCCGTGTCCCTTCCGAATGGGACCGACGCGATGCCGTAGAGCCTTCCCAGATTGGTGAAATGGTCCAGCAGTTCATAGGCGGCATAGCCGAAGGCCAGGGAACCGACGCAGAGGAAAAGAAGGAAGACGCGCAAGGGGAAAGGAGTCGAGGCGTTCGTCCGCCTCGTCCGGATGCGCGCGAGCGCGTCCTGCAGGAACCCCGCCGGGCACAGCCAGGAGCAGTAGAGCCTGCCGGCGAGCAGCGGCAGGAACAGGAAGAGCAGCGTCACTCCCCAGAAAGGCCAGAGGCTCACCCAGCCGAGATGCGAGAGGGAGGGGAACAGGTGGATGGAGCGGTACAGGGCAGCCCAAGGCCGCCCCTGGATGAGGCCGAAGAACACGGCCAGGCTCAAAGCCAGGAACAGGGCCTGCACGAGCGGCCGGATCCAGAGGAGGCTGCGCTTGTTCAAGAGCCTAGTGAGACCCGTTCGATCTTCGCCTTGTCCATGTCCATGCTGCCGAGTTTGAGGTCCGCGGCCATCTTGAGGTACGGGACCTGCCCGGGTTCCATGTCCAGGACCTTGGTGGCCGCGGTGTCCGCGAGCACCAGGTCCGCGGAGAGGAGCTGCATCTTCTTGAGCGCCAGGTCTTCGGTGGACAAGCCGCGGGGGCCGTTCTTCGTCATGACGAGGTACGCGTCCAGGATGTTGAGGTCCGGCTTGCGCACGAGCGGGAACTCGGCGATGCACTCCATGAGTCCGTTCCGGTGGTAGAAACGCCTGTCCCAGACCACGCCCATGAGGTTCTTCATGCACCCGGTCATCCGTCCGCCCCCGTGGTTCTTGAGGATGGGCACGTTGATGACCACGTCGCAGTCCAGGTAGAGCTCGTGCACCAGCGCTTCGGCCAGGACCTTGCCTCCCGGGATCTTGACCTTGCGGTAGCTCGACTCCTTTTCGGCCGAGCGCATCTTGCCTCCCGCGGCCCGTACCGCGGCCTCGATGCCGGAGCGCTCGTAGCACTCCTTCTCGACGTTGACGGAATGGTCGAACACGAACACGTCCTTGGCCCCGGCGCGCAGGGCTTGGGCCACGACCTTGGCGACCAGGTCCGGGTTCGTGCACGCGGCCTCGCTCGGGGTCTTGCTCCACCCGATGTTGGGTTTGACCAGCACCGCCTGCCCCTTCTTGACGAAGCGGCCCATGCCGCCCAAGGCCCGGATGCCGGCCTCGAACAGCTGGACCGGGGAGGCGCCCTTGACCGCGACGAGGTCCGGCCAGGGCTTCTCCTTCCCGAACGCCCGCTCCGGCAGACGGGAAAGCAGCCCGGCCCCGGCGCAGACGCCGAGGGCCTGCTTGAGGAATTCCCTGCGCGTGCTCTTCATCGGACCCCCATGCTACAAAAATTTGCCATAATATCTCAGACGTCGCTCGGAGGACCGATGGCAGATACGAAGACCAAGAAGCTGGCCGTGATCAACACCGAGACCTGCGCCGTGTGCGAGGCGTGCATCCCGGAGTGCCCGAATTCCGCGATCGAGAACAAGGACGGGACGATCGTCGTGGACGCGGCCAAGTGCGACGGCTGCGGCACCTGCAAGGAAGCCTGCCCCACCGAGTCCATCACCCTAAAAGACCGCTAGTTTAGACTAGCTCCCTTTCTAGGTGTCGGCGATTCCGGGCCGCGACCCACGCGGCCCGGAACGTCGCTGTTCGCGCCGGGATCATCCCGCCCGGCACAGCGCTTGCCAATCGAAACGGAAGCGCTCCATGAGGCCCTCGATGCTCCGCTGCGAGGCCTCGCTGGAGTGCGGATGCCGGCTGCACACGAGCCAGAGGTCCTCGTGGATCCCCAGCGAGCGCTCATGGAGCTTGACGAGCCGCCCGCTCTTTAGGTGCTTTCGGATCGTGAACGGGTCCAGGAACCCCACGCCTTCTCCGCGCAGGACCATGGTGAGGATCAGGTCGGGATCCTCGACTTCGGCGTGGACGTTCAGCCGGACTCCGTTGCGGCGCAGGAAGTCGATCCCTTCTTTGTGGACGGGGTTCTCCGAGGCGCGCACCATCACCGGGACCTCGTTCATGATCCGCGGGAAGGAGTGCGGACGTCTGAGGAGCCTCGGGACCGCCACGAAAAAATGCGGGATGCTCGCGACCCGGCGCGAGCGATAGTCCGGGCCCAGGGCCGGGGCGAGGTCCACGTCGGACAGTACGATGTCGTGCAGGCGCCTGCGCAGCCGGTCCTCGAGCCCCTCGGCCGTCCCCGAGGAGATCTTCACGATCATGGCGGGGTCGGAGGCCTTGATGGCCCGCGCCACTCCCAGGATCTTCTCTCCGGAGATCGATCGGCTGAACCCCAGGCGCAGATAATGGAGGCGCGCCGCCTCGCCTCGGCGCAGCCGCGCGGCGAGCTCTTCGGCCTGGCCGAACATGCGGTCGCAGTACCCGAACACGACCCGGCCCTCCGGGGTCAGGGAGACCCCGCGCTGCGAGCGCGATAGAAGGCGGCGCCCCAGGGAGGCTTCGAGCTGCTGGAGCTCCTGGCTCAGCGTGGATTGGTTGAGCAGGAGTTCGCGGGTCGCGGCCGAGATGCTCCCCGCTTTCCCGATGACCCAGAAATAATAGAGGTGGTTGAAGTTGAACGGCATCATTGGCATAATCGATATCAAATATCAGAATTATCGGCTTTGTCAATGGCAAAGAGACGGGTATGCTATGGGCATGAGGCGGCCATGATGAAATCGGGCGGGATCCGGGTGCTGGTCTTCAACTGCGGGAGTTCCTCGCTGACCTTCCGGGTGTTCGAGGCGACCTCCGAGAGCGATGTCAGGACGGTGGTCTCGGGGAAGGCTCATCGGGTCGCCGTGCGGGGCAGCGAGCCGTCGTTTTTGGAGTTCCATGTCGGGGATCAGGCCGAGAGGATCGAGACTCCGCTGGAGTCCCATCAGGCGGCGGCCGGGCTGGTCCTGGAGAAGCTCGGGAGCCTGGGCCTCCGGGTCGACAGGATCGGACATCGCTGGGGGCACGGCGGGAGCCTCTTCAGGACGGCCTGGGTCGACAAAGGGCTTTTGTCGCGGCTGAGGACCCTGGTCCCGATGCTGCCGATCCATCATCCGGCCATGCTCCGCGTGATCCTCCATTGCCGGAGAGCCTGGCCGCGAGTCCCGCAATTCGTGACCGCGGACGGGGCCTTTCACGCGACGCTGCCGCCGCGGGCCTACACGTATCCTTTGCCCAAGGGCATCCTGAGGCGGTTCGGCTTCCGGAAGTACGGATTCCACGGGCTGTCCTACCAGTATGTGGTCCGGGCCGCGGCGGCCTATCTCCGGATCCCGCTGGCATCCTCACGGATGGTGGCCTGCCATCTGGGAACCGGGGGCTCGAGCGCCGCGGCGGTGCTGAACGGCGAGTCCGTCGACACGTCGATGGGGTATACGGCGCTTCCGGGGCTCGTCATGAGCACGCGGAGCGGGGACATCGATCCCATGCTGGCCACCTATCTCATGGGGATCTATGGGGAGAACGCCGACGGCCTGATCGATCTGCTGAACAAGAAGAGCGGTCTTCTGGGGCTTTCCCGGTTCTCGAGCGATATCCGGGACATCATCCCGCGTCTGCGCGACGACCCGGCGGCCGGGTTGGCCTTCAGGATGTACGTCCAGCGGCTGAAGAAATACATCGGAGCCTATGCCGCGGCCTTGGGGGGGATCGACGCGCTGGTGTTCACCGACGACATCGGCCTGCGGAACCGGCTGCTGCGCGAGAGGGTCTGTCGGGGGATGGCTTGGTGCGGGATCGAGTTGGACGCCGAGGCGAACCGCCGTGCGGCGGAAGACGGGATCTCGCTCCTGAGCCCTCCCGGGGCGAGGGTCAAGGTCCTGGCCGTTCCCACGGAAGAGGAACTGGTCATCTGCTGGGAAGGCCTGAGATTGACGGGAGGGGGATATGCGCCTGCTGATCGATCCTGACCCGCCGCGGCTCCGTTGGTCCAAAGACGCGGTAGAGACGGGCGGCGTCCCGCTGGGGGAGGCGAGCTCCATCAGCTATCGGCTCCACCACGGCGGCGAGCGCCTGCGGGAGCCGGCCACCCGCGTGACGCCGGAATCGCTGGCCGCCGTACGGAGCGTCATCCGGTATCGGCCGGAACACAACAGCCTGACTTACGAGGCTGCGTGTCGGATGCTGCGCCTATTGCCGGATGTCCCGCAGTTCTTCCTGTGCGACACGGCTTTCTTCTCCTCCCTGCCGGAGGAGGCGAGCGTCTACGCGGTCCCGTCCGCGCTGCGCAGCCGCGGCGTGCGGCGCTACGGCGGCAACGGACTGCACCACCGATGGGCTTGGCAGAGGACGCGGGAGCTCTGCGGGCAGGGCGTCTCGAGGGTCATCTCCATCCGCCTGGGAGACCGTTCCGATGTCGCGGCCCTGCGGGATGGCGCCCCCGTGGACACGACGCTCGGATTCTCCCCCGTGGAAGGCCTCCTTTCGCGCACGGGATGCGGCGACATCGACGCATCGGTGGTGTTCGAGCTCCGGACCGCGGGACTCTCCTTGAGCGAGATCAACGATCTGCTCTCCAGGCGGAGCGGGTTCAGGGCCTTGGTCGGACCGCGCTGCGGTTTCAAGGAGCTCTCGGCCCCGAGCGGCGGCGCGGACCGGGCTTTGGCCCGGGAGATGCTGCTCTACGGCGTCGTCAAATGCGCCGGAGGCTTCGCCGCGCTGCTGGGCGGGGCGGACGTCGTCGCTATCGCGGCGGAGAGCCCGAGCGCGAGCACGCGGTTCGTCTGGGAGCTCTGCCGAAGGCTCGGGGCGCTGGGACTCGGATGTCGGCGCAGGATGCCGTTGAAAGACGGGGCGGTCCTCTCGGACCGCGGGTCTGCCGTCAAGGCCGTGTTCCTGGAAGCCGATCTCTGGCGCAGCATGGCGTGGCAGGCGGCGGTCGCTGAAAAGGAGGGGTAAGATGGAAAATGCGAAGAGGTTCCTGGTGGATGTCGGGATGAAGGACCTGCCTTTCCCGATCAAGGCCCTGTCGAAGGCCGACCCGGAGGGGCAGCCCACGGTGGCGAACATCTCGATCGAGGCGCGGATCATGCACGAGTTCGAAGCCGGCTGGATCGACCGGTTCATCGGGACTCTCCACGCGCACCGAGACCGGATCGGGACCAAGACGCTCGGGCGGAACATCGAGGATTACGTCAAGGAGCTCCAGGCCAGCATGGTGAGGGCCACCTTCGAGTATCCTTTCTTCGTGGAGAAGCGGACTCCGGTGGCGAAGGAAAAGTGCCTGGTGAAGCACGACTGCTCCTATTCGGTGAAAGTCCCTTCGCTGGACGACAAGCCCGCGGTGTTCTTCCGGATGGCCATCCCCTGCATCACGACCTATCCGATGTCCGACGCGAAGAAGCCGGGAGGACTCTTCGGCCAGCTGAGCACCGTGCTCATCGAGACCCAGGCGCAGAAGGACGTGTACCCGGAGGATCTGGTGGCGCTGGTGGACCGCCATTCCTTGGCGCCGATGTACTCGTTCCTGACGCGCGAGGATCAGGAGGCTCTCATCCAGAAGACCCACGCGGAGACGAGGACCAGCGTGGTCATGGTGGATGAGATCCGCAAGGAGCTGGCGGCGGACCGGAAACTGGATTTCTATTCCGTCCGGTGCCAGAACTACGGCATCCTGCACTCCTACAGCACTATGATCGGGACGGAGAAGAGCTGGTGGGTGCCGTTCAGCGGCTGCGAGGACGACGATCTGTGACCCCGGACAAGCGGGCCAGGTACTCGACCTCTCCCTCGGACAGGTAGTGTGCCAGGCCCGCGAAGTCCTTGTAGGCCAGTTCCACGGAGACGGCCCAATACTCGATCGAGCGGGTCAGGGCGTGGAGGTCGTCGGACGAGCGCCGGGGGTAGCGCAACTCGGCCATGGCCTGCCGGGCCGCCGCGTCCAGGCGGTAGGGGGGCTCGAGCTCGCCGTTCTTCTCTCCGCCCCTCCGGGGCCCGGGCTCCTGGTCGTGCCATTTGACGGAAGCGGGCTCCGCGTTGCGCAGGAAAATCGGGCATGCCGCCCAACAGGCGAGCGAGCTCTTCTTTCACCTGTTGTTCGCGTTCAATGGAGCATGGGCCTTGGCAGTCGACAACGACCGGGGGAAGGCTGAACGAGGGTCCAGCCAATAGTGAGGAGGAGGGAAAGCATCGAAGAGAGAGTATACACGGGCCGGCCGTCTTTCCCCTGAGGCGGAAGTCCTATCCGCGGATTTTCTATGATGTGTCTCGGGAGGGATGCCTTGACCACCCATCGATTGACGGCGCGCCTCGTCGGCATAGCCATCGCGTTGTTGATGGTTCACCCGGCGGCCCATGGGCAGGAGGCCGAAGAGGGGCCCGCGAAGACGGACGGATCGGCCATCCCGGCCTGGGTCAAGAAGACGACGCTGAGCGGCGATCTCCGCCTGCGCTACGCGGTGGACAAGCGCCACCGCGATATCGGAGGCGACGACGACCGGGACAGGTTCCGCGCCCGGGTGCGGTTGAAGGCGGCTTTCGCGTTCAACGAGCAGCTCGAGATCGTCTCCCGGCTGACCACGCAGAACTACGTCCTGGGCACCGCGGGCGACGAGCTCTCCGAAGGGGTCGTCGCCTACTTCGATAATTTCTACGGGAAGTGGACTCCTAACCGGAACCTCTCGCTCCTGGCCGGGATGTTCGACAACCAGTTCTACAATTCGGAGATGCTCTGGGATCCCATCTACACGAACACGGGGGCGATGGCGGACCTGCACGCGAAGCGGGACAACGTGCAGCTCCGGCTCAAGATGGCCAAGATCGTCTTCCAGGAGAGGCTTTGGGCCGGGGCCGCGAAGGACCTGGGGCTCTTCGCAGTCCAGGGCAACGTCCTGTGGGACGCCGCGGAGAGGGACAATCTCAAGGCATCGCTCACGTACCTGGACTACAGCGACGCGGTCCGGAAGGTCAACTTCGGCCAGACGACGACCAACGGCAACACAGGCACGAACGGACTCCGGCGCGACGACTTCGACCTCCTGAACCCCCACCTCTGCTACACCCGTAAGCTCGACGCCTGGTCTCCGGTCAAGCTGTGGGCCGAGTACGTCCACAACGCCGGGGCGGAGCACGACAGGAACGGGTGGCAGGCGGGCGTGTCGCGGGGGGCTATGTACAAGAAGAAGGGCGACTGGCAGGTGCTGGGGTATTATCAGGCGCTCGAGGCGAACTCGACGCTCGATCGGTACACGCGCTGGGAATTCCACGGCGGCCTGACCAACGCGAAGGGCTTCCACGCGGCGCTCGGCTACACGATCGCGAAGGACTGGATGGTGCAGCTGAGGACCTACATCACGGACGAGGTCGACGGGCAGGACTACGACTGGCAGCATTACCAGATCCAGACGCTGGCCAGGTTCTGAGCAGGAGGACGCCATGAAGGCGGGTCTAGTGTTGACAGCCGCGGCGGTCCTTTCGATCGGCGCGCCGGAGTCGGAGGTCCCCGTGGTGAAGGTCGGCCACGTCGGGCACGACCATCAGATCGCCCTGTTCATCGCGGCCCTCGAGGGCCCCGTGTTCCAAAAGGAGTACGGGATCTGCCTCAAGGAGAAGAAGGCGAGGGAGGTCTACGACCTGGTGGACGGGGGGAAGACGCTCGCCGAGCTCCACATCGTCAAGGTCGGCGGCGGATCCGAGATGCCGGCCGCGATGGAGCGCGGCGAGATACAGGTCGGCTTCGGCGGCGTGGCGTCCATCGCATCCTTCCGGGACAGGGGCGATCCCTTCAAGATCATTTTTCCGCTGCAGACCGACGGGGACATGCTCGTCGTGCGGCCCGGAATCCCGGCGGACGGCTGGGACTCGTTCGTCGATTTCGTCAAGAGATCGGGGAAGCCCGTCAAGATCGGCTACAAAGCGCCCGTGGCCGTAGCCAAGATCATCCTTATGCGGGCGCTCCGGGAGGCGGGCATCCCCTGCGCCGCGGGCCGGGACGGCGCCGGGCCCAAGGGAGGAACCGTCCAGATGGTCAACCTCCAGGGCGAGAATAACATGGTGCCTAGCCTCGCCTCCGGAGCCGTGGACGGCTTCGTCATGAACCAGCCGCAGGTCAGCCTCGCCAAGGTCAAAGGGGTCGGGAAGATCGTGTGCGACCTCGCCTCGCTGCCTCCGAAAGGGATCTGGAAGGACCACCCCTGCTGCTGCGTGGCCGCGACCGAGACGATGATCCAGGACCATCGCGGCGTCCTTGTCGCGCTGGTGAAGCTGATGATCCTGTCGACTGAGCGCATCAATGCGGACAAGAAGCGCGCCGCGACGCTGACGGCGCGGTGGACGAAGCTCCCCCTCGAGGCCGAGCAGGACAGCGTTCCGAGCATCGCGTATCTGGCGCGCTTCACCGAATCCTACCTCAAGGGCATGGAGACGTGGGCTTCCATCATGGACGAGCTCGGGCAGTTCAAGGGGGAGCTTCGCGGCAAGAAGGGCGGGGAGTTCATCGCGCTCACGTGCGACCTGTCGCTCGTCAAGGAGGCGGAGGAATCGCTCTCATCCGCGGGATTGCTGAAGAAGTGAGCGGAGCCCGGGCCCGCGGCCGCGACGGCCTCGCCGGACGGGTGCTCCTGGGCCTGATGCTGCCGGCGGCCGTGGTCCTGGTCTGGCACGCCGCCTCGAAGAGGAGCGTGGTCATCCCCGGCATCGGAGCGGTGCTCGACGTCTTCGCTCACCCGCTTCGCGAGCCGCCGAACCTCGACTGCAGGCCGCTGCTGGAGACGGTCGCCGTCAGCCTCTTCAGGGTCCTCGTCGGCTTCTGCTGCGCCGTCCTGACCGCGGTCCCTCTCGGCATAGCGGTCGGCCGGTCGAGAGTCGCGGACAGGATCGTTTCGCCGCTGCTCGAGGCGCTTCGGCCCATCTGCCCGGTGGCATGGATACCGGTGGCGGTCATCCTCTTCGGATTCTCATCCATGGCGTCCGTTTTGTGGGGAGCGGAGGCGTGGAGGCACGGCTTCCTCTCCCAGATACAGATCGCGATGGTCTTCATCATCTGGTGGGGGGCGTTCTTCCCCATCCTGATCAATACGACGGATGGGGTGAGGAACGTGAGGCGGCTGTATATCGAGGCGGCCCAGGTGCTGGGTGCGAGCAGACGGCAGGTCTTCTACGGAGTGATCTTCCCGGCGTCGCTCCCCTCGATCATGACGGGCCTGAGGGTGGGCATGGGGCTCGCCTGGATGGTGATCGTCGCTGCGGAGTTCTTTCCCGGCACAAGCGCCGGGTTGGGCTACATGATAACGACGTCGCATCAGGTGGCGCAGTACGAGTACGCGTTCGCGGCGATCATCGCGATCGGCGTCGTCGGCCTGGCGATCAATGCGGTCATGATGGCGGTCTCGAACAGGGTGGGGAGATGGAAGGAGAAGGAGCGCTAGGGATGCTCGCGGTCGAGAGACTCTCGAAGACGTACCTTGCGGAAGACGGCCGCTGTGTCCAGGCGCTGCAGGATGTGTCGCTCCATTGCGCGAAGGGGGAGTTCGTCTGCGTGCTCGGCCCCACGGGCTGCGGCAAGACGACCCTTCTCCGGTCGATCGCCGGGCTCGAGGCCCCGACAGGCGGAACGGTGCGCGTGGATGCTTCCGCGGGGGATGCGGGAGGACACGGCATCGGATATGTGTTCCAGCAGAATGCGCTTTTCCCATGGCGCAACGTGCTCGAGAACGTGATGTTCGGCCTTCAGGCGCGCGGCTGGACCCGGGCGGACGCCGTCGGGCGCAGCCGGGAGTGCCTCGAACGGGTCGGACTGAGGGGGGTGGAGACATCGTATCCCTACGAGCTTTCCGGCGGGATGCAGCAGCGGGTCTCCATCGCGCGGGCGATCGCGCCGTCGCCCTCCGTCCTGCTCATGGACGAGCCGTTCGGGTCGGTCGACGAACGGAGCCGGCACGCCCTTCAGCGCGAGCTGCTGCGGCTCTGGGAGCGGAGCTCGCTTACGATCGTCTTCGTGACGCACGGCATCGAAGAGGCGGTATACCTTGGACAGCGGGTGGTGGTCATGAAGCAGGATCCGGGCTCGATCCTCGGGGAGCTGCGGATCGCGCTTGGACATCCGCGGGACCGGATGTCGGGGGAGTTTGTGGAGGGCCTGCTCAAGGTGCGGGCGCTGTTCGAGCGCCAGATGATCTGAAGGGTTCCGGGATGCTCTTGGCCGAAGGCCAAGGAGATATGTAGTCTAAGGCGTTTGGAGGGGTGCCCTTGCCCTTCGGGCAAGGACATGTGTTGTCTAAGTCGTTGGAGGGGTGCCCTCAGCCTTCGGCTGAGGACATGTGTAGTCTAAGGCGTTTGGAGGGGTGCCCTTGCCCTTCGGGCAAGGACATGTGTTGTCTAAGTCGTTGGAGGGGTGTCCGAGCGGTTTAAGGAGCCGGTCTTGAAAAGCGAGGGGAACCGCACGGGCCCCGTCGAGAAGTCGCCTACCTGAAGTTGTCCTGGGTTGGCCTAGGCTGCCCGGAGTTGCTCCAAAGCGGACACAAAGCGGACAACTTTCGCGGCCGCTATCGGCTGCACCTCACAGGGCGCACTCCGTAGTACTATCATCCCCAGGGAACCCGGCAGGCCTACACCGTTCCCTTTGGAGTCGAGATAAGGCATTTCTAGCTCTCTGGGAGGCGGGATGCAGGGCAGAGGTGCTCGCTTGGAAAGATATTATTTTCAAGAGAGAATATCACTGCCGGCGGGACGCCCGATTCCGGTGTTTTTCAGGGGATTTTCCCGTGGCATCAGAATTGTTCTGTTGAGCTTGTAACGATGCGCCGCCTGGTGGTATCATGTACGGGTCACGGGCGTCAGGAGGCTGGATGGACATTAGGAAGAAGATCCTGGGCGGACTTTTGGTCTCCATGGGGCTCTACTCCATCGCGAACGCGGTCCGCTACGTGGGCAGCCTGTCCGCGCGGGATACAGAGAATCTGCTGTCCGTGATGGAGGGCAGCCAGACTCCGATACAGCTATGCGGCGGTTCTGTGCTGTCCTCCCGCGGAGAGCTCGGCAAGACCGCCTGAGCAGTCCGCCTTTTTCTGGCGGCCTGTCCCGGCCGGCCCATGAAGCGTATCGGAGTCCCTGAACTCGGCATCGTCCCGGGCTTCGGATGCGGGTTCCGCTGTTCTCACTGCGCGGCCCGCGGCGAACCTTCCGGGGGGGGCAGGCTCTCAGCCGCCGAGATAGCGCTGCTCAAGGAGACCATCCGGGAGCACGCTCCTCGCGCTCTCCTGTTCACGGGCGGGGAACCGACGCTCTACCTCGAGGAGATCGATGAACTCGTCGCCGCGCACCCGGCCCCCGGGCGGCTGACCGTGCGCCTCACCACGAACGGGCACTTCGCCGGGGACTCCGCTTCGCTCGACCGGGTTCTGGGGGCGTTCCGTAAGCTCGATGAGGTCCAGCTCTCCTATGACCGGTTCCACGCGGAGTTCCTTTCCTTGGAGGCGGTGGGCCGCCTCTACCGCGCGTGCTCGGAGCGGGCAATCCGCTTCTGCGTCCTCGTCTCACTCACCTCTCCTTTGGACTTGGCCCTTGCGAAGGAGCTTCATGCGCTCGGGGACATGCCCATCCGTTTTCAAAAGGTGCTGCCCATCGGCCGGGCCAAGGAGAACGGCCTGGCCTACCGCTACCCGGCTTTCGACCCCGAGGTCCTCAAGGAGCGTTGCCCCAACAGGGACCAAGTGCTCTACCTCTGCGGCAGAGGCTTCAGCCTGTGCTGCTCCTCCCTGGTCTTCAACGGGGACTTCCCGGGCGTGGTCCACCCGACCTTGGAGGAGCACCTGCGCAGCAGATTCCGCGTCAGGATGCGCTCTTCCCGGTTTTCGGGCCTGATGTCTGAGGTGGGACTTTCCCCGGACTCCCTGGCCCCGGAACACTCATCCGCGTGTACTCTGTGCGAACGCATATTCTCGTCGAATCGGAGCCCGGCGGATGCGCCGAACGCCAAAACTTCTTAGGACGGAGAAGTCTCTCGCGGTGTTCGAGCTCGACAGGGTGTCGGAGCTGACGGATTCGCTGCTGGATTCCTTGCCCTGGCCGCACGGGGGCTCGCAACTCGCCTTCCGGTTCCGCGGGCCCATGGAGGATGTGCCTGAGGCGCTCTGCCGGAACGTGTCCCCGCGCTATGTCACGCGGATCGGATATGTGGGTCGTAGCCGAGGGATCCGCGTTCCCGCGGGCGGGGAGGCTCCGGGAGTGCGGCTCCAGATCCCGGACGACCTGGACTCGCTCAAGGCACTGACCCGGAGGACGCTGCTCGAGTCGTTCTACGAGCCCTGGCGCGAGCGGCTGAGCCCGGACTTCCCGAAGGAGGTAGAGGCCTTCCTGTCGAGCCACCTCTCCTGTGCCCGCTCGGCCTGGGTGGTGAGTCGGGAGGGGCGGGTCGGGCTGATCAATCTCATGCGCCACTGCGACTGCCTCGGCCGTCCCCTGGACCACATCGCCTGGGTGTGGATCCACGAGAGCCTCTCTAAGGATGAGCGTCAGAGCGCGCGTCGGCAGCTGGCCCTCTGGCTCCAGGGCGTCGCAAAGGACTGGATCCAGGCGTTCGTGCATCCCTTCAATGTCCATTCCATCCGGTTCATCGCCCGGTTGGGATTCGAGCCCGCATGCGTGCACGTGTCCAGGCATCTCTGATTGCGGCCGCGCTCGCGGTCGGTTGCGGCGGCCCGGGGCCGGGCGGCCTGGCCTGGGAGGTCCTGCTCCCGGCGCTCCCCTCGCGCATCGTGCCAGAGTCCGCGGGGGTCAACACCGTGCTCTACATCCTCAAGCAGACGCATGAGCCCCTATTCCGGAAAGACGACGGGCAGCGCTTCGAGTCCCGCGTTCTGAGGCAGTGGAGCCGCGCCGTGGACTCGACCTCCTTCACGTTCTGCGTGGACGGGTCCCGGACCTTCGATGCCGGCAAGCCTTTCTCCACCGCAGACCTTCAAGAGCACATCTCGCGCATCACCGGCCGTTTCGACCCCCGCCACTCCCTGATGCGGGAGGGCGACTGCGTGAGCGTGGCTTTCGAGCGGAGCAGGAAGGACTACCTGGATTTCCTCACCCGGTACGAGAACGCGCCGTCGTTGAAGACCGGGGACCCGGACGTGGAGATGGGGCTCGGCCCCTTCAAGGTGCAGAGCATGACCTCCGAGAGGATCGTCCTCTCCAGGAAAAGCCCGGTGAAGGGGGGATACGACTCCGTGGTCCTGCACTTCTATCGGGGGCCTGGGGACCCGAACCTGCAGAACCGGAACATCGCGGACTTCAACCGCGTCCTCGCGGCCGATGTCCCTGCATGGGTCGCGGATGAGTATCAGAGCTTCGGCAACACGCTGCTCAAATCCTACAACCTGGTCATCAACTACCCGGACCCGGCGGTTCGCAGGGCAGTCTTCGGCTGCATGGACACTGAGGGCCTGCGCCGCGCCTATTTCCCTGGGCAGAAGGATTTCTATGACTTAAAGACGCTGCTGCCCGTGGGGGTCCCGGGGGCGCGGGCGGGCAAGCCGACCCAGACCTGCCCTGGCCCGCTCCGCGGCAAGAGCCGGGTGCGCCTAGTGTTCGTGGACTGGAGGACCGACAACGAGGGATCTATGCGGGAGTTCGTCCAGGCCTTCGCCCGCAGGACCGGGATTGAAGTGGAGGTTAAACCCATAACGCTCAACGAGCTCGTGGACGTGGTCCTCAATCGGCCCCACCCCTACCAGCTCGCGGTCATCGCGCTCGACGCTGTGCGGCCGGACCACAGCGCCTTCTTCGACTACGTGCTCATGGAGAAGAGTCTCATCGACTACGACCTGTCGAAGGCCAGGGCCCTCTACGCGCGGATGGCGCTGGAGGACGATGGCGCCAAACGCAACGCTCTCGCCTCCGAGCTCGCGGAGGAGATCTCCCGGGAGGCGGCTGTGCTCCCGCTGTTCCAGGATCTGCGGCGGTTCTACTATCCTAAGGGCATACGGAACCTCGTAATCGGGAAGGGCTTCCTGGAGTACCCGGAGGTCGGAGAGCTTCGGCGATGAGACTGTTGCGGCTTATCCTGGCCTGCAACTGGAAGTACTACTCGTTTGCCGTACTCGCCTTCGCCGCGTTCTGGCACAGCTTCTCCACGGGCAGCCTCTTCCGGCAGACCGATCAGGGGCTTCGGGAGTCCGTGCGGCAGAGCGCCCCGCAGTTCGAGGCCGCGTACCTGGCCAACGACATCTTCGAGGCCAAGCGCATCCTTTGGACGATCCGGGGGGAGCACGTGGACCAGCTCGTGTTCCGGTCCTCGGACGCGGTCGAGGACCGGGTCATGTTCCGGGAGGTCATTGTCGGCGACATGCCGCGCATGGGGTGGACGCAGGGCCGACGATCCCTGCCCGTGGTGTCCAACGGGGCCCAGATCGGGGGGCTCGAGTACTCTATCGACTGGCTGGAGCTCAATCGCTCGGTCCTGACGCGGAACGTCGCGCTCTTCGCGACCGTGATGGTCTTCGTCCTGGGTCTGCTGCTGCTGTCCAGCACCGGGGCTGTACGGACACTGCTGCGCATGGAGGACGGAATCTCGGAGATAAACCGGCTCATCGAGGCGGACGAGCTCGACGCGGTCCGCTCCAAGCTCGAGGACCAGGCCAGGGTCCTGCCCGCGGGCGGCATTGGCCAGCCCTTCGCGGAGCTGGCCGCCCGGCTGGTGGATACGGTCCAACGAGCTTCCCGCCTGGCAGGCGAACTCCGTGTCTCCCAGGCGGTCTCCGACATGGCCGCGCAGGTCGCCCACGACATCCGCTCTCCGCTGGCGGCGCTCGACGCCGTGATAAAGGACGTATCCCAGCTGCCGGAGGAGAAACGCATCGTCGTGCGGAGCGCCGTGAGCCGGATACGGGACATCGCCAACGACCTGATTGAGAAGAACAAGGAGTCTCAGGTCCTGATCGGACGAGTGAAGAAGGCCGCTGAGAAGGACGCCGCCCCCGTCTCCGTTGAGCTTCTTTCGAGCCATGTGGACCCGGTCATCACGGAGAAACGCCTGCAGTTCCGCTCCAAGATCGGCATCGAAATAGATGGCCGCCTTGATGCGTCTTACGGCCTTTTCGCCATGATCCAGCCCGCCGATTTTAAGCGAGCCCTATCGAACCTGATCAACAACGGCGTGGAAGCTATGGGCGAAAAGGGGTTGGTGGCGGTGCAGCTCATGGCGGACGCCGACCATATCCTGGTGAAGGTATCGGATAATGCCAAAGGCATTCCGCGGGATGTCCTAGTCAAGCTCGGGCAGCGAGGTGTCACTCATGGCAAGGCGGGAGGATCTGGGCTGGGACTCTACCATGCCAGGTCGTGCGCCGAATCCTGGGGCGGACGGCTGACCATCGAATCCGAGGAGGGCAAGGGCACGGTCGTCGCCATGGAGCTGCCTAGAGCGGTGCCACCAGAGTGGTTCGTGCCCAGGCTAGAGCTACCCGCGGGGAGCAGCGTCGCGGTCCTGGACGACGACGCCAGCATCCATCAGATCTGGCAGGGGCGGCTCGAATCCCAGAGGGCCAAGGAGCACGGCATCGAAGTCGCCCACTTCTCGACGCCGGAGGGGCTGCGGCAATTCCTGGCCTCCAATTCAGCCAAGGCACGGGCCGCCCTGTGCTTGGTGGACTACGAATTCGTGGGGCACAAGGAGACCGGCCTGGGGCTGATCGAAGAGCTGGATATCTGCCAGCGTTCCATCCTCATCACGAGCCGGGCCGAGGAGGATGGAATCCTAGCGGAGTGCAGGCGCCTTGGCGTCCGAATGATACCCAAGGGGATGGCCGGGTTCGTACCCATTTCCATCGCACCGCAACACGGAACCCCCGACGCCGTCCTACTGGATAACGACACCCTCGTGCACATGACGTGGAAGATTGCGGCGGAATCCAAAGGGATGAACCTTTTGTGCTTCCGGACCGCCCAAGAGCTGCTGGGCGAAGCCGAGCGGCTTCCAAAGGACACGGCCATCTATGCCGACTCGGAGCTGGGCGACGGGGTCCGTGGCGAGGATGTCGCCAAGGAGCTCCACGCCAGGGGGTTCACGCGGCTTTACCTGACCACTGGGCATTCGCCCGACACGTTTGCGCCCATGCCGTGGATCAGCCGGGTGATGGGCAAGGAACCTCCCTGGTCCCATTCCGATGCCTAGAATACGGCTGGCAGCACTGGCGGGCACGCGGACGGCGGCGCTGATTCCAGGGGCGCATGAAGTTGGCCCGCCTCATGAAGATGTCCGAGCGGGAGTCGGAGACGCTCGCTCGAAGCCCGGAGGCGAGCTTCCTTTTCGAGCTCCCCGGTGCGAGCCTGCACAGGGCAACCGCCGAGGAGTGGTTCCACAAGGGTGTGCTGAGGGCCGGTCTGGAGCATCTCGTGGCGAAGGAGGTTGGCGCATGCGGGGGGCATCCGCAGGTGATTATGCACGACCTTCGAAGGAGCTTTTGCAATCATGCGGCGGTTGCGGGCTGGAGTTTTCAAAAACTTCGGGACTCCATGGGACAGGTCCACGCGGCGTCCGTTCAAGCCTACCTCGACGAAGCCGATGGGCACGTCCAATCGGAGTCGATCTTCTGCCATCCTACCGCACGGTCTCGTCATGCACAGAAACGAAGGGAAGCGGCCATCCGTGGCGAAGGGGCTGTCCTACGGACTGAGCCTACGGCCTTCGAGTCCCCGATTCAGGCGGTCCTGCAGTGACCTCCTCCCATTCAAACGCGGCGAAAAAGAGGACACGAAAACACACTTGGTTTCAGGACATGCGAAACCCGGTGCTGAAAGAAGCGCCGAGAACAGCTATCATTCTCGTTAGACTGGAGGGGTGCCCTCAGCCTTCGGCTGAGGACATGTGTAGTCTAAGGCGTTTGGAGGGGTGTCCGAGCGGTTTAAGGAGCCGGTCTTGAAAACCGGTAGGCGGTTAACCCCGCCTCGCGGGTTCGAATCCCGCCCCCTCCGCCAATTCGTTACGCGCTTCAAGGCTTCTTGGGGCGCGTTTCTATTTTGAGGGAACCAAAACAGGGGTTCGTTCGTATATATGAGTATGGAAGACGAATCTTCCCTGGTCCCCATTAGTGAGATTAGCAAGCGGATATTCCTCATCCGAGGCCGGCGGGTCATGCTGGATTCGGAGCTGGCATTCATGTACGGTGTTTCCACGGCTCGACTGAACCAGCAGGTCCGTCGAAACATCAGGCGTTTTCCCGACGATTTCGCGTTCCAGTTGGATCGGGAGGAGTTCCATGGTTTGATGTTGCATTCTGCAACATCAAAAAAGCATCGCGGGGGCCGACGGAAATTGCCTCTGGTCTTCACCCAGGAGGGGGTCTCCATGCTCTCGGGAGTCCTGCAAAGTCCACGTGCCATCGACGTCCATATCGCGATCATGCGTGCTTTCGTGCGTTTGAGGCAAATGGTGTCCTTGAATGCGGGACTCGCCGCCAAGCTCGCGGAGCTCGAGCGTAAGATTGAGTCGCACGATGAGAGCATCCGGAGCCTCTTCGATGCCATCAGAGGGCTCATGACGCAGCCAGCGCTGCCAGACCCGCTGCGTCCGAGCATCGGATTCAAGCCCGAGCCCTGAGGCCTCATGGCCGGATCTCCCGAAAATCCGGGATGATCTCAGTCGAACGATTCGGCTTCTTGAGGATTCTGAAGCGGAATCGGTCTACGAGGCAGAGGGGCGAGCTGTTTTGAAACTTGCCCTTCCCCCAGCACCCCTGAACGGTCAAGACTTCTTGGAGGGCGCCCTCATTTTGAGGGAACCGGGAAGGGGGTTCATGCGTATATATAAGTATGACCCCCGAAAGAGACCTGGTCGTCGCGCGTGATCTGATCAGAAGGATATATCTCGTCCGCGGACACAGGGTGATGCTCGACTCCGACCTCGCGGTCTTGTATGAGGTCGAGACGAAGGCCCTGAACCGCGCCGTTAAGCGCAACGCGGGCCGCTCCCCCCCTGATTTTGCGTTCCGTCTCACCGCGCAGGAGGCGGAATCTTTGAGGTGCCAATTTGGCACCTCAAAAGAAGGGCGCGGTGGGCGACGGTATTTTGCCGCTGGTATTCACCGAACAGGGCGTGGCCATGCTCTCGGGTGTCCTCACGAGCGAACGGGCCGTCAGGGTCCATGTGGCCATCATGCGGGCTTTCGTGAGGCTGCGCAGGATGGTGGACTCGCAGCAGGGATTGGCTCGGAAGCTCAGAGAACTGGAGAGAAAATACGACGCCCAGTTCAGGGTCGTGTTCGACGCAATCCGGGAACTGATGACTTCGCCGGAAGAGCCGGAGGCGTCGCGCCCCGCCATCGGATTCAAATCGGATTCCTGAAGGCTCATTAGAGAATCTCCTGAAAAATCAGGAATGATCTCGGTCGGCCTGTTCGGCTTCTCCAGGATCTTGAAGCGGAAGCGGTCCGGGAGACAGAGTGGGGAGCTGTTTTGAAACGTATCCCCTTCCCTCCGCACCATTTTCTGATAGTGCAGAGGTCTCGGTACGGAGGGCCAATTTATCGTCGTCGACTAAGAGGACCTTGAGCCTATCCAGGATCTCATCTCTTGTCCTTCAGCCGGCCGTGGTAGTCCTGCTTGTCCGTCTCCGCCTGGGCCTTGGCCCCGGCCTGGTTCATGAGGTAGAAGTCGATCCCGTGGTATACGGCGGCCTTCATCTTGTCATCGAACTTCCCGGTGTTCTTCGCCGTCCATTCGAACGGGACTCCCGGCTTGTGCCCCTCGGTCCCGGACACGACCGCGGCCAGGCCGCTGGCCGGCGTCCGCGCGATCGCCGGGACTTCTGCCTGCTGCAGGGCGCCGGGCAGCTGCGGAAGGACCTTGGGCCAGAAGTTCTCGCGCAGAAAATCGTTGGCGCGCTCGTCCGTGGCCGCGAAGAAGAGACCTTCGCGCACGGCCGGGGTGGGCGGGGCCTTGGAGGCAAAGTCCGCCAGGATACGCACGCCGGCCTTGATCGCGGCCGGGTCCGTGACGTACTTCCGGACTCCCTGCCGGAACTCCGGGAGCAGGAAAGCCTTGCGCCAGAGCTCGAACGGGTCGTTCTTGTGGTACTTGTCGTGGAGCTCCATGAAGCGCGGCATGTTCTTCCGGTTGAAGGCGGCGTTGATCTCCCGGATCTTCGGGTCATTCTTGAAGCGGAGCTTCGCGGCGCCGTAGAACTCGGACACCGCCTGGTCCATCTCCTTCCTATGCTCGGCCAGGAAGCGGAGTTCGCGGCTTCGGCGTTCCGCATCCACCCGGGGCTGCTCGGGGCGCGCCTGGGCCCGGGTCGAGGCGTCCTTGTCCAGGGGCAAGCCGCCTTCGATCATGCGCGAGCGGGCTTCGAACTCCTGCTCGGCCAGGGACACGTAGCCCGCCGTCTTCGTCTCAGCCTCGAGCTCCGCGGGGTCCACGTCGATGCGGGTCGAGGGCTCCGAGGGCTCACGGAAGGAGGGGGCGACCCGGTAGAGCAGGAGCGCGCCCGCCGCTCCCAGGAGCAGCGGCGCGTGGCGGACCCATTTCCCTTTCAGGAGCTCCACGGAGATATCGTAGCCCAGCTTCCGGCGGCTTGCAAGGCGAAATGCTAAGCTAAGACGCGGATGCGTCTTGGTCCTGAGCGGATATGAGGAGTGCGTCAGCGAAGGACTAGCGATAAGCCCATGGCTGGAGCCCCGCTGATCCTGGCCCTCCTCGGTTTTTCTCCGGCCTTTTGCGAGGTGCCGTCCCTGTCCTTGGACGGGGCCGCGGTCATTGCGGAGGAGAACAACGTGGAGCTTCGGGCCGCCCGAGAGGTTGTCGCGGCGGCCGAAGCCGAGTACCGGGGAGCGCTGAGCAATCTGCTCCCGAAGCTCTCCTTGAGTCTGAACCATACCCGCGCCGAATCGAGGCTCTCGCACGTGTTGTCGCAGACCGAGAACTCCACGCTGGGCCTGACGGGTTCGGTCCCGCTCTTCGCCGGAGGCGCGAATGCGGCCAACCTCCGCAGGAAGGGCTTGGAGCTCCGCCGGGCCCGGGCTCAAGGCAAGGTCGCGGAGGCTGCGGTCCTCTTCGAGCTCCGGCAGGCCTACGCCCGGCTGCTCTACGCCCAGGAGGCCGTCCTCCTCTCCGACGAAGTCGTCCGCCGACGCGAAGAGAACCTCCAGCTCATACGGCAGAAGTACGAGGCCGGCCGGGAGAGCAAGGCGGCGCTCTTGGAGGTTGAGTCGCTCCTGACCGCCTCGCAATGGGAGCGCGCCAAAGACGAGCACGGGCTGAGGACGGCCCAGACGAAGCTCGACCAAGTCCTGGAGTGGCCTCTGACGCGCGAGGTGCGCGCCGAGGCCGTGAGCCCTTTGCCCGTACCGTCGCCGGATATGCCGGATTGGCAGGCCGAGTTCGAGAGCCATCCGTCTTTGCTCGCGGACCGATGCTCCATCGAAATCGGCCGCGAGAGCCTTGCGAGCGCCCGGAGCGGATTCTTCCCGACTGCGGATCTGGACACCTCGTACAACAAGGTCGGGTCCTCGAAATGGGGGCTGCAGGACAGGAACTGGAGCTGGAGCGTGGGGCTCAGGCTCCCCTTCTTCTCCGGAGGCAGGACTCGGGCGGACACGCTCGCCGCGCAGGCGGAGCTCCGGAGGCTGCAGGTGGAGAAGTCGGGGGCCAAGGACGGCCTTTGGGTCGAGGCGCAGGACAGCCTCTTCGCCTGGAGAGAGGCGGCCAAGTGGATGGATGTGGCCGACGTCTCGCTCAAGGCCTCGGAGGCCCGGGCGTGGCTCGTGCAGAACCAGTACTCGACCGGGCAGGCCACGTACTTCGAGTGGCGCAACGTGGAAGAGCAGTTGGTCAGCGTGAAGAGGCAGGCTCTCGCGGCCAAGAGGGACTTGATCATCGCCCGTGCTCGATTCGATAAAGCCATGGGGAGGGGGGTCCGGTGAAGAAAGGCTTCTTTCGCAGGCGGTGGGTGGTCGTCACCCTGGTGCTGCTCTCCATTCCGCTGTCGGGGTGGGGGACGTTCCGCTATTTGAAGCGGAAGGCCGAGGCCAAGCAGCTCGAGAAGCTCGTCCCGACCAAGGTCCAGAGAGGGGAGTTCGTGGTCAAGACGCAGGCGGCCGCCGTTGTGGAGCCGGAGAGCAAGGTCCCGGTGATGCCGTCTTTCGGCGGACGCATCGAGACGGTGATGGTGCGGGAGGGCGACCGGGTGCGCCGGGGAGCGGTCCTGGCCTGGATGAGCTCCAGCGAGAGGGTCGCCTTGCTGGATTCGGCCCAGGTCCGCGGGGCGAGCCTGGAGGAGCAGAAGATGGTGGAGGACGCCTACCGGATGATCCCCCTGGTCGCGCCCATAGACGGCGAGATCATCAAGCGCGCGGTGGAGCCGGGGCAGCCCGTCGCGCCGAACCAGAGTGCCTTCACCATCTCGGACCGGCTTCTCATCAAGACCTTCGTGGACGAGAGCGACATCGGCAAGGTGCGCGTCGGGCAGAAGGCCGAATACGTGCTCGACGCCTACCTCAGGGAAAGGCACGAGGGCCGGGTGGCCTCCATCGCATACGACTCCACCCTGCAGAACAACGTGACGGTCTACGAGGTCAAGCTCCAGCCTCTGACCGGGATGTCGCGCCTGCGCTCCGGCATGACCGCCGAGGTGTACATCGAGATCGAGAAGAAGAAGGAGGTCCTGTTCGTCCCCAAGCAGGCGGTCAAGCATAAGGAGGGGGAGACTGTTGTGTTCCTGCAGAGGGTGCTCGGCAAGCCGGGTGTCGAGCAGGTCGTGGAGCTGGGCGCTTCCAACGAGAAGTTCACCGAGATCCGCCTGGGGCTGAGCACGACCGACGTCCTCATGGTCCCCTCCTCCTCGGTGCCGGACGAGAGCGAGACCGCGGTCCAGTTCAATTAGGGAGCATGCGCCCGCTCATCGAGATCAAGGACGTCCGGAAGACCTACACCCTGGGGGGCTCCGAGGTCCGGGCCTTGGACGGCGTCTCTTTGACGGTCGGACAGGGGGAGTTCGTCGCCCTCATCGGCCCCTCGGGCTCGGGGAAGTCCACGCTCCTTCACATCATGGGTTTCCTCGACAGACCGGATTCGGGCTCCTACCGCTTCGCGGGGCACCCCACGGAGGACCTGGGAGAGAATCAGCTCGCGGCCCTGCGCTCCAGGACGACGGGCTTCGTGTTCCAATCCTTCCATCTTTTGCCCAGGTACACGGCCTATGACAACGTGGGTCTGCCCATGGTCTACACGGGCGGGGACCGCCGGGACGAGCGGATCCGGGAAGGCCTGAGCCTGGTGGACATCGGCGACCGCGCGGACCATCGGCCCAACCAGCTCTCCGGCGGGCAGCAGCAGCGCGTGGCCGTGGCCCGGGCGATCGTCAACGACCCCCTCGTGCTCCTGGCCGACGAGCCCACCGGGAATCTGGACTCCCGCTCGCGCGGGGAGGTGCTGTCGCTGCTGAAGACCCTCGCGACACGAGGGATCACCGTCGTCATCGTGACGCACGACCCGGAGGTGGCCGCGCAGGTCCGGCGCGTGGTCCGGCTCAAGGACGGACTCATCGTCTCCGACGAGAAGAATGCGGAGGCGCCCGTGGAGACGCCGCCGGCCGACGTAAGCCTTCCCAAGGCGCGCTTCGGCTTCGACCTATCCGAGCTGCACGAGCAGGTGCGCGTGGCCCTCTGGGCCGTGTGGAGCCACAAGATGCGCAGCGCTCTGACGATCCTGGGCATGCTCATCGGCGTCGGCTCCATCATCGCGCTCATGAGCGTGAGCCAGGGCTTCCTCAAGGACCTCATCGGCAAGGCGGAGACCGAAGGGGCCAAGATGGTGATGGTGCACCGGAACTGGCGCAAGTTCCCCAACGTGCCGGAGCTGCACCTCGAGGACGCGGCGGCGATCCGCTCGGATTGCCCATCGGTGGCGAAGGCGACCCCCATGGTGTACAGGGACAGCGAGATCCGGCGCGGCAAGAAGAGCGTCCGGGCCATGCTTTTGACGGACACAGGAGAGCTGCCCTTCGCCTTGAGGAGGACGGGAGGCGGCAAGCCGGAGCGCTGGCTCAAGGGCCGGTGGATCACTCCGGCGGATGACAAGAGCCGCGCGCGCGTGGTCGTTCTCACGGACACGACGGCCAAGAAGCTCTTCGGCCAGGGGGAGGCCATCGGGCGGGAGGTCCGCATCGAGAAGATCGCCTTCGATGTCGTGGGGGTGGAGGAAGACGCCAAGGAAAGCCAGATCTTCGGGGGCCGTCCCAGGATCACCATCCCGCTCAACACGGCCCTGCGCAGGGTGTTCGGCCAGAGGACGGTGGAGGAGATCCAAGTCGAGGCCGTGTCCGTGGACGCGGTGCAGGACGCACGGCGGGAGATCATCCTGCTTTTGCGGCGGAAGTACGGGTATCGGGAGGGGCAGGAGGAAGACTACGATGTCGCGACGCTCCAGGGACGCATCACCGCGTTCCGCAACGACCTGGGCAAGTTCTCCATGTTCGTCTACTGCGTGGCGGCCATCTCGCTGCTGGTGGGCGGCATCGGCATCATGAACATCATGCTCGTGAGCGTCACGGAGCGGACCCGGGAGATCGGGCTGCGCAAGGCCCTGGGCGCGCGCCGGTCCGACATCCTCCTGCAGTTCCTGGTGGAGGCCGTGGTCCTGAGCCTCCTGGGCGCTTCAGCGGGCATCGCCCTGGGCTTCGGCTTGGCATGGCTGGCTTCCTTGCTCATCCACGTCACCCCGTCTCTGACCCCGGGGACGATCCTGCTGGCGTTCGCGTTCTCCGCGGGCATCGGCGTAGCCTTCGGCTTCTGGCCCGCGCTGCGCGCCGCGGACCTGAGCCCTATCGAGGCGTTGAGGACGGAGTAGCGGGGGCGGCGCTCAATCTTTGGGCGAGGCCGCGGACCTGCACGGCGAGTTCGGCCAAGGCCGCGTGGGGGGCGGCGCCGTCGAGGTCCGGGACCTGCCAGTACTCCACCCGGCGGGCCGCGGCGGGGAAGCGGGACTCGATCATGGGGCGATGCTCGCGTTCGTGCACGGCGATGACGAGGTCCGCGGCGAGGAGGTCCTCCTCGACGGCCTCGAGCGGGAAGCGGACGTCGCGGGGGACCTGGACGCCCAGCCCCTCCAGGGCCCGCGCCGCATCCGGAGAAATGGGGCCCATGTTGTCGCAATTGAGCCATAATCCGCGCGAGCGCGCCTTCCAGCGCAGAGCCGCCGCCTTCGCGGTCCATTCAAAGAAGAGCTCCGCGAACCGGCTGCGGTAGTAGTTGCCGGAGCACAGGAAGAGCACCGTTTTCATCGGGAGGGACGCACCAGTTCTTGCAGCCTCCGGACCAGCAGTTCCGGTTCGAAGGGCTTCTGGATGAAACCCGCGGCTCCGAGCTCGGCGCCGCGCAGCTTCTCCGCGTGGCTCGTATCCGCGCTCAGGAACACGACCGGGACGGCCGCCGTCGACGGGTCGGCCTTCAGCCTCCGGCAGACCTCGAAGCCGTCCATGCCCGGCAGCCCGATGTCCAGGACCACGAGCTCGGGCGGCTTCTGGCGGCACGCGGACAGGGCGTCCTCGCCGGTCTGCACGCAGCTCACCTGGTGGCCGTGCCTCTGCAGGGTGAGCCGGACGATGAGCCCGATGTTCTTGTCATCGTCCACGAGGAGTATCCTCACGCGGGGAGCTCCAGGATGAAGCGGCTGCCTCCGCCCTCGCGGTCCTCGTACCAGATGCGTCCCCCCAGGGCTTGCGCGGCCAGCCTGCAGAAGGCCAGCCCGATGCCGCTGCCCCGCTCGCGGGGCCCCTTGCCGGGTTTGATCTGCACGAATTTCTCGAAGATCCTCGCCTTGTCCTTCTGAGGCACGCCTGGGCCGCTGTCGGAGACCGAGAAGAGCATCTTGCGGCCGGAGAGGGAGACCTCGAGCAGGACCTCGGTCCCGCGCGGGCTGAAGCGCAGCGCGTTGGACAGAAGATTGGCCAGGATCCGGTAGAGGAGCTGCGCGTCCGTGGTCAGGGACCGGGCATCCGGTCCGACGCTGGTGCGTATGGACAGCCCGGTGCGGGAGGCCGAGGTCTGGTAGAGCTCCACCACGCCGGACAGGAGCTTGTCCACCTCCACCCTTTCGGTCTGGGGCGTCAGGCCTCCGGCCTCGGCGCGGCTGACGTCGAGCAGGTCGTTGATCATGAGCAGCAGCTTGCCCGCGGCCTTCTCCGAGTTGTCCAGGAGCCGCTGGTAGTCCATGTCCGTGATGAGCCCGTTCTCGCGCACGAGCGAGAGCGTGGTCTGGATGGCGGCCACCGGAGACTTGAGGTCGTGGACGATCATGTCGTTCAGATCGTTGCGCAGGCGCTCGCGCAGCTCCAGCTCGTAGTTGCGCTTCGCGAGCTCCTGCCTGCTCGTACGCAGGCCGAGGTGCACCCGGACGCGGGCCAGCACCTCCTCGGGCACGACCGGCTTGGGAATGTAGTCCTCGGCCCCGGCCTGGAATCCGCTGAGGCGGCTGTTCGTGTCCCCTTTGGCCGTCAGGAACAAGACCGGGATGTCTCCCTTGGACTCGGAGAGGATGTCGCGGCATAGGTCGAAGCCGGAGGCGTCGGGCAGGCCGATATCCAGGAGTACGACGTCCGGCCGCCCGGAGCGGAAGATCGCGAGCCCGGTCTCGCCGTCGGAGGCGGAGAGGAACTCGTGGCCGGCGGCGGCGAAACATCCGCGGAGCGCGCGGTGGATGTTCTGGTCGTCGTCGACGAGGAGGACCTTGGCCATTATGCCTTCCCGGTGAGCTCCAGCAGGGATTCGATGGAGTCCAGCAGGCGCTTGACCTGCATGACCGCGGGCATCTCCAGCTCCCGCTTGCCTGAAAGGATGGAGTCCATGAGCAGCTGCAGGCTCCTGGCCGCTTCGCCGGCATCCGGGAACCCGTAGGTGCCGGCCGAGCCGGCGGTCTGATGGCCGAAGAGTCGAAGCTCCTTGGCCGGGTCGCCGGTCGGACCCTCCAGGCGCAGACGCGCGAGGGCCTTGCGGCACGCCCGCAGCCCCTTGCGGCAGTCGTCCTGGTACTCGCGCACGAGCTCCGGGGGGAGGCTGGAGGGGGACTTCTTCTTCGAGGCGGCTGCCATGCCGAGAGTATACAACCCTTTATATACGGCGCTGAAGCTCTTCTTTGACCCGCTCGAACTCGGCGCGCAGCGGGCCGAAGAGCACGCGGGCCTGCTCCAGATCGCCCGCCCGGGCCGCTCGTTCGACGTCCGCGCAGAGGTCTCCCAGGCGCATGGCGCCCATGGTGCGGCTGCTGCCCTTGAGCGCATGCGACGCCTTGTCGAGGGTTCGGGCGTCCTGGGCCGCGAAGGCGCGGGTCATGGCCTCGACCTGGGCGGGGGCGAACCCGAGGTAGGTGGAGATGAGGTCCTTCACGATGTCCGGCTCTCCCGGCGGCTGCAGGAGCCGCATCCGCTCCAACGCCTGGACCTCCACGGCCGGTTTGCCGGCCGGGACCCAGCGGGAGAGCACCTCGGCCAGATCCTCGAGACGCAGCGGTTTGGTCAGATGATCATCCATGCCCGCCGCAAGGGCTTTCTCGCGGTCGCCTTTGAGGGCATGGGCCGTCACGGCGATCAGCGGGATCCGCAGGCCGCGCCGGCGCGCCTCGCGGGCCGCGGCATAACCGTCCATCACGGGCATCTGGCAGTCGAGGAGGACCGCGTCGTAGGATCCTTTCTCCAAGGCGGCCAGCGCCTCCCGGCCGTCGGACACGAGATCCGCCTCATACCCGAGCTTGCGCGCCATGGCTAGAAGGACTTTCTGATTGACCGCGTCGTCCTCGGCCACTAGGAGCCTTCCCTCGCCCTTCCCCGGGGCCGCCGAGGGCCTCTCGCGTTTCGGGGGGGCCTCGGCGCTCTCGCGGAGCGGCACCTCGAACCAGAACCGGCTCCCCCGCCCCGGCGTGCTCTCGAAGCCGACGCTCCCGGCCATGAGCGTGACGAGCCGCTTGCAGATGGCCAGGCCCAAGCCGGTCCCGCCGTAGCGCCGAGTCATGGAGGAGTCCGCCTGGGTGAAGGGCTCGAAGAGCCTGGCTTGGACCTCGGTCTGGATGCCGATCCCGGTGTCGTCGACCTCGAATCGGAGCAGCCTCGACGCATCGTCCCCGGAGAGGACGCGGAGGCGCAGGGACACGTGTCCTTTCTCCGTGAACTTGACCGCGTTGCCCAACAGATTGGTGAGGATCTGCCGCAGCCTGGCCGGGTCGCCCTCGAGGATCCCCGGAGCGTCTCCGGCATCGCATGAGAAGGAGAGCCCTTTCAGCTCGGCCGCGGGCCGGAAGAGCCTCTCCACGTCGGAGAGCAGCTCGCGGATGTCGAACGCGATGCTTTCGAGGGACAGCCGTCCCGCATCGAGCTTCGAGAGATCCAGGATGTCGTTCACGATCCCCAGCAGCGCGTCCCCGGAGCGCCGGATGAGCTCCGCGTATACGCGTTGTTCCGGCGTGAGCTGCGACGCCAGCAATAGGCTGGCGGTGCCGATGATGCCGTTGAGCGGAGTGCGGATCTCGTGACTCATCGCGGCCAGGAACTCCGCCTTGACGCGTTCGGCATCCTTCAGGCGCGTGATGTCGTGGCGGAGCGCGATGTACTGGATCGGGTCGCCGTTCCTGTCGAAGAACGGGACGATGACGGTGTCCATCCAGAAGAGCCTGCCGTTCTTGGCCCGGTTGCAGACCTCGCCGCGCCAGACCTCGCCTTTGCGGATGGTGTCCCACATGTCCCGGAAGAATTCCTTCGGGTGCATCCCGGAGTTCATGAGCCGGTGGTCTTGGCCGATGAGCTCCTCGCCTGTGTAGCCGTAGGTCCGGCAGAGGTTGTCGTTGACGTAGAGGATCTTCCCGTCCGCGTCCGTGATGGCCATCTCCGTGGCCGCGTCCAGGGCGCGCTTGAGGTCGTCGAGCTCCTTGAGCACCGCGTCAAGGCTTTTGGACATCAAGAGGAGTATAACTAATAAACAGAATGCCGGGGGTTGCGGGACGTATCCCGCAGCCCCCGGCGACCATCCCCGAGAGGTCTAGCGTCCGAAGTGGTCCGCCTGTATCATGCCGCCGCCCTGTTGCTCGGCGTTAAGGCCGCCCAAGGGCGCGGCGGCTCCGTTGAGCGTCGTCCGGACGCGGTCCGGGCTCGTGGCGCCCAGGGCGTAGGCCAGGACGGCCAGCCCCGTCACATGGGGGGTCGCCATGGACGTCCCGGAGAGTGACTTCGTCCCTCCGCCCGGCCAGGTGGACGGGACCTGATGCCCGGGGGCGATGAAGTCCACCTCGGGCCCGGTGGTGGAGAAGTACGCGAGCCCGTCTTCCGAGGTGCTCGCGCTCACGGCGATAGTCTGCGGATAGCGCGCCGGGGCGGAGACCTCGGCTTCCGGGTCGTTGCCCGCGGCGGCCACGATGGTCACTCCCGCGGCCACCGTCTTCTCCACCGCCTTCTGCAGGGCGTCGCTGTGCGGCCCTCCCAGGCTCATGTTCACGATGTGGAGCTTGTTCTTCACGCACCAGTCCAGGCCGTCGATGATCCCGGCGATGGTCCCGCCGCCCGAGCCGTCGAGGACCTTCACCGCGTAGAGGCTCGCCTGCGGCGCGACGCCGAGGATGTCTTCCCCGGCCGCCGCGATGGTGCCGGCCACGTGCGTGCCGTGGCCATGGTCGTCCTTCGGGTCCGCCTGGGGATCGACCGCGTTGTAGCCTCCCTTATAGTTCCCGGAGAGGGCGGGGTGCGCGTAATCGATGCCGGTGTCCACGACCGCGACCTTGACCCCGGCGCCCATGGTCCTGCTCCAGGCCGAGGAGGCGCGGACCCTGGCTACGCCCCAGGGAATCCTGGGATCGGCGGCCTCGGCCTTGGCCTCGGCTTCCCCGATCGCCGGCGCGGAGGCCTTGTTCTGCATGGCCTGCCGCAGGACCTGCTGCGCGGAGGGGATGACCACGGACTGCAGAGCGGCCGGTCCGGCCGCCAGCCAGTTGCGGTAGGCGTTGGGCTCGACGCTCGCGACCTCGCGTTTGGCCTTGAGCGAAACGTCGGACATGAGCGTGAACGCGGGAAACTCGGCTTCCACGCCGTCGATGAGGGGGAGCTCGCGGACGACGCGGCCTCCGGCCTTGCGCACGATCTCCCGGCGCGCATCGGCCGAGACATCGGGTGAGAACGTCATGATCTTGCTGTTTCCGGCGGGTTTCGCGCTCTGCCCGGCCCAAGCGTTCAGGCTGAAGGCCAACAGGAGGGACGTCGCCAGCATTCTCTTCATCGCACCCACCTCCGACAAGGTCTCTAGCGGAGGACCCGCCCCCTCGTGGGCCCTTGGGGCAAGTATTGTGCCCTTAGGGCCCAGGCGAAAGGGCCGAGTGGTCCATCGAATAATGGGCCAAGAGTCCCAGATTGTTGCACTCACTCTCCCCCGGGCTCCGTCCGCGCGGTATATTGATAGAATCACCCCATGCTCCGCTCCCCCGCGCTCGCCGGCGTAGGCTCGACCCTGCTGGCCGTGCTCCTGCTGGTCGCGCAAGCCTCCGCAGGCATCCTGGCCCATTCGACGTTCGTCCTGTTCGTCCTTCCGGCCGGAGCCCTGGCGGCGGGAGCCTTGTGCGGCTGCGGGCTTTTCCTGAGGCTGCGCCTCGCGGGCCGGAGGGCTACCTGGGGGCATCGGCTGCTGGCGGGCTCTCTGGGCCTGCTCGGCTTCGCCGCGACCTACTCCGGGATGTACGCCGCCTCGGTCTTCGACGAGGCGGGGGAGCGCTCGCGGCTCGAGTCGGAGCTCGGAGCCGTCCGCGAGAAGAGCTCCGCTCTGAGGGTCGAAGTGCGGCTGACCCGGGAGAGGCTGGCCGGCGGCACGGCGGCGCCCGACGTCCTCAAGATGGAGCAGGAGGAGGGGAGGGCCCGCCGCGAAAAGAGCCGCGTCGAGCGATGGCACAAGGCCGCGTTGGACCAATACAACCTCCATGTCCGCTCGGGAAAGCCCGACCATGCCCGGGCCAAGGGATTGCGCGCGGACATCGCGCGCTACGAGAGCGCGTTGGCCCAGGCGGAGGCGGACGTGCAGAGCTGGAGTCGGCGTCTGGCGGCGGGCAAGGCCAGGCAGGCGGCCAGGGACAAGGACCTGGAACTCGTGCACGAATCCGATGCGCTGGAGGCCCAGTCGAAGGAGCTGCTTGAGCAGATCCGGGCCGCCACGGTCCCCTCGCCCCAGGACTACCTCATGCGGTGCATCGCGGGCCGGAAGATGGGGTTGTTCACTTTCGTCAGGCTCGCTCCGCCGTCCTCCAAGCAGGAACTCGGCGACACCAGGGTCGGCTGGCTGCAGGTGGGTCTCGAGCTCCTGGGATTCCTGGCCGGCAGCCTGCTCTGCGTCCTTCTCGTGGGAGACGGGGGGGATATCCTTCCGTGTCCGGGCTGCGGGAAATCCCTGCGCGTGCCCTCCCAGCCGGGCCTGCGCGTCCGCTGCCCCTCGTGCGGACAGGAGATACTGCTCAAAGGCTGAGCCCCTCAAGAGAGGGGCTCAGGTCTTCTTTTGCGGCGGGACAGGGTCAGCGGAGGAATCTGTCGGCCTCGATCATCCCCGCGCCTTGCTGCTCCGGCTTGAGGTCCTTCAGGGGAGTCGCGGACTTTTGGAGCATGGCCCGCACCGCGGCCGGGGTGTCGGCGCCGAGCCCTCGCGCGAGAGCGGCGAGGCCCGCCACATGCGGGGTGGCCATGGAGGTGCCGGACATGGTCGCAGTCCCGCCTCCGGGGTATGTGGAGAGGACCTCGTTGCCCGGGGCTATGAAGTCCACCTCCGGCCCGGTGGAGGAGAATTCCGCCGATCCGTCCTGGGAGGTGCTAGCGCTCACCGCGATGACCTCCGAGTAGCGCGCCGGAGCGCTGACCGAGGAGTCCGGGTCGTTGCCGGAAGCGGCAACGATGGTGACCCCGGCCGCGACCGCCGCCTTCACCGCCTTCTCCAAGGCTTCGCTGGCCGGTCCGCCCAGGCTCATGTTGACGATGTTCATCTTGTTCTCAACGCACCAGGCCAGGCCGTCCACGATGCTGGCGGTGGTGCCGTAGCCGTTCTCGTCGAGGACCTTGATGGCGTAGAGGCTGGCTTGCGGGGCCACGCCCACGATGTCGTCCCCGGCCGCCGCGATGGTCCCCGCCACGTGCGTGCCGTGGCCGTGGTCGTCCTTGGCGTCCCCGCCCTTGGTGGCCGTGTTCGTGCCTCCCTTATAATTCGCCTTCAGGGCGGGATGCGTGTAGTCGATGCCGGTGTCGATGATCCCGACCTTCACTCCGGCGCCCGTGCTCCTCTCCCATACGGCGGGCGCCTTGACGCGGGAGACCCCCCACGGGATCTTCTTATCCTGCGCTTCGGCCTTGGCCGCGGCTTCCCCGACCGCCGGGGCCGCGGCCTTGTTCTGGATGGCCTGGCGAAGGAACTGCTGCGCCGAAGGGATGACCACGGACTGCAGGGCAGCGGGCCCGCTCACGAGCCAGTTCCGGTACTCGTTCGGCTCCACGGTCTCGACCTGGTACTTGGCTTTGAGCTTCTGCTCGCCGGATTGGGTGGAGGAGACGGCGGCGGCGGTCCTCCAGGTCATCAGCGCCGCCGTGGCCGTGAACTCGACCTCCACGCCGTTGACGAGGGAGAGCTCCCGGACGACGCGGCCCCCGGCGGTGGCGATGAGCTGCTGCTTCAGGTCCTCGGAGACGAATTCCTTGAATAGGACGATCTTCGTGTTCTTGCGGGTCCCCGCGCTTTCGGCGCAGACCCAGGACGCGAGGGTGAGGGCCAGTACTGCGAACGGGACCAACGCGCTCCTCTTCGTCATAACCACCTCCGCCCGGACGGGCCTATCCCCTCGTAGGTCCCTAGGGACAGTATGTTCCCCGAAGGACCTACGCACCAGGAGCGATCGGGCCCCTTGGGATTGGGTCAGGGGTCCCGGATTGTTGGCAGCCAGCCTTTCGGGTCGTGGAAGTCCGGCTTGGGGGCCGGGTGCGCGAGAGACCAGTAGGTGGTCGTGCCGTCCCGGATGGCGAGCACGCTTGTCAAACCAGCCTTGACGGCCCGTAGGGCCGGCAGGGCTATCCTTGCTGTAAAAGTGAATTCCGTTTTTGCTCTCGTCGTTCTGATCCTGGGCGGCAGAGCGACCGGTCCTTCCCTCATCCCCTGCCGGTAGCCGTCGAACCGGTAGGCGTTCCAGGCGCCGGAGGGGGAGAAGTTGAGCTCCCAGTAGCCTGGCCCTGTTTCTGGAGAGAGGAAGGCCTCGAAACAGGTGCTTTTCCAAAGCCCGTCCTTGCGGGGCCGGGAGCGCTTCAGGGCGGGCAGCAGGACCCTCTCGATGTCTCCGGTGAGCGTGTAGCGGAGCAGAAGCTCTTCCTTATGAAAGGACGCCGCAGCCCGGAGCTTGAGCCGGCAGGGAGGCTTGGAGAACGGCAGCAGTATCACGGCCACTTCCCCCTGCGTCTGCGCAGGGGCTTGGCCAGCAGGTCCAGGAGCGTGGGACCCTGGCTCGGGTCGGTCAGGATGCTGTCGCAGGACATGCGCTGGAGCCGGTCCTCTTCGGTCCAGGGATGCCGAGCGCCTTCAGGGGCGACGATGAAGGCTCCCCGCGGGTGCCAGGGATGGACTACGATCTGGACGATGCCTCCCACGCCCAGGTCCAGCGGGCTCTTGAACCAGATGACGCGGCTGAGCTGGTACGGGTATTCGCCGTAGATGAAGAGCACGTGCACCAAGGCCCTGTTGCCGATCTCCTTGGCGTAGCCCAGGATCTCGCCCACCGCCACCTGCGCGCCCCGGATGTACCAGCGGCGATAGCCCAGGGCCGCGTACGCGGCGAGGAAGGTGACGGCCGCGAGGAGGGCGACGATCCACGGGGTCCGGGCAGCCTCCACCGAGAATACGACGAGCCCAGTGAGCACGGCCGCGGCCACGGCCGCATGATACGGCGCCAAGCTCGCACCCGCCCAGGAGTCGAGCTCTTCCGGGGTCAGGGGCCTAGGGCCGGGGAGGGCGCCGAGATACTCCCCTCCGGTCCCAGTCTTGCGCTGCCGTTCGGAGTCGAGATAGCCGTAGAGCTTCTGCACCTCCCCGGAGTCGAACCAGTTGCCCCCGCAGCCGGGGCAGGCTTCGAAGGCGAGGTCCGCTCCCTGGATCACGGCCCTGCGCATGGCCTTATCGCAGCGGGGGCAGCGCTCCTCCGCCGGGGCGGCTGCTTTGTACGCCGTCTTGAACTCCTCATAGGCCTGCTCCGGTTTGGATACGTAGAAATAGATCTCGCTCTTGTCGAGCCACACCCCTCCGCAGGAGGGGCAGGCGTCGATCTCCAGGCCTTTGCGCACCGGCGTGAGGGAGAGCCGCTGAGCGCCGCACCTGGGGCAGAGCATGCCTACCACGGCTCCTTGGCCGGCATCGACTCGACGCGGTCCTCTTCCTCGTCGGGCAGCTTCTCCAGGAAGTCCAGCCCGGTCATGCGCTCGATCGCCTCGATCGAGGTGAGATGGCCTTTCAGGTCGCCTGCGGGGAGCTTCTGGTTGGGCAGCAGGAACGCGATCGCCTCGACCTGGCCGGGGCCTTTCCTATCGATGACGATCTTGAAGAAGTGCGTGGGTACGGCGACCCTGTCTTTGCCCAAAAGCCTGAAGCGCATCTCGCCCCCGACGGGGTCGAACGCGGGCCCGGTGAACACGTAGACGTCCTTCCGGGTCCTGGCCCAATCCCGCACCTTGTCCTCGAGGTCCTTCCAGATGCCGCGGTTGAACCCGATCCCGATCTGGGGGGCCATGTTCGAGAGCAGGAAGCTGTCGGAGTTCATCTCCTCGCTGCACTTCATGTCCGCGGAGGGCGCGAGGTGTCCGCGGTCGTACCCGGAGCGCCTGTAGTCTTCCAATTCCGCCCGCTGCCACTCCTTGAGCGACGTGTCGGGCCGGAAGTCGTCGCTGCGGCCGAGCTTGGCGTCCAGGCAGCCTTTATCGATGTGATAGGCGACCCAGTTGGGGATCTTCAGCCAGTTGTTGTGGCTGAGGATGTAGCCCTCGCGGTAGAGGAGCTCCCCCGTGGACGGGAACCCGAAAGGGAGGTGCTTTTCGACGAGGAGCTTTTTGCACTCTTCGGTGGACCCGTCATGGCACTGGGAGTATCCGAGAACCGGCAAGAGGACGAGGAGCGGGACCGGATTCACAGGGGAATTCTATATACTTAAGCGATGGACTACGACTCCTGGGCGGAGGCCTCGCCCGCGGAGCGCGACGGCCAGCCGGCGGTCATGCGACACCCGATCCTGGAAGCCTAGCCCGACCCCAGCTCCGTCCCCATGAGGCCGTAGGCCAGCGGCTCGACGCCTCCGCCGTCCATGGCGATGAAGCCGTCGATGCCGCCGGTCACGTTGTCGATGTGGTGCCACATCTCGTGGGAGAAGACCACGATGGCGTCGGCGGAGATCACCGTGATGTGCTGGGGGCCGGTCTCGTACACCCCGGCCGCTCCCGGGATGGGGGGCGGGCCCACGTGCGCCGTGGGGAAATTCTGCCAGCCGCCCTTCGTGTCCAGGTTCCTCTTGATCCAGGCGACGCCGGCCGAGCCGTTGGCGTCCTTGCCTTGGCCGCCGAAGTAGACGCGCCGGAGATACTCGCGGTACATGGGGCGGATCTCCGGGGAGCCTTTCTCCTCGGCTACGGTCCAGATGGCCTCCTCGGCCGCCTGGCCCTTCTCCTCTTCGTACTCCTCGATGAGGTCCTGCATGTAGGATTCAGGGCTCCCGGCCGGGGGTTGGGAGCGCTGGGGCTGGGAGTCCGTGTCGTCCGCGCGCTCAGCCTCCCTGGGGTCGCCCTGGTCGCCGAGTTCCTTCCTCCGCCTTTCATGCTCCTTGAGCCTCTGCTTGAAATTCTCCGCGACCTTGCGGACCTTGTCGGTCGTGTGCTGGTCGATCTCGGCCTGGGTCTCCCAGTCGGCAGCGGACTGGGCCGCGGACCAGGTGTTCATGAAGAGGAGGACGCTGGTCAGGGCAGCGTTCATACCCATAGTTTTCCCCCTAGCCGTCGGTATGGATAGACCCTTTAGGCCCACAAACGAATAGGTCCAAGGACCCATCCCCGGGAAGCTGTCCGTCGCCGGGATTAGTTTTGTATCATCTATAAAGACGGGCGCTTAGCTCAGCGGAAGAGCACTGTCCTCACACGACAGGGGTCGTAGGTTCAAATCCTACAGCGCCCACCATTCTGGAAGCGAGAAGCCCTCCGACATCAACCGGAGGGCTTCCTGTCTGTAGAGGCTTCCTCAGAACTTCAACAGAGGCGCTCCTTTTCTGGCGCTGAAGAGGCCCGGTGTCTGCTCCCTGTTCTGCCTGTGGGCTTCATCTTGGACGCTGGGCCTCAGATACCGGTAGAGACCCTCGGCGGTGACGTTCCCCGAGGAATCCTTGGCCTCGCCGCTCAAGCCACGGAGGAAGTAGTACGTGAATACGCCATGAGAGGCTTCAGCGAGCGTGCTGGTGATCTCGTCTCCCGAGGCTGCCGTGAAGAGAGTGACGTTCCCCTCCGGGGCGATGCCGGTATCCGTCTTGATCACGAGGGGCCGGGCTCCTTCGGGAAGGACCGAGCGTCCTCCGGCGCCCGAGAAACAGGAATCGAGCGCCAGGATGACCTCCCGGGCCGTCAGCTTTCCGATGGAGGAGTACAACTGTTTGAGCGGATAGGCCGTGGACTGGAGGAACATGGGGTCTCCGTCCCAAGGGACCAGATAGGCCTCTCCTGTCTTCGGGTCCGGCGCACCGTGCCCGGAGTAGTAGAAGAATACCGTTGACTCGGGCTTGACGTTCTTGGGCAGCCACTCCTCGATGTAGCCCTGAAGGGCGCCTCGAGTCGCCGCCTGTCCTTTAAGATGGATGATGTTCCGTGGGGGAATCCCCATCGCGCTCAGATGGTTCTTGACGGCGTCCGCGTCCTTCTCGGCGAAGGAGGCGGCTGGAAGCTTGGCGTAGCCTTCGACCCCGACCACAAGGGCATAGTCGTCGGGGCGGGCCGCCAGCTTGTAGGAGGGCTTGTCGACGTCGGGCAAAGCCGGCGAGGCGTGCGCCTCGGCTGGGGGAGAGACGGGGGCGGGGGCCGACGATGGGGTCGGCGGCTGGGGTCGTACGGCCACGGGGCCTTTTTCGATGTAGTCCCGGATGATCCGGGCGACGGGAAGGTGCTTGCGCCTCTCGGCGTGCTGGATGGGGGTCAATCCCCGATGGACCAGGTTCGGGTCCGCGCCCAGGTCCAATAGGGTCCGAGCGAGGTCGGTGTAGCCGAAATAGGCCGCCCAATGAATCGCCGGCCGAGTGTTTCCGATGGAGTTGAGGTCGGCGCCCTTTTCGGCAAGGAACCGGACCACATCGACATGCCCTCTCCACGCGGCGCGGCCGAGAGGCGTCCCACTCCAACTGCTCGCGTTGACGTTCGCCCCTTTAGAGACGAGCAGGCGGACCATGTCAAGGTCGCCGGCTTCGGCTGCGATATGAAGCTGGGTCGTCCCGCGGAAATCACTGCTGTTGACGTCGCGCGGCCTGGAGCCGACGCATCCCGCCAGCGATAGCGATAGGAGCGAGCAGAGAGAAAGCGACAGAAGTTGAATGCGCATGCGGCACCCCCTCAGCGCGGCGTCGTGTCGAGGAATAGTCTATCAAGTCTCGCCTTGGGGGAGTTCGACAATCGTCCTGGATGGCCCACCAGCTGACGAAAGACCCTCTTTCGGAAGGGCCTTTTGATTTTTCTGGAGATCCTGGGGGTTTGCGAGCTCGGGCAGTCAGTGTTCTTCCTGGAGCGCTTTCAGATAAGGGTCGTAGGAAAAGACCCTGTTACGGCGCTTGCCGGTAATCTCCTTAACGAAGCCGAGCTTTACGAGTCGCGCCATGGCTTGGCTGGTCGCTGGGAAGGTGGCTTTGATGCCCTTTTGCGCAGTCGGAAGCGACAGGAAGCAATGCTTCATGAGAAGATCGTGGAGCGAAAGCGCCGTGCCGGCGGAACGGCCGAGGGTCTTGATCTCGGCCCGGTGCCGCTCGAACATCCTCACAAGCAGGATCGCCGTGTTGGTCGCTTCAGTGGAAACCTCATCCACGCCTTGCAAGAAGAAGAGTAGCCAATTCTCCCAGTCTCCGTGCGTCCTTACTCGCTGGAGAGCGTCGTAGTACGTTGTTCGGTGTTTCTTGAAGAATAGGCTCAAATAGAGCACCGGCTGCGTAATCGCGCCATCGGCGATCATGATGAAGGGGATGAGAAGCCGGCCTACGCGGCCGTTGCCGTCCAAGAACGGGTGGATGCTCTCGAACTGTGCGTGCGCCAGTCCAGCTTTCAGCAGAGTCGCGGTCCTGACTGGCTCGTCGTGGATGAATTTTTCGAGAGCGCCGAGCGTGGGCATGACTTCGTGGGGCGGGGGAGGGGCGTACTTGGCGTTTCCAGGCCTGGTGCCGCCGATCCAGTTTTGGCTCCGCCGGAATTCGCCAGGATCCTTGTCCGCTCCCCGCGTCTTGTGCATCAAGACGGTGTGGATCCCCTTGATCAGCCGCAGGCTCAGCGGCAGTTTGGGTAACTGCTTGATGCCGTATTCAAGAGCCGCGACGTAATTCGAGACTTCCTGCACGTCGACCAGAGGGACGCCCGGTGCTTCGGCGTTCTCGAACAGGAGCAGGTCCGAGAGGGATGACTGTGTGCCCTCGATCTGGGAGGAGAGGACCGCTTCCTTGCGGATGTAGGTGTAGAGCAGATGCTGAGGATTGGGGAGGTGTGCCACGGTTCCATCGAGGCGCGCCAGTGCCCGGTTCGCTCGTTCGCTGGAATCATAGAGCTTGGCGAGGTCGATTGGCGGATTCGGAGGGAGGGGGGCTGGGATGAAGCAGTAGAATGGCTCCGGGCCGGCCTGTCTTTCCCAGCGGCCTGCACGCGGATTTTCCGGCGGTTTAATAGCGCTTTCCACTGTTAAAATATAGACCATTATCTTTTAATAGTCAAGACCGCTATTCAACTTTCCAGCCTTAAGGGTTCAACAATCGTCCTACATGGTCCCCGATCCCTGCGATATAGCCCAGCTATTGGTCAAAATGGCGGTTCTACAATCGTCCTGGATGGCCCACCATTCCGAGCCCCCCGAAAGGGGGGCTTTCCCGTTAGGGGTGCTGCCTGCGGCCGGACTTTAAGATTGCATTCCGCGATTTTAGACCAGCGGTCCTCCTCCCCCCGGTTTTGACATCCCAACTCGTGATGTCAAAGGGGGCCTTTCATGGACGGAAGCCGATTCGCTTTCTAGGCGGGTCGGGCTGCGCCATGAGGCGCCGGATCGTCTCGAAGACAACCTTGAACTTGCCCTCATGACGTCTCTCCAGGTCATTGAGTCTTCGAGCAAGCTCTTCGTTCGAGAGCAATAGACGCCGCAGGCGTACGAACGCACGCATGATCTCTATGTTCACGCGCACCGCGCGCGGACTCCTGAGGACGCTGGAGAGCATCGCCACCCCTTGTTCCGTGAACGCGCGCGGCAGGGCTCGCCGATCTCCGCCCCAACTTGAAACGCCAATTTGGTGGTTCAAGTCGTTCCACTCCGCACGGCTGAGGCGGAACATGAAATCCGGGGGGAATCTCCCGATGTTCCTTTGCACGGCACGGTTCAGGACGCGGGTCCCAACTGTGTACAAGCAGGCCAGATGGCGGTCCAGCATCACCTTATGGCCTCGGATGAAGAGTATCTTTGATTGAATTGCTGCCGTCAGGTGGCGTGTGGTCATATCGATTCCCCCATATACATGTACGAGCGAGGGGCCCAGAAGGTTCCCTGAATCTTGAAGTGCCAGAATGGCACTTCAAGTTCCTCCATGCGTGCGAGGGGCCCGAAAGGCCCGCTCGTTTCAACAATCGTCCTATACGGTCCTCATTCCCTGCGATATAGTGCGGTTATCGGCCAATAGTGCGGTTCTACAATCGTCCTGGATGGCCCACCATCTCCAAGCCCCCCTTGAGGGGGCTTCTTATTTGTCCTTTGTCGCGGATTCAACGCATACGCTGCAAGCCTTATCCGCGTTGAAATCGTAATTTGGAGGCGTTTCGCCGCGCAGGACAGCGGTGAGGATGGTGAAGAGCCGGGGGTTGCAGAAATCGATTATGGCCTCGCTCGTTTGAATCGGCTCCCGTAGTTTCGGGGCGTGCAGTATCTTGCCATTGTAAACGATCGCCAGTCTCTTCCCTGGCCCGGCATATTCTGCGGTGACCTTGGCGAACTCCGAGGATTGCTGTCGGTCGAAGGGGATATGGAGCCGGTCGTGGGCGGCTATGGAGTCCCTGGGTACGGCGCGGAACTTGGAAACATTGAATCGGAAGACCGGCTGCTCGGTCTCAAAATACAGGCAGTCGCCGAAGAAATCCACGCATTTTGGATTCCCCGTTGTTCCTTCGACGGCCGGATATAGCGAGAATACGAGGCCTTTCGCTTCTTCATATCTTACTTTTGCACATCCGACAAGAAGCATGAGGGCCGATAGTATCAGCGTTTTTCTCATAAGAGGCTCCATGAGGGGTTCGGTCCACCGTCCTGTATCGGCCGAGGTCTGGCGATGCGGCCAAGTCTTGCGCCCGATACGTTCAACGGCGATATTATACCCGACCTTGTTGGCCGGCGGAGAGCGGCGAACACGGCCTTGAACGGCTCGTCGTGCCGCCTGACCTTTCGGGAAAACCTCAAAGTATGAGACAACGGGCTCAGCCGCGGTTATCGGCCAGCGACCCCGGCGCGCGCGGGCAGGGCGTCTATCGCGCGCCGCATCCGGGCGCGGCGTTCCCTGCCGGCGGGGTGGGTCTCGGAGTAGTCGGCGAGCCCCTCGATGAGGACCTCGGCGGGGCCGCGCCGGGCCTCGTCCGATGAGGGCCCTGCGAGGATGTCCATCGCCTTCAAGGCGGCCCGCGGGTCCAGCCCCGCGGAGCGGAGCAGCCGCACGGAGTATTCGTCGGCCTCGAGCTCCTGCGCCTCGCTGAAGTGGAGCTCGGCCAGCGCCCGGAGCGGGCCGGCGAGGTCCCCCGCGGGGCCGAGCCCGGCTTTCTGCAGCCATTCCCGGGTCCGGTGGGCGTCCGCGCAGTGGCCGAGCTCCACGTGCCCGATCTCGTGCGCGAGCACGGCGGCCAGCGCGTCAGGGTGCCGCTTGAAGCGGACGGCGAGGCCCTCGAGCACGCGGATGTAGCCGCCCGGCAGGGCGAAGGCGTTGACGACCATGACGCCCCAGATCACACGGAACTCGTAGCGGCCGCGGAAGCGGCGCACCAGGGGCGCGGAAGACAGGGACCGGCCCGTCTGCAGGACCAGCGTCTCGAGCTCCTCGCCGTCCTCGCCCGGGGAGAGTCCGCCGCCGAGGCTGGCGTCGATCTCCGCTCCGATGCGGCGCTCGTCCTCTGGAGAGAGGCGGATCACGGCGCCTACCGCCCGGTCGGCCTGCTTCTCGTGCTGCTGGAGCACGCGCAGCAGGGGCAGCGCGCTCTCGCGGCTGGGGACCCGCTGCCCGACCGAGAGCAGGACGGCTGCCCCGGCGAGGACGCTAATCAGGACCAGCCCCAGGATCCTTTTGCCCATGTCGGCCGATGCGCACGTACATCATGGAGGCGGCCAGCAGGATGATGCCCAAGACCACGAAGCTGGCCACCCGCTCCGGCAGCGGCAGGTGGGAGGTGTCGAAGAGCACGGCCTTCACGACGCAGCCGCCCAGCAGGAGCAGGGCCGGCAGCCTCAGCTCCAGGTAGCCGAGCACGATGCCTAGGACGAGGGCGAGGATGCCCTCGAGGCTCAAGGCCATGGTGAGGCGGTAGCTGTCGAGCTCCTTGACGAGGTAGAGCGCGATCATGGTCAGGGAGAGCAGGCAGAACACCCAGGAGGCCTGGGCGTCCAGGCTCGTGAGCCTGCGGCGGGAGTCCTTGGACCACCACAGGTTGAGGAGCAGCAGCAAAGACGAGCCCCAGTAGAGCGCGGCGTCCGTATGGGACGGCGCCGAGAGCAGGGGTTTGGGATAGAGGAGATAGGAGAACACCCCTTCCACGGCGGTGGTCATGCACAGGATGACGGCTTGGGCCTTGAGGTGCGGCTCGTCCCGCAGGCTGCCCAGGTAGTACAGGAGGGCCGCGCCCGCCGCCCATAGAGGGAGGCGCAGGCGCGGATCGAATTCCTGGTACACCGCCAAGGAGGCGACCGCGGCCATGGCCCAGCTCAGCCAGCGCCTGTGGCCGGCCTGGGCCCAATGCTTCCAGGGCCTGGTGAACTCCGGCGGCGTCGGGTCGGCGTAATGGAGGTAGGCCATGCCCGCGACCACGCAGGCGCAGGTCAGCAGGCGGGGGGACACCGCCGCGGCTTCCAGGACGTCCGGGCCGTAGTCGATGAAGAGGGAATAGAGCCCTGCCCCGAGACTCAGCGCCGAGGCCTGCGCCCAGAGGTGGATCCTGCCGAAGAAGACGGCGGCGAACTCGCCTGCGATGGCCAGGGCGATGAGGGCCACCGCCAGCGGGGCCGGGTCCAGCGAGCCCCACAGGGCCAGCACCAGCGCCGCCGAGCCGACGTAGAGCCAGAGCTCCTTGGCCGGCTCCTCCCAGGCGGAGACCTCGCCCTTGAGCCAGAGCCGGTAGTAGCGGGAGGCCAGATAGGAGAGGGCGGCGAACAGGTAGAGCGCCGTCGAGGCCGAGAGCCGGTCCGCGGGAGACCCCCGGACCACGTGGATGTAGAAGCCGAAGGTCAGCAGGGCCGTCAGCAGCCCCGAGACGCGCCAGGCCTTGTGGTCGAGCAGGAGCCCGATCCAGACCCAAAGGGTCGACACTCCGAGCCAGGCGAACATCTTCAGCATCGGCGACACCATGCTGAAGACGCCCCCGGCGAGGATCAGCAGGCCCAGCACCGGCGCCGTCGAGGCGAAGGCGAGCCTGCGCGGCAGCGCGAATGCGTAGGCGAGGCCCGGGACGACGAAGAACAGGCTCAGGCCGAAGGCCCGGGACAGGGTGAGGGTCTTGAAATACGCGGCGCCCATGCTCGCGGCCAGGCCCGCGAAGACCACCGCGTTGAAGCAGCACGCCGCGTCCAGGGGCCGCTCCTCTCCTGTCCCGATGAGCCTGGCCTTCGCGCGGGGAAGCAGGGGCAGGAGGGCGAGCAGCAGATACCCCCCGGCCAGAGGCGCCGCGTGGGGCAGGAAGGCCGCCAGGCTCCTCGTCTCCTCCGGGCTCGAGACCACGAGCCGATACTCCGGCAGATAGTTCAGGTAGAAGCCGACGGCCGAGACGATCAGGATGTCCGCGTGCCCCGTCTCCACGGCGATCAGGGCGGAGGCCCCCAGCAGCACGAGGAAGACGAAGGGGGAGGCTACCTCCGCCCCGCAGATGAAGAGCACGATATACGTCAGGCCGAAGCTGAAGAGCCTCAAGGCCTTGGAGTCGCGCCAGAGCGCATGGAGGATCATCCCGCCCGCCACGCCGAGCAGGAGCATGAGCTCCGCGGAAGGGTCCGAGAGGACCTTCGTGGCCGGGAAATGGTAGGCCGCGTAGGCGCTCAGGTACAGCACGGTCCAGCCGCCGCCCGTGACGCCGCTGGTGAGCTTGTCATAGGGAGGGCGGCTCCGCCACCACTCGCCCAGCAGCACGAGCGCGGCTCCGGCCGCGGCCGCCATCAGCACCTTCTCCGTCGGGCCCGTATGCGCGGCGCGCCAGACGAGGAAGAAGCCGATGCCGACGGCCAGGACCAGCATCCCGACGTAGTGCAGGACCCGTTCGCCGATGAACTGCTCGGTCGAGATGCCCGCCGTCTTCACAAAGGCGGCGGGCTCGGAGGCCGGGGCGGGAGGAGCCGGCGGGGCCGGCTTGCGGCTGCGCAGGCCCAGCGGGTCCTTCGCGGGCCGGGCGGAGTCCGGCGCCGCGCCTTTCGCTTTCTTGAGCTCGGACACCTCCGCGTGCAGCGAGCGCACTTCGCGGTTGAGCGCCTCGACGGCCTCGCGGAGTTCCTTCACCTCGTTCGGTTCGGCCATGGGATATCCCGGAGAAGTATATCCGGGTCTCAGGCCCCGCGCAAGGTTATGGCCAGCCGTCACCCGCATACTGCGCGGACGTTATATTTCAAGAATCATCCTATACGGGCATCATTCTCCGAGTCCCCCGGAAGGGGGGCTTCTTGATTGATGGTACAATGAGTCCGTGGCAAAGGGGATCCTGGCCGCGTGCCTGCTTTGCGCGATGTCCGCTTCCGCCGAGCCGTGCGTGGAGGCCTACAAGGCCGAGTACGAGAAGACCTGGGAGGTCTCCCAGGCGCAATGGCGCTCCGCCTGCGCCGCGGTCTCGGACGCAGCGAAGACCCTGCGCGATGCCCAGCAGCGCTTCATGCGGCGTTGCTCGGGCGAATTCAGCGCCCTGAACCGCGGGGACGTCATGTCCCTGTGCGCCCAAGGAGTGCCCGGCCGGGACAAGCTCCGGGAGAAGGCGGGAGTCCCGCCGCCCGCGAAGGCCCCGGGGCCGTCCTCCGCAGCCGCATCCATCCCGGAGGGCATGGGCCCCCTGGAGCCCGCGACCCAAGCCGCGAGGTCCCGGTGGGGGACGGGGAACTGCCTCTCGGCCATGCTCTATCACCGGATGCCCGCCACGCTCAAGCGCGAGAGGGCGCTCTCCGGAACATTCGGTGTCCAGGAGACAAGGCTCGAGCCCTACGCGGGACAGCTACAGCTCTACCAGTACGAGTTCCACGATACCGCCGCCCCCAAGGACGGGCATGTCGTCCGCTACTACGACAAGGTGGATCCCGCCTTCTCGATCCTGAAAGAGAGCATGGCCGGTCCCGAGTTGGAAGTCGGCGCCAAGAACTTGGGGAGCGACTGCGCGGGCAAGCCAAAGTTCGACGCCCGCGGCGCCGTTGAGAAGGCCGGGGAGGGCGGGCTGAAGTCCGGCGGAAGCGAGGACCTCCTCGTCTATCTCCTCTCCCCGGGCTCATGGAGCGCGTACTACGGCAGGTGCGAGCGAGGGCTCAAGAGGGGATTGACGTTCTGGTGCGTCCGTCCCATTCCGGCCGAGAAGCTCGAGAAGCTCAAGGGGAAGCCTCTCTGGGTCGCGGTGAGCGGAGGCCGCTCCGCTTTCGTGGACGCCGGGGCAGGGGACTTCATCCTCATGGTCGAGGGGGAGTACAAGGCGTTCGACTCCGTCCTCTCCCAGGCCGCCCTCAAGGAATGACGGGGAGCTTTTTCATGGCCGCTAGACCGCGAGCCACGCCGCGATGAACGTCGGTCCCATGGCCATAGGTTAGTCCGATGCGCGAGGACGGCAGGCGTCTTTAGCCCTTTGGCCGGATGGTGCGAAGGTCCCTGTTTGTTTTGTCATGACTCCCCAAGAAGGATAGAATACGGCGTTGGCCGACAGGGGGACCCGATGACACGACTCTGCTTGACGTTGGCTCTCGCATTCTTCATCCCGTCGCTCGCATGGGCCGCTCCCGTTCCCCGGCTGGAGGCCGTGGAGGTCGGGACGGACGAGGTCACGCTCCATCTCAGCACGAATATCAAGACGAACACCTTCATGGTCGCGGAGCCGCCGCCCCGCCTGGTCATCGAGCTCCTCGACACCGAGTTCGCCGCGGCTCAGCGTCAGTCCAAGGGCGCGGGCGAGTACCTCAAGAGCGTGCGGGCGAACCAGTTCAAGAGCAAACCCGACAAGGTCGTGCGCGTGGTCCTCGACCTGCTCCAGCCGGCCCCCTACAAGACCCGCTGGGAGGAGAACAGGTTGCGCATCTCCCTCGGCCGCGAGGCGCCGCCGCCGGCCCCGGCTCCGGAACCCGCTCCGCCGCCGCCGGCCCCGGTCTCGAGCATCGACCTGCCCGGCTATCGCCTCGCCGAGAGGACGTTCGATTTCGCCTTGGTGGTCGGCATCGAGAACTACTCCGACCTCCCGGACGCCAAGTTCGCCGAAAGGGACGCTGAGGCGGTCAAGGCGCATCTCCTGGCTCTCGGGTTCCCGGTCCAGAACGTCAGGGCCGTCTCCGGGGACAAGGCCGTCCGGTCGGCCCTGGACAAGTACATCGATACCTGGCTGCCGAGGGTCACGGACAAGGAGAGCCGGGTGCTTTTCTACTTCGCGGGGCACGGTTCCATGGACCCCAGGACCGGCCAGCCCGTGCTCATGCCGTGGGATGCGGACCCGGAGTACTTGGCCGACACGGGCTATTCCCTCGAGCGCCTCTACAAGCGGCTGGCTGCGCTCAAGGCGGGGAGGGTCTTCGTCGCCATCGACGCGTCCTTCTTCGGCGCGGAGGGGCGCTCGGTCGCCGTCCAGGGCCAGGCTGTCCAGGCCGCGGAGACCACCGTCCCCAAGAAGCTGTCCGTGTTCACCGCGGTCGAGGGCGCGCACGGCGCCAGCGTGCTGGAGGACCAGGGACACGGCACCTTCACCACCTACTTCCTCAAGGGTCTCGGCGGCGGGGCGCAGGACGCTTCGGGGAAGATCACGGTCCAGGGGCTCCACGACTACCTTAGACCGAAGGTGGAGGAAGCGGCCCGGCTGCAGAACCGGGAGCAGGTGCCCGGCCTGCGCACCCGCAGGGACGCCGACCTCGTCCAGTTTTGATGGAGAGCGTCGACCATACCCTTCTCTACGTCTGGGACAATCTGGAGTCCCGGGTCATCCGCGTCTACTGCGGCAAAGGCGAGGACGGGTCGCTTCCCGAGGGCCCTTTCCACGGGAGCTTCGACCCGGACGACGCGGGCCCGCTCCTGGAGGAGCTTTGCCGCCGCTTCCCGCCTGGGCGCTTCGTGGTGGCGGATTGGCACGCCGCCTCCTACCGCGCGTTCTTCATGAGTCGCTTCCTCTGGACGGAGGAGGAGTTCGCGTCGTCCGCGGTCGCCTCCGGCCTGCCGAAGGACGAGCCCCCGGCCGAGGGCTCCAAGGTGCCCCTGTTCATGGTGGAGCTCGAAGCGCCTCCCGGCACCGAGGTCGAGATGGGAGTCATCGCGGACAAGTCCATGATCAGTGCCGACAAAAGGAAGCGCGAGGCCTGCTTCTTCGAGGCCATCGAGACGGGAGAGCGGGGTGTCCGGGAGGAGATGCGCTCCAAGGGGCTCGATCCGGACGACTCCGGGCACTGGGAGCGCGAGCGGGCCGAACGCGTCGCCCGGGGCCTGCGCATGTTCGACAAGGCGGGCGATGTCCCGATGTTCTGGACGCGGGTCACCTGCGAGCGGGACGAGGACGTGCCGAGGCTCGTGGCGGGCTTCGCGGCCAAACGCGGCGGGAACGTGGAGGGCTGCTTCTTTCCCAAGCCGCATGAGCCGGCCCGTACGGAGCTGGAGCGCGCGCTGCCGGGCAAGGTGTTCCCCGCGCCCGACCCCGACGACGTGGCGTTCCGCGTGCTGGGGACGGACCCCAAGACGGGCTCTTATGGGGAGTGGACGTTCATCAGCCGCCGCTTGGCGCAGATGGAGCGCGCCGCCATCGTGGCCGTGCCCGCGAACGTGGAGTGGCCCGGCGCCGTGGAAGGGAAGGTTTCCTTGATGCAGGCCCAGCGCTTCTTCAGGAAGCTGAAGGAGGAAAAGGGATGAGCCGCCTAGGGGTCCTCCCGCTGATCTCGGTCTGCCTTTTGGGCTGCGCGAGCAAGCCCCGCATGTGGACCGTCTCCCATCCCGAGATGGCGGGCAGGGGCCTCCAGACCGAGCGCGGGGGGAAGAAGGCGCCGGAGGAGTACTTCCACGCGGCGGACAAGGCCATGCTCAGGAATCACCTGGACGAGGCCCAGCGGGCCCTCCAGGAGGCTCACGGACTGCTCACGGAGAACGACCCGCGGTGGGTCAACTACTATGAACGCATGGGCCTGCTTTCCTATCTCCAGGACCAGATCCCCAAGGCCAAGGCGCTGTATCTGGACGCGATCCATTTCGCCTCGGTCCTAGGGGTGCAGGGGCACGCTGTCGCGGACTCGTACCTGGGGATGGGGCTCTGTCTCGCGGCCGAGGATAAGCCCCGGGAGGCGGAGGGCTACCTGCGCAAGGCCCTGGAGACGGGGCCCGCGCCCGGCACCACGCGCCGGGTGGAGAAGGAGTTGCGCAGGCTCCGGGAGGGTAAGCCCTAGTGGCCGAGGCCCAGGAGCCGAAGCATATCCGGGCCGTCGACGATCTCGAAGCCCTCATCGGCCTGGCCTCGAGAGCGCTCGAGCAGGGGCGCGAGGCCGAATCCGCGCGGCTGATGGGGCGGATCTTCTCCGAGGCCGCGTTGGACGACGTCAAGAACCTCATCGGACTGATGGCGGAGGAGTGGCTGGGTTCGTTCGGAGCCGACGCGCCCGCTCCCGGGCGGGAGCGGGCGAAAGCGGAGCTCGCCGCGGCGGCGGAGTCGGCCGCGGCGGAGCGCAACGACGAGGCGCTGCGTCACGCGCAAGACGCCCTCGCGGCCCTGCCCGAGGGCCGGTCGCGGCATCCCGGCGCGAGGCTCATCGTCCTGGGACTTCGGGGAGCTCTGGATAGGGCGCAGGGGCGGCCCATCCTCGGCGGGGCGGAACCCGCGGCCGCGGATTGGGTCGCGGCGGCCAACGAGGGGACGCAGCACTACGCCGCGGGCCGCTACGCGGAGTCCTTGGCCTGCTATGAACGGGCCGCGGCCGCCAACGCTCAGAACGCGTCGTTGTGGTACAACAAGGGGAACGCGCTGCGCATGCTCAAGCGGCCGCTGGAGGAGGTCTTTTCCTGCTATCAGGAGGCCGTCCGCCTCGATCCCCGGCACGCGGGGGCTTGGACGAACGGAGCGCTCGTGCTCGAGCTGATGTCCCGCTGGGGCGACGCGGACGCCTTCTGGAACGAGTCCCTCAAGCTCGACGCGAACCGCGCCGAAGCGTGGGCGCGCAAGGCCCTATGCCTGCACAGGCTCGGGAAGGACGCCGAGGCGGCGCCGGCCTGCGAGCGGGCGGTGCAGCTCAAGCCGGAACTGGCGCAGGCATGGGCCATCAAGTCCGCCGTGGAGAGCCGGCTCGGGAACACGGAAAAAGCCCGCGAGGCCTACGCCCGGGCGAGCGAGCTGCAGAAGGCTAAGAGCTCTTCTTGAGCTTGTCCGCGAGTGTCGAGAGTTCCTTGGACAGGAACTTCATGCTGCTGGCGACGTTCTCGCGCATGACGCGGGCAGCCTCGGTCCCTTCTTTCCGCCCGGCCTTGAACACCTTCCCGACCTGGGACTTGAGCTGACGGGTCTCCTCGCTCGTGCGGGCCGTCTCGAGCGCCTTGCTCAGGTTGTTCCCGAGGGAGCGCACGCTGCTCGTGATGTCGCTCTGGATGGCCTTCACCTTCTGGCTCTGAGCCGCGGACTTCATCGCGGTCCCCAGCTGGCTTCCAAGGCGGGTCATCTCCTTGCTCAGCGCGCTTCCGAGCTTCGGATGGATGGGGGACGTTTTCTTGGTCTTCTTCATGTGGGCCTCCCGGGTGTCCTGCATGATATCTCGCGCAGCAGCCTCTCCGCAAGGGCTGTCTGGAATTCCAGGTCCTCCTCGTCGGTGATGGAGCGCCTGGTCCGGTTCGCTTCGGTGTAGATGATCGAGGAAAGGTAGTCCGCCTGCTCCTCCGGACTCAGGCCGGAGGAGAGTATCTCGGTGATCGACGAGTGCCCGGGGTTCAGCTCCCAGTGTTCCCCCGGGGAAAACACCACCGAGCCCTGGCCGGAGCGGACGAAGCTGACGGCCTCGGCGGGAGGGCAGCCGGCCGGGTCGATGCCGCGGGCGCCCCGGAGCTCCGCGAAGATCCAGCCGAGCCGGTGCAGGATGCGCTCTTCGGGGGAGCCATCCTTGGGAGATGGCCCCGCGGGGACCGGCTCCTCGGGGGGAAGGGGGACGTAGGTGCGCAAGCGGACGTTGCCGAGAGCCTGCGCCGTGAGCCGCGGATAGCGCAGCACGGGGACTCCCCGCGCGTCTTCCGGCACGGACGGAAGCGTCTCTGGAGAATAGACGAGCGCGCCGTCGGCGGCGGCGCGTCCGGCCAGGTCTTCGATGGAGACGGGCTCCGTCCCGAGGGTCGGTATGGCCTTCAGACCTCGGATGGCCAGGCGCAGCTCCTCCCAGGAGGCGTCCGGATCCCGGCTCCCCTCGGCCGGAGCCTTGAGCAGGATCAGGAGATAGGCGAAGAGCCCCTTGGCCCGCGAGAGGGAAGACCACTTGTCCAGGACGCCGCGGATGAACCGCGGGTACACGGAGAGGACGATCTTGACGAGCTCCGGGTGGAGCGCGCCGTCGAGCTCCACCGGACCCTGGAACGTCCGCGCGTCGATGAGGAAGGACCCCGCGAGGGACAGGCCCGGCGGCGAGAAGGAGAAGCGCTTGGACTGCTCCGTGGTCAGGACGGTCACCTCCAGACCGGGCAGAGGCTCGGGCGGCAGGCCCACGAGCACGTCCATGCCGCACATGCTCGACTGGGCCTGGCAGAGCATCGGCGTGGGGAAAGAGAGCTTCGCCGGCTTCGGAGTCTTGCTCTTGGCCGCTTTCCGGGAGGGTTCGAGCCGGTCTTTGGCGCCGGGGAACAGCGCTGATATCGCGGCGAGCTCATCCTCGTCCAGAAGGATGTCGGTCCCGGCGCGCCCTGAGCGCATGCGGGCATCCAGGCGCCGCAGTGTCCAGGGACTTCCCGCGGCCGGGCGGAAGAGGGGGTACTCGCTCAGGATCTCGCGGAGCCTGCGGTGCCTCTGGGAATCGAGGTCCTTGCCGGGCCAGGGAGCGAAGAAGTAGCCGAGCGCCCGCAGCGCGAACTTCCGGAGCGGATGAGCCGGGACCTGGAGGCCCTCGCGGCCCTCGCGCAGGAGCGCTTGCAGCAGGGCCAAGCCCGCCTCGTCCGGGACCTTGAAGGGCCCTCCGAAGACTCGACACGCGCCCCAGGGAGCGGAGACCTCGGCCCCGCCCTTGCCTTGTCCTGCGGCCAGATGCACGGATGCGTCGCCGAGAGACCACTCGACCAGGCAGTCGCCTCCATGGGCCGTGCAGGAGAGCTTGGGGTAGACCATGAAGACGCCCTCGACGCCCGGGTAGGCGGACACTCCTGCGTCGGGGAACAGGGCCTGGAGACCGTCCAGGGAGAATCGGTCACCCTTGAAAAGGACGGCCGCGGGGACGCGCTTGGACGGGTCCCGCGTGAAGAATAGGGTCTCATCCTCGGACAGGGCCCGCCGCATCTGGGAATAGCTCCACAAGCCTCCGTCATGCGGGAACAGGCGCGCATCCGCGGCCCAGGGATGATCCGCCGACGGTTCCTTCCCGTTCGAGCGGATCCAGGCGATGAAGTCGAGCAGGTGCTCGCGCAGGGCGTTGTTCCGGGGGAGGTCCCAGTCCGGATGGTATTCCTCCGCAGCCCGGCGGTAGAGCGACGGGACCGCGGCCAAGGCCGCCGCCTCGGCGGCCTGCGGGCCGCGGGATCTCGGCGCTCCGGACAGCACGGCCACGAAGCGCAAGGGGCCCGCTATGCTGGAGTGCGAGATGGCGCCGGCGTCCCGGAAGACGTGGATGCGCGCGCCGTCCGCGGGTCTGTGACTGGCCAGCGCGATCTCGCCCTCCAGGCCCTCCTGCGAAACGGGTATCCGTGTCAGGACATTGACGACTCCCAGGAGCTCGAAGGACGGCTTGGGCTTGGAGAGGGAAGGATCCGCGCCCCGCCAGCGTCGGCCCTCGGTCTCCAGGTAGCCCGTGACCGCGCTCAAGGAGTCGCCGATCCACGGGAGCAGGCTGGCGGCGTCGTGCCGGGAGGTGAGCCATACCGGCATGAAACCGATGGCGGTCTCGGGGAAGGGGCGCTCCGTCACCGGGACATAGCCGATCCGCGTGCGCTGAGAGAGGATGTCCGTCAGGGACATGGGCTTGGCGTCGGCTCCCAGGAACAACCCCGCCTCCAGGAGGGCCTTGCGGACCGGTTCCGGGGCTTTCGAGGCGGCGGTCCCGGCGAGGCGGGTCGCGGCTTCGCGCAGCCAGCGGGTACGCCGGGCGTCCTGGGCCACCGTGTCGGCGAGGCTGCGCAGGCCGGCTTCCAGCGGCGCAGCGAACACCTTCTTGAGCTTGGCGAGCAGGCCGGCTTCGCGAGGGCCGTTCGCCGGCAGATGCTCTTCCCAGACATTGCGAAGAGGTTTGGAGAGGATGTATCGCCCGGTGTGCCCCATGGAGGCGTTCTGGAGCTCGGCGACGCGCAGGAGGAGGCGCTCCGTCTGTTTTCCAGACACCGCCAGCGCTTTCCGGAACCGTTCGTTGCGGAGCACCCCGCTTTGGGACGCGTTGAGGTTGAAGAGGTCGCAGTTGACGGAAGCGCGCACCTGGACGAAGGGCAGGCGCTCCTGCGCGTCCCCTGCCCAGACCCCGTAGCGGTAGAGCCGGAACTCGCTGGGAGCCTCGGGGCGGGAAGGCAGCGTCAGCCACCCACGGAAGCCCTCGGACTCGAACGGCAGGCATTCCGGAGCGGAGTCCTCCGGCCGCTGCCGCTGGATGGCCGTGCCGTCGAGCTCCACGGGGATGGAGCTGAGGTCGCAGGATTTGCGCACGAGCTCCGCGAGCCCCTCGTTCCAGAACGAGGAGTCGGAAGCGTGCTGGGGAATGGCGCGGATGACGGTCTCTGCGGAGCCGTCCGCCGCGGGTTGGATGCTCTCCGACTCGAGGGATTCCACGCGGAGGATGAAGCGCTGCTGCCCTTCCCCGGATTGGAGGGTGACCCACTTGGGCCCCAGGCGCAGCATGCTCAGCAGGGCGATGGCGAACTCCCGGTCGCGGCGGGCGGTCTCCGTCGTTCGCGCAAAAAGGCTGGCGTAGGGGTTGGACACGGCCGCGGCGTCGAAGGGACGTCCGTTGAAGCGGACGCGCACGCCGTTGCCCTCGGTGCCCTCGACGCGGACGTAGGCCGCGCCGCTCGCCACGGCGCAGCGCACCAGCAGGAGCAGGTACATGCCCGGGTCCGGGAGCTGGAAGCGCATGAGCTTCGAGAGCGCCTGCTTCCGGTCGATGCGGAAAGAGCCCGTGCCTACGAGGACGGCGGTCCCGTCTTCGCGATCCTCGGGGGGGGTCATGTTCAGCGCGTCCGGCGCCCGGGCTCGGACAGATAGGTCTGCAGGGCGATGTCCACCAGGGCCTCGGTGAGCCGGGCATCCTCCGCATCCGTGACATCGCGTTGGATCCGGTTGACGCCGGTGCAGTACACGGAGACCAGATAAGGGATGACCGTGTCGAGTCCGCGCTGCGAGGCGATCGCTTTGACCAGGGGGTGCGCCAGGTTCAGACCCCATTCCGAGCCGCCTTGGAACTGGACGAGCGGGGCTCCTTCGGTTTCGCGGAAGCATACGTGCTCGACGGCGTCGTCCGGGAGGGGGCAGGCGCCCGTGTTCTTAAGGGCTTTGAGCCACTTCTTGAGCACTGCGGCGCGGTCCGGAGCCATATCCTGCACCGGGGACTCCTTTGGAGCCTCCGGTTGTCCCTTGGAGATCTGCGGGATCGGTTGTTCTTCCTTCTTCGGGACGGGAACGACGACTTTCTTGGCGGGAGCCTCCTCCGTCTTCGGGGGAGGAGGCGATATCGGCTTGATCGCCTCGACCAGGGGCGAGCCCGCGAAGATCCCCCACGCGTGCTCGGGGAAGCCGGTGACGAGCTCCCGCAGCTTGGGGGGGTGCGACGACGAAAGAAGGGTGGGCTTGCTGCCGGCGTCAGCCGCCGCGCGGATGTCCGCGAGCGAGAGTATGCGGCCGTCCGCTTCCCGGAAGAGAGGCAGGGATTCCAGCCACGCGTGTTCGCCGCAGCTCTGGCTGGCCGCGTCCCAGCAGAAGAAGAAGAAGTCGAGCAGGTGCTCCCGCAGCATGGCGTGCTGCGGGACATCGACCATGGGGTCGTATTTCGCCGCGGCCTCGCGGTAGAGCTCCGGCACGCGGGCGAGCGTGTCGGCGACGGCTTGGGCCGCCTCGGGGCCCTCGGGCCGCGGGCTTCCGGAAAGCCGGTGATCGTCGAGGACCGCCTCGAGCCGGAGCCCGTGTAAGGGCCAGACCGTCCTTCCCAGTGGCCTGCCCCCGGAGAGCCAGCGGATGCGCGAGAGCTTGGTGTGGGGCGCCACGGAGAGCCCGGCCTCGCCGATCACGTCGCCCGCTCGGAAGGAGAGCCGGACGAGGAGGTTCTCCTCCTCGAGTTTCGGGCCCGAGACCTCGGTCTCGGACCAGGAGGCGAGGGCCTCGTCCGTCAAACGCCGGACCGTGTCCTCGCCGGGGAAGAACGCCTGCAGGAACTGGAGGTCCGGCGGCCGCACGATCCAGGCGGTGGCCAGACTCCCCGTGGGGCGCGGCGGCGACCCATCGAGGTAGGGGACGTGCCCGAGGCAGCGGCTGACGTCCGTGATCGTCTTGAGCGTGAGAGGCATGCCGCGGGTGTCGAAGAGGACCGGGGCGTTCCAGAGCATGTCGGGGACGCCGCCCTTGCCGGCGAGCATGTCGTCGCGCAGGCGCAGGCAGGCGTGCCGGAGCGTCGCCGCCAGCACCGACATCCAATAGACGCGGGACGCCGCCGGGCTCAACAGCGCGGGCCAGTCTTCGGGCAGCCGGGCCTCGGAGGTCCCGATGTCGCCGTGCGGGATCAGCAGGTCCTTGAGGTTCTCGCCGAAGGAGGCGCCGATCCACGGCATCCAGAGGTTGTGTCCGTTCCCGGCCCGCAGGCACGGGACTACGGCGGGAGCGAGCTTCCAGGACCAGGTGATGCAGTCGCGCAGGAGCTCCACGGACTCCGCGCCGGCGCGCCGGAGCGCGGCCTGGTAGCGCGTTTCCTTGACGACCCCCATCTGAGAGAGGCTCTTCTTGAACGCGTCGTCGCGGACATAGCCGTCGGCCTGGGCCCCGGGCAGACGCGGGTGCTCGGTGGCGACCCGGACTCCGCGGATGACGAGCTCCAGACGCGAGTTCTCCATCCACTGGTGCCGGAGGGCGAGCTCCCCTTCGACGCCGTCCTGGGAGAAGCGCCGCCGGATGAGCGTGTCGGGCTCCTTCGATCGGACCGTGAGGTCGGTCCCGGCGAACGCGATGGGGATCGGGCAGCGGCGGCAGTAGTCCTTGAGGTACTGCGCTTCGCCTCGGTGCAGCCTGGAGTCGGCGCTGAGTTGGACCCAAATGGACAGGTTGACCCGGGAGCCGTGCTTCATGGACATGTCCTTGAGAGGCCAACCGGCCAGGGTCTCGAGACGCTCTTCCGTCACGCTCTTCACGTTCAGCGCGAACTCCTTCCCGTTGTAGCCGAACATGACGGAGACGTGTTCGGGGTTCAGGCGGAGCACGGAGAGCAGGCCGACCGCGAGCTCGCGGTAGCGGGTCTTGCCGCCGTCCGGATCTTCCTCGAAAAGATGGCGATAGGGGTCCTGGATGTCCTCCGGGTCCCAGGATTGGCCGTGGAAGGCGAGTTCGAAGCCGGAGAACGGGGCGTTGACGAAGATCTGCGACGCCCCGCTGGCCACGGCCGCCTGGATCCAGGGCAGAGGGTACATCCAGGCGTTGGGGAGCTGGAAGCGCATCAGCTTCTCGAGGGCGCGGCTCCGGTCGATCCGGAAGGACCCCTTGCCGACGAAGACCTCGTCGTCTCCCTGGGCGCCCATCTCAGCGGGTCCGGGCGCGGTCGATGCGGAGCGCGCCGGAAAGGAGCTTGGCCTCGATCTTTTCCGCGAGGTTGGAGTACTCCGACTCCTTCTCGGGCGGGATGTCCCCGTCGCCGAGGTGCATCATCTTCAGACAGAGGAAGGCGGCCAGGCCGGGCCGGGCCGCGTGCAGGCGCGCGAGCTTCTCGAGGGTGGGGTGGGATACGGAGAGCAGCGCCCACCAGCGCGGCTTGCGGAACCAGAGGAGCGAGGATTCCGGCCTTTCCGTGGCCGAGGAGAGCGAACCCGCTTCCTTCTGCGTGACGAACATGCGGTCGCGCACGGGGGAGCCCGGATAGGCGAGGTCCGCGGCCACGATCCCCCGGTACTTCGCCCCGCATCCCTCGTCGAGCTGGCGGAGCGTCGTCAGAAAGGACCGCATCACCGCCGGGAGCTTCCCGTCCGGCACCACCTCCGGCAGCATGAGTTCGTCGGAGGCGCGCACGGCCGTCGCGCCCAGCCATGACGCCAGCGAATCGGTCCAGTGGCCGTCCGGCAGAACGACGAACCCCTGCCGGGCCAGGGTCTGCGTGACTTTGTTCGGCACTTTGTCGAAGTAGAGCTTGTGGCCGGCTTGCTCGGCGCTCGCGCGGATATCCGAGAGTGTGACGGGCTTGCCGGAGAGAGAAGGGTAGACGGACCAATCGGAACGCTTCCAGCGGGAGAAGAAGCCCGCGCACAGGCGGCAGAGGAAGGTCTCGCGCTCGGCCCAGGCTTGTCCCAGCTTCGCGAGCTCCGCCTCGACCTCCTGCGCGCCCGCCGGGCCCGGCCACTTGGCGTGGATGGACGAGATGCGGGCCGAGATGTCCGCGAGTTCCTCCTGGAGACGCTTGGGGAGCTCGTCTTCCACCAGGCGGCAGACGATGGCGAGGAGCTTCTGGTAATTCTCGTCCATCATCACGTTGTCCCGGGTGAGGGTGTGCTCGAGGTAGCGCGACTTGGCCTTGAACTCCACTCCGGGGAAATGAGCCTCCCGGCCCTCCTTGAGGGTGAGTCCGCGGTTGTAGAAGCCGAAGAACGGCTTGTCGTCGGCCGTGAAGGCGAGGGAGATGTCGGTCCCCTCCTCCGCGTAGGTCAGGGAGGCCCCCTCCAGGCCGAACGGTTCGGTCAGGAGCTCGGGTCCGGATACGTCCGCCTGGAAGTAGATCCTGGCCTCGGCGTGCTTGCACCAGTAGCGGATGGTCCGGCGCGATTCCTGGACGAGCTTGTCGAAATCGTGCCGCGTCATCCTCTTGGTGAGCTCCACGAGGGTGCCCTCGCGGGGAGAGTTGAGCTTGTACTTCTCATAGCGCTTGTAGCTCGGGAAATCGAGCCGCCAGTTCTCGCCCCCTTTGGAGGTGTAGAGCCGGACGAGGTCCGGACGGATGGCGAACACCGACACGAAGCCGATGCCGAATTTCCCGATCTTGGTGAAATCTCCCTCCTTGGTGGAGCGGAACTTGACGAGCAGGTAGTTGTCGATGATGTCCTCGTCCATCCCCTCGCCGTCGTCGTCGACGCGGATGAGGGCGCGCTCCCCGTCGTGCGCCAGGGACACGTCGACGCGATTGGCCCCGGCGTCGATGGCGTTCTGCAGGAGCTCGCGGTAGAAATCCAGCGGGTGGTCGAACTGGTCGACGAGGTCCTTGATGAGGGAGGGGACCGCGGTGGTCGCAGGCCTGCTCGATAGGTCCTCGCGCGCCATCACTATCCTCCTTTCTTCTGCGCGGCGCCGAAGAGGCTCAAGGCCGCTTGCTGCGCGGAGAGGTGCAGGCGTATCTCGTCCACGCGCCGGCGGAAGCGCTCCACGTTGGAGCGCTCCTGGCCCTCGCGCTCGAACCGGCAGTGCGAAGCGAGGATCTCCTGGAGCCGCGCCGCGCCGACGGGGCGGGAGAGCTTCTCGATGACCTTGCGCTTCTCCTCGAACGGAAGGTCGAAGTAGCCCTCCGGCTCCTGGAAGTCCTCCATCTCGGTGAGGACCCTCCCCGCGACGGCGTCCACGGAGCGCCCGGAGAGCTTCTCCGCCACGCAGCGCTCGCCCACGGCCTTCCATTCCGCGTCCGAAAGGGGGAGCAGGCGCTGGCGGCCGCGGAGCTTGACGTCGCGCAGGAGCTTGACGAAGTCCTCCGGCGTGACCGGGCCCCGCACCGTGAGGGGGTCTTGGTTCAGGCGGCTGAGGACCGCCTCGTCCATGTTGACCGTGTTCGCGTCGCAGAGCAGGAACCACTTGCCGTTCTTCGGCCCGACCGTGCCGTCGAGGATGCCGAAGAGGGTCCCCAGGTTGGCCTTCTCCTCCTGGCGGATGTCCGCGTCGCCGCGCGCGGAGAAGGCCGTGTCGATGTCCGGCCAATAGGCCGCGCAGACCCCCGGCGCGTTGAAGACCTCGTCCCGGAAGATCTCGAGCAGGCGCTGCGCCGATGCGTTCTGGTAGGAGGACGCCCAGTCCGTGCGGCGGATGATGCGCGTCTTGGCGGGCAGGTCGTGCTTGGCGCACAGGTCCAGGAAGTATCGGAGGATGGCGTGGGAGGCCACGGTCTTGCCGCAGCCCGGAGCCCCGAGGACGAAAAGGACCTGGTTGCGCACCTTCTTGGGGTTCTCTCCCCGCTGCAGATCGAACCCGGCGACGTCCCGGGCCATCCGGGTCCCGGCCTTGATGTAGGCTTCGTTGCCGACCACGTCCTCCAGGACTACCGGGAGGAGGTCCGAGGCCTCGCCGATCTCGGCGGGAGAGACCTTCCACCCGTCGAAATGGAGGCGCGACGTCTCCAGATGGACGGCCACGCTCTCGGGCCCGAAGTTGCGCACGGTCCCGGAGAGGAGCCGGAGGTAGGACCTGAGGCACCGAAGGGACTCCACGTCGCGGCACAGGCGCTTGGAGGAGTCGGCGTGTCCGGCGTAGAAGCGGAGGAAGGCCGCGCAGTCCTTGAGGACCTCGGCGAGCAGCGTCGAGGGGTCCGCCTGGCGCATCATGCCGGCGTACTGAGAGCCGGGCAGCGCCCCTTTCTGCGGACCGGATTCGGCGGGTTCGCCGATGGAGGTGAGCCGGTCGAAGGCTTCTTCGGCCATGACGTACGCGGCGAAGACGGCCCCTGCCGCCGAGACCTCGCTTCGGACCGAGGCGGCCGCGGCGGTGGCCGCGGCCCAGGAGAGAGCGTCGAGCATCTCGAGGTTCAGGGCCGTGGTCCCGAAGGCTCCCCGGTCGATCTCGGCCAGAAGGGCGGGCAGGCCGGCCTCCCGGAGGCGCGAGCGCGCGAGCGGGAGTTCGCGTTCGATGTCAGCGGGTTCGATGCATCGGCTCATAGTTCAAGCGCAGTAGACCACGTTCCGGGTCCCGGCCTCCTGCAGCTTCCTCCTCAGGACGTCGACGGCGTCTGTCGTGCACGTGAACTTCCGTTCCTTGTGGACCTTGTAGCCGAGGCGCGCCCCGGCCTCCTCCACGAGAGGACGGCTCTCTGCGGATAGGAAATCCTTGAAAAGGCTCGCGAAGGGGTCTTGGTCCATGTCCTCTTGAAAGCCGATCGATGCGCTGTCCAGGGGGCAGTGGAGCACGAAGACGCTTCCGCCCTGGAACCAATCCGGCGGCGCGGGGGCCCAGGGACTCCAGAGCGGGCCGATGCGGCCTCGCGTCACCTCGGTGACGCGCACCCCCTCCATCTTGCCCATGAGCAGGAACATGATCTCGCTTTCATCCTGGGCGTACTTCTCAAGGAGCTCGCGGAACGCCGCGGTCTGCTGGGTATAGTCTCCGCTGCGCTCGAGCAGGCGGTCGCCCCAGGCGCTGTCCGTCTGATCGAGGAGCAGGGTGTAGCGCACGAAGACCCCGTCGGCGGTGTCGAAGCGGTCGAAGACGACCTGGAACGAGGCCGCTCCCTGCTCGGGCAGGACGCGGCGAAGGCGCACGTCGATCTGCGCCATGGGCGGGAAGCTGACCTTGAGCAGGTTCCGGTAGTAGGCCAGCTTGGCCGCCACCCGGGGGGTCGGAGCGCGGCCGGCGCGCAGACGCGCCTCCACGTCCCTGACGAACTCCTCGGCGATCTGGCGGTCCGCCTGCACGCTCATGATGTCCTTGAGCGTGGGGAGTCCGCTGACGAGGTCCAGCTGGACGCCCTCGTAGGCCGTTCCGCGCAGGGAGGGGGAGAGCATGCGGAGCCGGTCCGAGCAGGCGAAGGGGTCGGGATACCACTTGTTGAGCCGGGCGGCCAGGACCAAGCGCGCGGCGGTCTGGGCGTAGAGTTCGAGGTCGTTCCCGCCTAGGGGGCGGGTGCGCTGCTTGGGGGGTATTCGGCGGACGACCTCATTTGCCATTGCCGGTGGAGCCGCCCATGCCGTGCTGCTTCTTGGCGAGCTCGATGGTCTCGTTGATGCGCTGCTCTTTGATCTCCCGTTCGGCCGCCAGGTTCCCCTCCACGAGGTCCTCGGTGGACTTGTCGTAGATCTTCATCTCGGCCGTCAGCCGGTCCACGTTCTGGGTGAGGTAGAGCGACGTCTCGGACGCCAGCTGGGCCAGGCGGTTGACGCTCTTCTTCAGGGACTCCATGGACTTGTGCATCTCGACGGAGAGCTCCCCCGCCTTGGAGATGGACGCCAGGCCGGCGAGGTTGCCGTGGAGCTCGTTGAGGACCTCGTTGCCCGCCTCGTAGAGCGAGCCCATGTTCGAGTGCAGGTTCGTCATGATCTCCAGGAAGTTGTTGTTCATCTTGACGATGGCGGAGAGGCGCTCCTCGGCGTTCGAGTAGAGGCGGAGCTTGGCCCCGTGCTCCCAGATCATCCGCTTGACCTCGCTGATCTTGGCCTCGAGCTCGCGGCCTTGGGCGCTCTTGGGGTCGGCGAGGGCCTTGATCTGCTCCTCGAGCTTGGCGCGGTAGGCCTCGAGCTCGAGCACGTAGGCGGCGGCCTTCTCCTCGTTCTGGGAGGCCTGGACCATGCGCTTGTTCAGGCGGGCGATGTCCTCCTGGAGGTTCTTGATGTCGTTCTGAAGCGTGTCGACGTAGTTGCCGACCTCCTGGACGCGGCGCTGGGCGATCTCGATCTTCTCCTCCAGGAGTTCCTTGAGGTCGCGGCTGGGCACGAGCTGCCCGATGAGCGGCAGCTTCGCGAGCAGGCCCTTGAGGTTCGTCGAGAACTCGCGGAAGGTCAGGACGTTGCCGAGGTACGTCATGAAGGACTTCTGCTCGCCGATGTCCTGCGTCATCTCCTTGGAGAGGCGCGTGTAGGCTTCGGAGAGTTCGTCGAATTTCTTGAGCTCGACCGTGTGGCGCCCCTGGTAGTCGGTCAGCATCTTCTCGACGGACTCTCGGGTGTAGCCTTCGCCGTCGTAGGCGACCTGTTTCTTCAGGACATCGGCTCCGATATCGGGGTTCGCCATGGGTTCCTCCGCGGGGTTTCTCAGAACGCGTTCTAGGAAGTATAAGGAAGAATGAGGGGTCCTGCAAGCCTAATGAATCAGCCCTCCTCCCTCACCTCCACCCGGCCGTGCCTTCCCGAGGTCGCGGGCGGCGCCGAGGAGTTCATCCTCGGCTTGTCCCTGCGGACGAGGGCCGCGGCGATGTCCTTGTACTCCTCCGGGGACTCGACATCCGCATCCACCGAGAACTCGAAGTAGAGTTCGCGCCCGCCCTTGGCGAATTCCGCGGCCGTGGGCCGGACATTGCCCATGACTTGGTCGGCCAGGGCGTGGTGGACCGTGGGCAGGCCCAGCCCCACGTAGAGCACCTCGCAGGAGAGCTTCTCGTCGTAGGAAAGGATCCGGTATACCCCGGGCTTTTTCGGAGCGTGGGCGGTCACGTTCTCGGCCGCCAGACGGTAGCGGCACTCGGACATGCGGATATGGAAGACGCGCGCGCTCATCATCCCCACTGCAGTCTATACAATTTCTCGTAGAGCCCGCCCAGGCGCAGCAGCTCCTCGTGCGTCCCCTGCTCGCGCAGCTCTCCCCGGTGGAGCACGAGGATGCGGTCCGCGAGCCTCACCGTGGACAGCCGGTGGGCCACGATGACGGCGGTCCGCCCCGCCAGCACCCTGGACAAGGCTTCCTGGATGCGGCCCTCGGTCTCCGAGTCCACGCTGGAGGTGGCCTCGTCGAGCACCAGGATGGGCGGGTCCGCGGCCAAGGCGCGCGCGAAGGAAAGGAGCTGCCTTTCCCCCACGGAGAGGGACATGCCCCGCTCATGCACCTTGGAGGACAAGCCCTTGGGCAGGCGCGCGATGACCGGCTCGGCGTTGACCAGCCGGACGGCCCTCTCCAGGGAGTCCAAAGGCATGTCCTCGCCCAGCCTCAGGTTCTCCTCCACGGTCCCGGAGAAGAGGAACACGTCCTGGAACACCATCCCGAACCTGCGCCGGAGCTCCCCGGGGTCGTGGTCGCGCACGTCCGCCCCGTCCACGAGGACGCGGCCCGAGTCCGCGTCGTAGAGGCGCAGGAGCAGGCTCAGAACGCTCGTCTTCCCCGCCCCGGTGTAGCCCACGATGGCGACCCTCTCGCCGGGCCGCACCCGGAAGGAGACGTCCCGGAGCACGGGCGTCCGGCCGTCGTAGGAGAAGCAGACGTCCTCGAACGCGATCTCCCCGCGGCGAGGGGGGCATGACGGCGCGGCGGGGGCTCTCTGCCGCGGCGCCGTGTCCAGGAGCCGGAAGATGCGCTCGGAGGAGGCCATGGCCGCCTGCAGGATGTTGTACTTCTCCGCGAGTTCGTGGAAGGGGTCGAAGAACTTGCGGACCAGGTACCAGAAGGCCACGAAGGAGCCGAAGCTCAGCCACCCGGCCAGGATGCCCCGGCCCGCGACCCAGAGGAGCAGGACCACGGCGAGCGTGGTCACCAGCTCGATGCCGGGCCAGAACGTGGAGTAGACGAAGGCGATGCGGACGGCCTTGTCCCTGAACTCGTCGTTCTTCACGCGGAACCGCTCGGAGCAGGACTCCTGCCGGTTGAAGATGCGCAGGGTCTTCATGCCGCCGAGACTCTCGTTGAGGTAGGCGGCCAGGGCTGCGATGGCCTTGCGCGAGTCTCGGTGCGCCTGGCGCGCGTGGACCCGGAACCAGGCGGCCAGGACCCCGGCTAAGGGAACGGAGGCCAGGACCACGAGGGTGAGCCTTAGGTCCATGACCGCCATGGCCGCGAGCAGGGCCAGGAGCATGAGCGAGTTGCTCAAGAGTCCCACCAGCCCCGAGGAGAACATCTCGCTCAGGTTCTCCACGTCGTTAGTCACGCGCGTGATGAGGCGCCCCACCGGGTTCCGGTCGAAGAAGGCCACATCCAGACGCTGGAGATGGCCGTAGAGCCCGGTGCGCAGGTCGTAGACCATGCGCTGCCCGGCCGCCTCGGAGACGTACTGCTCGAGCCCGCGGAGCACTCCGGCCGCGAACACGGCGAGGAAGAAGCCTCCGGCGTAGATCAAAAGCCCGGCCGCGTCGCCCCGGGACACGGGGCCGTCGATGGCCGCGCGCAGCAGGAAGGGCCCGGCGAGCTCGGCGCCGATTCCCGCGAAGACCACGGCGACGCAGGCCAGGGCCCAGCCCCAGTGCGGCCGGGCATAGGCCAGGAAGCGGCGCAGGAGCCTCCAGTCGTAGGCTTGGTCCAGCCCTTCGTCCTCGTCGTGCGCGTTCATGAGGCCGAGGAGAGGTCCTCCTCCAGGCGCTGGCGCGCCGCGAGCCTGGCGTAGAAGCCCTTGGATGCGAGGAGGGCGTCGTGCGTGCCGTCCTCCACGAGCCGGCCCTCGTCCAGGACCAAAATGCGGCGCGCCTTGGCCAAAGAGGAGAACCGGTGCGTCACGAGGATGCAGGTCCTGCCTTCCAGATGCGGGTCCAGGCGCTGGAGTATGGCCGCCTCGGTGTGCACGTCCACGCTCGAGAGCGTGTCATCGAGCAGGAGCAGGGGCGGCTTGCGCAGCAGGGCGCGCGCCAGCGAGGTCCTCTGCCTCTGCCCTCCGGACAGGGTGATGCCGCGTTCGCCGATGACCTGGTCGATGCCTCCGGGGAAAGCGTCCAGGTCCTCCGAGAGCCTGGAGGCTTCTGCCGCGGCCAGGACGGCCTCCCTGGAGGCCTCGCCTTCGGCTCCGAACGCGATGTTGGACAGGAGCGTGTCGCTGAAGAGGAACGCGTCCTGGGGCGCGCAGGCCATGGCCGCGCGCAGGGCCGCGCGCGGGATGTCGTTGATGTCGCGGCCGTCCAGGAACACGGTCCCGGCCGGAGGCCGGTAGAGCCCGAGGAGCAGCTGCAGGAGCGTGCTCTTGCCGGAGCCCGTCCTTCCCACCACCGCGGCGCGCTCGCCCGGCTCGAGCGTGAAGGATACTCCGGAGAGCGCGGGCGGCCTGTCCTCGGAGTAGCGGAAGGTCAGGTCCCGGAACTCGATGCGACAGCCGCGAAGAACACAGGGCTTCGCCCCGTGTTCTTCTTCGGGAGCGTCGAGCACCGCGTTGATGCGCGCCATGCACGCGGCCCCGCGCTGCACCAGGGTGACGACCCAGCCCATGCCGATTACGGGCCAGACCAGCATGAACTGGTACGCGGTGAAGGCTACGAAATCGCCCTTGCTCAAGGTCCCGCGGATGATGCCGAGCCCGCCCAAGAGCAGGGTCACGCCGAGCGTGGCCTCCATGAGGAGCACCATGAGGCCCCACGCGGCGCCGCGCGTGAGAGCGAGAGCCAGGCTGGCTTTGAGGTAGCTCCGGGAGGAGTAAGAGAAGCGCCGCAGCTCCGTCGTCTCGCGGGCGAACGCCCGCACGACCCGCGCTCCCGAGAAGTTCTCCTGCGCCAAAGTGCTGAGCTCGGCCAGGATGTCCTGCACGCGCTCAGACTGCGCGTAGATGCGGCCTTCGGAGAGCGCGGTCACGGCGCAGACCAGAAGGAGCGGGACCATGGCCGCGGCCGCGAGCCCGGCGTCTATCGCGAACATGGCCGCGAGGCTCAAGAGCAAGAGGAGCGAGGAGCCGGCCGTGATCATGACCGAGATGCCGGCCACCATGCGCACGGACTCCATGTCGTTGACCGCGCGGGAGTGGATGTCGCCCGAGGAGTGGCGGTCGAAGAACGAGACGTCGAGCCGGGTGAGCTTGCGGTAGAAGTCCTCGCGCAGGTCGCGCTCCACCTCGCGAGAGGCGGAAACGATGGAGTAGCGGCCGCGGAAGAAGACCAAGGCCTTGGCCGCGCCGAGCATGGCGAGGGCGCCGACGAGCCAGCCCAGAGACGCCGCGGTCCCGGCTTCCAGGCCGTCGACGGCGGCCTTGATGAGGAACGGGCTCGCGGTCCCGAACGCGGAGCCCAAAAGCACCATGGCGATGCCCGAGAGATAGGCGGAGCGGTAGCGGCGGATGTAGGGCCAGAGCCTGGCCAGGTGGCGCATGGGGATAGGGTATCAGTTTTGCGGCCAGGCCTCGGAGGAAGCCTCCCAGCCCGTCGGACTATCCACGTGGATAGTCCGGCCCTCGCCGGAGGATGCCGCACGAGCGGCGGGGCTCGGGACAGCAGCCCGGGTCGGTTCGCCCGTCTCTTAGGTCCGACGGGGCTTTATCAGCGCCCTGCCAGGCTGCTGATAAACCTCTCGCATGCACGCAACGACATCAGCACTTGCCCCGGGGCAAGTCTCCGGAGGGGACTAGTACTGCGCCGTTTCAGGGATTGCGTGAGGCGCATGTGCAAGTCGCCCGGAAGGGTGCTAGTACTGCGCCGCTCCAGGGATTGCGTGAGGCGCATGTGCAAGCCGCTCGACTGTGGGCGACCACAGTCGAGCGCAGAAGCATCGTCATGGGGATAGGGTATCAGTTCGGGGTCAGGGCAGGCGTCAGTAAAGTCACGGGGAGGTGAAATTACTCATGCTCCTCGCTGGCGGCGTTGGGGAACTGGTACACACCGAGGGCCTTTATTTTCTTTTTATATCCTGGAGGCAAAATCGAAACAGAATCTTCTATCGGCCTGCCATCCGGGTAGAAAAATTCATTTTTCACAAATGTGATTTTCCCATCAGCCGAAACACTCCCCTCACCTTCTGGAGGTTGGTCGCTCCACTGGATGTAATGCTGTCCCTTCTGAATGTCTAGGAACAATTGGCCGGAGCGAAGCTCGGACTGAATACGGCTTTTCGCGTATAGCCCCCCATGAGTCAGAAAGAAGAACTCCTGATCGTACGGATACTTCCCTAGCCGCAAAAGTTCGCGCCCATCATCAGCCAGCAGAAGTACATCACCTGCCGGCACGAACTGCTCGATATCGCCGTCCGTCGGATCGCTCAAGGCCAGAAGCAGGCGAGCTCCTCCAAGTAGTAGGTGCGCCTCAAATACTTCCTTTCCCGGCAACTTTCGTTCGAAGAGCGGACGGCAGTCCGAGCCGAAATACTTCAAGGTTGTAGTCCCACGGTTATAGTCGAATAGCGCGACATGGGAGCTGTCCGATGTGACCGATACAAGGGTATTGTGCGTATTAGGGTCGCCAGTATCCCAGGTATGGGGTCCCTTTGCTGCGAACCGCGTAGTGGCCTTCCCGCCCTTGTAGCACTGCCACTGTTCGCCTTCACGCACCCACCCCGCCTTCGCCGTTGTCGACCGCTTGACATCCGCCGTCTGTCCGGCATCTGCCGAAACGGGCACGACGCACGCCATGGCAATCGAGAAAGCCGACACGTGGACGAAACGACGGGACAAGAAACAGCAGCGCAGCAGGGAATCTGCGTTCACGGGGTTGCCTCCAGCAGCCAGCCGCTCGCAAGTCATAGGACTCGTAATTTTTACGAGCATTGTGCAGGGCGGATCGATGTCAAGCCCGCTACAGCCTCTGCAGCGCCTCCAGGAGCTCGAGCGCGTCCTTGACCCGCTTCTTGTGGTCCGGCTCCAGGACCGAGGCCATGAGCGGCTCGATCCCCTTGGGGAGCGAGGAGACGATGAAGTTGGGAGGGGCGTACTTGCCCCGCTCCTTCTGCGCCAGGAAATCGGGCCCTTTATAAGGGAGCTCCCCGGTCAGCATCTCGTAGAGCGTCACACCCAAGGCGAAGATGTCCGAGGCGCGGTGGCCCTGCCCCAGGTGCTGCTCCGGGGCCATGTAGGCGGGCGTCCCGGAGACGTCGCGATGGGTGAGGCGGGAGATGGAATCCTTGGCGGCCCGGGCGAGCCCGAAGTCCAGCACCTTGGCGAAGCCGTTGGAGTCGAGCATGATGTTGGCGGGCTTTAAGTCCCGGTGCAGGATGGAGCAGCGGTGCGCGGCGTCCACGGCTTGGCACACGTGGTTGAGCACGCGGCGGCTCTCCTCGAAAGGAAGGCGCTTGCGCGAGGCCAGGGCCTGAGAGAGCGGCTGGCCGTCCACGTAATCGAACACCAGGTAGATGTCGTCGCCGTCCTCCACGACCTCGTGGATGCCTACGATGTAGGGGTGCGTGAGCTGGGCGATGGTCCGCGCCTCGGAGAGGAACCTCAAGCGCTCGGCGGGCATGGACCGGTACTCGGCGCGCATCTTCTTGACGGCCACCGGCCGGCCCAGGCCGCGGTCCATGGCCGCGAACACCACGCCCATGCCGCCTTGGCCCAGCTCGCGTCCCAGCACGTACTTCCCGGCCAGCAGGCCGGCCGGAGCGGAGACCGGCGCCGCAGGCGCGGGAGCGTCCTTCAGGGTCGTGCGGATCTCCGTCGCCAGGGCGAGGCCCTCGGGAGAGCGCTCGGCCAACTGCGCGATGCCCGTGTAGAAGGCCGGGTCGTTGCGCACCGGATTGAGCTCCTGGACGCGCCGCAGCATGAGCCTGGCCTGCTCCGGTTTTCCCAGCTGCACGTTCAAGGTGAAGATGAGGAGAGTGTCCTGCTGGGTCAGGTCCCCGACCGGTTTGCGGGAGATGAGCGACCACGCCTCCTTGTGCTTGCCCTGTCGCAGGAGGGCGGTGCTGTAGGGGGTGTGGAGATCGGCGCGCGCGCAGGTGTCGAGCAGGCTCTGGAGCGCCCCGGCCTTGTCGAAGAGGGCCACGACCGCGTCCTCGCCCCGCAGCGCGCCGGACGCGCCGGGCACCGTGTGCTCGCTCAGGCGGACCAGGGACTCGGCCGTGAACAAGTTTTGGAGTTCCCCGGGAGAGGGAGGCGTTCCCGAGCGCAGAACAGCGGTGATGCGGTCCATGTCGGCCGCGGCGCCCCGCCTGCGCTTGAGCAGCGCCAGGGGGACGGCCGCGAGCAGGAGCGCTCCGCCGATGAGCGCGTACTTCAGCATGTCCCTTCGGGGGGGCGGCTCGGGCTGAGGCTCGATGAGAGGTTCGGGACGCATGGGAGTGAAAGACGAGAGCGGGGTCTCGGGCGGGCGGAGCCGCGGCTTGAGCGGCGGCGGAGCCGTCGCCGGGGGCGCGACCGGGGCCTTGTTCGTCTGCAGGGCCGCGAGCACCGCGGAAGGGGCGGGGGCCGCGGCCTGCGCCGCCGGAGCGGCGTGAAGAGCGATCTCCGCGATCCCGCCGGAAGTCCCCGCGTGGGAGACATAGGCCGCGTCGTTCTCGCGGGAGAACACGATGTCGCTCGGCTCCTCGCGCATGTTCGGAATCGTGTCGATGAGGCGGGGCGGATCCTTGGAGATGTCGAGGATGCGCACGCAGCGGTTCGTCCTGTCCAGGACCCAGAGCGAGTCCCCGTCCGGCCCCACCGCCATGGTGCCGGGCTCGCCGTCCAGCTGCAGGCTTGAGACCACGCGGAACGAGACCAGGTCCACGACATGGACCTTGAGGCTGTCCATGTCCCCCACGTAGACCCTCTTGCGCCGGGGCGAGATCGCGGTGCCGTGGAGCCTTCTCGCGGGGATGGCCGCGGCCCGGGCGACCCGGTAGGGCGGGTTCAGGGAGACCTCGTAGAGTTTGGCGGATTGAGACCTCCGTGGGAAGGAGGGGACGTAGACGTAGCGGCTGTCCGGGCTGATCCCGGGCCTGTGCCCGGCAGGCTCGTCATCCAGCTTGATCTCCGCGATCAGGCGGAAGGCCCCTCCCCGGATGTCCACCAGGGAGAGCTGGTCATTGTGCATGTCATAGTCCCGGCCGTCGCGTCCCAGCTGGACGATGAGCTTGTTCCCGTCCGGGGTGATGTCCAGGGTCCCGGCCCAGACCGCGGTGGGAACGCCGCCGACGTCGAGCCCCTTGCTCTTTCCCAGGGAGAGGTCCACCCTGGAGATGTACGTGAAGTAGTAGTTGGAGGTGTACAGCCAGCGCCCGTCCTTGGAGAGCGCGACGCCGCCGTGGGTGTGCATGCGTCCGAACGACAGGGTCTTGGTCGCCCGGCCGGAGCGGATGTCGAACTCCTGCACGCGGGAGCCGTTCTCGTCCTCCCAGTAGCAGGCGAACAGCCTCTTGCCTCCCGGGGCCAGGGCCAGGCCGGAGACATGGCCGTCCGTGTGGATCCACGCTTTGACCGCGGGGCGAAGGGCCGCGGCTGGCGCAGTCCCGGGGGAGCCGCCTTTGTCCTGCCCGACGGCCGCTGCGAGCAAGGGGCTCGCCAAAAAGAGGGCGAGGGTCCGGATGGACGGCATGGCTCCATCATAGCAAAGAACCCCGCTTGGCCCGGCGGACTTATCCCCAACACTTTCGGAGCGGCACAGCTGTCCGGTAAAAGCAAACCAACTGTGGTCAACCACAGTCGGCCGGCGGCTTCAAAAGGGCAGTATATCGACGTTGTAGGC
>JBAZKS010000002.1:0-160860 GCA_041650695.1 Elusimicrobiota bacterium
TAATCCGAATCGTACTGGGTGCCGAAGTCGACGTCCCGCAGGACTGCGACATGCTTCTTGGGGTCGACGCCGATGCTCCCGAAAGCCCCCGAGAGCGTGGTCTGCCAGGCGTTCTGCTCGACCTCGGCGTTGAAGGGTTTGCCCTCGAGCGTGCCGCTCATGGTCCCTTTCGCGTGCAGCCGCTCGATGGAGCCGATCCGGGACGTCGTCAAGGAGACCGTGAAGTTGACGTCGGTCATCGTGAGGCTGCCGGACATGGAGAAAGCGTCTCCCTGCTGGTAGTGCAGGCCCTCCGCGCTCACTTCCGAGGCCACGCCGTCGCTCTTCAGGAGCAGCGCCTTGCAGACGTTCGGGCTGCCGTGCGCGCAGACCATCCGCACATCGGTGATGCCGATGGCGAACTTCGTCCCCTTTTCCCAGAGTCCGCGCATGGGGATCGTCGCGTCGAGCTTCTCCTTGCGCAAGGACGGACTCGCGGAGCCGATCTTCCGTCCTTCCTTGACCACGGTCTCTTTCGCCTGCGAGAACGACTCCGCCAGCTTATCCTGCGCAAGCGCCGGACCGGCGGACATCACTACGACGACAGCGATCGATGCCAGGGTGTTCATCATGGCCCTAGTGTAGCCGAGGGCTTCGCCGAGCGTGAGAATCCAAAGACCCGCCGGAGCCTCGTAATTCGCCCCGGGAGCTGTCCCAGATTTTGCTAGAGTCCGGCCATGGTGAGACGATGCCCCTGGGCCGAAGGCGTGAGCGACTTGTACCGCGAGTATCACGACAAGGAATGGGGCGTCCCCGTCCACGACGACCGCAAGCACTTCGAATTCCTCATCCTGGAGGGCGCGCAGGCGGGCCTGAGCTGGTCCACGGTCCTGAACAAGAGAGCGGCCTACCGCAAGGCGTTCGCCGGCTTCGACCCGGTCAAGGTCGCGCGTTTCAGCCCGCGGAAGATCAGGGCCTTGCTGCGCGACCCCGGCATAATCCGGAACCGCCTCAAGATCGCCTCCGCGGTGAGCAACGCCAGGGCATTCCTGGCCGTCCAGAAGGAGTTCAAGAGCTTCGACGCCTATGTCTGGAGATTCGTCGGAGGCGGGCCCATACAGAACCGCTTCAAGACCTTGACGGACATCCCCGCGCACACGCCGGAATCCGACGCCTTGAGCAAGGACTTGAAGAAGCGGGGCTTCAAGTTCGTGGGCAGCACCATCATCTACGCGCACATGCAGGCCGTGGGCATGGTGAACGACCACCTCGTCACCTGCTTCCGGTCCCAGGTTGCTGGATCGCCTTTCAGAGCGAGGCGAGGGCGGTAAGGAGCGCGTCGACTTCCTTGAGCAGCCGCTCAAGGGCCTGCTTCGCTCCGGCGAGCTTTCGCTTGCGGCCCAAGCTCTCGAGCTCAAGCGCCGCGTCGAAGGCCGCGGAAGGCCCGAAGTTGCCCACGGCCCCCTTGAGCGCATGAGCGGACTCCGCGACAGCCCCCGCGTTCTGCCGCTTGACCGCGGACTCGACGTCGGCCAGGAGCTTGGGGCAGTCCTCCCGCAGTATCGCCGCGAGCTCTCTCAGGAGCTTCCGGTCGCCGGAGACGCGCTCGAGCGCCGCGGAGAGGTCGAAGGGGCGTCCCTCCACGGCCTGGAAGAGTTCCTCCGCCTTGAAGGGCTTGGCTACGTAGCCGTCCATGCCGGCATCGAGGCATTTCTCGCGGTCGCCCTTCATGGCACGCGCGGTCATGGCGATGATGCGCACGCTCAGACCGGAGCGCCGGATCGCAGCGGTGGCCTCGAAGCCGTCCATGCCCGGCATCTGCACGTCGAGCAGCACCGCGTCGAAGCGTTCTTCGTCCAGGGCGGCCAGCACCTCGGTCCCGCTCGCCACCGCGCGCACGGAGTGGCCGCGCTTCTCCAGCAGGGCCACGGCGAACTTCCGGTTCACCGCGTTGTCGTCCGCCAGGAGCAGGCGCAGGGGGCGCCGGGAAGTCGTGCTCGTCCCTGGAGCCTCATGTGCTCCAGGGACGGCCGGAAGCGGAACAGCGCCGGCCGGTACCGTGAAGTGGAACGTGCTTCCCTTCCCGGCCTTGCTTTCCAGCCAGATGCGGCCGCCCATGAGCTCCACCAGCTTCGCGGAGATTGCCAGCCCGAGTCCGGTCCCGCCGTGCCTGCGGGCCGCGGAGTCGTCCACCTGAGAGAACGCCTTGAAGAGCAGTCCCTGCTTGTCCTCCGGGATGCCCGCGCCCGTGTCCGTGACCGAGACCTGCAGGCCGCCGGAGGAGCGCGAGACGCGGACCGAGACTCGGCCCCGGTCCGTGAACTTGACCGCGTTGCCTACGAGATTGACCAGGATCTGCCTGAGCCGGCCGGGATCCCCGGTCAGCGCCTCGGGGACGTCGGGACGGACGTCCGACTCGAGGGCCAGGCCCTTCTCTTTAGCGCGGACCGCGAGCGGGGCGAGGGCTTCCTTGAGCACGTCCCGCGGGCTGAAGCGGACCGTTTCCAGGTCCAGTTTGCCGGCCTCGATCTTGGAGAAATCGAGGATGTCGTTGATGATCCCGGAGAGATGGTCCGCGGAGGACTCGATGAGCTCCAGATACTCCCGCTGCTTGGCGGAGGGCTTGGCCTGGAGCGCGAGCTCGGTCATGCCCTTGATTCCGTGCAGGGGGGTCCGGATTTCGTGGCTCACGTTCGCCAGGAACGCGCCCTTCGCCTCGTTCGCGGCCTCGGCGGCCTGCTTGGCGCGGGCGAGCTCCGCCTCGGCCTGCTTGTGAAGGGTGATGTCGCGGGACATGCCGAAGGTGCCGATGATGCGGCCCGCCTCGTCGCGCAGCGGCACCTTGGTGGTGGAGACCCAGGTCTTGCGGCCGTCCGGCCAGGTCTCCTCCTCCTCGATGCCGACGATGGGCTCGCCGGTGCGCATGACGCGGCGCTCGTCCTCCATGGCCTGGGAGGAGTGCGCCGAGGTGAAGAAGTCGGCGTCCGTCTTCCCGACGGCCTGGGCCGGGTCGGAGAGCTTGAACTTGGACGCCAGGGTCTTGTTGATGAGGATGAACCGGCACTGCTCATCCTTGAAGTAGATGGCGTCCGGCAGATTATCCAAAAGGGTGCGCAGAAGGTTCACTTCGCCGTCTCCTGTACCAGCTTCTGCACGGCTGAAAGGACCATGAGCTCGGCTTGGCCGTGGGGCTTGGCCCAGTCTTCGTTCCAGGGGGCGGCCGGCGCTGTTCCGCTTCCGGCCGTCCCTGGAGCATATGAGGCTCCAGGGGCGTTCGCGCCCTGGAGGGCCTGGAGTCCGGAATCCGCAGCCTGAGACAAGGCGGCCGACAGCGGCTCGACCTCGCGGAGCACGGGGGAGAGCCGCGCCAGCTCGGAGAACCCGGCGTGGTTCTCCTTCCATAATAGGAGCGAGCCGCGGATCCTGTCTGCCTTGTCCTTGGACTTATCCGCGAGGTAGGCGTCCACCAGGCTCCGGAACTCGCGCGCCGCTTGCGCGTCGGGGACGGCCGCGTCCACCACCCGGGTGCAGGGAGATTCGGAGGTATACACGCGCTGTTCGTTGCGCGCGTAGATCTTCACAGGCTCGAGCACGTCCATCAGGACCCTGAGCGGAGCCGGGTCGTGGCCGGCGGCGAGGTGCTTGAGGAGCGTCTCAGGATAGGCCCTGTGCCTCAGACCCAGGTCTTCGAGCAGGAAGCTGACCCTGTCCAGCCGGCGGTACATGTCGTCGACGTCCTTGACCTCTGCCGGGGACCAGAGCCTCTCCGCGATGGCCGCGGTCCTGGGCCAGATGCGGGAGTCCACGGTGTCCGCGTCCACCATCTCCGCCCACATGGTGGCCTCGCCTCCGAGGACACGCTTCTCCTCCTCGACGCTCAAGCCGGAACCGGCCTGCAGGGGATCGTTCAGGTAGTGGAGGTCCGTGGGCTGGATCAGGTCGATGTAATAGCCGCGCGAGAGTATCCCCATATAGCCCTGCTTGGCCGCCTCAGCGAGCTTCTCCTGCCCGCGCCAAGCTTGGATCACGATGTCCTTGGGCATGTCCGGATGAAGGATGTCGTCCCAGCCGATCATCTTCTTGCCGTTCTTCCGGAGGATCTTCAGGATGCGCTGATTGAAATAGGACTGCAGCGCTTCGTTGTCCGGGATCCCGTTCTTCTTCTTGAACTCCTGGATGTCCGGGTTCGCGTCCCACTGCTTGCCGTTGTTCTCATCCCCGCCGATATGGATGTACTCGTCCGGGAACAGGCGCGCCATCTCCTTGAAGAATTTCGCGAAGAACCCGTAGACGGCCCGGCGGGTGGGGTCGAAGGTCGGGTCGAACACCCCCCAATGGCGTTCGATCGCGTAAGGCCCGGGCAGGCTGGCGAGCTCGGGATAGGCCACGAGCCAGCTCGTGGAGTGGCCCGGGATGTCGAACTCCGGGACCACGCGGATGCCGCGGTCCGCCGCGTAGGCGATGATCTCGCGGATCTGCTCCTGGGTGTAGTAGAGACCGTCCGAGCCGAGATTATGCAGCTTCGGGAGCTTCCGGCTCTCGACCCTGAAGCCCTGGTCGTCGGTCAGGTGCCAATGGAGCACGTTGAGCTTGACCGAGGCCATGGCGTCGAGGTTGCGCTTGAGCGCGTCCAAGGGCATGAAGTGCCGGCTGCAGTCGATGAGCAGGCCCCTCCAGGGGAAGCGGGGCTTGTCCTGGATGCGCACCGCCGGCAGGTAGTAGCCGGTGTCGTCCGCGGCCAGAAGCTGGAGCAGCGTCTCCATGCCGCGCAAGGCGCCGATGTCAGTCTCGGCGTCGAGCTCGACCTTGTCGGGGAGGACGGACAACGAATAGGACTCGTCGTCGCCGAGCTTGAGCGCGCCTTCGCGGCGGCAGCGGACGAGCATGGATGCCTGGCCCGGGGCGAAGAAGAGGCCGGTGCGCCGGCCGAGTGTCCGGAGCATGCGCTTCGACCCGGAGTCCAGCCTGCGTCCCGGGCCTTGGGTGGAGACGGTGAATGCTTCGGTCAAGCGGAAGCGGCCCTCCAGGGGTTCCACCCGGGACGGGACCGGCATGAGGCTCAAAGAAAGCGGCAGCACGAGCGTTGAGAGGGGCATGCCGCATGCTACAAAATAAGGCCGCGAGATATAGTAATCTGGGGCGATGAAGATATGGCTCGCATCCCTTGCGTTTCTTTCGCTCCCGGCCTCGGGGCAGGACTTCGTCTCGCGCATGACCTTGGAGGAGAAGGTCTCGCAGATGATGCACGACGCCCCGGCCGTCGAGCGCCTGGGCATCCCGGGCTACAACTGGTGGAACGAATGCCTGCACGGCGTGGCCAGGGCCGGCATCGCCACGGTCTTCCCGCAGGCCATCGGCCTGGCCGCGGCCTGGGACACGGGACTCCTGCATCGCGTAGCCACGGCTACGGCGGACGAGGCGCGGGCCAAGCATGACGAGGCCCTCCGGCAGGGGAACCGGGGAAGGTACTACGGGCTCACCATGTGGAGCCCGAACATCAACATCTTCCGCGACCCCAGGTGGGGCAGGGGGCAGGAGACCTACGGCGAGGACCCGTACCTGACCTCCAGGCTCGGCGTGGCCTTCGTCAAAGGGCTGCAGGGAGACGACCCCCTACACCCCAAGGTCATCGCCACGCCCAAGCACTTCGCCGTGCATAGCGGACCGGAAAAGACGCGCCACAGCTTCGACGCGCGCGTGAGCGAGCGGGACTTGTGGGAGACGTATCTGCCCGCGTTCGAGGCCGCGGTGCGGGAAGGGGGGGCGCTGTCGGTGATGTGCGCCTACAACAGGGTCGGAGGGGTCCCTTCCTGCGCGAATCGGCGTCTTTTAGACGACATCCTTCGCAAGCAGTGGGGCTTTAAGGGCTACGTGGTCTCGGACTGCGAAGCCATTTCCGATATCTTCATGAGTCACGGGTACGCGGACTCCGCGGCGAAGGGGACCGCTCTCGCCGTGCAGGCGGGCACGGATCTGGCTTGCGGGACCGAGTATACGGCGCTCCTGAGCGCTGTCCAGCAGGGCTTCATCACCGAGGCGGAGATCGACGTCTCGGCCAGGCGGCTCTTCGATGCCAGGTCCCGCCTCGGCATGTTCGACCCTCCCCAGGCGGTCCCCTATGAAGTGGTCGATAGCTCGGCCCACCGTGCCCTGGCTTTGGAGGCCGCGCGCGAGTCCATGGTCCTGCTGAAGAACGACGGGGTCCTTCCTTTGCGCAAGGACCTGGACGCCATCGCGGTCCTGGGCCCGAACGCGGACGCGCCGAAGACCTTGCTCGGCAACTACAACGGGACTCCGTCCAAGTCCGTGACGCCCCTGGAGGGCATACGCGCCAAGGTCTCTCCCCGGACCCGGGTGCTCTCCGACCTCGAGGGCGCGGACGTCGTGGTCCTGGTCCTGGGGCTTTCCCCCGAGCTTGAGGATGAGGAGGGGGACAGGAAGACGCTGGATCTGCCGAAGCCCCAGAGGAAGCTGCTCAAGGCCGCGCTCAAGACGGGCAAGCCGGTGGTCGTCGTCCTCATGAGCGGCAGCGCGGTCTCGGTCAAAGACGGCAACGCCATCCTGCAGGCTTGGTATCCCGGCGAGGAGGGGGGCACGGCCGTGGCGGACGTGCTCTTCGGGGACTATAACCCCGGCGGCAGGCTGCCGGTCACTTTCTACAAGTCCGTCAAGCAGCTCCCCCGGTTCGACGATTACCGCATGGCGGGCAGGACCTACCGCTACTTCAAGGGCGAGCCCCTCTATCCTTTCGGGCACGGGCTGAGCTACACGAAGTTCGCCTATTCCGGGCTGAAGCTGAGCTCCGATCGGATCAAGACCGGTGAAGGCCTCTTGCTGGAAGTATCGGTGGAGAACATCGGGGACCGGGCCGGAGACGAGGTCGTGCAGGTCTACGTCACGGTCCCCATGAAGAGCCTCAAGGGGTTCTCCAGGGTGCATCTGCGGCCCGGAGAGAAGAAGACGCTCTCCTTTAGTCTCACTCCCAAGGACCTCTCCGTCGTCGACGACTCCGGCAGGCGCATGGTTGAGCCCGGCAGGTCCCGGGTCTCCGTCGGGACGCTCTCCGCGGAGTTCGAGGTCGCGGGGGAGGCGTTGGCGCTGCCTGGGGACTAGGACGGCGAGACACAGGGAACCTTTTTGGCGGGTGGCTCGTACTTGTATGTATGGGCAGGCCCTGTCTTGGGAAGGTCCCTGTGGAGTCCTTGGCCCGGTTCAAGAGGGAGAAGCCCCTCAAGGGTCCCGAGGCCCCGTGCAAGGGCAGCTACGAGCCGAGGCAGCCGCACAAGAGCCGGTTATCGACGCCCTCCTCCTGGAGGGGGGGAGGACCATGAGGGGGGTGGTACGGGAGGTCCAGCGGCGGGCGAGCGCGGCCTGCAGGGGCAAGAACGTGCGGGCGGGGGTCCGGGCGCGGATCTACTGGCTTCAGAAGCGCGGGATGACGCTGCACCGGGATGCCGAGGGCCGGGTCCAGATTCGGCAGGGATGAATGGCAGGCGCGGCCTTTAGATGATGCCCGACCCCAGGAGCAGGGCGATACAGATAAGCAAGCCGCCCGTGAGGCGCTGCACGGCTTTCATGGTTACCTTGTGCAGGAACTTCTTGGCGACGATGACGCCGGTGAATGCGGCCAATGTTCCGGTCGCGATGATCCAACCCTCGCGTGTCCCGGCCAGGCTCGGGAGCTTCCCTCCGAACAGGACCGCCCCATAGACCGACAGGCGCGTCAGGTCAACGAGCAGTGCGATGAGCGCGTTGGTCCCCACGAAGGATTCCGGGGTGATGCCGGCCTTGGCCAGGAAGGCCGAACGGAAAGCGCCTTGGTGTCCCGAAAGTCCGCCGAAGAAGCCCGATAGAGCGCCTCCTGCCGGCAGGTACCGGCTGTCGAACTGGAGCGCCTCGAACCGCGGGTGGAGCTCGAGCGCGGAGAAGGCCAGCATGAGGACGGAGAGCACGAGCTTTATGGGTGTGATGACCGCGGTTTTCCCAAGGAGCTCGTAGGTCGCGATGGGAGAGAGCTTCGACACGACGGCCAACAGCCAGGCCCCGATGAATGCCGCCAGGATGGCAGGAATGCCGAACCGCAGCACTACGCGCCTATCGGCCAGCTTGCCGAGAAGCAGCGCTTTGAGTACGTTGTTGGCCCCATGCACGAGCGCGGTGGCGGCCACCGCCATGTCCACCGGGAAGAAGAGCGCGAATACCGGCAGCAGGAGCGTGCCCAGGCCGAACCCCGAGTACATGGTCAGAGCCGAGGTGAAGAGCGCTGCCGCCGCGACGACTACGAACTCCATGGCTGTGTTTCCTGGTCTAGAAGGTGACGACCTTATCCGAATCCCGGATCAGCTCGTACAGGTCCTTCATGGTCGAGAGCGGGCAGAGCTCCGATCCGCTCGAACCTCGCAGCTTCAGGCAGGTGCCGCAGGCGAGGATCTTGCCGCCGCCGTCGACCAGGGACTGCATCTGCTCCGTGACGTTGAATTTATCGGTGTTGAGCTTCTCGCACTCCACGCCCTTGGCGAGCAGGAAGACGCGGACGGTATCGCCTTGCTTGATGGAGAATACGCCGAGGCGAAAGGCGTTCCAGACCGTTTCCGGGTCCGTCGAGTAGACGACGATGCCGAGCTTCATAGGTTGCCTCCGAGCTTCATGTCGAGCTCCCTGGGTTCAGCGTCTGCGGCAGACTTTGGACGAAGTCGCGTATTTCATCGCGTACCCGCCGAAACACGGACAGGACCTCGTCCTCGCTTCCCTTGGCTGCGGCGGGGTCTTCGAACCCCGCATGGATGATCTTCGTCTTGAGAGGGAACAGAGGGCAGCTTTCGCGTGCGTTGTCGCAGACGGTGACGACGTAGTCGAACGGAATATCCTTCAGGGTGCGGACGTGCTTGGACCGCTGTTCGGAGATGTCTACGCCCGCCTCGGCCATCACCTTTACGGTCAAGGGATGCAGCCCCTTGGGTTCAACGCCTGCGGAATAGGCTTCGACCTCCGCGCTCTTGAGCGCCTTGGCCCAGCCCTCCGCCATCTGGCTGCGGCAGGAATTGCCCGTGCAAAGGAAAAGGATTTTCAGCATCAGCGGATTACTTTATAGCAAACCGACGGAGGCCGCATGTGCTTTCTTCTTTCCATTCCAGGAGTTCCTCCGCCTCGCCTTTGGACAACCGCAGGAGTTCACGCAAAAGGATGGGTGTGGGAACGGGAAGTGCGACACGGTATATCTGTCTACCGTTCGGTAGACGCGGGGGGTAAAGTAGACACTTTCGAGGACTATCCGTTATGCGACATCCGGGAATCTGTAATTCCGCGAGGGTGTCGCATATTTTCGAAACGGAGGGCGATCCTGGATGGTTTAAGCGTTGCTTTTCAGCCCACGCCAGCGTTGCTTTTATACCCATAAAACTGTTGCAAGTATGCCCATGGCAAGGTATCATATTTCCCACCCATGGCTTATCAAAAGCGTATTGTCGAATCTGAATTGGCCAGAAAACTCGCTTCCACGGGGGCGGTGGTCATTGAGGGACCAAAGGCATGCGGGAAGACCGCTACGGCAAGGCAGGTCGCGGCCAGTGAAGTGCTTCTCGATGTGGATGCGGCCGCGCGCCAAGCGATCTCCGTCGATCCGGCTCTTGTGCTTGCCGGGAAAACGCCGCGGCTCATCGATGAATGGCAGGTGGAGCCATCGATCTGGAACCATATCCGCCGGACAGTGGACGATCGTGCTAAACCGGGCCAATTCATCCTCACCGGATCGTCTGTTCCCGCCGATGAGATCACGCGGCATGGAGGGGCGGGGAGGCTCACACGCCTTCGGATGCGGCCTATGGCCCTCGCCGAGACCGGCCACTCCACAGGCGCGGTCTCGCTGAAGGATGTGCTCCAGGGGAAGGTCTCCCGGAGTCCGGACCCCGGTCTTACGATTGCGGATATTACGGAACGTATCTCGGTAGGAGGATGGCCTGGGCTGCTTGGCCGGAGCCTGGGTGAGTCTCTACAGGCCGTTCGGGATTACCTCGAGGAAATTCGCCGCGTCGATGTAGAGCGCGTCGGCAAACGACATCATGATCCCGAAAGACTGGGTCGCTTGTTGCATTCTCTGGCCCGAAACCAGGCAACCTACGCGTCGGTGGCGACGCTTGCGGCCGACACGGGCGGAGGAGAAGGGCCCATCAAGGAGCGCACGGCGCAGGAATATCTCGACGCGCTTAGCCGGTTGATGATTACTGAGGACCTTCCTCCCTGGGCACCGCATTTACGTTCCAAGTCCAGGGTCAGAAGCGCGCCGAAGCGTCTTTTTGTAGATCCGTCGCTGGCAGTGGCCGCCTTGCGCGCGAACCCCCAGCAGCTTTTGAAGGACCTCAATCTGCTGGGTTTCTTGTACGAGTCGCTCGTTATCCGCGACCTGCGGGTCTATGCTCAGGCAGCTGACGCGCAGGTCCTCCAGTATCGAGATAACACCGGCCTGGAGGTAGACGCCATTGTGGAAACGGCTGATGGCCACTGGGCTGCCTTCGAGATAAAGCTGGGCTCCGGGATGGTCGATGAGGGGGCGGCGAATCTGCTCAAGTTTTCGCAGCGCGTGGATGTTTCTAAGCGCGGTAAGCCGAGCACGCTTGCGGTGGTCGTTGGATCGGGCTACGGCTATGTGCGCCCGGATGGCGTCGCTGTCATTCCCATCGGCGCGCTAGGCGCATAAGATCACGCCCATCGACTTGTCGAGCTTGGTTTTCGCTATCAACGGATACATGCATAAGACAATCCCACTGAATGAATGCAAGGAGCGGATAGTCTATGCGCTTGAGTCGAGGAATTTAGCTGCTGGAGTCTTTGTGAAGGACCAAAGGGGGTTTATCGGAATCCGTAACGATAACGGGTCTTATTGTCCCCTCGGTCTGACGTCCCTCTCTCACCTATTCTATCATCCCCAAGAGGGCGGCAGCCGCGCTCCATGCCGTTTATCGGGAAGCATCTCCCTATGAGCAGAGGAAAGACTCGACTCCTGCGGCTCGGGTGCGCTCGGCCAAGGGGAAGTCCTTGACTCCCGGGTAGAGAACGACCAGCTCGTCGAGTTTCAGATCCTGCATCGCGATGCGCATCGACGGAGTCAGTTTCGGCGCGTCCGTGAACTTGATCTCATAGCCCGTCCTGCGTCCATCTTGCACAAGCATGAGGTCCAGTTCTCCCTTGTTATGCGTTGCCCAGAAGAAGCACTCCTCAGGCGTGGCGCCCCGGGAGCGTATGACTTCCTCGAGGACCCAACCTTCCCACGAGGACCCGAGTTTCGGGTGGCTTCGCAGCTCCGAGTCGCTCCAGGCCCCCAGCAGGGCGTGAAATAGGCCGGAGTCCCGAAAATAGACCTTCGGGGACTTCACTTGGCGCTTGCGTATATTCTCGAACCAAGGCGAGAGCCGCCGGACCATGAAGGTGCCGGTCAGCACGTCCAGATAGCGGCGCATCGTGTCGTCGGAGAGCCCCAGAGAACCGCCGATCTCAGAGGCATTGAATATCTGGCCGTGATAATGAGCGAGCATGCTCCAGAACCGACGCAAGAGGCCCGCGGGCAGGCGGAAACCCAGGGCTGGAACGTCCATTCCCAGGAACGAGGAAATGAAGTCCTTGCGCCACTGGCGCGATGCGCCCGCGTCGCGAGCCAGGAAGGAGCCGGGGAAGCCTCCGCGCAGCCAGAGCTTGCTCAGACTGCCTTCCGAGACTTCGTAAGCTGAGAAAGGCGTGAGCTCGAGGAACCCGATGCGCCCAGCCAGCGACTCGGAGCCCTGCCGGATGAGTTCGCGCGATGCGCTCCCGAGAATGAGGAACCGGGCGGGTTTGGGGCGACGGTCGACCAGGACCCGCAGCGTTTCAAAGAGACCGGGCCGGCGCTGGACCTCGTCTATGACCACGAGCCCTTTGAGCCCCTCAAGGGCCAGCTTAGGCGCGTGGAGCCTGGCGAGATCGGTTTCATCTTCCAGGTCGAAGTAGTGCACCGGCTGCGGGGAGGAGCCCCCGGCGCGGATGAACCGGCGGGCCAGAGTAGTCTTGCCGCATTGCCGGGTGCCGTTCAGCGCATCCCTGCGGCCGCAGAAGCGCAGGACGAAGGGACGTGAGCCGAGAAGGAGGTACGAGCATAGGAAGACAAATGGACCACCTCGGAGCATGCTGGCGGTAGGACGAGCCCGCGGAGAATCGCACCTCTTCGGGCTCCGTCTTCGGTGCCGGGCATGCGTGAGTGCGCGGCGATATTGTTACAATCTACCCGACCCCATATTGTCCACCCAGGAAAAACCCATGAGAACTCTTCTCCTCGTTCTTCTAGCCGCCAGCTTCCGACTCCCTGCGAGCGCCCAGACCCTTCCCCCGGAGAACCCTTTCTCACAGCCCAGCGCCCTCCCCTACCAATACCCGCCGTTCGACAAGATCAAAAACACCGACTACCGCCCCGCCTTCGAGGCCGGCATGGCGGAACAGCTCAGGGAGATCGCCGCCATCGCGCAGAGCCCCGCGCCCCCTACATTCGACAACACCATCGCGGCCCTCGAGCGCTCGGGAGCTCTTCTTAACCGCGTCAACCAGACCTTCTACGGCCTCAACGCCGCGAACACCGATGACGAGATGCAGAAGATCGCCGAGGAGATGGCTCCCAGGCTGGCGGCCCACCACGACGCGATCGACCTCGACTTCGCCCTCTTCGCCCGCGTCGACGCCCTCTACAAGCAGCGCGCCAGCCTCGGCCTCGACCCGGAGTCCAGCGAGCTCCTCGAGCGCTATCACAAGCGTTTCGTGCGGGCCGGCGCGCTCCTGCCCCCGGCTGACAAGGAACAGCTCAAGGCCATGAACATCATGGTCTCCTCTTTGACCACACATGTCGAGCAGAACCTCCTAAAGAACACCAAGAGCGCCGCCGTCATCGTGGACGACGTCGCGGAGCTCGACGGCCTCCCGGCCGAGGACGTCGGCGCCGCGGCCGAGGCGGCCAAGGAGCGCGGGATCTCCGGGAAATGGCTCATCTCGCTCCAGAATACCACCATACAGCCGGCCCTCGAGCAGATGAAGAACCGCGCCCTGCGCGAGCGCGTCTACCTTGCCTCCATCTCCCGCGGCATCGGGGGAGAGGGCGACAACATCGGCCTCGTGTCCCGGATCGCGGCGCTGCGCGCCAAGCAGGCCGCGCTGCTCGGCTATCCGGACTACGCCTCCTACTTCCTGGAGGAGGAGTCCGCCCGCGAGCCGGCCGCGGTCAACAAGATGCTGGGTGAGCTCGGCAAGGCCGCCCTCCTTAAGGCGAAGGCCGAGGCCGCCGAGATCCAGAAGCTCATCGACGAGCAGGCCAAGGCCGGTCGCTCCAAGAAATTCAAGCTTCAGCCCTGGGACTGGGCCTTCTACGCCATGCAGGTGCGCAACGCGCGCTACGGTTTCGACGACGCGCAGGTCAAGCCCTACTTCGAGCTGGAGCGCGTGCTGCAGGACGGCGTCTTCTACGCGGCGCACGAGCTCTACGGCATCACGATGAAGGAGCGCACGGACCTCCCCGTGTACCGCCCCGGAGTCCGCGTGTTCGACGTCCTGGACGCGGACGGCTCCGCCATCGGGCTCTTCGTCCGCGACGACTACAAGCGCGACAACAAGAACGGCGGAGCCTGGATGGACGCCTTCGTGGACCAAAACGAACTCCTCGGCCAGAAGCCGGTGATCAGCAACACCCTCAACGTGCCCAAGCCGGCCGAGGGCCAGCCCGTGCTCCTCGGCTTCGACGACGTGACCACCATGTTCCACGAGTTCGGCCACGCGCTCCACGGGCTGTTCTCACGCGTCAAGTACCCCATGCTCTCGGGGACCAAGGTCCCCCGGGACTTCGTCGAGTACCCGTCCCAGATCAACGAGATGTGGGCGCGCGAGCCCGCGGTCGTGGCCCACTTCGCCAGGCACTACAAGACGGGCGAGCCCATGCCCAAGGAGCTTTTGGACAAGGTCATCAGGGCCCAGCGCTACGGCGCGGGCTACGCCACCCTCGAGTACATCGAGGCGGCCATGGTGGACCAGGCCTGGCACCAGATCCCGGCCTCGGCCGCGCCCCCGCCGGAGCGCGTCATGGCCTTCGAGAAGGCCGCGCTCAAGAAGGCCCGCATGGAGTACGCGCCCGTGCCGCCGCGCTACCACACCCCGTACTTCGCGCACATCTTCGCCGGAAGCTACGCCGCGGCCTACTACGCCTACACCTGGGCGGAGGTGCTTGCCCGGGACTCGGGCGAGTGGTTCCATACGCACGGCGGCTTGGACCGGGCCAACGGAGACTTCTTCCGCGCCAAGGTCCTCTCGCGCGGCCGCACCATGGATCCGGGCGTCATGTTCGAGCAGTTCTACGGCCGCAAGCCGGAAGTCGGGCCGCTGCTGGACTATCACGGCCTCCGGTAGCCCCTTCGGTGCCGGGGATGCATGAGTTCATGAGTTAAGATGGCAGTCCTGGTATCATACGGTGTCGGTGGAGGGGACGCGATGGCCAAAGCGCACAAGGCGAAGCAGATCGAGATCCGCATCAACGGGGTCTGGCGCGAGCTCGCCATGAGTCGGAGACCCTCTCCCATCTGCTAAGAGAGCGCTTCGGGCTGACCGGCCTTAAGCTCTCCTGCGAAGAAGGCGCCTGCACTGTCATCATGGACGACAGCTGATATGTTCCCCTCGGCCCGCCGTACCGCGGAGCGGTACGGCACCGTGTCCATCTGGAAGACGTTGGATACATGTGGTCCCGCAGCCGCGCTCCATGTCGTTTATCGGGTAGCATTTCCCTATAAGCCCTATGGGACAGCTCTTGCACCGTTCGGCTTACAGCCGAACGGTTCGATTGCCGCGAGTCCGATAGGAATTAGGTACCTCCCCGCCCTCATCCTCCCTGGCTACACTAGACCGCAGGAGGAATAATCATGAAGAAGATCGCGGCAGCGGTCCTGGCTTTGTCCTTTGCGCAGAGCGCCTTCGCGGGCTCCACCAACATCGAATTGCAGTGCGTCTCCGATTCCGGGCGCACGCAGCTGACCGCCTGGATCCCGGGCGATGAAGCGGAACACAACGTGACCTTCACCATAGACGGCAAGTCGTTGAACTGGTTCGACCACATCGTCCAGACCCCGCCCTACCCGCAAGAGAAGAACAGCAACATCGTGGTATCCGGGCGGGCCCGACAGGGCGATCTCAAGTTCCAGCTTCTGCCCAAGGATAAGGAGGGCGCGGTGCTGTTCAGCTTCCAGGAGCTGGCAGGCACCCAGAACATCAAGAAGACCTACAGCGGGGAGCGCGGCCGCCTGCGCGCCAAGGTCATGGGCGTGGATCCCCGCTACGCCGAGCAGGGGACGCAGTCGAAGGTGATCGAGGTGCTCTGCGAGTACCGCTATGAGCTATAGCCTCTGTCTGGCCGTCCTGCTCTCCGCCGCGGCGGCGGAAGACGACGCCCCCAGGGTCGTCGGGACGATGGCCGTGAACGTCCCTGTCCCGGTGGAGGAGCTCGATCCGGACGCGCGCGGGGCCCTGCAGGTCACGGGAGAACCGGGGCCGGGGCAGGAGAGCCGGTTCCGCTACGCAAGGTGCAAGGGGGATTCGAGCGGCGGGATCCTGGCGCAGAGCTGCGGGGGGTGGGAAGAGGCTGCGCTCAATGAGCCGGTCCTTGCCCGGGCGGGCGTGTACGTGCTCGACTATTCCAACAGCAGCTATCCGAAGCCGGTCCGCGTGAGGAAGGGGGTCCTCTCGGAAGTGAAGCTCGTCAAGATCAAGGTGCCTCACGTCGATTCGACCTACCGCTTCAGCGTGTTCAACGACTTGACGAAGAGGGAGATGCAGGACAGGTATCTCTCGGTGATGTCCGCCACGGCCGAATTCCCGCTCCTGGGGATGTGCCGCGCGAACCCCAACAGCCGGGACGCGGTCTTTTTGGCCGCTTGCCGCGCTTTGCAGTCCGGCGACCCGCTGGCCCTGCGCGATACGCTCTTCCGGTTCGATGCCGAGGGCGCGGTCTCGGTCCTGGAGGTCTCCTGCTACGACGGCACCCATAGAAAGGCGGGCCCTTCGAGGTACGGCCGTCCGCGTCGTTCATGGGTCACGGACCCGAAGGACGGGGAATCCGTGTCCGTCTTTCCCGGGACTTACGGCGTCGAGTTCCAGAACAGGAACGGCGAGAGCACGGTGCGCTACGGGATACGGGCCAGGTGAGGTTCAGGGGCTGAGACGGATGAAGTAGGCGTCCCTCGCGTCCTTCCAGCGGAAGGTGAGCTCCGGGGGCATCACATCCTTCTTCAGGATCACGCGGGGGGAGGCGACAGCCTTGCCTCGCGCGTGGGGGATCCGTTCCACCACCACGCGCACGGGGTCTTTGGGAAGACCCGCGAATCGGACAGTGACCTTGCCTGAGAATCCGCCCTTGTTGCCGAGCAGGACGCGCACCGCGTCCCCGTCCTTGCCCGCGATGAGCTCGATTTCCCCGCTCGGCTCGGTGCGCGCGAGCCTGCCGAGGATGCCGGCGTAGCGCTCGTAGACCCACCACCGGCCCGTGCGGGACGCTCCTGAAGGGTCCTTCAGGATGCCGTCCAGGTCGCCGGAATCCTCATCGGCCCACACAGCGTGGCACGCCCCGTCCACCTTGGCCCTCTCGATCTTGGCGATGTGCCACGCCGTCTTGCCTGGGTTCATCTCATCCTTGAACACGTACTCGTTGATCTGCATGCCCCGGATGCCCAGCTTCTTATCCGAAACGTAGGCTCGGAGCGCGGCAGCCTCTTTCACCGCGTCCGCCGGGAAATGCCAGCTCACGTAGTCCGGGAGCACGTTGTTCGCCGCGCAGAAGTCCAGGAATTCGAAGAACCGCGCGTCTCCGGGCCGGACGTCGGACCAGCTCGGCCCCACGATGACGGCGGACGGGTCCGCGGCGCGTACGGCTCGGTGGGTGAGCTCCCAGGTCTTGAGGAACTGGTCCCAGCCGCGCTTCCAGAAGGTCGGATGGTCCGGCTCGTTCCAGAGGTCCCACTGGACGCTCAGGCCGAGCGAAGCGGCCTTTCGGACCGTGGTGGAGACGTCCCGCTCCCACTCGGTCCAATCGCCGCCGTCGCCCGGGTGCTTCTCCCCGTAGCCCCAGAGGTCCGCGAGTACGATCTGCTGCTGTATGCCGAGACTCTTCATGCGCTCGGTATCCTCCCAGGTCGCGTGGAGGCGCGTCCTGTGCAGGCGCATCTTCAAGGGGAGCACGGCGCTGTCCGGGGGCAGGGAGCCGTCCGGGCTGAAGCCGTGCAGGAAGCCGCTCGCCCTCTGAAGGGGCTCTCCCTCGTCGGCGGCGAGGTCCACGGATACGGTCTCGGGCTCACGGGCCTGGAGAAAGCCGGGCAGGAGACACGCCAGGACGACGGCGGGGATCATGCGGACAGCTTCCTTCGGAGAGCGAAAGGGTTCTCGTTCGAGCTCAAGCCGCGGACACGTCTTGATAAGGAGAGGTAGAGCCTCTTCAGGTCCGCGTACCGCCGGACGTTCTCCGGTATGGGCCGTGCCGCGGCGGTTTCGTCGAACTCCACGAAGCGCTTCGCGAACTCGTCCATGGAGGCGTCCGTCTCCGCCCAGGCCGCGTGGATGGCCGCGCCCAGCGCGGCCCCCTCGCCTTTGACCGGGACCACCTCCGTGTTGAACACGTCCGCGAGCGTCTGCCTCCAGACCCTGGATCTCGAGATGCCGCCCGTGAGATGGATGCGGCGGCCTTGGATAGGCAGCTTGAGATAGCCCTCGTAGAGATTGAGGACGTGGCCCTCGAGCACGGCCCGGCACAGACGCTCCGGGGTCATGGCGCCCAGGTCCAGGCCGAACCAGAGCGGGGCGGCTTCAGGGAGGTCCGGGGTGCGCTCCCCCTGGAACCAGGGAAGGAGCACCATCCCCGAGTTGCCGGGGGCGGTCTTGTCGACCAACTCCTGGAACCGCTCATGCGAGATCCCTTGCCTTTCCAGGATCTCGTTGTACCCGTTGGCCATGTTGGAGACGCACAAGAGGGCCAGATAATGGCCGGTCGAGTCGCAGAACGAGGCGATCTCCCCGTCCTCGCTCACGTAGGGCCGCTCGAGGAAGGTGTAGGCCGTGCCGCTCGTGCCTAGGCTCACGGTGACCACGCCCTCGGCCGTGTTCGCGGTGCCGATGGCGCCGTACATGTTGTCTCCTGAGCCGGCGTCGACCCGGCAGTCCGGGGAGAAGCCGTATTGCCTGCAGAGCTCTGGGGACAGCCTGCCGATGAAACGGTCCGAGGGCTCCACGGGCGGAAGCTTGTTGATCAGGTCCTCGTCCACCGCGGCGCACACGTCCTTTGCCCAGGTCCTGCGCCTGGGGTCCCAGAGAGCCATGCCTGAGACGTCGCCCGGCTCCGTCACGCGTCTGCCCCCGGTCAAGAACCAGTTGACGTAGTTGTGCGCCAGGAAGAAGGTCGTCGTGCGTCTGTAGCCTTCCGGATCGTTCTTCCTGAAATGCAGGATCTTGCTCGCGGTATAGCCCGGCCGCTGCGTGTTGAGCACATGCGCAAGCATCGCGGCCTTGCCTCCGACCGCCCGCGTGAGCTCCTCGCACTCCCCGGCCGTACTCGCGTCGTTCCAGAGCTTGCTCGTTCGGCGGGTCAGAGTGCCTCGGGAGTCCAGGCAGACGAGCCCGTGCTGTTGGCCGGAGACGGAGACCGCCCGCACCCGGGCCGGGTCGGATCCGGACTCCTTGAGCCGGGAGAACAGCATGCGCACCGCGTCGAGCCACATCTTCGGGTCCGACTCGGAGACGCCCGGACCCAGCCCCTGGATCGCGCCGTTCACGGTCCCGTAGGCGGGGAGGTCCTTGTCGTAGTCCACGGCGGTGGTGAAGACGACGCGGCCGGAGTCCGGATCGAGCAGGAGCAGCTTGGCCCCCTGCGTGGAGATGTCCAGACCCAGGGTATAGCTATGGGGCATCACCAGGAGTCTATAAGGATGGTCTCCAGCCTGCCCCGGTTCTTGTCCGGCCTCAAGTGGCAGTCCAGGATGGCCTCGTGCGGGAGCTTGGCCACGCGCTTGCGCAGCTTCTCCAGCGCCCGCATGTTGATCTGCACGCACTTTTGCACCGGGATGTTCTCCGGGAATACGTCTATGCCCAGATAGCCTTCATAGCCCATGGCCCACAGGGAGTAGAGCAGGGCCTCGGTCTCGTGCGGGTTGACCACGCCGATGTTGTTGTCCTGGTCGTAGTTCCCGTCCGGCTGGGAGTTCCAGTGAGTGTGCGCGAGCCTCCCCTCCATGCCGCACAGGCTGAAGGAGGATGGGAGTATCTCATAGCCCATCTTGACGTGGCCGATCTCCGGGTTCATGGCCGCCAAAGCGCGGCCCTGCAGCAAGAGTCCGCGGTTCGTCGGGTGGCGCAGCTTCCCCTCGATGCGCCGGCAGGCCAGAAGCCCCTCGCCCGTGTTCCTGTAGATGTTGTTCGGAGCCGGCTCATAGGGCTTGGGTTCGATGGCGACCATGACCCCGGGCACCTTATCCATGGCCTCAGCCAGGGTGGTCTCGAAGAGCTCCCAGAAGCGCATGTAGGGCCGGCCGTGCATGTAGCGGTAGCCGTCGATGCCGGGCCAGGAGATGGCGCAGCGGGCGCCGATCTCCTTGACGAGCTTCAAGGCCTCGACCACGATGAGCTTGGCCCTCGCCCTGGACTTGGGGTCCGGGTTGGAGAGGGAGCCGAACTCGAATATCTTCTCGTAGAAGTGCGAGAAGGGGACCGCGGCCACGCGGATGCCCGAGGAGCGCTCCAGCTGCTTGTAGAGGTGGAGGTTGTCGAAGTTGATCTCCTTCGGGAAATGGGCTTCGATGCCCGTGACGCCGAGCTTGGCCATCTTGGCCGCCATCTCGATGCGGTCTTCGATGGAGGCTTCCTCGACGTAGCGCTCGTGGAACCTGCCCCCGGCCGGGGTGAAGTACCAGATGCCCACCGAGGCCTTGAGCTCGAAGTCCTTCTTGAGATTGCGCAGGATGACCTCCGGGTCCTTGGCTTTCTTCTGGTACCTGAGGTCTGGGAGCTTGTAGCGCATGGGTCCTCCTGTGCGGCGTTCGCCGTGTTATATCACATTCCTAGGGTCCGGATGGGCCCTGGTCCTGAGCGGATGTGGGAATTGCGTCAGCGAAGGGCTAGAGAAGGATATAATCTCCGCATGGCTGAAGAAGGCGCGTCCCAACGGCTGGTCTCGCTCGACGCTCTGCGCGGGTTCGACATGTTCTGGATCGTGGGGGCCGGGGGGATCGTGCACGCTTTGCGCGCGGTGGGCGACAACCGGGTCGTCCGGTCCCTTTCCGCGCAGCTGACGCACAAGGACTGGGCGGGGTTCTCGTCCTACGACCTCATCTTCCCGCTCTTCATCTTCATCGTGGGGACCTCGATCGTGCTGTCGCTCCCCAAAGCCCTGGAGCGGGACGGCCGCTCCGTCGTGATCAAGAGGATACTGCGGCGGACCCTGGCGCTCTTCCTGGCCGGGGTGTTCTACAACGGCGGCTTCGCCCCGCAGGAAGGGGTGCGGATCATGGGGGTCCTGCAGAGGATCGCATTGTGCTACGCCTCCGCCTCTCTCCTGTTCATCGCGTTCGAGCTCAAGGGACTCGTGGTCTTGTGGGGAGCGCTGCTGGCGGGCTACTGGGCGGTGATGACCTTCGTCGGCGCCGGGGATTTCACCGAGGCCGGCAACCTGGCCGCGGCCATCGACGCCCGCCTCCTGCCCGGGAGCAAGTACTACGGGACCTACGATCCCGAGGGGATCCTCAGCACCTTGCCCGCCATCGCGTCCTGCCTTATGGGGGTTTTCGCGGGGATGCTCCTGAAGAGAGCGGACCTTCCAGGGTACAGGAAGGTCCGCTTGCTTCTCGGCTGGGGCGCGCTCAGCGTGCTCTTGGGATTCGTCTGGGGGCTGCAGTTCCCTGTGATCAAGAAGATATGGACCTCCTCCTACGTCCTGGTCGCCGGGGGCTACAGCTGCATCCTGATGGCGCTTTTCTACCAGGTCATCGACCTCTGGCGTTTCGAGCGGTGGGCTGAGCCCTTCGTCTGGCTCGGCGTGAACCCCATCACCATCTACCTGGCGTACAGCATCGTGGATTTTCCGGCCGTGGCGCGCAGGCTCGTGGGCGGGCCGGTGGCGGCGGCGTTCGGCTGCTGCGGAGAGCTCCTGGTCCAGACCACGGCCCTGTTCCTGGCTTTCCTGCTGGTCCGCTTTCTCTATAATAGGAAGATATTCCTGCGCATCTGAGCCCGGGACAGCTTCCGGGTACTTGCTCCCAGCCGCAAGCTGGGCCGAAGCGCGCGGGTCCCCACTCCCTATGGCCCAGGCAACGGCCGGGTCCCTTCGCTAGACTATCCTCGGGTCCCGAAGCCATGAGTCGTCACAAAGCCATCAGCGTGGTATTCTCCGTCGGTCTCGTCATGCGGGCCGCCTTGGGCCCGGGGGCGGCTTGCGCTCAGACCGCGCTGGCTCCGACGCTGCCGGCCCCGACCCGGCCCGGCATCGCAATCGTGTCCGTTCCGGGCCTTGCGCCGCTTCAGGGTCCGATCGCCCTCCCCACGAGCGCCGGGCTCCTGCCCGTGGGGCTCTCGTCGCTCCCGTCGGTCCGCGCGCCTCTGCCCGCGGCGACCCTCTCCAAGGAGCGGGATGCGGCGGCCCGTCCCGTCGGCGAACAGGCCCTGGAGGTCCTGAGGGCCGGAGCGGAAGAGCTGGGGCGCGCCGGCCCGGCCGTCGAGCGCCAGGAGACACTCGACTCCTTTTTCACCGGCAGCCGGCGTTCGTCCTCGGCGGGATCCTTCGGAGCTGTGGACGCGGCGCCGGCCCCGATGCCCGCGCAGATCGTGGTTCGGCTGGAGAGCTTCACGTCGGACCTCAGCAGACCCTGGGCCGAGAGCGTCTTCGATTCGGAGAGAGGCGCTCAGGGGCGCGTCGCGCGCGGGGAATTCATCCAAGCCTTGCCGGGCGTCATCCGCGAGCACTTCTTCGACACCCTGCGGAGGTACGAGCACCGGGTCGAGGACCGCGGCGAGTTCGAGATCTACGAGATCCGCAACGGCCTGGAGTTCTGGATCGAGCTCCTCAGCTCGCCTATCCCGGAACGCCGCATGGCGGCCAGGGTCTACCTGCACTCCTCGAAGAACGCGGCCCAGGACTTCCCGGCCAGGCTCATGAGGGATCTGGCTCCGGCCACCCGCCTGTGCGCCCGCGTCCTGGATATCCGGCGGCTTACCCGGGACGAGCTTTCCGCCGTCGAGGAGTTCGCGCGCGCGGGGGGGCTTAAGACCAGCCGCCACGGCGGGTATCTAGTGGTCGGGCAAGGGCATCCCTTCCATTTGACCCGGCAGGTCTTCCGAAACGCCGAGGCGCTGACCTCCCCGAAGCTCGTCTCACGGTTCGACCGCGTGGCGCGCTTCATGGCCGCGCAGGGCCTTCCCATCGTCTCGAACCGGACCCAAGGGGCGGAGGCCTTCTACGCGTCTGCGACCGGAGAGATCTCCTACGTCATGCCGAGCCGCATAGACCTGAACTCCGTCTCGCACGAAGTCACGCATGCTCGGTTCAAGCGCTTTCGGGAGCAGTTGGAGAGCTGGCTCGAGAGGATGCGCTATGCCATGCCTTACGAGATCGACGGGCCGCCGCAGTTCACCCGGTTCGGGGCCTTGCTGGGTCTGGTCGACGAGCTCAACGCCTGGCGCGTGGGCGAGAGCTTCAGCGGCGGGTCCAGCGACGCCAAGATACTGCGTGCCTTGCGCGAGAGCTACGGCCGCCAGGTCGGCTGGGACAACGTCCGGCTGTTCTCGCGGCTCTGGACGCCCGCCAAGATCCGCGGCAAGTCCGTCGCGAGCCTCATCCTCGGGCGGGTGCGCGCGCTCAACCGCCTGGATGAGAAAGGGCTTCGCGGACTCGGCGCAGACGCCCTCTCCAGCGGGGATTTGGTCAAGGCCCACGACTTCCTGCGTCTCGTCGAGGTCAGGCATCCGGACCCGGATTCCTGGCCGGAGGAATTGCGGGCTCTTGTTCAGGGCCTGCTCCGGCATCCGGATGCGTCCGCGGCGCGGGCCGCCGCGTCTCTCCTCGGTTTGCCCCAAGGGGCGCGCGGCTCCGGCGAGTCCGGCTGGCGGGAGGAGACGCGTTTGATCCTGAGCGAGGCCACGCCGCGCGCCGAGCGCGAGACCTTGCTCCTGCGGATCGTGGACGCCGCGTCGGCCGGGGAGGACTCGAAGCAGGGCGAGGGCATGGAGGCGCTGCGCGGGCTCTTCGAGGCGTGGGGCTTCACCGAGATACGGGAGCCGGGCCGCGAGGCTAGGCCGGGGCATGTCTTTTTCAGCCCGTCCATCGACGAGTCCCTGTCGAGGCGGCTCTTCGACGGGCGGCCGGCCGTGCATCGTCTTGCGCTCGCGAACCTGATCCGGGACCGGACCTATCCGGAGGAATTCCCGGCCCTGCGCAGGCGCCTGGCGGGGGTCCTTTCGGACGGCGGGCGGGGCGAGGCATCTCTGGACGATCTTTGGATCGCGCGCATGTTCCTCCTTCCGGACCAGGAGAGTCCGCGCGCTCACTTGGCCTGGGGCGAGAGCGCGGCCGAAGCCGTGCGGCAGGACCCTGTCCAGGCAACGGCTTCGCTGGAGTTCGCGGCCGAGTATTACCGCATCGGCCTGGCCGAATCGCTTCCAGGCCGGACTTGGGGGGAGCGCATCGGGGTGCGCCTGGACGGGGAGTCGCGGCGCGAGGCCCTGGATGGGATCCGGAGTATGAGCCCGGTCCAGAGGCGGCGCTATTGGAAAGCCGTGTCCCACCTGTGGGTCATGCTGAACCACGAGGACCCCCGCATCCGCACGGCCGCGCGCCACGCACTTGCCGCATACCCCGGCTATCTCCTGGGGCTGGAGGGACGCATGCTGCGCGTCCTGCGCACGGGACCTTCCCGGCTGCGCGGGGAGGTCTTGGCCGTCGTCGATATGGCCGAGGTGAATTTCTTTTCTCCGGAAATCAGGGATTTTATTCTAGAATCCAATGAAAACATGAGGCCATCATGAAAACACGCATCGCTTTGGTCGTCATCTCCTGCGTAGTGAGCGCGGCCACCGGCGTGGTCCTGAGCCGGGGAGGCCCCGCCCAGAGCCAGGCGCGCGCGCGTCCGCTCATCGGCCTTTCTTTGGATACGCTCAAAGAGGAGCGCTGGCAGAAGGACAGGGACATGTTCATCCGCAAGGCGGAGGAGCTGGGCGCCGACGTCCTGGTGCAGTCCGCGAACAGCGACGACACGCGCCAGATCCAGGACGTGGAGGCCCTCATCAGCCGCAGGGTGGAGGCGCTCGTCATCGTCCCGCACAACGCCGGGGCCATGGCCAAGGCCGTGCGCCTGGCGCACGACGCGGGCATCCCGGTGGTGGCCTACGACCGGATGATCACGGACTCGGACCCCGACCTGTACGCGAGCTTCGACGCCGTGATGGTGGGGGAGGCCCAAGCCCGGTACCTGGTCGAGCAGCTCAGGAAAAAAGGGCGCGGGACCAAGCGCATCGTGCGCATCCATGGCGCCAAGACCGACAACAACGCCTTCTTGGTCAAACAGGGGCAGGAGAACGTGCTCAAGCCCGTCCTCGAGAGCGGCTTCATCCAGGTGGTGCATGAGGACTGGGCCGAGAACTGGAAGCCCGAGAACGCCAAGAAGATCGTCAACGCCGCCATCACGCGCGTCGGGCCGTCCATCGACGCGGTCCTGGCCGCGAACGACGGGACCGCCGGCGGGGCCATCCAGGCGTTGACCGAGGAGGGTCTGGCCGGCAAGGTGATGGTGATGGGGCAGGACGCGGAGCTGGCCGCCTGCCAGCGCATCGCCAACGGCACCCAGACGGCGACGATCTACAAGCCCCTGCATGTCCTGGCCGGGAAGGCGGCCGAGGCCGCGTTCCGGCTCGCCAGGAGCAGGCCGGTGGTGGCTTCCGGGGAGGTCGACAACGGCACCGTGAAGGTCCCGGCCATCCTCGTGGACGTGGTCGCGGTGGACAAGGGGAACATGATGGACACGGTCGTCAAGGACGCTTTCCACCCGGTCGAGGCCATCTACCGCGACGTCCCTGAAGCGCTCAGACCGAGGAAGTGAGCGGATGCCTATCCTGAGCGGCCGAGGCCTCGTCAAGGAGTTCCCCGGGGTGGTGGCGCTCAAGGGTGTCAGCTTCGAGCTCCTGCCGGGCGAGATACACGCCCTGTGCGGGGAGAACGGTGCCGGGAAATCCACGCTCATCAAGCTGCTCTGCGGCATCCATCCCCACGGCTCCTACAAGGGCGAGCTCCGCGTGGACGGGAAGGAGGCCCGCTTCTCCTCCGTCGCGGACGCGGAGGAGGTCGGGATCGCGGTCATCTGCCAGGAGCTGGCCCTGGTCCCGGAGATGAGCGCGGCCGAGAACATCTTCCTGGGAGCCGAGCCCCTGCGCGGGGCCTTCATCGACTGGCCCAAGGTCTTCGAGGAGGGGGGCAGGCTCCTGCGCAAGTTCGGCGTGGACGTGGACCCTCGCGTACCCACCCGGGAGCTCGGCACCGGCAAGCAGCAGCTCGTGGAGATCGTCAAGGCCTTGCGCAAGGAGGCCAGGATACTCATCCTCGATGAGCCGACATCGGCTTTGACCGAGTCCGAGTCCGCGATCCTGCTCGGCATCCTCAAGGATCTTCGGAAGCGCGGCATCTCCTGCGTCTACATCTCGCACAAGCTCGACGAGGTCTTCGCCGTGGCCGACCGCATCACCGTACTGCGCGACGGGGCGAGCGTCTCGACTTTGGAGGCGCCCCGGACGGACAGGGCCGAGATCATCCGCCTCATGGTGGGACGCGACATCCAGGACCTGTTCCCGCGCCGGTCGTCGGCCACAGGCCGCACCCGGCTGAGGGTCCAGGACCTGAGCGTAGCCGCGGGCGAAGGCGCGGAGCCGTTCCTGAAGAACGTGTCGTTCAAGGTGCGGGCCGGGGAGGTCGTGGGCTTGGGCGGACTCATGGGCGCGGGCCGGACCGAGCTCCTCATGCATCTCTTCGGCGCCTGGGGGCGGCGCATCTCGGGCCGGGTGGAGCTCGACGGCGGGACACTCCCTGCCGCGGGGCCGGACGCGAGCATCCGCGCCGGGCTGGCCCTGGTGAGCGAGGACCGCAGGCGCTACGGGCTGGTCTTGGACCAGTCCGTAGGCTTCAACCTTTCCCTCTCTCATCTCCACGCCCTCACCCGGAACGGGCTCATCGACACCCGCATAGAGGCGGATGCCAATGCCTGCTATTTCGATTCCCTGAAGATCAAGGCTCCGAGCCAGCACAGCCGGGTGGGCGGGCTCTCGGGCGGCAACCAGCAGAAGGTCGTCATCGGCCGCGTCCTGATGCCCGAGCCCGTGGTGGTCATGCTCGACGAGCCTACCCGGGGCATCGACGTGGGCGCCAAGATCGAGGTCTACGAGATCATCAACCGGCTCACCGCCCAGGGGATCGCCGTGCTCTTGGCCTCCAGCGAGCTGCCGGAGCTCATGGGCATGAGCGACCGCATCCTCATGCTCCATGAGGGGAAGGTGTCCGGGGAGTTCAGCCGCGCGGAGGCCACGCAGGAGAAGCTTCTGGCGGCAGCCATGGGGGAGGTGAAGCGTTGAAACGCTACTCTTGGGCTTTAGCCCTTCTCGCGGTCTGCGGGGTGTTCACCGTCCTCTCGCCCCAGTTCCTGAGCCCCAGGAACCTTTCCATGCTCATGATCGAGCTCTCCACCACGGCCGTGCTGGCCCTGGGCATGTTCCTCATCATACTGCCCGGCCACATCGACCTTTCGGTGGGCAGCGGGGTCGGGCTCATCGGCGGCGTGGCCAGCGTGCTGGTCTTCCATCACCAATGGCCCGCTCCGCTCGCCATGGCCTTGGGTTTCGCTCTGGCCCTGGCGGTCTGGTACGCCATGGGCGCCGTGGTGGTGAAGGAGAAGATACCGGCCTTCATCATCACCCTGGGAGGGCTTCTCATCTTCAAGGGGCTGTTCTGGCTGGTCATCCGCTCGGCCACGGTCCCCGTCGTCGCGGGAGGGGGGGCCAACCTGTATTCGGCCCTGACCACCTACTATTTCCCGCCTTGGGCAGGCTATCTCATGGCCGCTCTTGTCTCCAGCGCCGCGGCGTTCCGGGAGTGGAGGGCGCCGGGGGAGCCTGAGAAACGTTTCCTGAAGGCCTTCTTGACCGCGCAGCTCTTTTTCCTCTTCGTCGTCGTGATGAACCGTTTCCGCGGGGTCCCTCTGCCCATCGTGGTGCTGGGCCTGGTGACCCTGGCCGTGGTGGTGCTCACCGAGCACACGCCTTTCGGGCGCCACCTCTACGCCATCGGCGGCAACGAGGAGGCGGCCCTGCTCTCCGGCATCCCGGTGGACAAGGTCGTGATCCAGGCCTTCGGCATCATGGGCGGCCTGGTGGCCCTGACCGGGTTCATGCAGACGGCTTACGCGGGCGCGTCCACGACCACGGTGGGCGAACTCATGGAGCTCGACGCCATCGCCGCCTGCGTGATGGGGGGGACTTCCCTCAAGGGCGGGCGGGGGACGGCCTTCGGCGTGCTCTTCGGAGCGCTCATCATGACATGCCTATTGAACGGCATGACTCTTTTGGCCGTCTCGCCGGAGTTCAAGTTCATCGTGCGCGGGGCCGTGCTGGCCCTGGCGGTCTGGCTCGACACGCGGCTTTCGCGGTGAGCCGTCCGGTGTTTGCTACAATGAGAGCATGCCCGTGTTGTCCTTCGTCGTCCTGACGGCCGCTCTCGCCTCGGCCGCGGTGGAGGTGGAACCGACCCCCATCACGTTCCGCGGAGCCGCCATCGCCGGCGAGTACGCCGTCAACTATCCTCCGCTGGACCCTAAGGTGTTCTTCGAATTCCTGCCGAGCGACCCCATCTCCGTGCCTTTCGACACGGTCCTGTTCCACGGCGTCCTGCCGGACCCGGGAGTAGGATTCGAGGCCTCGCTCAAACCCAAGGACGGCTCCTGGGGCCCCTGGGTCAAGGCCGAGATCCACCGCTTCCCCAACGGCCGGTTCTGGGCCAAGGCCCTCGTCTCGGCCCCTGGAGGCGGGGAGCTCCGTCTGCGCGTGGTGGACAACGGCGTGAGCGCGACCCATACCCTCGAGCTTTTCGAGGCCGAGGTCCTGCAGTCGCCGGGCAAGGGAGGGAAGGAGAAGGAGGCCGCGGCCCCGGCCGAGTCCCCGGACAAGCCCACGGTCGTGGGCCGGTCGCAGTGGGGAGCGAAGCCGCCCAAGGGCGACTACACCGAGCACCAGCCGGTCCGCATCACCCAGCACCATACGGCCGGCAGGCAGCCGTTCACCCTCAAGGACGCCACGGACGAGATGCTCTTCACCCAGGACTTCCACCAGAACGGGAGGGGCTGGCTCGACATCGGCTACCACTTCCTCATGGACGGGGAGGGCCGCATCTTCCAGGGGCGGCCCGAGACCGTCGTGGGAACGCACGTGGGGAACCAGAACACGGGGAACATCGGCATCTCGCTCATGGGGTACTATCATGAGCCCAAGAACCACCAAGTGTCCCAGGCCCAGTTGGATTCCCTCGCGGCATTGGGACGCTGGCTGACCCGGAACTACAAGATCTCGCCGGACGCCTACAAGGCGCACCGGGACCTCTCCGCCACGGCGTGCCCGGGCGATATCGCATACGCCTTGATGGACCGCATCCGCGATTCTTTCCGGCAGGCCCCCGTGAGCGTCAGGGCGGATGCCGCGAAACCCGTTCAAGCGCTCCTGGACTCCGCGCGGCGTCCGCCGGAGCGCGTCTTCGACGGGAAGAAGTAGTGGCAAGGCTTCCCTACATCCTGGTGGTGGAAGACGACGAGATGACCGCGGACCTGCTCTGCCAGCACCTGGAGGAGCGGGGCTACCGCGCCACGCACTGCGGGGACGCGGAGCAGTTCATCATCCAGGCCAGCGCCATCAAGGTCGGTCTGGTCATCATGGACATCATGCTGCCGGTCTACGGTTCCGGGATAGACGCCTATCGCCGGCTCAGGGACAACCCCCGCGTTCCCAAGAGCCTCCCCGTGCTCTTCCTCACGGGCATCCCGCATCAGCAGGCTGAGCGGGTGGTGCCTAAAGGCGATCCCTATGTCCGGCTGCTGCACAAGGCCGGGGCCACCATCGGGAAGATCGATCAAGCCATCCGCGAACTAGCCGGGGACAGGCTTCTCAAGAAGCCGAGCTGAGCCGACATGGTCTTCTTTCTCTTCCTCGCATCCTTGCTCTATGCCGGTCCGTTGGAGCAAGGTCATGCCCTGTACTTCGAAGGCCGGTTCGACGAGGCTCTTAAGAGCTACCAGGAAGCGGAGAGCAGCGGCCCCTTGCGGGCCGATGCGCTCAGGCACCAGGCCCTGGTCCACAGGGACCTTGGGGACATGGAAGCCTCCGTCGCGGCCCTGCGGCAGGCTCTCAAGCTCGAGCCCGAGGACGCGGATACGCTCGAGACCCTGGCCTGGTTCTACTATCTGGCCGGACGCGACCGCCGGGCCCGCTCCTGCGCGAAGAAGCGGCTCGAGATGTCGGAGAGCGCGCTCTCGCTCTACATCCTCGGCGCGGCCTGGAGCGGCCGCGCAGGCAAGGGCGCCGAGGAAGCGCTTCTCCGGCTGGCCAAGCTGCAGCCTTCCTCCGTGCTCGCGGACATGGCTCTGGGCCGCGTGTATGAGTCCTGGGGCCGGCTGAAGGACGCGCGCGCGAGCTACGAGGCGGCTCTCCGCCATGATTACACGTATACCGAGGCCCGCGTCCCTTTGGCCGCTGTCCTGGAGCGTCTCGGCGATCCGGCCGCCGCGTTCGCGCAATGGGCAGAGGTCCGCAAGGTGGACTCCCGCCACCCGGGCCTCGCGCCTTTGGCGGCCGCGCTCCAGGCCAAAGCCGAGACCGAGTCCCAGGCCCGTTCCGAGGAGTTCGTCCGGACGGCTCCCGCGCAGCGTCTGCGCGGGGCCGCGCCGGCCGAGCGGCGCGAGGCCATGCCCAGGGTGCGGGTCGGCCTCGGGGTCACGCCCGGAGGCAATCCCCTGCGGCTTTCAGGCGTGCTGTTCGTGGCCGGGGGGCCGTTCCGCATCCTGGAAAAGAAGCGTTCCCATGTCGTGGCGGAAGGGCAGGGCCGCGAGGTGTGGCGAGTGGAGGTCTCATCCCAAGAACTGCGCATCTATTCGCCGGACTCCAGGCTCGCGGCCAGCGTCACGGAGCCCGTGCGGCTTCGGACCGTGCTGGCCACGCATACGGTCATGCTCCACGACGTGCGGCACGGACAGGGCTTCTCCTGGGCCGGGGCAGGGGACCGGGAGTACCGCGATACCCTGGAGCTCATCCCGGATCCTTCGGTCGGCCTGATCCTGGTCAATGAGCTTCCGCTCGACGAGTACCTCTACAGCGTCCTGCCCTCGGAGATGCCGGGGTCGGACCCCGAGGAGGCTCTCAAGGCCCAGGCCGTGGTCGCGCGCACGCACACGCTCTATCGCATGAAGACCGTCCCCGCGCACAAGGGCCGTCCGTACGATCTGTGCGACAGCCAGCACTGTCAGGTCTACTCCGGTCTGGGCGTCGAATCCTCGAAGGTGCGGGCGGCGGTGGATGAGACGCGGGGGATCGTGCTCACCCACGACGGCAAGCCCATCCAGGCTCTCTTCCAGGCCAATTGCGGAGGGCATACGCAGACCGCGGCGGATCTGCCCGGCTGGGTCGGCCAGCCCTATCTGCAGGCCGTGCCCGAGGCCGACACGTGGACCGTGCGCTCGCCCTGGCAGGTCGAGCTTTGGCTCAAAGGCTCGCCGCCCGCCTATTGCGCGGCCTCGCGGTACGTGACCCGTTCTTCCTTCCGTTGGGCCTGGCCCATACCGGCCGCGGAGCTCGAGGAGCGCGTCGAGCGGCGTTCGAACGTCGGCCGGCTCAAGAGGGTCTTCCCCGCGCGCCGTTCAAGCTCGGGCTTCGTCCTGGGCTTGGGCTTCGCGGGCGAGTCCGGCGAGACGGTCGTGACGAAGGAGCACGAGATACGGCGCCTCATGGCCGTGGGCCAGGTGCGCAGTCCTTTGTTCGTCATCGAAGCCCATCAGGACCGGAAAGCCGGGCTCGACCGCTTCTATATGTTCGGCGGCGGCTGGGGGCACGGGGTGGGCATGTGCCAGGGCGGGGCCGCCAACCTCGCGTCCGAGAAGGGGTGGCCGTACGACCGGATCCTGCGGCACTACTACACGGGCGTTTCGACGGAGACGCTGGGGTACTGAAAAGTTCTGTTGGCCTCCTCCCGTAGACGGGAGGGGCGGGACTATTCCGTCCCTGTTTTTCGAGCCCCTTTTGCCCCTGTAATGGCTCCCTATCCGGTGCCTTTTCTCACCCGGACCCAACTGTGTCGCAGGCGCCGTTTGTCGAAGGGAAGAAGACCTTCAACCCGTTCTCGAATCGGTCCCTCCAGGGGCCGGCCAGGGATAGGCGCAGCATGATCCGCCGCCCCGAGCGGCCGACCAAGGCCCCGCATGCGAACAACTGCGCCCGGATGGTCCCCAGCGTCTGGTAGACCTTGCTCCCGAGCTTTTCCTGGAGCAGGCTGACTAGGTTGTAGGTCACGCACACCAGCCTGAACGCCGCCTCGGTCGGGAAGAACCTCTTCTGGCAGAAGCCATCGACGCCGTAGTCCCACTTGAGCTCCCGGATCCGGCTTTCGACCTCCGCGTGTCCGCGGTAGAACCGCCAGACTTCCTCCGGCGCGTCAGTCCGGTTGGTCAGGATGGCCTGGTACAGGAACCCTGGGTCATCGAACAGCTCCCGTCCCCGGACGAAATCGCGTTCTTTTCTGCGCTGGCGGATGAGGACGACCCGCCGCGCACGTGACCATCCATGCGCCTGGAAGAGGACTTCGCTGACCGCAATCCCGGGCTCGAGTTCCCGCCAACCCGTGATGTCTCCGACTAGGTTCTTGAGCCCCTGCGTGAACCGGGCCACGATCGCATAGATCAATCCCATGTCCTCCACCTTCTTCAGGAACGGCTCCACGCCGAAGCCGGAATCTGCGCGCAAGTAGCGGATGGCGCTCTTATCCGGCAGAAGAGCCAGCGTCTCATCCAAGAACGCATCCGCGCCTCTCGCGCTCGTGGTGTTCCCGGACCTCAGCCAGGCATGGACGATCCATGGCCGCTGCCCCAACGTGGCGATGAGGGGATGATGGCTCGGCCGTCGATGTTTCTTGGGGTTGTAGCCGAGCCAGGCACCCTCCTGATGGCCATAGCGCTCGAAGATGGAGCTGTCGAGGTCGAGTATCTCCTCTTTGAGCGTGATGAGGGTCAACTGCCAGAGCATCAAGGCCTCGAAGAACGAGTTCACGGTCCCGGCCTTGAACCGCTTGAAGAACCTCCCGAGCGTGGTGTCCGAGACGAATCGCTTGATTCCGAGAATGCGGTGCACGCCTTCATCCCACCTCAACCGCTCGATGTGCGCCAAGCGGCGCGAGCCCACCAGGACCCCGGTCATGAACGCCAGGACGATCTCGACCGGGTCCGTGGCATTCGGTGACGTGACCTGGAACGGCAGTGCCTTGCGCAGGGTTTGTTCCAGCCCTATCTGCCGCGCCATGCCGCTGAACAGAACAAGGCCGCCCCAGGGGGTCACGGCCTTGCGGGTGAAGGTGATGTCCATTCCCTCGCCGCCCAACAATGATGTAGCCTTGTATCCCATCGCCTCGCCTCCTCTTGTCCTAAATCCAACAAGAGTCTAGCGAGGCGATGGCTTGTTTTAGAAGTCTCTACGAAGCCGTTTTATCAAGGCCCTTCCGCAGCTGGAACTCCGCATCACACACAACGGCACCGCCACCCAGTTGCGACAGGCCCTCTGAGGGCCTGTCGCTCGGCACAACTACGATTACTTTCCTTCCAGGGAAGAACGGCCCTAAATAAGCAGCGTTCATCTGCAGCCGGGTTCGGGCAGTGCTGTTGGGCACCTCCGGCCGGCTTTGCCGGCCGGAGGCCGAGCGGCCCCGGGGGCCGCTCGTTCCGTTGGGGGTAATCGTGTAGTCAGGCCGATGGGGCGACTGTGGGCGCCCACAGTGCGGTCAAAACTGACGTGCAACTGAACGTTTCAGGCTAACCCGCTTTCTCCACCCAGAGCTGAAGGATGTTGAGCACGGTCTGGCAGGCCTGCGCCATGCCGTCCACCGACACCCATTCCGTCTTGCTGTGGTAGTTGCATCCGCCCATGAACACGTTGGGCGTGGGCAGGCCTTGCGCCGTCAAGCGCGCGCCGTCCGTTCCCCCGCGGATGGGCTCCCAGCGGGGCTTGAGTCCCGTCTTCTCGACCGCGGCCCATAGGACGTCCAAGACGCGGGGGTCCTTCTCCAGGCCCTCGCGCATGTTCCGGTAGGATTCCACGATTTTGAGCTCGAACTTGGCCTTGGGGTGGAGGGGCTGCACTTCCTTAATAATGCACTCCAGGATGCGCTTCTGCTCGGAGAGACCCGCGGTCTTGAAGTCGCGCAGCAGGAGCTTGAGCGCGGTCTGGCCGGTGGCGCCGTGGATGTCGTAGGGATGGATGTAGGGCTGGTAGCCCTCGGTGGTCTCCGGAGCCATGTGCTTGGGCAGGCGCGCGATGAGGTCCGCCATGGCCCGTATGGAGTTCACCATGACGTCCTTGGCCGTGCCGGGGTGCACCTCCCAGCCGTGGACTGTGACGATGGCCGTGTCCGCGCTGAAGGTCTCCTTGTTGAGCTGTCCCGCATCGTGGCCGTCCAGGGTGTAGGCCACCTGGGCGCCGAAGGCCTTGAGGTCGAAGAACTTGGTGCCGCCGCCCACTTCCTCGTCCGGGGTGAAGGCGATCTTGACATCGCCGTGAAGGAATTCGGGGTCGCTCATGATGCGTTCCACCGCGGTCATGATGGCCGCGATCCCGGCCTTGTCGTCCGCGCCGAGCAGCGTGGTGCCGTCGCTCGTGACGATGCTCTTGCCCACGCAGTCTTTGAGGTGCGGGCAATCGGCCTTAATGACGGACGAGGGGTCGCCGGGCAGGACGACGTCCCCGCCCTTGTACTCGAGGACCTGGGGCTTGACGTCCTTTCCGCTCGCGGCCTCGGAGGTGTCCACATGCGCGATGAAGCCCACGGCCGGGACCTTGCCGCGGGCCGGATGCCTGGGGAGCAGATTCGCCGGGATGGAGGCCATGACGTAGCCGTGGCGGTCCATGCGCACGTCCGGCACCCCCAGGGCCTCGAGCTCCGTCGCCAGGAGCTTGAGCAGGTCGAGCTGCTTGGACGTGCTGGGGTAGGCGTCTTCGACGCCTTCCTTGGATTGGGTGTCGATCTTGACGTAGCGGAGGAAGCGGTCGAGAAGGGTGTCGTTCATGGGGGGATGATATCAATTATCGCCCAGCCCTCTTGATCCCATTTATACTATCATCCCCTGACAGCCATGGAACGATATCGCGCAGAAGCCGTAGGGGCGGCGCTGGCGGCGCTGCTGGCCGTCCCCGCGCCGGGAGAGGCGAAGGTGGGCATCTCCACGCAGTTCACGGACGTGGTCCTGGCCGGCCTCAAGCCGGGGCGCAGCTACAACCTCCGGGAGATGAAGGGAGTGCCCTACACGGTGAGGAACAGGGGAGACGGGGAAGTGATGGTCCAGGTGGACGTGATCGTCCCGCGGAGGAAGGAGATCATCCCTCCCTACGAGCCGCTGCCGGACCCGGCGTGGGTGCAGGTGAGGCCGGACCGCTACCGGCTGGGGCCGGGCGAGCCGGGATTCAGCGACGTCGTCATCACGCTTCCGGACGACCCGAACCTGCTCGGCAAGCACTACGCATTCGCGCTGTGGGGGCGGACGGTGGATACGGGCATGCTGGCCGGCGGGGTCGAGTCGCGCATCCGCTTCTCCGTGGGGCGGAGCCCGCAGAGCCTGGAACAGGAGAAAGCGGCGAAAGCGATGGTGGACCTGAACTACGACCTGTGGCCGACGAAGCTCTACGTGCGCGGAGCCAAGCCGGGAGCGCCCTACGACGTCAAGAAGGAGGAGAAGCGGCGGTTCATCCTCACGAACCGGGACGACCAGAAGGAGCTCGAGCTGATCTTCGACACCCTGGCGTGGAGGCCGACGTTCATGCCGCTTCCGGCCGGGTACGAGGCGGTCAACGACGCTGCCAAGTGGGTGCGCTTCGAGCCCAAGCAGGTCAAGCTCGACCCGCTCTCCGTAGCCGAGGTCAACATGATCGTCGACGTGCCGGAGAGGCTCAGGGGGAAGAAGGTCGTGTTCATCGTGCAGCTGAGCCTGCCCATCGGCGTTGTCGTGGGCGCGACGCACGCGGTGCTCATGGAGGTCCCGGCGCAGTAGCAACGCCCGCGTTCCGGGCCTTTTGGGGTCCGGACCACAGGTATTTTCCCAAGCGGACGGCATGTCCTTCGGCCCAGGGCCGTTGAAGAGTCCCGCGCTGGCGTTCGTCGCCGGGTTCTCCGTGGTCTTCACCCTCCTGGGGCCTCGGCGACCGCCTTCGGCAAGCTGAACGCCATCATGGGCGGGTTCTGAGATCGGCGCGGAGCCGGTCCCATCCCAGCCAGGCGCTTAAGGCCCTGAAGATTAAATGAACAGGGGTTTTTGTATTTGAATTTGTCTTTCTTTTGAATCACTTTTCCCTTCAGGATAATATCAGGGGCATCCGCGGGCGACGGCGGCTAGAATAGTATAGGAGCATCATGACCAACTCCAAGACACTGCAGATCCCGCAGATCCAGCGCCAGGAGAAGCGCCGCGAATCCAAGGGAGCGGGCATCGTTTTCGGCCAAGGCGGCGCCGCCGGAGTCGGGGTTGAGCTCGTCCCGAGCCCGCTCGTCCAGGCCGGGAAGATTCTCCTGGGCGCCGGGAAAGGCGTGGGCGCGGCCAAGGCCGGGGGCCTCGCGGCCCTCGCGACCCGACTGCCCGTGCTGATGGCGGCGCTGGTCACGACCGGCGCGGCGTGCTGGGTGTACGGTGCCGCGAAGTCGCGGCTGACCGTCCCGGCCTCCGGACAGGCGATCGTCTTCCCGGCCGACACGCGGCCGCATGAGGAACCCAGCGCCGGCCAGAAAGCCGACTCTTACGATTCCCTGACCTATCTCATCGTCGGCAACGAGGTCCCTGACAAGCTCCGGGACTCGATCGCGATGCAGCAGACTTTCCAGCAGGCCGCCATGATCCGACATCTGCCGGCCCTCCCGCCCGCCGCCGCTTCGAAGGCCGAGGCTCCGGCAGCGGCCCAGGCCCCGGCCCTTATCGCGGAAAAGGAGCCTGAACCCGCGCGCAGGGGACGGCTCGAGACGGGTGCGGCGGACTCTGAGATCGCCTTGGCCGGGGGGAGCGGGCTCTGGACCGGGATCACCCGCAAGTTCGACATCGACTCCGCGCTCGGGCGGGCGAATGGACGCCTGCCGGCGTCCGCGGCCGCGTTCACGCTCCAGCGATCGCGCTATCGGAAGACCCCCCAGCCCGCATCGACGGCCAAGCGCGTGGTCTCAGGCGCCCTGGAACAGCTGTTCCTGTCGCACGGGCTGTCGCGCAAGGCCCTCACCCGGAGCTCCGCCGAGGGAAGGTCCTACGATGCCGCGCAGGCGTTCGAGAAGGCCCCGAAGGCTCTCGCCGGGAAGGTCCGCTCGAGCGCGAAGAAGAGCTCCGGAGCCCAGCCCCTGCCCCCCGTCATCGAGGAGTGGGACGGCGGGCCCATCTTCTCGCCCTACTCCGGCAAGGACGAGGCCCCGGGCCTCGGGCAGACCGGCGACGAGTCTCCCTGGACGCCCGACATCGAGCTCGCCGAGGAGAAGCTCCAGGACGCCTCGGAACTGATCAACGTCGTCGGCGCCCTCGCCCCGCTCAAGATGATCCCCATCATCGGCGCCATCGCGGCGGCCATCCAGGCGGTGCTCTACAACACGGCTTTGAGCTACTCGTCCACGGCTCGCAAGATCGGCGGCTCCATCCAGTCGGACTGGGCCCAGCCGGATCAGTCGGAGATCGTCACGACCGGCAGCGGCATCACGGACGGGGTAGCCGCCGCAGCGCTCTGGGCCCCGGTCGCCGCCAGCTCCTGGTCCTCCGTGCTCGCCGGCGTCGCCGTGCTCGCGGCCCTCATCGGCGCGGCGTTGGCCCCGAGTATAATCCGAAGATGAGCATCCGGTTCCGGACCGTCATGGTGCCGCTCGCCTCGTGCGATGTGAGCGCGGGGCCAACCCCTCCGGCACCGTGGTCGATCCGGGCACGGTGAAGCGCTGATCTCCCCGACCACGCTTCCGTTCGTCCTCCCGGGATTGACCGAAGGCCTATCCCCGCGCTAGGCCGGATTCGGCGGCATGGGTATGCCTATCGGCCCATGAAGCTTTCGCGCGCGCATATCTATACTCCTATCCATGCGCGCCGGCCTCATCCTCTGCAGCCTGCTGTCCTTGCCGGGCCCCGCCGGGGCCCAGACGGCCGCGGTCCAGCCCGCCGCCGCCTTCAGCGGCGTCCCCGGAGCCGCGGGCGTCGTCGGCAAAGGGGGGGCATCCCTCGGCTCCATCGAGTTCCCGTCCTCGCCGAGGGACCTGCCCCTGCGCTACGAGGAGGCGGAGCGGAGGTTCACTGCGGTCGTCGAGGCGGTCGCGGCCATCCCGCCGGGGCTGCGGGACTTCGAGAACACGGTCCGGGCTCTGCAGCACGCCTACGGCGCGTACGACGAGGCGGTGGCGCCCCTCGCCTTCATGGGCTCGGTGTCGCCGGACCCGGCCATGAGGGACGCGGCCGCGGAGGTCTCCGGACGCTCGAACGCCCTCCTGACGGAGTTCTATCAGCGCAAGGATATCTACGAGGGCTACCGCGCGGTCGCCGCCCGGGGGGAGCCGCTGGAAGGGGAGGACCGGAGGCTGCTCGAGAAGATCCTGCAGGACTACGCGCGCATGGGCATGGACCTGCCCGAGGAGCGCCGCGTCCGCGTCGCACAGATCGAGCGGAAGATCTTCGAGCTGAGCCGGAGATTCCAGGCGAACCTGCAGGAAGGCGAGCGGAGCGTGGAGGTCGAGCCGTCCGCCTTGGAGGGGCTCCCGGGCTTCTTCGTCGAATCCCTTCCCCGCGCCCCGTCCGGCAAGCGCAGGGTGCGGCTCGACTACCCGAGCTACACCACGGTCATGCGGACGGCCAAGGACGACGGACTGCGCCGCCGCATGGAGCGCGAATACAACAGCCGGGCCGCGGAGAAGAACGTGCCGCTCCTGGAAAGCATCCTGGAGCTCCGCCGGGAGCTGGCGGGCATCCTGGGGTATCCCAGCTTCGCCCACTACGCCCTTAAGGACTCCATGGCCGGGACGCCGGAGCGCGTCCTCTCTTTCCTCCGAAGGCTCAAGACCCTCCTGCGCGGCCCGGCCCTGAGACAATCGGCCGCGCTCCTCGATGAGAAGCGGCGGGAGCATGCGTCCGCCGGGGACATCAGCGCCTGGGAGATCCCGTACTACGCCGCGCGGCTGCGCAAGCGTCTCCACGGCTTCGACCCGGAGGAAGTCCGGTCCTACTTTCCCGTGGAGACCGTGGTCCGGGGGACCATGGACGTGTTCCAGGAGATGCTCGGCCTCGAGTTCCGCGAACTCCGGGCGCGGGCCTACCATCCGGATGTCCGGCTCTTCGAGGCCGTCGACAAGGCCACGGGGAAGGTCCTGGGCCGGTTCTACCTCGACCTCTACGCCCGGCCGGGCAAGGATCCCCAGGCGGCCGCGGCCTATCCCTTGGTCTCCGGCAGGGAGCTCCCGGGCGGGGGGTACCGCGACCCGGTGTCCGCGCTGGCGGCCAACTTCTTCAAGCCCTCCGCGGACCGGCCGTCTCTGCTGCTCCACGGCGAAGTGGAGATTTTCTTCCACGAGTTCGGCCACCTGATGCACATGACGCTGGGCCGCAGGCGCCACCCCCAGTTCTCCGGCGCGAACGTGGCCCTGGATTTCGTGGAGGTGCCCTCGCAGCTCATGGAGAACCTCGCATGGCGGCCCGAGGTCCTGGAGCGGATCTCCGGCCACTACAGGGATACATCCCGCAAGCTCCCCGCCGGCCTGCTGGCCAGGATGCTGGCCAGCAGGAACGCGGATTCCGCCCTCGTCATGCTCAAGGACGTGGCCCTGGCCGCGCTGGATATGGCCTATCACACGGTCGCCGGGCCCATAGACACGACGGCCCTGCTCAAGCGCGTCTACTCCGAGTTCGGGCTCAGCCCGCCGACCCCCGGGACGAGCTTCCAGGCGACGTTCGAACACATCGTCGACGGCTACGAGGCGGGCTACTACGGCTACCCTTGGTCCAGGAGCTTCGCCCAGGACATCTTCTCGTTCTTCGAGCGGGGCGGCGCGCTCCATCTGGAGGCGGGCCGCGCGCTCAGACGCTGGATCCTCGAGGCCGGGAGCGCACGCGACGAGGCCGAGTCCCTTCGCGGCTTCCTCGGGCGGGAGCCCGACGAAAAGGCGTTCCTGCGCTACCTCGGAGTAGCGGACCCCGGGGGGGTGCCGGTGGAGGACCTGCTCGCGGACAGCGACATCCTGCTCCTCGGAGAGAACCACTACAACGCCTCATCGGTGCGGTGGCTCGCGAACAACCTCGGCCGCTTGAAGGCGGCCGGCGTCACGCATGTCGGCCTCGAGAGCCTGGAGCTCCCGTACGAGGAGGCGGTCAACGATTTCGTGTCGGGCAGGACCCAGAGCCTCCCCGATGAGGCGCTCCAGATGCCCCCGGGCCGGGAAGCGGACATGCGGCGGCTCTATGAGGCGATCCGGGAGAACGGCATCCGCGTAGTCGCCCTGCAAAGGCCCTTCGAGGCGTGGGCCAAGGACATCTACGCTCGCTCGCTCGCGAACGGGGTCGCTCTCCGGGAGAGGCTGCCGGAGCTTTGGCGGATCGTGGAGCCCGTGGCCAGGGCCAACGGCGTACGCTCCGACGAGCTGGATCATTTGTCCGCCGTGAACATCCTGAAGTGGTTCATGATGTTCGGCGCCCAGGACCACTACGTCCCGGGCCTCAACGAGGCCATCGCGGAGGTCGCGTTCGAGGTGCGCAACCGGTTCATGGCGGACCGCCTCGCTAAGGCCGTGGGCGCCGGCGGCAAGGCCGTGACCTTGGCCGGGTACGGGCATCTGGAGCACCCGGAGGGCTTCGGCCCGAAGGAGATGTTCCAGGTGCCTTTGGCGCGCTTCGGCAGCCTGGCGCAGGAGCTGCGCGGCTCGCGGCTGCGCGCGTTCTCGCTCATCCTCACCGGAGGCTCGTTCCTGGACCCGGCCTACGCCCAGCGGGACCGCGAGCACAAGAGCGCGGAGTACGGCCTCGTGGCGGACGCGGACCCGGACGGCGAGCCGGCCTTCCTGCGGACCTCGGAGCGGACGGGCATATACCACATGGGCGGGCCCGTGGCGCAGCTCCAGGGCCTTTAGTCCCAATCCCGGGCCGCCTCACGGCTGCCCCTTCGGCCCTGGCTCGAGCCCCGAAGAACCGGTTATCCTAAAGATGAAGATGTCCGCGCTATTGCTGCTGCTGATCCTGCAGAAGCCGGCCTGCGGAGCGCAGACCGTGGCCCTCCCTGTCGAGGCCCCTGTCGCTGCCGGCATCCCGGCCGCCGCCGGGCTCCCGTCCCGGATCAACGGACTGGGAGCCCAGCTCGGGAGCGGGCTCGGGTCTCCGCTCCCTGGTTTGAGCCTGAACCCCACGCTGCTTTTGCCCGCCTCCGTCGTGCCGGAGGCGGCCGCTCAGAAGGAGCTCGCGCAGGCTTCGCCCGCGCCTGCCGGAGCGTGGCTGCCGGATCCGAACGGCCGCAACGACGCCGTCAGCGAGATCAAGAACACGATGATCGTGGGCCCCAACGGCTGGCTCAAGAGGGTCCAGAGGAAGCTGACCGGCGAAGAGCCGAAGGAGTTCCGCGAGGCGCTGGACCGGGCCATCGCGACCGGCGCCGAGGCGGAACGGATCGCCACCGAGATCATCGCGCTGGGCGCGGAGAAGGACGGCGAGCCCATCTCAGAGCGCGAGGGCGGGCTCCTTTCCGAGCTCAAGTCCTATCTCCAGGCATTGAAGCGCTCCCAGGGCGAGCTCCTTGCCGCTTTGGACGGCATGCCGGAGCCCTCCGGCGGGGCATGGTCTCCGGGAGTCGTGTCCGGGGTCCTCAAGGGCTCCGTGGACGGGTCCGACGGGCTCCAGGCCAAACTGCTGAAGGCCGAGGCCGCGGCGGCCGATCCCGCGCGGACGGCCGAGCGCGAGCGGCGCCTGCACCTCGTGCACGACCTCAAGAACGCGGCCACGGTCGCGCCCGTGGGCTGGCTGAAGAACACCTACAAGAAGTTGGACAAGGACTCCCATCCCGCTCTGGCTCGGAAGATCGAGGCTCTCGCGCAGGAAGCGCTCGAGTTCGAGAAGCTCGCCCGCGAGTACATGTCCTACCGGCCGGACGAAGCGCTCCCCAAGGCCCGCGAAGAGGCGCTGCTCGCGGAGATCCGGAACCGTCTGGAGGTCCTGCGCTCGGGCTTCGAGGCCGTGCCCGCCATGATCGGAGCCGTCAGCGCGGAGGAAGCAGCGGCCCAGCGATGGTCGCCGGAGACGCTCAGGACGATCCTCCTCGGCTCCATCGGCGAGATCAGCCGGCTCTCGGATGAACTCTGGGGGACCGCCGCGCGCCCGCGGACTCCCGCGAGCCTGCGCCGGACCGTGGCCGAGACCGTGGAGCGGCTCTCCAAGCTTCTCAAGGCGGCCGGAGTCTCGCTGGAGCTGGATCTGCGGTGCTCGGAGGACGGCGTTTTCAACGACAAGGCAGGGCTCGAGCGCATCGTGGCCAACCTCGTCATGAACGCGGCCGATGCCATGGCCGGATCAACGGAACGCACGCTGCGCCTGAGCGCCTTCGATCTCCCCGGCGGGCGCGCGGCCATGGAGTTCTCGGACACGGGCCCCGGCATGGACGCCGAGACTGCGGACAAGGTGCGCCGAGGCGAGGCCTTCTCCACCAAAGGCCCTGAGAAGGGCAGCGGCCAGGGCCTTCCCTCCGTGCGAGCGGCGGTCCTGGCGGCCGGCGGCAGCTTCACGGTGCGGTCCGAGAAAGGCGCCGGCACCACGTTCCGCGTCGAGCTGCCGGTCCTGCGCTAGCCGCCTACTTCACGAAGAGCTTCCGGACGGCTTCCAGGGCCGGAGCCGCCTCTTCCGGAAGCGGCTCCCCGATGAGGGCGGCGCTGGCGACCTCGGCGAGCCATTCCCTTTCGGAGTCCCAGGGATGTCCGCCCCTGTATTCTTCGAACTTCTCTCCGATCCGGTTCCCGATCCGGAAGACCTCGAGCAGCCGCCCGCCGGCGTCGAAAGCGTCCCAATAGGTCCGTCCGAAAGCGGCGGAGAACCGGCCCTTGTAGAACCTCTGCTCGCAGGCCTCGTGCGCCAGGGTGAACGCGGCCTCCCGCGCGGAGGACCGCTTGAGTTCGCCGATCGTCGAGTAGAGGGCGTTCCCCGACCATCCGACCGGGTTCAGCTCGTGCCCGTCGACCACGTCCGGGGTGAAGTCCACGTAGAGCACGGGCTCCTTGCCGCCGAAGGCCGCGTTGGCCCGGTTGATGTACTCCGCGGACAGGGTCAGCGCCGCGGTCTGGGCCTCGAGCTCCCGCGGATCCAGCCCGCTGTCGCCCAGCGTCCCGAACCAGATCCCTGCGACGCGGACCCCCTTCACCTGCCCCGAGTCCCGCAGCTCTTCGAGACGCCGGACCCCGGCGGGGAACGAGGCGTACGCGTTGATGAGGTCGCGCGCCGCCCACATGCGCATGTAGTAATCCGTTTTCCGCGCCGTCTCGAACTGCTCATCGAGGTACTTGCCCTTGAATCCCGGATCGTCCAGGTAGTAGAGGATAGGCAGGGCTTCCCTGAAGTAGGAGCTCTTGAGCACCTCCACGGCGAGCTCCTGGGAGACGGGATGGCCGCTCCTCAGCAGGGCGATCAGCGCGAGTTCGCGGCGCTCGACCTTCCTCTCCTTTACCCCCCGCAGCAGGGCCGCAGGGCATGCTGCAGCCATGGCATAGTAGGCCTCCCGCGTAAAGTAGTCCGTCACCCTCCAATCCTGGGGCAGCCCGCGCGTCAGCGCGAGCATCTCCTCGATCTTGGCGCAGCTCCCCGGGATGTCCCTCATGCGGAAGATGGCCCGGGCCATGATCCGGATGGAGAGGCGCATCCCGTCCTTGAGCGGCAGCGGGGAGCTTTTCGGGAAGGCGCGGAAGTCGACGCGGTCGTTGTGCCCATGGATATCCTCGAGGGTCTCCATGAACAGCTCCGGATGTGAGGCGGCGAAGGCCTGACTTCGCTTGAACTCGCGCAGCAGTGCGTCCGCGTCGCGGGTCTCGTAGAGCCATTTCATGGCGGCCAGGGGGGAGCCCTGGGGGGGCTCGAAGGTCTGCGCGGCAAGGGCCATGGACAGCATCAACGCCGGGATCATGCCCAAAGCTTAGCAGAATGTCCGCAAGACGCCTGTGGGTCCAAAGGCCCAGAAAAGAGGCAGGTCTCCGGTCCTGTGCGCTGTCCCAAACCCGGCACAATGGTATTTGGGTCGGAGGTGTCCATGCAGAAGCTTATCGCCATCGTCACGCTCCTCTCTTTCCTCCTTACTTCCTCAGGATTCAGCCAGACCAAGTTGGCGCCCGTCGACCCGGCCAGCATCCCGACCGGTGTCGGCGGCGTCGGAGCCATGGGTACGAACCAGGCTTCCCCGTCGGCCGCGGCTGCCCTGCCGGGCTTGAACCCGGCCAACAACGGCCTGACTTTGCCTTCGGTCCACAAGCCGGCTCTGGAGGCCGTGACTCCTGCCAAGGCTGACCCGGCCCTACCTTTAATAAGGAGCCAGATCACAGGCGTAGAGACGGAAAAGCCTCGGGCTGCCGCAAGCCCTAAGGAGAAAGGAGCTGAAGAGGCCCGGCGGTCCGAGGCTCCCACGGTGCGCGACGCCCTGAACAGCCTGGCGAGCGTCCCTGAGAAGGCGGACACGGGCCAAAGCGCAGCGCATTTCCAGGCAGCCTATGACGTCGGACACGGCATCAAAGGCTTGAGCGCGTCCGTGGAGGTCTCAGCCGCGTCAGGAGGGGGGCTGCTCTCCAGACTCAGCAGGCTCCTGAAGCCGCAGGGCGCGCTCCGCATGGGCGTCGCGCACACGGAGCGCGATGAGGCTCTCAAGGACATGATCAAGCTCCGCTACGGGGTGGAGGCGGACGCGAAAGCCATCCTCAAGCAGGTGCTCGGGGGTGAGGTCAAGGACGAGGCTCTGCGCGCGGACCTGCGCAGGATCTACGACCGCCTGGCCAAGGCGGCCGGCATCTCGCCGGAGTCCATCCAGGTCTACGTGGGAGGCTCGCGCATCCCCAATGCATTCACCCTCACGACCAAGAAGGAGATCGAGTACGCCGGCGAGAAGAAGAGCATGAGCCACCTCAAGGTGGCCAACGTGTTCCTCTCCGTGGGCATACTGCGCGCGGCCCGGACCGAGACCGAGCTCGCCATGATCCTGGCCCACGAGCTCCAGCACAACCTGCTCGGGCACTTGAAGAACGACCCGGGCAGCCATCTCACCCTCGGCCATTTCTTCGAGCTGGAGGCGGACGGAGAGGCGCTCAAGCTCATCGCAGCCGCAGGCTACGACCCCAGGGAGGCGGGCGGCTTCCTGGAGTGCCTGGAGGACCAGTACCGCCTCATGGAGAAGGAATACCCGGAGCTCGCGCGCGATTCCTCGGACTTGGCCAAGTCCGAGATGTCCTTCATCGCCGTGCACCCGCACCACGACGTGCGCCGGGCCAACCTGACGGACTACATGTCCGAGGCCCTGGAGTCCTACGAGCGCGTCGCCGCGGAAGGCGGGACGTACCGCGCTTCCGGCACCCCGGCGTGGAAGGCGCGCAGCGAGCCTTCGGTCATGGTCTCTCCCATCGACCTCCTGGGCAAAGAGGTGGACGCCACCGTGGCGCAGGGCAGCCTCGAGCAGAGGCTCCACGCCCTGGAGAGGGTGCTGCAGCGCGAGACGGAAGAGAATAGGATGGGACAGGAGCAGGGAGCTGTCTTCGCCAAGGGCTACCGGGTGCTCGTGGCCATGACCAAGAACCTGCAGGACCTCTCTTATGTCCAAGTCTCCCTCGAGCGGCAGAGCGCCAAACACTACATCCTGACCAAGCGCCTGCAGGGGGACATCACGGACAGGATGCTGGATTTCGTGTTCCAGGAGCTTGGGGGCCATCCGCGCATGAGCGCGGTGCTCAAGGCCGTGCTCGAGCTCCCGGAGGAAGTACGCAGGATCGCGGCTTACCGCGTGCTGGGCACGATCAGGACCCGCGCGGAGTTCACGGACGCTCTGGACACGCTCTCGCGCAAGTCCGAGCTCTTCGGGCTCGAGCACCCTGGGTCTTACTCGGACAGGCAGAAGGCAGTGAGCAGCCGGCTCTGGAAGGCGATGCGCCGCATCCTGGAGTCTGAGCTGGGAAGGCCGCCTTTGCCTGAGGAGATCATAGACCAGCTCAGGGTCTCGGCACCCTCGTGGCTCAAGGATTACCGCGACGGGTTCCAGGTGGAGATCGCAGCCTCCGTCTTCGGCCAGGAGAAATACCGCTCGAAGAAGTACCGGCCCTCTGAGCTGGCCTATCGCCTGCGCGAGAACGTGCCTGATCACTACACCCGAGGCGAGTTCTGGCACGGGGAGTACGACACCGAGGAGGGGACGTTCCAGCGCAAGCAGGGTCTCAAGGGCTTCATGGATTGGGCCAATGACCACTACACCAGCGTCGCTCTGCAGAGGAAAAGGAACTCCTCCTGGAGCGGGAGCTTCTCGAGGGACGAGCAGGAGCCGGGCGGGTACAAGCCTGAGCAGACAGACGAGCCCCAGGTCACTTACGAGAAATACCGGCTGAACGACGTCCGGCGGCCATCCATGGAGGACTTGAACGACCTGCTGCGCTGGTTCGAGACCAAGCCCATGAGCGCTGCCGGGTCCGAGGGCAGGGTCGTGGTCCGCCAACTCAGGAGGCAGAGATCCCTCCTGCGGGATTGGGGGGGAACGCCGAGCTCCGAGGACATGGAGTACTGGCCCAAGCCCCTGGTGCGTTTGCTGCGCAGGGAGGGCATGTTCGACGCGTTCGTGCGGGACCGCGTCCTGGACCTCTCTGGCGCGCTGCGCGGGAAGCTGGCGCAGGGGCCGAGCCGGGTGGAGCGCTTCGAGCACGTGCGCACCTTCGGGCGCCAGGTCGCGGAGTTCATGGACGCCTCTCTCACGGACGCCTCGGAACTGGTCGCCCTGCAGAAGACCGCCTCAGCCATCTGGAGCCACATCGAGGAGGGCTTGGCCGGGACCGACGGGACCGAGAGTCTGAGCCAGGAGGAGCGCGACATCCTGGCGGACGGCTTCAACAAGGCGCTGGCGGAGACCCTGCGCAGCGTGGTCCTGGAGTTGGACCGCAGAGGCGAGAGGCCGGACCCAAAGGCTTTGGCTCCGTTGGGCGAGCTGGCTGCGCGCATAGACACGTACTTGGGCAGGTCGTCCAGGAGGGAGGCTGTCCGGGCCCACGCCAACCGCCTGCTGGAGCTCTCGTCCGGCGAGCAGGCGAAGTACATGGAGGGCTTCGGCCTGGCTTTGCGGGACTCGGTCAAGGACGTGAGGACCCCGGCGGAACGGAATCAAGTCCTGCCCGCGCTCACGTGGTACGATTTCGCGCAGTTTTTGGCCATGAACGGCGATGCGAGCCTGAAGGCCGAGGAGAGGCTCATGATCGCGGCCATGCTCGACAAGCTGGCCAACGCCATCCCAGAGCCGCCGATGAAGGAAGACGACAACGAGGTCAAGAGCAGGGAGGTCCCGGAAGGCGAGGTGCAGCAGGCGTGCCAAATCCTGGGCGGGTGGTTCATGTCCGACGCGGTCTCAGGCGTCACGGACAAGGGACAGGCTGTCGGTCTCAATGCCCTGGCTGCGCGTTTGCACGGGCTGCATCCCGGCTTCCTGACTTCCGGGTCGCTCGCTTCCGGCAGCCTCAAGAACGGGTTCCGCGAGTTCGGGGCTTACCTGCGCCGCGGAGAGACCTGGCGCACCATCCTGCGCGGGGAGCATCCCTTCCGCGGGATCAGCGTGCGCTGGGCCTTGGCCTGGCTGGCGAGGCTGGACGAGCTCGACGCTTGGCCTGAAAGCACGGAGGACACGCTGGACCTGCTCGACTTCTTGAACGCGACCGGAGAGTTCAGCGACGTGCTGGACCGGCGCATCCTCTCCATCGCGAAAGCGGATCCCGAGGGCTTCCTGCGCTGGGCCAAGAGGGACGAGAAGAGGACCGAGGCCGAGTCCATAGCGGACGCGCCTCCCACCTTCGAGACCCCGTACGGGAGGATCCCCTACCCGCGCGCCACCGCGCTGCGCATCGTGCGCAATCCCAATCTGCGCGCCGAGCTCGTGCGCGTCGTGCCCGAGTACCGCCTGGGCGAGACGCCCAAGCGTACCCTGATGGACAAGCTCAGGACCAAGACCAAGCTGGCCAAGGCGTACCGGAACGCGAGGAGGTTCTTCTCCAGGGAGTTTCTGGAGAGCCTGGGCGAGATGAAGAGCATGGCCGAGAAGCTCCTGCAGCTCTCCGAGGAGGTCGACCGGGTCGCCGTGGAGAGGACGGAGGCCGCACGCGAGCGCTGGGAAGCCGGCAAGTTCACGCGAGCGGACAAGGCATGGTACATGAAGGTGCGCTCCCGGCACGACAGGCCGAGGAATGTCCTGGACAGCGCGGGGGATTTTCTCAAGGCGCTCGCCCGGAGGGAGAAGGGCGAGACCCGGTGGTGGCAGTTCTGGAAATGGGAATGGCGGCCGTGGAAATGGGACTGGGACCTCCGCAAGAAGCTGCGGCGCATCGCGGTCTCGGAGCTGGAGGACTTCTGGGCCAAGGCCGACGCCTTGGAGCGCAAGAAGCTCCTTAAGGAGTATGAAGAGGCGCTCCGGCAGGACATGTGGGACCGGCTCATGGCGCTCTATCAGGCGTTCATGGCCGACCAGGACCCCATGTTGACGCGCATCCTGTCCGACTTCCCCGAGCCCATACGCGTGCGCGACGACCTGCTCGAGCGTCTCATCAAGGCCAGGCGCCTGGCGCCGGAGCAGCTCGCGTTCATGGAAGGGCACAAGAGCTACCGCATGCCCAATCCCTTGAGGCGGGCCGAGAAGATCATGATGGACCACGCGATCCTGCTCATGAAGAAGTTCAGCCCGGCGGAGAAGGTGGACATGCTCCTGCACTTCGCGGACATCCGGCCCCTTTCCGAGGCGACGCAGAAGGCGATGAGCGCGCGCATCCTGAGAGGGCAGAAGAAGCGGCTGGTGCGCGAGCAGTTCGCGGTGAGCAACATCTTCGAGCTCAAGAACTACGTGAGCCTGATGCACCCGAAGGACAGGGCCATGATCGTACGGTCCATGTTCTATGGGGAAGGCTCGCTCTCCACGGATCCGGCGCAGGTGATGAGGCTCTTCCACAGGCTCGTGATCCACGGCAGGGACCTGGAGCCCTTGCTCAAGAGGGTGCTTTGGATCTACTTCAGGGACATCTTGGACCAGGATGAGAAGGCCAAGCTGGTCTCGGATATGGCCGCGGTCGAGGACCTGCAGGAAGGCCTGACCGGGCCGCAGATCCTCCGGGTGGCGTTGGGGAACATGGGCGTGACCGGCAAGAAGGTGGGGCAGGTCATGTCCACGCACCGGGGCCTGATGGGCGAGAAGTACGGGTCCGCCATGGAGGGGTTCGAGGACAAGGCGCAGAGCATGAACAAGATGCGCGGGTACACGATCGCGGCCAAGCGCTTGGACGAGCTCTCGGGCGGGGAGGTGGAGGATGCCTATCCCGTCAGCCAGGAGGAGCTCCTGAAGCTGTCCATGGACGCGCTGCCGGGAGTCGACGTGAAGGAGCGCGAGAGGCTCGCGCGGCAGGTGCAGGCCCTGCTCGAGCAGCACAAGGTCCGCGTCAAGCGGATCGAGGAGGTGGGGCCCGAGCTTGGGGCAGGCTCGATCAAGCTGGTGTACAAGCTCTGGCTCGACGACGGGAGGATCTGGGTCGTGAAGGTGCGCGCTCCGGGAGCGGCGTACAGGATCCGCAGGGAGTTCGAGATCCTGGAGCAGCTCGAGAAGCGCGTGCGCGAGGCGGGCCTCTTGGACCTGCCCGCGGTCAAGCAGCTCTTAGACGAGGTCCGCATCCTCATCGAGGCTGAGATGGACTTCCGCAAGGAGGCGGAGATCGAGAAGGCCGAGATCGCGAGCCAGGAGTCCCGGCCGTGGTACGCCCGCTTGTGGCTGGGCCGCAGGACCCTCATCCCTCGGCCGCACGAGGTGTACGTGAGCGACGACGTGATGGTGGAAGGGTTCATGGCCACCAAACGCTTCCGCGACCTGCCCAAGCGCAGCCTCATCGGCCCGAGCCAGTCCAAGATCGCCCGCAGGATGATCCGGGAAGGGGTGTTCTCCCTGGTATACGAGGGCTGGCTCGACCCGGACCCGCACCCGGGCAACAGGCCCGCGCTCTGGAGGAGTCCCATGGAGGCGGTGCGGTCCGCGGTTGCGGATGTGGCTGCCAAGAGGTGGTCGCGCCTGCCCGGCAGGGTGCCGGAGTTCTTCGGCGCTCTCTTGGACCGCGTGCGCACGGTCACGGTGCTCATCGACCGCGGGCAGGGGCGGGCGTATCCGCTGGAGAAGCTGACGCCGTTCATGAAGCCGGCCATGGCCTTGGAGGCCGGGAAGACGGCGGATGCCGCCGCTCTCCTGGCGGACATGGTGCAGGCGCCACCGGACCGGACGCACGCGCAGATCGAGGAGGCGGTGCTCAAGGGCCTCAAGGAGAGCCCTGAGACCGGGACCGTGGAACGGATGATGGTGGGGCTGCTGGGCGCGGAGAACGAGCGCGCGGTCATCTCGCCGGAGTACGCGCCCGTACAGAAGGCGTTCCTGCTCTACATGGGCTACTCTCCGCTCTTGCCCAAGGACTATCTGCTCTCCTGCCTGCAGCAGGCGTACGCCTTGAAGCTGCTCTCGGAGGGGAAGGTCTCCCTCTGGACGCTGCTCCGGCTGGGGCTCAAGCGCGCGGTCTACGGCCCGGAGGCGGTGCAGCCCGAGCTCGAGCGGCTTATGGGTTAGGCGAGCTCCTTCGAGACCTCGACCAGGGAGGACTGCGGGTCCATCTCCATCCGGAAGCCGCGCTTGCGGAACACCGCGACCATGCGCGGGTTGTCCGAGGTCGTCTGGGCCACGACCCGCCGCACTCCCCAGCTGCGGGCGATCTCCATGCAATAGTCGGTCAGCGCGCTCCCGAGGCTGCGGTTCTGCCAGGCGTCGGCCACGAGCACCGCGTACTCCGCCGTCTCGTGATCCGGGTCGGCCACGAGGCGGCCCACGCCCAGGAGCTGCCCTTCGGACTCCGCGACGATGGCCATCTCCCGGTCGTAGTCGATGAAGCAGTAGCGGGAGGCCACCTCGTGGGACTCCCAGTGGAAGAAATAGCGGAAGCGCATGTAGATCGTCTCCCGCGAGCAGCCGCCGAGGAGCTCGAGCCACCGCGGCTCGTCTTCCGGCTTGATGGGGCGCAGGATCACGGACGAGCCGTCGGGCAGATGCGCGGTCCGGACGTACTCCTCGGGATAGGGACGCAGCACCAGGTGCGAGTACGGCTTCGAGCTGAGCGCTTCGCCGACCATGACCCGAGCGTCGAGTGCCGTCACCCCATGCGGCCCCACGAGCAGCGGGTTGACGTCGAGCTCCTCGATCTCCGGGTGGTCGGCTACGAGATAGGACAGGCGCATGAGAGTCTCGACCAGCTTGTCCGTGTCGGCCTTGGGGCGCCCCCGGTAGCCTGTCAGCAGGGGCCAGGTCTTCAGGCTCTCGAGCATCCTGCGGGCGAGGCGTTCGTTGAGCGGCGGGAACTCCAGTGCCCGGTCGGCGAGGAGTTCGGCCGTGATGCCGCCCGCTCCCACGAGGATGACGGCTCCGAAGACCGGGTCCCGCTTGGCGCCGAGTATCATCTCCACGCAGCCCGAGGTCTCGGCCATAGGCTGCACCGTGACGCCGAGCAGGCGGGCTTCCGGCTGTTTCGCCCGCGCGCCGGAGAGCAGGCTCTCGAAAGCCGCGCTCACTCCGCGCGCATCCTGGATCCCCAGGACCACGCCGCCCACGTCGCTCTTGTGCGTGATGTCCGGGGAAAGGAGCTTGAGCGCGACTGGGAAGCCCAGCCCTTTCGCGAGCCGGACCGCCTCCGACGCGTCCGCCGCGCGGCGGGTCCGGGTCACCGGGATGCCGTAGGCTTCCAGGAGCTCCTTGGAAAGGTCTTCCGGGAGCGTCGGACCCTCGGCCCGCGCCATCTCCAGCAGGCGCTGCTTCACGCGCCCGCGGTCCACGGGGAACTGGACCGGCACGTCCTTAGGCGTCTCGTAGAGGGCCTCGAGATTGCGGGAATAGTCCACCAGGGTCATGAACGCGCGCACCGCCTGCTCCGGGGTCGCATAGGTGGCGATGCCCGCCTCGTTGAGGATGGCGATGCCGTCGCGCATGCTCCTGCCGCCGAGCCAGGCGGCCAGGATGGGCTTCGAGCTGCCCTCCCGGAGCGTGCTCAGGCTCCGCGCTATGGCGGAGGGATCGGTCATGGCCTGCGGGGTCAGGATGACGAGCAGGGCGTCCACGCCCGGGTCCTCGAGGACGATGCCCGCGGCCTTCAGTATCCTCTTCGAGCGCGCGTCGCCGAGCACGTCCACCGGGTTGCCGTGCGACCACATGGGCGGCAGGTCCTGGGAGAGGCGCGCCAGGCTGTCCTCGGAGAGCTCGGCGAGGCAGCCTCCCGCGGCGATGAGCGCGTCCGCCGCCATGACCCCCGGTCCGCCCGCGTTGGTGACCACGCCGAGGCGCGGGCCCTTGGGGATGCGCTGCCTGCCGAGCAGGTCCGCGCAGTCGAAGATCTCGCCGATGTCGAACACGCGCGCCACGCCGATGCGGCCGAAGGCGGCGTCGTAGACCGCGTCTTCGGAGGCCATGGCCCCGGTATGGGAGGCCGCGACCTTGGCGGATTCGGCGAAGCGCCCGGCCTTATAGACGAGGATGGGCTTGGTGCGGGCGAAGGCGCGGGCCGCGGTCGTGAACTTGCGCGCGTCCGAGAGCGACTCCATATAAAGGATGATGGCCTTGGTGCCCTCGTCCTCGCCGAAGTAGTCGATGAGGTCGCCGAAGTCCACGTCGAGCGTGTTCCCGATGGAGACGAAGCTCGAGAACCCGATGTTCTCCTCCATGGCCCAGTCCAAAACCGAGGTGCACAGGGCTCCGGACTGGGAGATGAACGCGATGTGGCCTTTCTTGGGAGTGGCGCCGGCGAAGGAGGCGTTCAGGCCCAGGGAGGGGACGATGACCCCGAGGCAGTTGGGACCCACGATGCGCATGCCGTCGAAGCGGCGCTTCTCCTCCAGCAGTCTCGCCTCGAGGGCCTTGCCCTCCGGGCCGGATTCCTTGAACCCTGCTGAGATGATGATGACGCCGAGGATGCCGGCTTCGCCGCAGGACCGCACGAGCTCCGGAGTCTGTTCGGCCGCGCCGCAGAGGATGGCCAGGTCCGGCGTCTTGGGCAAAGACGCCAGGTCAGGGAAGCAGGGGATGCCCAGCACGGCCTCATAGGAGGGATTGACCGGGTACACGACGCCCCGGAACCCGCCTCCGATGAGGTTGGCCAGGACCTTTCCTCCGACGCTCTTGGGATTGGCCGTGACGCCGACCAGGGCGATGCGCTGGGGCTTGAAGATGCGGTCGAGGCTGCGGATGCTCATAAAGGTATTCTATCATCCCCTTGAACGCCATGTCCGACCTGGAGATCCTGCGCGTACTCATCTCCCTGAAGGAGCGCTCGGACACCCGCTTCGACCTCCAGGCGGTCGCGGAGATGCTCTTCGCCCGCCGCCGGCTCGCGATCACGGAGGTCGAGGGCCCGGGCCGCGATGACTGCATCGGCATCCTTTCCCGCCGGGGCTTCAGCTTCCTCCCGGGGACAGGGGGGATGTGGACGCTGCTCTCCCCGGGGGTGGGCGCTCCGTCCGGTTCCCCCCGGGAGGACGGGCTGCTTTTCGGCTACCCTCCTTGTTGCGTGGACTTTTTCGTGAGCCGGCGCGAGGAAAGGATGACGTTCCCTCTCCTGAGCCTGCGAGCCGCGGGTTCACAGGGGCCCTTCCCCCCTGAACTGAACAACATCCATTGCCTGGACACCGTCCCCTATTCCAAGGCGGGAGTCGATGCGCACCGGCTGGGGAGGTTGATCCGTCGGCGCAAGCGGACGTTCGTGCGGCATCAGCTCTGCCGTTATGACTGTCCGGCGAGCCTGGAAGGAGTGCGCAGCGTGCTCGCCGCCATCGAGGAAGCGGACCCCGTGTTCTATTCCCGGCACGTCGCGACAGACCTGGCCGCCCTGCGGGCCGATATCCTCTTCCGCGACGTCTTCAATTATGTGGACCTTCCCGGGTCCGAATTCGACCCGCGCACGGGACGCCTGCATTATCGGGAGTTCGATGTCATCGGCCTGGGCCCCGGGATCCGGCGCCTTCTGGGATCAGGGAAGCCTCTCGACCTCTCCGACCCGCATCTGCGGGGCCTTACCCGGATCGCTTTCGGGCGAGCCGGTGCGGATAGAACCCCAGCATGACCCCCGCGACCGGAGCCGCCATGGGCACGGGGGAAGCCGCGCCCATCTTCTCTTGACCGGACCTCGATATGGGCCGATGGGTGAAGAAGCCCCGGGGTAAGAGGCCCGCTTTTTTTGGGACTGGGACAGAGTCCGGGTCCCAGGAACACGGGACCGGATGGGCATTTGATATCATCCTTTCGACGAGGGGGGAACCATGGACGACCCAGGACTCGACCGCACCCTGCACCAGCCCGAGGCGGAACAGACCGAATCCAAGGAGATGTCCATCCCCAGCGGGGTCGAGCAGGACCCCGCGGCTCCCAGGATCCCAGGCTACGTGCTCACGCAGACTCTCGGCCGCGGGGCCTTCGCCGAGGTGTGGAAGGCTTGGCAGAGCCGGACCCGGAAATGGGTGGCGGTCAAGGTGTTCACCCAGCGCAGGGGGGTCAACTGGGTCTTCCTGCAGCGCGAGGTCGAGCGCCTCATCCGTCTTGACAAGCACCCGCACATCGTCTCGCTCTTGGACGCGGACCTCGACGCCGACCCCGCCTACTACGTGACGGACCTCATGGAAGGGGGGTCCTTGGAGCGGTTCGTGGAGAAGGGGGAGCCGGCGACCATCGAGACCGCGGCGCGCTGGATGCGGGAGATCGCCGACGCACTCGCCTACGTCCATTCCAAGGGGCTCATCCATTGCGACCTCAAGCCCGCGAATGTCCTGCTCGACGAACAGGGGCATGTGCGGGTCGCGGACTTCGGCCAGTCCCGCGTGGTGACCGAATCCGCCGGGGCCCTGGGCACGCTCTTCTACATGGCGCCGGAGCAGGCCCGGACCGAGGAGGAGAGCGAGAAGCTCCATCCGGACGTGCGCTGGGACATCTACGCCCTGGGCGCGACGATGTCCGCGGTCATGACGGGCAGGACTCCCCGGGGATCGGCCAGGGACGAGCTGGAGAAGACCCCCTCGCTCAAGGAAAGGCTCAAGGTCTACCGCCGCGTCATCGAGGAGCAGCCGGCCCTCGACTGCGGCGGAGCGGACGAGGACCTCTCCGCCATCGTGGCCAGGTGCGCGTCCTTCTCCCCGGAGTCCCGCTACGCCACCATCGCGGAGGTGGGCGAGGACCTCGAAGCCAGGAGCCGGACGCGGCCCGTGAGTCCGCTCGCCGGCGATCCCGTCTACAGGCTCAAGCGCTTCCTGCAGAGGAACACGGCCATCACGGTCTTGTCCTGCGCCGCGTTCGCGGCTCTGGCCTGGGCCGGGGCCCGCATCGTGCGCCAGAACGCCCGCATCAGCCGGGAGCTGGCCTACGCCTATCTCCTGCGCGGCCGGAGCGCGAGCGACGGGGGGGATGCCGCTTCCGCGGCGGTCTATTTCGCCAAGAGCTACAGCCTGGACCCCGCGGATTTCAGGGGGGCCGCGGTGAACGCCAAAGCCTGCATGCGCAGCCTGCTTAAGTCCGAGCGCGTGCTCATGCACGCGGGCCCGGTCGAGTACGCGGAGATGAGCCGGGACGGGTCCCGCATCGTGTCCGCGGGAGAGGAAGAGTACAACGTCTGGGACGCGGCCACCGGGGCGCGGCTCTCCCCTCCGAAGGAGGCCGGCTGGGCCCGCAAGGTGGCGTACCTCGGCAGCGGCACGAGCCGCAAGGTGGTGCTGAGCCCGGACGGCACGCGCTTCGCTAGCCTGGAGGAGACCGAGGACCTCGTGCTCGGCGACACTGCCACGGGCCAGCCCGTGGCGGCGCTCACCGGCTGGACCGCGGCGTTCAGCCCGGACAGCCGGACTCTCGCGGTGGGGATGTTCCGAGGGGACATCCGCTTCTACGACGCGGCCACGGGCGCGCCCAAGGGAGCGGCGCTGAAGCATCCCGGCGATGGCGAGGGCGTGGGTCGGCCCGTAGGGGTCGAGTTCTCGTCCGATGGAGGGAGGCTCTTGTCCTACGGGGTGGGGAACTTCTGCATTTGGGACGTGCGCACCGGCAAGAAGCTGCTCGGCCCCGTCGGCTACCAGTCGAACAGCCTGTTCATAGCGGCCCTCACCCCGCAGAGCGCGCTTTTCAGCCCGGACGGCAGGCTGGTGCTGGCCACGATGATGCGCGAGGCGAGGCTCTTCGACGCGAAGACGGGCGCTCCCGTGGGCGGCCCCATGGTCCACGAGGACGAGATCACGGACGCGGTGTTCAGCCGGGATGGCATGAACATCGCCACGGCGAGCGAGGACCGCACCGCGAGGCTCTGGTACGGCAGGGCCCTGCCCGCCACGGGATACACCCGATACGGGGCGAAGACCGAGCCCGGGACCCCGGACGGGGCGCCTTTCCGGCACGAGGGTCCGGTCTATACCGTGCGTTTCAGCGCCGACGGACGGCGTCTGCTCACCGCGAGCCAGGATAAGACCGCGCGCCTATGGACGATCGATAAGCGCGGGCGGGAGTGCCGGACCATGCCGCATGCCGGCGCGGTCGCGAGCGCCGTGTTCGGCCCGGGCGGGGCGGTCGTGACCGCGAGCCGGGACAAGGCCGTGCGGGTCTGGAGGCTTGCGGAGGAGGCTCCGGCCGGGGAGTCCTGGCGGTTCTACTCCGGCAACGACATGCGGTTCAGCCCGGACCGGTCGTTCCTCGCCTCCATGGGGCACACCGGGAAGCTGGAGGTGTTCGACCTGAGGGCCGGGACCGCGACCCTGGTCCAGAGCCCGGACCCCGGCTCCTACGTGCATCGGCTGGATTTCAGCGGGGACAGCCGGCGGTTCTGGGTCGTGGGAGATGAGACGGGGAACACGCTCCGCTTCTGGGACGCGTCGACCGGAAAGGAGTCGGGCAGGCCCATCGAGGCGCCCTCCAAGATCCGCGACGCGGACCTGAGCCGCGACGGGAGATTCGTGCTCATGGCCAGCGATAGCGAGGGCGTCCGCCTCCTGTCGGCCCAGGACGGGTCCCTTCTGGGGGACTGGACCCCGGCCGACGACTACGTGAGCGAGGTGCAGTTCTCGCCCGACGGCAAGACCGCCGCGCTCCGTCGTCTCTACGACCTCGAGCTCATGGACGTCGCGACGGGCAAGCCGATCGGCGAGCCGGTCGGGATGGAGGAGCAGGAGGATTTCCGGGCCTTCAGCCCGGACAGCGCCCGCTACGTCACGCTTTCGGGCAAGCGCCACAACGCCCGGCTCTTCGAGGTCGGCAAGAGCACTCCCGTGAAGGCGGACATGGGGCATGAGGCGCGCGTCACCGACCTCCTCTTCAGCCCGGACGGAGCGATGCTGGCGAGCGCGAGCGAGGACGGCACGGCGCAGCTGTGGGACGGCCGCACGGGACGCGCCTTCGGGCCCCGCCTGCGGCATCCCAAGCCGGTCTCCGCCGCCGCGTTCAGCCCGGACGGGAAGTTCCTCGCCACCGCATGCGGCGACGGGAGCGTACGCCTGTGGGACGCGGCCTCGGGCGAGCTTTTCGGGGAGCTCCCCATCGGCGGTCCGCTCTACGTCCTGCAGTTCTCCCAGGACGGCCGTTCCCTGGCCGTAGCCGGCTCATGGGAGCTGTTCCGGCGCGATGTCTCATGGCTCTATGAGGCGCCTCCTCCCGGAGAGCTGCTTTCATCGGCGGAAGCGGCCGCGCAGCGGCGGATCAACGCGCAGGGCGTGCTGGAGCCCGTCCCGGTGAGCGAGCTGCGCTGATGGCCGCCGAGCTCGTCGTCGAGAGGCGGGAGGGGGGGCGCTCCAGCCTGGCTTTGGCGCCGGGCAGGGCCGCGACGCTCGGCCGGTCGAAAGAGTCCGACTGCGTGGTGGAGGGGGAGCCCTTCCTGAGCCGGAAGCACGCGGAGCTCCTCCTGGAATCCGGCCGCCTCAAGGTCCGGCGCCTGCCCGAGGCGGGGAACCCGGTGTTCTATGGAGGCGAGGAACGCGACAGCTTCTCTTTGGCTCCCGGGGACTTCTTCGTCATCGGCAAGACGCGCTTCCGCTTCGTGCTCCAGAGAGGGGAGCAGAGGGCGGACATGACCGATGTCCAGCCCGCGTCGCAGGGCAGCCTCGGGGCCGGCGAGCTCTACGCCCTGGGAGCGGACCGCATGCGGCTCAACGACCTGCTGGAGCTCCCGGAGGTGCTCCGGTCCGGCAAGGATCCGGCCAGCCTCCACCTCCACGTGGCCGGCCTCGTGCGCATGGCCGCCGGGGCGCGCTGGTCCTGCGTGCTGGACCAGGACGGCAGGATACTGGCGCGCGACTCGGCCGACGACCTGTCGTGCGTCCAGGTGAGCCGCTCCCTCATGGAGAAGGCCAAGGCCGCGGCCCCGCAGCCCGCGTTCTACTGCTGGGCCGGCCAGGCGGGCCGGACCGACGCCACCGCGGTCCAGGGAGTGGACTGGGCCGTGTGCGCCTGGGCCAGGATCTCGGAGGCCTCGGCCGTGTGCATCTACTGCGCCGGGACGGATCCCCGCATGTCCGCGGAGTCCAGGGCCTTGCGCGACAACGCCCGCTTCGTGGGGCTGGTGGCGGACATGGTGGGCCGTTCCCTGTGCGTGGAGCGGCTGCAGACCTTGGAGAAGAGGCTCGAGCGGTTCTTCTCCGGCCCCATCGTATCCAAGATACTGGAGTCCCCGGACCTCAAGGAGCTCGAGCCCAAGCGCACGCAGGCCACGGTCATGTTCTTCGACCTGCGCGGGTTCTCGAAAAGGACCGAGGACAGGATCGAGAGGATACTCGGCGTGCTCGGCGAACTGCGCCAGGTCATGACCGCCATGACGCAGGAGATCCTGGACGAGCAGGGCGTGGTCCTGGAGTATATCGGGGACGCCATCCTCGCGTGCTGGAACGTCCCGTTCGAGGACCCGCGGCACGTGGACCGGGCCTGCCGGGCAGCGCTCAGGATGGCGGCCACCCTGGAGAACGTGGCCGGGGGCTGGCGCTGCGGCATCGGCATCCACACCGGCGAGGTGGTGGCGGGGGCGGTGGGTTCGGAGCAGATCTTTTCCTACACCGTCCTGGGCGCGGTGGTGAACCAAGCCTCGCGCATCGAGGGCATCACCAAGGTGGTGGAGAGCCCCATCCTGGTCACGCGCGAGGTGGCGGAGCGGGTGTCCAAGGATTGCGCGATCCCCATGCGCGTCGGGCGCTTCCGCCCGGCGGGGATGAAGTCGGATCTGGACCTGTACGCGCTGACCGGGTCCCCGGGGGACCCCCGACGCATGGAGTCCTTCGCCAAGGGCTTGGCCGCCTTCGAGAAGGGGGATTGGGAGGCGGCCTACGACGCCTTCGACGAGCTGACCGGCAAGGACAGACCCGCGCGCTTCCTGAAGACCCTGGCTGAGCAGCATCGCCGCAACCCGCCCAAGCACTGGGAAGGCGTCATCGAACTGGCCCACAAATAGACCACCCGCCGGGAGACCGGCGGGTGGCTTTTTGTCACCGGCGGGCAGGGCGCTGGCCCGCCGGGCGGATTCAGTAGAGGATGCCCTTCTTGCCGGCCTGCTCCTTCAAGGACTCCATGAGCCGCGCGTCGAAGGAGTCCTTGCGCTTGTCCGAGGCGTGCTCCTTGAGATACTTCGCCCGTTTGCCGGAGAGCTCGGCGAGCCGGCTCTTCAGGGCCGAACGTTCGGAATACAGCTTTTCCACCTTGAGCCGTCGTTCATCAGCCGAGAGGCCCTTGAGCGGGTCCGGCAGGGAAGATAAGTCGAGCGCGCCCAGGTCCACCTTCTTGTCCTGCACAGCCTGGATCAGGTCGAGCCCCTCGTAGCCGGCCGAGGAAGCGAACGCCGCCCGGTCCGCGGCGGCCGCTCCAGAGACCGCGGCGGACATCCTTCTGGCGAGGGAGAACCGTCCCTCGGCTTCTTCCTTGCGAGCTCCGTAGGCGAGCAGGGTGCCTTCGATGCGGCTGTTGAGCTCCGCGATACGGTCGTCGAACGGGGTCGGGGTCGAGACCATCCCCCCGCTCTGAGGGATGGGGAGGTAGCGTCCCTCTCCGAGCCGGGCGATCTTGCGCCACTGCTCCTCGGTGTCCGCCTGCGAGCCGCACTGCACCGTGTTCACCACGACTCCGCGGCGGACCGCCGATTCCACCAGCTTCTCGAGGGAGGGGGTGTCGCCGTACTCCCGGTGCGCGGGGGCGTCCCCAACGAGGTAGACGACCTTGAAGGCCCGGGAGCCCTTGGACCAGGACATGCGGGTGACCGAATCATCCAGCGCTTTGAGCACGTGCTCGGGCCCGTCCCCGCCGCCGTCGGCCCTGAGGGAAAGGAGGTTCTCGTACATCTTGTCAAGGTTGGAGGTGAGGTCGAAGCTCTGGGTGACGTAGGCGTCCCCTTTGTCCCGGTAGGCGATGAGGCCCATGCGGATCCTGGGAGCGGGCTTGCCCGCCGCGATCCCGTTCGCGATGGACCAGATCTTCTGCTTGGCCCCTTCGATGAGGGAGTCCATGCTGCCGGTGGTGTCCAGGACGAACACGACCTCGACCTGGGATCGGGCGGCGCAAGCGGTCCTGGGGACGGCGGCGAAAAGCAGGGCGAGAAGGGCTGTCGTCGTCTTCATGCGGGCCTCCTGGGGCGTCATGAAGATGGGACACCGGGCAGGGTGGAAAGTTCCCCTTGCGGGCCGGGCAATACCTGTTTAAGATACATAGGACATGAAGAAGGCTCTTCTCTTCCCCCTGCTTTTGGGGCTTTCCGGCTGCGCCACATTCATGACCGAGACGCCCGATGCGCCCGCGGGCATGCTGGTTGCCTCCGGGATCCCCGCGGACCCTTCCTTCGCCCTGAACTCGGATGACGCCGGTTCCATGGTCCTCGCGTACGCGGAGGGATCCCGCATCCTGGCCCAGAAATACGGGGCGGACGGCGTTCCTGTCTGGGGAGTCCCGGGCATCGTCATAGCGTCCGGGACCGCCGAGGTGCGGGGAGTGGTCTTGGACCGCGGCACAGGCGGCTGGTACGCGGCATGGAAGGAGAAGGAGGCCCTGGGCTGGCGCGTGAAGGCCCGCTGGTTCTCGGACGCCGGGGAGGCCGTTTGGGAATCCCCGGCCTTGGCCGGCATGCTCGCCTCGGGCCATTATCCGTTGGACTACACGGCCATGGCCGACGGCTCCATGGTGCTGGCGTACAACGACAGGAACCGGGTGACGCAGAGCATCTTCCTGGGGCTTTCCAGGATCATGCCGGACGGCAAGGTCTCCTGGACCCGGGAGATGGGGACCGTGTCCCCGGGCGCGTGGTACCAATCGCCCAAGATGGATTGGGACGAGGGCGAGGGCTTCTATCTGTCCTACCGCAAGATCGACCAGGGGGACAGGGGCCTGGTCATGCAGCGCCTCTCAGGCTCCGGCGAGCCTCTCTGGCCGGAGACCCTCGATATCTACGACGCGGGCGGGTACAAGAGCCCCGCTCTCATGTTCTCGGACAGGCATGGGGGCGTCATCATGGCGTGGGAGGACGGCAGGTCCGGCGCCATGGACGTGTACGCCCAGAGGGTCAGCTCCTCCGGAGCCCTGCTGTGGCGGCCCGAGGGCCTCGCGATCGGCTGGGGGGACGGCAATCAGTGGGACCCGGTCATGTGTCCCGATGGACTGGGAGGGGCCTATGTCGCGTGGGTGGATGAGGCCAGGACATTCCCCTGGAACGTCAAGGTCCAGCATCTGAGCGGCCAGGGGGAGATCACCTATCCGCCGGCCGGGCTCCCGGCGGTCGTGTCCGTGGAGCACCAGTCCCATCCCATGATCGCCATGGACGGAGCGAACGGCGCCGTGGTCTGCTGGTACGAGGCCCGGGGGAGCGACTACGGGATATACTGCCAGAGGGTCGGGCCCAAGGATGGGGTGCTCTGGGGGCCCGCCGGCGTGACCGTGACCGACTCCAACGACCAGAAGACCGGCTGGTCCATGTCCGCGGACGGCAAAGGCGGCGTGGTGGTCGCCTGGAAGAGCCGGATCAACGACTCCTGGGAGATCCGGGCCCGACGCGTGGACCAGGCCGGGCAGGTGACCTGGTAGGCCTTTCGGAACATCGGTCCCTAGGCCGTCCGGTCCTCCCCCCGTCCCCCGATTCCGTTACACTATCCTTATGAAGTGCCTGCTCGGTCTCCTCCTGCCGTCCTTGGCCTTGGCTTCGGATTTCACCCTGCCGCAGGTCTCTTTCGAGCAGTTGAGGGGCGCGGCCCTCCCCCAGATGGGAGCCTCCGCCGTTGCGCAAGCCCCCTCGGTTTTGGTCGAGCTCAAGCCGAGTCAGCGCATGGTCGGCGCGCGTACCTCCTGGGGCCGGATCCCGGAGGGGATGGCGAAGTCCATCGTGACGGTCACGGTCAAGTCCGGGGACGCGGCCGAGACCCTGAAGGACCTGACCCTGGAGATTGTGGCTCCGGGCAAGGGGGAGCTCAAGCGCGACGGGGACCGCTGGGTGTACACCGCTTTCGAAGAGGAGAAGACCAACAAGCACCCGGGCTCGACCAGCGTGAGCATCCTTGCCAAGCACAAGGGCCGCATCTGCTCGGAGCCCGCGACCCTGCAGGTGAAGTCCGTGTTCAACCACCTCACCATGTTCCACAGCCATGACCCGGCCGGCAAGGCGCACGTGGCGACGCAGGAGGATTACGAGCTGGCGTGGCAGTACGCCAAGTGGAAGTACGACATAGACACGAAGAACTCCACGACCATCAAGTACGACAAGAAGCTGGAGTCCATGGGCGCGACGAACCCCGGCGCGTTCAACATCGGCAGGCATGTGCGGCTGGGGCCCACCGCGTTCATCTCCGAGAACCTCTGCGCCAGCGTGCTCGGGCACGAGAACGTGCACGCGGGGCAGGGCCTGGGCACCTTCCTGAGCTCGAAGTGGTCCGAGCCTCCGGCCTATCAGTGGGAGCTCGACAACGCGGAGCGCCTGGGCGTGGGCAAGGACTACGTGGAGGAGTGCCGGGCTTTCCAGCGCTGGTACCAGGGCACGGGGCCGAAGCCGAATTTCTGAATTGTCTTTGATGATAAAATCGCCTTCGTTTGCGGAGGTGATTTTGTCGTTTCTGGCATAACGGCATAGGCCGCAGAGGCGGCGGTGTTTGCAGGCGGAATATCAGGACTTTTTTTGGAAAAGCGGTTGCTTTGTCGAATGAATCCATGGTGCGGCCTTTGCGGGAGATTCCGAGTCGAGCCGTTCAGTCCATTGATCGTTAGGCGTACGCACCAAGAGCGCCCAAGACCCGAAGGGCCTTGAAATGTATATACATATGTATTACACTATCTCCGGATGATCATCCGGTGGGATCCGCTCAAGAGCGCGTGGCTCAAACGCACCCGGGGCGTATCCTTTGAGGACATCCTCCAGGAAACGTTCATCGGTGTCGAGGAGCATCCGAAGAAGCGACACCAAAGACTGATGCTCTTCGAACTCGACGGATACATCTGGACTGTGCCGTACGTGAGGCGCGGGGAGGAAGTATTCCTCAAGACGCTGTTCCCGAGCCGGGTGTACACCCAGAGATGGCTTCGGGGAGAATCCTAATGAAAAAGAAAAGAATCAATCTCAGCTCTAGCGAAAAGGCGATTGAGCGTGCTGCTAGTCGTGGCGAATTCCGCCCCGCCTCTCGAGAGGAGTTCGACCGGATTGCGGAAGCCATCGCACGGAGGAAGAAGGATACCGTCCTCAATATCCGGGTCAATGGCCAGGACCTGGACAGCATAAAGCTAAAGGCGAAGCGGATGGGGATCCCGTATCAGACCTTTGTTTCAGAGATCATCCACAGATACGCCGCATGACGCCTAACCTCCGATTGAGCTGCTCAGCGGTGCGGGCGCCGTTCGCGCCCCCCATAGCAGTTCATCGTGAACGTCAGGCAGTGACTGAATCCATTCACACCCGCAAGGAGATTCCCCGCGATGGATATTCCACGGATCTTCAACATCACCGAAAGCGCTCACCGCATCCATAACCCGTTCACACCCGAAAAGCTCGCCGCTCTCGGCGCGGCGCTGCGTCTGGAAAGGGGGACCCGAGTGCTCGACCTCGGCAGCGGTTCGGGGGAGATGCTGTGCACCTGGGCGCGCGATTACGGAGTCATCGGCACCGGCATCGACATGAGCCGGTTATTCACCGAGCAGGCGAAACTCCGCGCGGAAGAACTCGGTGTCGCCGATCAAGTCAAGTTCATCCATGGCGATGCCGCCGGCTACGTCTCCGACGAAAAGGCTGGTGTGGCAGCCTGTCTCGGTGCCACGTGGATCGCTGGGGGAGTCGTCGGCACCATCGAGCTTCTGGCGCAGAGCCTCCGCACCGGAGGGATCATCCTCATCGGCGAGCCCTACTGGCGGCGGCTACCGCCGACGGAAGACGTTGCCAAGGGGTGTCTTGCCGGCTCAATCTCCGACTTTCTCATGCTTCCGGAACTTCTCGCGTCTTTCGGCCAGCGCGACTACGACGTCGTGGAAATGTTTTTGGCAGACCAAGACGGCTGGGACAGATACGAGGCGGCCAAATGGCTCACCATGCGCCGCTGGCTTGAAGCCAATCCCGACGACGAGTTCGCGAAAGAGGTTCGGGCCAAACTAACCTCGGAACCCGAGCGCTACGCCGCTTACACGCGTGAATACCTGGGCTGGGGCGTGTTCGCGCTGATGGCGCGGTGATGAGGGGGGATTGCCGGGCGACACGGGATGTTTAGAACGGGGGGATCGGCATGGGCGAAGCGCTGATTCAGCCCAGCTTCTTTCCCATCGCGTACACCATGACCCCGGGGAAGCGCTCCCCGACGGCCAGGGTCTCATACCCCAGCTTGGCGTAGAACCCCACCGGCGAAGCCCCGCAGTACAGGTGCACCCCAGGGATGCCGGCCTTCTTCAACTCGGACTCATATAAATCCATCAATTTCCGTCCGACCCCGCCGCCGCGATAGGTCCCGTCCACGTTGACGTGCAGGTGGGCCGGGTACTCCTTCTCCAACTTGGGCACGAGGTCCGCCGGGTACTTCTTCATCCACTTCGCCTCCAGCCTCAGGAAGCGTTTGAGGAACCACTTGATGTCCTGGTTGAAGGGGTACGCGCCGCACAGCACCTTGAGGGACAACGGGATGGTGTGGCGGATGAGCTTCTTCTTCTCGAAGGGAGCTGTATCCGCGCATCCCGTCAGATATCCCACGATGCGGCCTTTTTCGCGGGCTACGAGCGTCCACTCCGGCACCAGCTTCTGGTACGGTCCGACCCAGAACTCGCCGAAGAAGGGCCAGCGGTCCGCCGGGATACCGGCTCCCGCGTTCGCCGTTTTGCCGCACAGGTCGCGGATGAGCTTCCAGTCCCCGTCCGAGTCGGGCTTCCCGAGCTCAACGCCCATGCGAGACGCCGGAGCGAAGGCTTTCCGCTTCCGCCCGCAGGCCCCTGTCCCCCGGACGCAGGGTCGCGGCCTTCTCCATGGCCGCGACCGCTTGCTCCTGCTTGCCCTGCTCCCGCAGGTAAAAGGACAACTCCCTCCAGAGTCCGGCGGAGAGCCGGTTGAGCCGGACCGCTTCTCTCTGGTGGGAGATGGCCGGAGCGAGGGAGCGCCTGTCTCGCCTCGTGAGGTAGTCTGCGTAGAGCGTCTTGGCCATCCCGCGGTGGGCGTCGGAAGAAAGCGGGTCCAAAGAGGCGGCGGACACGAACCCCTTCGCGGCGTCGTCCAGGCGTCCGGCGGCCAGGGCGTCCTCGGCCGCCACGCAGTCGCGGCTCGCAAAGAGGGGCGCGGCCGCGAACGGGATGGCGACCAGGGTCAGGGTCGCGGCCAGGAGGAGCGCGGTCCTGCGCGGGACGGTGCGTTTGTCCGGCGCGGGTGCGGCGGCCGCGGCCAAAAACAGCCAGAACGCGAGCAGATTCGAGAGGTACTCGACGCTCAAGCTGATCGTCCCGTAGAACAGGAACATGCCGGCGCCGAGCAGGAAGGGCCACCGGTCCGAGAGGGCCTCGCGATGCGCCCAGCATCCGCGGAGCCAGCGGAAGGCGAAGAAGAGCAGGCTCAGCGCGCCGAGGACGCCCGTCTCCGCCAGGATGGACACGAAGAGGCTGTGGGCGTAGAGGGTGTTCTGGACGGCTCCGCTCTTGTAAGCCAGATAAGCGCTCGGGTAATTCCCGATGCCGACACCCAGCCAGGGATGGTCCCAGAACATGCCGAGCCCGCTGTCCCACCAGAACAGGCGCGCCAAGTGGGTCCCCGCGCGCACGGGATTGCCGTCCTCATCGAAGCGGTGCCCGAACTTCCAGAGCAGCGCCGCAGCGAAGAGCACGCACGCGGCCCCGGCCGAGCCGAGGACGAGCCGGCGGTGCCGGTGGAAAAACTCCTGGAACACCTTCTTCCCGAAGGTCCAGGGGAGGCCGAGCAGGAGGCAGAGCACGGCCCAGTGACTGGCGAGCAAGAGGATGCCCGCCAGCAGCGCCGCCAGCGTCGAGGCCCAGAAATATCGGACCGGGCCGCTCCGCCAGGATTCGCGGGTCCGGGCCAGGAAGGGCGCCGTCCAGAGGACGAGGAACGCGGCCGTGAGGTTCGCGTTGCCGAGCGCCCCCGGGGTCTGGTGTCTCAGGTGGGGGATGAACAGCTTCTGACCCAGGATGATGAGCAGATGGATCCAGAGGATGGGAGCGGCCCCGACCAAAAGCACGTCGGTCCCCCGTTTCGAGCGGAAGAGATGGAGGCCGACCCAGAAGAGCAGCATGGACGCGATCCAGTCGGCCAGGCCCATGAACGACTCGGACGGATTCACGGATTGGAGGAAGGAGAGCGTCAGCGCGAGGGCGATGCCGAGCAAAGGGAGCACCGGCCCCAACGCCAATCCCTCCGAATCCCGTTTCCAGCCGAAGCGGAACAAGGTCAGCGCTCCCAGGCCCAAAGAGGCGAGGTAGATGGCGGTCGCGGCCCAGAGGTCGTGGCCGCCCTTCTCGAAGGAGGCGAAGGCGAGGAGCAGGCAGAGGAAACCGGAGGCGAAGGCGGTCAGCATGAGCCCTCCTGGGAGGAAGCCTACATCCGTTCCGGCGCCGACACGCCGAGCAAGCCCAGCCCGTCGGCGATGACCGCGCGCACTCCCGAGCACAGGCTCAGGCGTGCGGAGCTCAGAGGCGGTGCCTCGCGGTCGATGACCCGGCACTGCTCGTAGAACGGGTGATAGAGCCCGGCCAGTTCCATGAGATACGTGGTCAAGGGGTGCGTGGAGAGTTCCTCCTCGCAGGCCCGGAGCGCGTCCGGGAAGCGCGCGAGCTTGACCAGGAGGGCCCGTTCCGCGGGATGCGTCAGAGCCCCCAGGTGCTCCGGTCCCGTCGCGATGCCGGACTTCTCCGCTTCCCGGAAGATCGACGCGGTGCGCGCGTGCACGTACTGGACGTAGTAGACCGGGTTCTCCTGCGACTGCTTCTTGGCGAGCTCGATGTCGAAGTTCAGGTGGGCGTTGGGCGAGCGCATCGCGAAGAAGAACCGGCAGGCGTCCACGCCCACTTCCGCGACCAGGTCCCGGAGGGGGATGAACTCCCCCGCGCGCTTGGACATGCGCACCGCCTCCTTGCCCCGGAAGAGGTGCACGAGCTGGTGGACGATGACGTGGAAGGAGCCTTTCGGCGCGCCGATGGCGGCCATAGCGTCCTTCATGCGCGGGACGTAGCCGTGGTGGTCCGCGCCCCAGATGTCGATCATGCGGTCGAAGCCGCGGGAGAGCTTATCCTGATGGTAGGCGATATCCCCCAGGAAATAGGTCGGCCGCCCGTCGGAGCGCACGAGGACGCGGTCCTTGTCGTCCTCCGCGGACTCCGCGGACCCGAGCCACGTGGCCCCATCCTTGTCGTGGACCTTCCCCAGCGCGGCGAGCTTGGCGAGCGCCGCGTCGAGAGCCTTGCGGTCGTGGAGCTCGGACTCCATGAACCAGCGGTCGAAGGAGGTCCCGAACCCGGCCATGTCGCGCTTCTGGGACTCCAGCATCTTCTCGACGGCAAAAGCCGAGAATCGGGGAGCGTCCCAGCCCGACGCCTCGGCGGGGGCCGATGCCGCGATGTCCTTGATGTAGTCCCCGTGGTAGCCGTCATCCGGGAACTGCGAGGGTCTGCCATGCAGCTCCTCATAGCGCGCGCGGACGGAGAGCCCCAGCAGCTGCACTTGCCGTCCCACGTCGTTGACGTAGTACTCGGTGGCGACCCGGTGCCCGCGGCGCCGCAGGATGCGGGCGAGGGAGTCGCCCAGTGTGGCGGCGCGGCCGGAGGCCAGATGCACTGGGCCCGTGGGGTTCGCGGAGACGAACTCGAGATTGATGTTCTGGGCGTGCTTGGACGTGCAGGCTCCGTAGGAGCCGGGCGATCCGAGTATGTCCAAGAGGTTCGCGGTCAAGGCCGAAAGCTTCAGCCGGAGGTTCACGAAGCCCGGAGGGATGGGCTCCGCTTTTTCCAGGATCTCGAGACCGGCCAACGCCTGGGCCGTCTCCCGGGCCACGTCCAGGGGCTTGCGGCGAAGGGCCTTGGCCGCGGACATGGGCCAGGGCAGGGACACGTCCGCCTGGATGTGGGGAGGGGGGGGGAGCAGCACGGCCGGCGCGGGGTCCGTCCAGCCTTGGGAGCGGGCCCATCCCGCCAGGCGTTCGTCCGCCTCGTTGCGCAAGCGTTCCAGGATCAAGGTTTCTCTCCCGACCCGGCCATCGCCAGCAGGCCCTTGAGCGTCTGCGGGTCATGGGCCTTGGCCATGGCGACGTCGAGATCGATGAGATCCTGCTTGATGAGGAAGGCCAGGTGCTGGTCCATGGAGATCATGCCGAACTTGGAGCCCGCTTCGATGGCTCCGTAGAGCTGATGGATCTTCCCCTCGCGGATGAGGTTGGCCACGGCCGGGGTGACGGTCATGACCTCGCGGGAGGCGACGCGGCCCTGGCCGCCCTTCCTCGGGAGGAGGACCTGGCTCACCACGGCGCGCAGCACGGTGGACACCTGGACCCTGACCTGCTGCTGCTGATGGGGGGGGAACACGTCGATGACGCGGTCCACGGAGGTCGGGGCGTCCTGCGTGTGCAGGGTGGCGAAGCATAGGTGCCCGGTTTCGGCCGCGGTGATGGCGAGTTGGATGGTCTCCAGGTCGCGCATCTCACCCACGAGGATGACGTCTGGGTTCTGCCGCATGGCGCGGCGCAAGGCCTCGGCGAAGGACTTGGTCTGCTGCCCGACCTCGCGCTGGAGGATGACCGAGCTCTTATCCTCGTAGACGAACTCGATCGGGTCCTCGATGGTCAGGATGGTCTTGTGTTGACTGAGATTGATGGTCTCGATGAGGCTCGCCAGGGTCGTGGACTTGCCGGAGCCCGTGGGGCCGGTGACCAGCACGAGACCCCTGGGGAGCTCGGCCAGGCGGACGACCGAGGGCATGAGCCCGATCTCGTTCGGGGCCGGGATCTTCGACGGGATCGCGCGGAAGGCCGCGCCGATGCCCTTGCGCTGCTGGTAGACGTTGACCCTAAAGCGCGAAACGTTCGGCACGGAAAGAGACGTGTCGAGCTCCCAGTCCGTCTCGAAGCGGGAGCGCTGGTCCTCGTAGAGGACGGAGAAGATCATGCGCTTGGCCTCTTCCGCGGAGATGGGGGGAACCTCGGAGAGGGGGTGCATCTCCCCGTGGATGCGCACCATGGGGGGCTTCCCAGGAACGATCTGGATGTCGCTCGCGCCCTTGGAGACCGAGGCCTTCAGGATATCCGGCAGGTCGGCCATATCAGCTCACTTTCCCCAGGAGACCTTGCGGGCCCCTGGGAAAAGACGGTCCACGGAGTAGAACGTGCGGGCGCGCGGATGGAGCAGGTGGATGATGAGGCCTCCGTAGTCCAGCACGCGCCACTGGTCGCTCCTGCGGCCGTCTTTGTGGTTGGGGATGTATCCGAGCTCTTTGAGGGTGCGGGCGATGTGCTCCTCCACGGCTCCCAGGTGGTTCACGGACGTGATGCCGACCAGGAGGACGTAGTCCGCCAGGGTGCTCACCGGCCGGACGTGGAGGAGGACGATCTCGGCGCCCTTCTTCTCGTCCGCCGCTCTTGCCGACGCCATGGCCAGCGCTTTGAATTCGCGTCCTTGCACCTGCGGGGAAAGGGGCATGTCAGAGCCCTCCGGCCTGGATGTTCTTCTTCAGCCGCGCCCGGAAGTCCTCTTCGGTCCGGTAGCCGATGTTCTCAAGGGCCGAGGTGATCAGGCGCGCGGTGGTCGTGAACGTGCGGCCGATCTCGTTGCGCTCCTCCGCGTCCAAGGGGGTGCTGCTATGGAACGCCAGATACCCCATCACGCGCTTCTTGCCGGGGAAGATGACCTGATAGGTCGCGTCGTCCGCCCAGGCGCTCCGCTCGGGGGCGGAGTCGATGGGCAGCTTGTCCGCGACGTCCCGGAAGCTGCCCTCCACGTCGACGAGGTCCATCTCGTCGTTGAACTCGTTGTAGATGTAGGCTCCGGCGCTCCAGTCTCCTTCCAGATAGCGCATGAGCCGTTCCATCACCCGGCCCAGGAGAGTCTTGGGGCTCTCGAAGGGCTCCAGGAGCAGCCGGCTCAGGTCGAAGAGCAGGGTGAGCTCGTTCGAGGACCTGCGGAGGCGTCCCGACAGGACGTGCACGAGCTGGGCGAAGAACCCCATGGCCAAAGACGGGTTCGAGACCAGCCAGCGGCTCAGCCCGTCCCGCCCGAGGCGGAAGAGGGTGGTCTCGCCCTGCGCGATCGCGTCGGCAGAGCGCGCCAGCTCCTCGATCATGGCCATCTCGCCGAAGCAGTCTCCCGGACCGAGGACCGCGAGTTCCTTGTAGGAGGTCCGCTCGCCTCCCTGGGCGCGGAGCTTCTTGGCGATCCGGACGTGTCCGGTGGAGATGAAGTAGAGGGTGTCGCCCTTGGTCCCCTCCTCGAAGATCGTGCGTCCGTCCTCGAAGCGCTCGTCAACGAGGAACTCTCCGAGCGCGCGCAGTTCCGCGTCCGGGATGCTGGAGAGGAGCTTGAGGGACTTCAGGAGCTGGAGTTTGTCCGCGTCGGCCATGGACTACCCGCCCAGAAGGTCCATCTTGGAGGTGTCGATCGCGCGTCCGAGGAGCATCTCCAGGGTCTTGACGTTGGCGCAGCGCCGGACCGCTTCCTCGAGCTCGATGGAGCCCGCGCGGACCAGCTGGGCCAGCGACTGGTCCATGGAGACCATCCCGCACTTGGCCCCGGTGTCGATGGCGCCGTAGATCATGTGGGTCTTGCCTTCGCGGATCAGGTTGCTGATGGCCGGGGTCGTGACCATGACTTCGCGGGCCGCGATGCGGCCCTGGCCGTCGGTGCGGGCGATGAGCGTCTGGCTCACCACTCCGCGCAGGGTCACGGCCAGCTGCACCCGGATCTGGGTCTGCTGGTGCGCGGGGAATACGTCGATGATGCGGTCGACCGTGGAGGCGGCATCCTTGGTGTGCAGGGTCCCGAAGCACAGATGGCCGGTCTCGGCCGCGGTGATGGCGAGCTGGATGGTCTCCAGGTCGCGCATCTCGCCGATGAGGATGACGTCCGGGTCCTGGCGCAGGGCCCCGCGCAGCGCGTTGGCGAAGCTCTTGGTGTTCTGGCCGACCTCGCGCTGCCGGATGATGCACTTCTTGGAGTCGTAGACGAACTCGATGGGGTCCTCGGTGGTGAGGACGTGGTCCGTTCTGCTCTGGTTCACCAGCTCGATGAGCGCCGCCAGGGTGGTGGACTTCCCGGACCCGGTGGGTCCGGTCACGAGGATGAGCCCGCGCGGGAGGCCCGCGAAGCCGATCACGGCCGGCGTCAGGCGCAGCTGCTCGGGGGTGGGGATCTTCGAGGTGATGACGCGCATGACCGACTCGACCCCGTTCTTCTGGATCATGACATTGACGCGGAAGCGGGCGAAGCCGGTGATGGCGAAGGAGCAATCGAGCTCCCAATTCTCCTCGAACCGAGCCCGCTGCTCCTCGTATAGGATCGAGTAGATGAGGCGCTTGGATTCGTCGGCGTTGAGCACGGAGAAGCCCGGAATCTCCTGGATCTCGCCGTTGACGCGCATCATGGGCGGTTTTCCGATGACCATGTGGATGTCGCTGGCGCCGGCGCCTACGGCCGTTTTCAGGATTTCAACGAGTTCCATTCTTCCTCCATCACTCGGCCGAGGCGATCGGGTCGTCCCCGGCCAATCTCGAGCAGCGTTCGAAGTCCCTTCCCAAGGTGATGGAGATGTCCGCCTGAGGCGTGTCTTCCATCGCCGTGACCACATCGACGTCGCCGCAGCCCAAACAGCGCAATATGGCTCGCGCGGCCTCGGGACGGCCCACCCGGTCCACGACCCGGGTGGAGGCTGTCGGAGCCTGCGCGTTCCCGAAGTGGATGACGTCGAATTCATGCCATCTTAATAATTTTGTGGCGCGCAAGGCGACACCGCCCTTCCCGGAAGCGTTGAGCACCTCGGCGGTCAGATGCGCTTCCGGCACCCGTTCGGACTCGCGCCGGAATAATAGGCGCGGCAGGAACACGTTCAGGAGCCCCGCCTCGGGCAGGCGGGAGAGGCGGATATCGTCCGGCGCGAGCGCCGAGACGAGGCGCGCCAGGAGGAAGGCGTCATACGGCCCGAGACCCCGTTCGGCCTCGGGCAGGCGCGGGCGCATCCTTCCCCAGAACAAAGGCCAGAATAACGGGTCGCGGCTGCTCTGAAGGAGCAGGGACTTGAGCCTCTCGGGGAAGGCCGGGCTGGCTTCCGGGGGCAGGGTCAGGCTGGCGCACAGGACGGGCTCGGCCGTCCCGGAAGGCCAGGCCGGACTGGCGCGCAAAGACTCCCACGCTGCGGACGCGGCCTGCTTCCCGGCCTCCTGCGGGTCCCGGCCGGAGTCGCGGGCCGAGGCATACACATCGGCGAGAGTGAGACCGCCCGAGACGGGAGTCGCGGGAGTCATCAACACCAGATCCAGGCTGCGCTCCCGCGGCGTGTAGACCGCGAGGTAGACGGCCGGCGGCAGGACGGGTTGCTGCGAGGACGTCCGAAGGGCCAGCATGGCCAGCACGGGCTCGGAGCGCCGGAGGGCGGCCGACACCACGGAGCCGCGGTCGACCCGAACGGCGGCTCCGAGTAGCACGATCAGGAGGGCCGCCAGCACGCGATCCAGCCTCATCTTCGGTCGACGATGCTGTTCCACAGCGCCACGCCGGCCGGGTGCAGCCTTTTCTCATCGGCCAGGACGTACTGGAGCTTGACCTGGACAGCGGCCTTCAGCCCCTTGTCGAGGCTTCGCAGGGCCGCCCGTCGGATGGCCGCGGCCTCCGGGAAACGTCGGTCCGCGGAGCAGGTGTCGGCCACGTAGACGAGGCGCGCGAGCTCGCCCATCCTCGGGTCCCCGAGCACATGGTTCCGTATGGCGTCCAGGACCTCGGCGTCCCTGACGCCGAGGTCCCGGCGGGCGATCTCCGATCCCAGGTGCCCGTGCCGGAGGAAGCGGGAGCGCGGGCGGTCGACCCGTATCCTGCCGCAGTCGTGCAGGAGGCCGGCCAGAGCGGCCTTCTCGATGTCCAGACCGTGGCGCCTGGCCAGTTTGAGCGCCATCTTCGCGACGGCGATGGAGTGGACGCGGCGTTTGGGTCTGAGCACCCGCGTCAGCCACCGGTGCAGGGGCACGCCGTAGAGCCCGCTCGAGAGGACGCGGCGGAACACGGTCTTGGCCAGCAGCGGGGCGACGTCCTTGCCGGCCATAAGCTGGGCGCGGATCTCGGTGGAGGAGATGTCGGGGAACAGCCCGGGGAGCCAGTCCACGTGCGAGCGCAGCTTCCAGTCCGTCTGCGCCGTGTGTCCCGGCCTGCGCCCGACGGCCAGACGGGACAGCGAAAGGACCTCCGCGGGCCGTCTCCATCGGTGGAAGCGCTCCAAGGAATCGGACCCGATGAGCAAGTGCAGCGCGGCCCCCGGATGCAGCCCCGCGAAATGCGCGAGGGTCTCGCAGGTGTAGGTCGTCTTGTGGCGCAGGGCTTCGAAGCTGGAGACGCTCACGCGCCGCCGCAGCTTCGCGGGCAGCGCTTCGCGCAGAGCCAACCGGCACATCTCCAGCCTCTCGGCTGCGGACGCCGAGGCCGCGGTCTTCAGGGGAGCGTGATGCGCCGGGAGGACATACGCCCTGTCCGGCCGCAGGAACTCCAGGGCGGCTCGGAGCATGCGCGTGTGACCGCGATGCGGAGGGTCGAAGGAGCCTCCGAATAGAAGGATATGCATGTGACGGGTCTGACGCAACCAATTTTATACAATGCCCCGCCAGTATGATAGGACCTTTCCCCGGAGTCCGCTTCTCCCGTCGAGCATCGCTGAGCCGGACGCTCTGCCCTCCTTATGATGTGATCCCCGAGCCCTTGGCCGCGTCGCTTCGGAAGAGGGGCTTCAACGCTATCCATGTCGAGTCTCCCGGAGGGGATTACGCCGAAGCGAAGCGTACCTGGGAGCGCTGGCTCAGGACCGGGGTGCTCGAGCGCGACCCGAAACCCGCGTTCTATGTGGTCGAGGAGTCCTTCGCCTTTTCAGGGCGAAGCTTCACGAGGATCGGTTTTTTCTGCGGCCTTGGCCTCGATCCGAGGAGTTCCAGCCATGTGCTCGCGCATGAGAGGACTCTTAGCAAACCTAAGAAGGATAGGACGAAGCTGCTGCGCGTCATGCGGGTCAATGTCAGTCCCATCCTGGGAGTGTACGCTGACCCGGGCCGCGCCGTGCGGCGCGTCCTGGACTCGGCGAGGAGGCGGACTCCAACGACCTCCGGCCGTTTTCAGGGCGTAAGCATCCGTCTTTGGAAGATCGACGATGACGTCAGCGCCGCGAAGCTCCAGGGCCTCTTCATCGATAAAGACATATTGATCGCGGACGGGCATCACCGCTATGAGGTCGCCAAGAAGCACTGGGAGCGGGTCCGCAAGCCCGGGGCCGCGTTCACTTTGGCCTGCTTCGTGGACGAAGCGGACCCAGGGCTCGTGGTCCTTCCCACGCACCGGGTCCTGCGTTCGAGCCCGGACCTCTCCCCGGCTGTCGCGACGTCGTGCCGTTCGCTGGCCCGGCTGGAAAGGGCTTTGGAGCGGAGCGCCTCCCCCTGCGCCTTCGGCTGGTCTGACGGCCGGACGCATCGCTTGATGGTCCCGAAGAAGCCCGCGCCGCATGGGTTCGGGACGGAGTGGCTCGCCAAGCACGTGCTGGCGTCCGTGGACCCGAAGGACATCGTCTACGTGCGCGGAGTCGCCGAGGCTTCAGCCGAGGCAAGACGTTCCGGAGGCGTCGCTTTGCTGGTCAGGCCTTTCGCCGTGCGGGATATCCGTGAGGCCGTGAAGCGGTTCGGACTCCTTCCTCAGAAGTCCACGTACTTCTACCCCAAGGTCCCGACGGGGCTGGTGTTCAGGGAAAGCGCTTAACTCCGCTGCAGCGCGCGGATCCTGGATTCCAGCGGCGGGTGGCTCGAGTAGAGCATGCCGATGAGCCCTTTCGCGCCGCCATGGATCTTGAGCGTGGCCAGGCTTCCCCGCCGGCTCCCGGCGTTCCGGGAGTGGTCCTTGAGGGACTCGAGCGCGTGGATCATGGCCCCGCGGCCCGCGATCTCGGCCGAACCGGCGTCGGCCCGGTACTCGCGGCGCCGGGAGAACCAATAGACCACGGGCATGGCCAAGAGCATGAGCACGGTCTCGAGCAGGAAGACGACGATGGCGTACCCGAAGTAGCCCAGCCCGCCTCCGCGGTCATCGTCGCTTCGCGAGCGCAGGAAGTTGTCGATCATGAACGCGAGGATGCGGGCGAAGAACATGACGAAGGTGTTCGCCACGCCCTGCAGCAGGGACATGGTCACCATGTCGCCGTTGACGATGTGCGCGATCTCGTGCCCCAGCACGCCCGACACCGCTTCCCCGTCCAGGCGCTCCAGAAGTCCGGCGGATACGGCCAGGAGCGCGCGGTCCTTGCTCGGGCCGGTGGCGAAGGCGTTGACCTCAGGGCTGGGATAGATGCCGATCTCCGGTAGCGTGCTCAGGCCGGCCCGCGAGCAGAGCGAGCGGACGGTCTCCACGAGGGCCGACTCCCCCGGCCCCGGCGGGTTGTCCGGGTCGATGAGCTGCACACCCATGGCGAACTTGGCCATGAAGCGGGACATCTGCAGGGAGATGAACGAGCCGGCGAAGCCGAAGAGGGCGCAGAAGACCAGCAGGCTGCCGTAGTCGATGCCGTTGGCCCGCAGATACGGCTTGACGCCGAGCATGTTCATCAGGAACGAGATGGCGACGACGACGAGGATGTTGACGGCGAGGAAAAGCACTACCCGTTTGGCGAAGGACAGCATGGGTGACGACCTCCGGTCTAGGCGAGGATCTCTTTGACCTTGCCGATGATGGCGTCCATCCCGGCGCCCTTCTGGAGAGAGCCTTCGGCGCCCTGCAGATGCCCGCCCTTCTGCTCGCGGGAGATGTCGCGGCCGGTCATGATGACGATCTTGGCCTTGGTCCGGCTGCGGCTGCGCACGTCCTTGGCCGGGGTGACCGGGTTCAGGCCGGGCATGCCCATGTCGAGGAGGATGAGGTCGGCGTCGGTCGTCTTGAGCTTCGCGACGATCGCATCACCCGAGGCGGCCGTCTCCACGCGGTATCCTTCCGCTTCCAGCGCGGTCTTAAGGAAGTCCGCCATGTCCGGCTCGTCGTCCGCCACCAGGATGATCTTCTCTGCCATACAATCCTCCCAAACGAGGGTGCATAAATATTAGCATATCCGGCAACGGGAGGCGGAAATGTCCATCGCCGAGGCGCGCGAGAAGGAAGAGGTCCTCGTTTCCACGGACGGACCCGTCGGGATCGTCACCATCAACAGGCGTCATACGCTCAACGCCTTGAGCTACACGGTCGTGGATAAGATCGTCCGGGCGCTCGAGGCGTTCGACCGCGACGAGTCCATCCGGTGCATGGTGCTCACGGGCGGCGCCAAGGTCTTCGCCGCGGGCGCGGACATCAAGGAGCTCGAGCCCGACACCGGGGTGGGCATGTCCCGGCACCGTTCCATGGAGCGCATGGAGGGCCTGCGCCGGATCGCCAAGCCGGTCATCGCGGCGGTGAGCGGCTACGCCCTCGGCGGCGGCTGCGAGCTGGCTATGGCATGCGACGTCATCGTCGCGAGCGAGACCGCGGCGTTCGGCCAGCCGGAGGTCAATCTCGGCGTCATCCCGGGCTACGGCGGCACTCAACGGTTGACCCGCGCCGTGGGCAAGGCGTGCGCCATGGATATGCTCCTCACCGGGCGCCGGCTGAACGCGCAGGAAGCCTTGGCGCGCGGGCTGGTGAGCCGCGTCGTCCCGGTGGAGAACTTCATGGATGAGGCCGTCGCCTTGGCGAGGGAGATCGCGAAGAAGGGGCCGCTGGCCATACGGATGTGCAAGGACGCGGTCTCGAAGGCCGAGGATCTGAGCCTGGAGCAGGGGCTGGCGTACGAGAGGCAGCTGTTCTATCTCATCTTCTCGAGTGAAGACCAGAAGGAGGGGATGAGGGCGTTCCGGGAGAAGCGCGAGCCCTCCTTCAAGGGGAGCTGAACATGGCCGAGCTAACGGATAACCTGCTCAGCGAGATCAAGGAGGGAGTCCTGACCCTGACATTGAACCGGCAGAGGGAAGGCAACGCCCTCACCCACGACATGGCCGAGCGCCTGCTCGCCTCCCTGGCCAAGGCCGAGAAGGACACTCTCATACGCCTGGTGCTCCTGCAGGGGGCGGGCCATTCCTTCTGCTCCGGGGTCTCCGCGGAGGTCCTCAGACAGCGGCGGGAGTCCCACGCGCCTCCCTCCGCCGGGGACGACTTGAGGAGGCTTTTCAACCCGCTCATCCGGCAGATCCGGCGCATGGAGAAGCCCGTGGTGGCGTCCGTGAGCGGCCTGGCCGCGGGGGTCGGCGCAGGCCTGTGCTTCGCCTGCGACATCAAGGTATGCTCCGTGACCGCGAAGTTCGTCTTGAGCGCGGCGCAGCTCGGGCTGGTCCCGGACGCGGGGATCGCCCATATGCTGGTGCGCGCCATGGGGCTCTCCCTGGCTCTGGAGCACGCCTGGACCGCGAAGCCTTTCTCGGCGCGGCAGGCCGAGCACTTCGGTCTGGTGAACGCGGTCGTCCCTTCGGACGAGCTCGCCAAGGCGACCCACGACGCCGTGCAGCGGATACTCGCCGCGCCGCCGCGCGCCGTGGCCCTGACCAAACGCGTGTTCGAGCGGGCTCTGGTCAACGACCTCGACGCCCAGCTCGATTACGAGGCGCACGTCCAGGACGCCCTTGGGAAGACCGCGGACCATCGCGAGGGGCTGGCGTCCATCCTCGACGGAAGGCCGCCGAGGTTCACGGGGGGCTAGCCATGCTCAAGACCGATCACGCCGTCCTCGTCGTCGTCGACGTCCAGGGCCGTCTGGCCACGCTCATGCATGACGCGGACTCTCTTTTCCGGAACGTGCGCAACGCCATCCGGGGAGCCAAGGCCCTGGGACTTCCCGTGCTGTGGAACGAGCAGCTGCCGGACAAGCTCGGGGGCACGGTCCCCGAGATCCGCGAGGACCTCCTTCCGCTCTCCCCGATCGTGAAGAGCTGCTTCAGCTGCTACGGCAGCGAGGCGTTCGTCCGCCAGCTCCGGGCCTGCGGCCGCAAGCAGGTGCTGCTGTGCGGGATCGAGACGCACATCTGCGTGTACCAGACGGCGGTGGACCTCCTGGGAGCCGGCTACGAGGTGCACCTGCTGGCGGACGCGGCCTCGTCGCGGACCCAGTTCAATCACCACATCGGGATCGATAGGATCCGGGACGCCGGCGCCTTCATCAGCAGCGTGGAGATGGCCCTCTTCGAGATGGTCAAGAAGGCGGAGGGCGAGGCGTTCAGGCAGATCGTGAAGATCGTCAAGTAGTTTACCCGGTATTTACCTTCCATACATCTGCCCGTAAACCCGGCCTGCCAGAGTGATATCAGGGAGGTGCGGCCATGACCCTGACCCTGACCCTGATCCTCGCTTCGCTGGCGTTTTCCTTCTGCTCGGCGGAGGTGCGTTCGCGCCACGCTTCGGGCGGCGCGGTCGCCAAGCGCGAGGTCAAGGCGAAGGCCCAAGATGCGGGGACGATCAAGCCCGCTCCGCAGCCGGCGTTCAACCTCCAGAAGGAGCAGGGCTACAAGCACGCCCCGGCCGCGGCTCCGGTCGTGGAGAAGCCGGCCAAGCTCATCCGGGACGAGTACGCGGAGAAGTCGGCCGAGCCCAAGCCCAAGCCCAAGACCAAGGGGAAGGCGGGCTCGGACCGGGTCATCCTGCATGGAGCCATCGGCGAGAAGGGACAGCCCAACGCGGTCATCGTGGAGGACGGGACCGAGGCCGCGGCCGTCTCCGCGGAGAGCCACAACCGCGACCAGGGCGGCAAGCCCGCGGATTCGAAAGCGAAGGGCAAAGGCAAGACAGAAGATTAAGCCCGGATCAACCCGAGCCCTCCCCGGCGAAGAAGCACGGGAACTACCGGTTCTTCGAATAGCCCAGGCGGACCGCCAGCTCTTTGCCGGTGAGCAGCCCGATGCGCCGGGGAAGTAGCTCGCGCCGGGGATCGACGACCACGCAGCGCGGGAACCAGGCCAGCCGCGCCGGATCGACGACGGCCGTCCCGTCCCGCCGGCTCGACAGCCAGGCCAGGTTCTCGGAAACGGGCGCCACCATGAGATGAGCCCGTTCGCTGAGGTAGTAGTAGCGCATGGGGAGAAGGTCGAAGGGGGCCAAATGCACGACGGGATCCCGTGTGCGGGACGCCGCGCGGATGAGGTCCGCGGCGGCGGCGGAATGGGGGTCGATGACGGCGTTGCTGTAGTAGTACGCGGCCGTCCCTGACAACAGGACCCCGGCCGCCAGAGACCCCGCCACGGCGCGGCTCGCGCCGCCTGGGATCGCGCGCAGCCCGCGCGCGGCGAGCAGGAACAGGAACGGAGATAGGCAGATCAGATAGCGCGGCTGGGAGACGGGATGCCCGATGCAGAGTTCCGCCGCCTTCACGACGGCCAGGCCGGCGCCCAGGCAGAAGGCCGCGTAGCGCACCCCGGCTTCCGGCGCAGCGCCTCGCAGCGAGGACGCTATCCCGATCGCGGCCAACGCCGCTGCGCCGAGCCCGGCAAGGGCGGTCCACCCGGGCACGTACAGGCCGAGGTAGCCCGGGTCGAAGAGGAAAGTGCCGACATGTACGGCCGCCAAGCGCCATGTCAGAGGCTCCTGCAACACGGAGGCCGAGGGCGCCAGCCGGAACTGGGCGGCCAGCGAGGGCAGCCAGGGGAGATAGGCCGCGATGATTGCGAGATGGAGCGCCAGCCAGGCCCCAAGGTGGAGACGGCGGAAATCCCTGTCCGCCGATTGGTAGAGGAAATGCAGACCGACGACCAAGGCGAAGAAGTAATGCGTGTACAATCCCGCCAGGCATACCGCGCCATAGACCGCCGCGGTCCGCGGGGACCCCTCGCTCCGTAGCCTTTGGAGCAGGAGGGCGCTCGCCAAGGTCAGGACCAGGTAGAGGGCATAGGCCCGTCCATCCTGGGCGGCATGGATCCAGAAGGAGGACCCCGCGGCCAGGCAGAGCGCCCCAAAGGCGTCGGGAGGCGAAGCGCGCCGACCCCAGAGATAGAACAGGACAAGCGCCGTCGCTCCCATGAGCGCGGAGAACAGCCTCAGGGCGACGATGGGATCGCCGAAGAGGGGGAGCCAGGCCCGCATCACCAGGAAGTAGAGGGGAGGGGTCAGGTCCAGGTGGCGCAGGTTCTCCACGAGGTGCTTTTGGCTCGAGATGAGCAGCGTCAGACCCTCGTCGCTCCAGAGGGACTTGCGCGTGAGCCAGGCCAGCCTCAGCGCGAGGCCCGCGGCCATCACGCCGAAGACCGGGAGACCCCGCATCGCTACTTGCCGACTCGTTCGCACGCAGCCCCGCTGTCCGGAGTCTCTTTTCAGCTCCGAGGAGCCGGGGCCTCCGCCGGCCGGACCATGAGCAGCATCCCGGCCCCCAGGGACCGGATCAGGACATAGGCGAGGAAGAACATGCCGAACGGGAACAGGAACAGCATCCCGGTCAGCATCCCGCCTGCGACGAGCACGGCCAGTATGTCCGACGGAGCTTCTTCAGACCCCAAGACCTTCTGCCCGTACTGGGGCCAGACGCCGAGGGCTCCTCGGAACGTGACCACGAGGATGCCGGCAAGGACGACCAGCGCCAGCGCGCCGAGAGGCTTCCCCAGCTTCCCCAGCATGGCCACGAGCAGGAAACCCACGATGACGTTCACAAGCCCCACCCAGAAGGTCCTCCAGACCGTGTTCTCGGCCACGATCCTGTCCGAGCTCCGGGCGAGCTGGGGGAAGGTGCTTCGTCCCCACAGGAGGAAGGCTGTGCCGCCGACGGTGAGGCCGAAGAACACGATCATCCCGGCCGCCGCCCCGCCGCCGCCAGCCCACGCTGCGTCCGCGAGCGTGAGCGCGGTCAAAAACGTCAGGACCCAGTTCCCACGGTTCATCCTAGACATGACTGTCCCTCCTTTTGAGAGTGAGATAAGATAACGCCGCCGCCGCGACCGCGGCAGCGGCTGCCGTCTTCATAGGCACTTCCGCCGTCGTCATGAAAAGATGCCGCTGCATCTCGCGCAGAGACGGAAGCATGCTCCCGGCTTCGCCGAGCGCATCCCACCCCATCCAAACGCAAAGGGCGTACGCCGCCCCGAGCGACAAGAATACGCTCAGCGGGATCCAGGCCCGTGACGGCTCCTCGACCCTGAGACGCGCGAGTACCGCGGCCCTCACGGAGATCTGCGGGATTTCCCCAAGGAGCTGCGGGAGCATGGAGTGCAGTCTCCCGGCCTGTTCGGCATAGGCCCGGCACGCGGCGCAGTGCGCATCCGGAGGCGTGGAGCCGCCGTCTAATGCGGTCCAGACCCTTTCTCTGTATTCATCGCACGCGCTCATCATCCCTCCGTTCCCATCAGACGCATGAGCCTCTGTCTCGCCCGGAATAGCCTCACCTTGACCGCGCTCAGCCCGATGCCCAAGGTGCGCGCGATCTCTGAGAGAGGAAGGTCGGAATCGTAGCGCAGGGAAAGGACCGCCCGGTCCGATGGAGGCATGCCGGCCACCGCGCTCTTGATCCGTTCCGCTTCGCTTTTATCCGCCTGCTCCTTCTCGAAATCGGGCCCTGGGGCTGATTCATCCAGCGGGACATCCTTGCGCCTGTGCGCGGCATGGGTCAGGGCCCTATTGGCCGCGATCTTCATGATCCACGGCCCGAAGGGCCGGTCCGGGTCGAAACGGGGCAGGGCCTGATAAGCCCTGAGGAAAGCCTCCTGCGCCGCGTCCTCGGCCTCCGCCGGGTCCCCGGTGATGCGTGCGGCCAGGCGCAGCACCGCGGCCTCGAAGCTCCGGACCAGCTCGCCGAAAGCCATCTCATCTCCGCTCCGGGCCCTGAGCACGAGCTCTCGGATGCGCTCAGGCTCTGGGCTCACGAAAGCGGCCTCCTATCCATAAATACCCGGGTTGCCACCGAAAGGTTACCGATATCGGTAATTATGGTATAAATCTGCTCTTGGGGGTTCCCATGCTCAAGATCGGCGTCATCCTCTCCGGCTGCGGCGTGAACGACGGTTCCGAGATCCACGAGGCCGTGCTGACCCTGCTGGCCATAGACAAGGCCGGGGCACAGGCCGTATGCATGGCCCCGGATATCCCCCAGGCGGATGTGGTGGACCATCTCTCGGGAGCGCCGACGCGGGAGAAGCGCGGCGTCCTGGCCGAGTCCGCCCGCATCGCGCGCGGCAAGATCCAGGACCTGCGGCAGGCCAAGGCCTCGGAGCTCGACGCGGTGATCGTCCCCGGGGGCTATGGCGCGGCCAAGAACCTCTGCACATTCGCCAAGGACGGGCCGGGGTGCTCGGTGCAGGAGGACGTGGCCAGACTCCTGCGCGAGATGCACGAAGCCGGCAAGCCGATCGGCGCCCTTTGCATCGCTCCGACCGTGCTGGCCAAGGTGTTCGGCCCCTTGAAGCCGGAGCTGACCATCGGGAAAGACCCCGGGACAGCGAAAGCGCTCCAGGCCATGGGCGCCAGACACCAGGACCGCGGGGCCTCGGAGGTCGTGGTGGACAAGGCCAACAGGCTCGTCACCACGCCCGCGTACATGCTCGCGGGCAGGATATCCGAGGTGGCGGCCGGCGCCGACGCCCTGGTCCGGGCCGTCGTGGAGCTGTCCAAGAAGCCGGCGAGGGCATGATGGGCTACCGGATACTCGTGGTGGACGATTCGCCGGTCCTGCGCATCATGCTGCAGGAGATGCTCCAGTCCCTCGGCCATCAGGTGATCGCCGAGGCGGCCAGCGCCGCGGAGGCGATCCAGGCGTTCCGCGCGCACAAGCCGGACCTGGTCACCCTGGATATATCGCTCCCCGACAAGGACGGGCTCACGGTGCTCAAGGAGCTCAAACGGATCGATATCAACGCCAAGGTCCTCATCGTGACCGGCAACGACCAGAAGGCACTGGAGGCCGATGCCGTGGCTCTGAAGGCCTTGGGGGTGCTCCACAAGCCGTTCGATTCCGACGAGTTGGCCTCCATGTTCGAGAAGCTGGAGTCCCGGCTCCGCGGGCCCCGGCCATGAACCTCACGCTGCAGGAGAAGGACTCCCTGACCCGGCAGTTGGAGACCGGGGCCGCGCGGGCCTCGGAGAAGCTGGGCAAGCTCTCCAAGACCGAGTGGGGGATCATGACCTCCAGCATCAAGGAGATCCCTCCCGTCCGCCTGCTCTCCTGGTTCAACCGCTGCGGCCTGGAGCACGTGTCGGCGCGCTTCCGGTGCGCCGAGAACGTGCCTCTGGAGATCCTGGTCCTCTTCCCGTCGTCGAGCGCGCAGGCCGTGACCGAGGCCGTGGCCAAGCCTTTCGCGGAGCGCATGGGCAAGCTCCCGGACCTCGTGGAGCTGACCATCGCCGAGGTCTCGAACATCATGGCGCAGAGCCTCATCTGCGCCATGGCGGACGAGTTCCGCCAGACCCTCATCCTGTCCGTCCCGGAGGTCGGAAGGGACAGGAAGGTCAAACTCCTGTCGAAGGCCCTGGAGGACTACGACGGCCGGGAAGACGTGCTCCTCATGTCCCATATCGAGATGTATTCAGAGAACCTTTCAGCCGAGTGCGGGATGGTCGTATGGGTCAAGGTGGCGGCGCTGCGAAGCCTTTTTGCGAAGTCGCAAAAGCAGTAATCTTCCGAGAACCTTCTGAGGTGATCCCAGATGAAGATATCCTTGTCCGGTCTTTTGATCTCCTTTCTCCTGGTTCCCCCCGCCGCATCCGCTGACATGGGCCGGGCGGACGAGCTTTTCAAGAAGGAGCTCTACGACGAGGCCCTGAAGGCGTACGCGGAGCTGCAGAAGGACCCCTCCGAAGAGACGAGCCTGAAGGCCGCTTTCCGGGCGTGCGAATCCGAGGCCCTGCTCTTCCGTTTCGGAGACGCGCTCACCCGGTTCAACGCGCTGAAGCTCCCCAAGGACCCGCTCTGGCGTTCGCGCTTTCTGATCCTCAAAGCGGAGCTGTACCGCGAATACCTCCAGCAGTACGGGGGCCAGGTGCCTACGGACGTGGTGGAGGGGGACACGGATGTGTTCCGGCGCACCCCTCAGGAGATGCGCAGGGAGGTCTCCGCGGCGTATTGGGAGCTCTGGAAGCTCAAAGACGTCCTGTCCCGGCGGGCCATCACGGAGGAGTCCTATTTCGTGGACGTGGCCAAGGCGGACCGCGGCCTTTATCCCACCCTCCTCGATTTCGCGGCTCTCCGCTGGACCGAGTATCTGCTCCAGGAGGCCCCGGAGGAGGCTGATAAGCCGAAGCCGGACGCCATGTCCTTCATCCGACAGACCTTCGGGATGCGTCTGGACGCGGCGGCTCCTCCGGCGGAGCTGGCCGGCAGCCTGATGGAGGACGCGGCGAGCCTCAAGGGGGAGGGGCGGGAGCAGGCCCGCGAGGCCTGGCGCATACACAGGCTCCGCATCCCGTTCGAGTCCGGACACCTGGTCCGGGCGTTCAAGGACCCTTCGGCAGCGGCCGAGAGCGCGGCTTCGGTCCTGGAGCGCTGGATGGGCGAGTTCAAGACCCCGGAGGGCCGGGCCGCGGCCGGGTTCGCCGCGGCCGAGCTCCGCCAGGGGGCCAGCCCCGACGAGGCCGTGCGCGTGTGCGAGAAGGTGGCGGCCGGTTGGAGCTCCACGCTCGGAGGACAGAAGTGCTCGCGGCTTTTGGACCAGATCAGGCTCCCGAGCCTGGATGTGGAGGCGCGCATCGTCCCGCCCTCGGGCCGGAAGGCCGTCCGGGTCGGGACCCGGAACATCAAGGAGGTCCATTTCCGGCTCTACGCCACGTCCCCGGAGGACATCAAGGAGATGCGGCCCCGGGGCCGGGGCGACCACCGGACATGGTCCGGTCTGCTCAATCACCCGGACCACAGACTCATCGAGGCCTTCGTGACCTCCCGGCGTCCCGTCCGGAGCTGGGGCGTGCCGGTCAAGTTCAAGAGCCTCTATGAGACGACGCAGACGGACGTGGACCTTAAGGACGTGGAGCCGGGCGTGTACCTGGTCGCCGTGTGCGCGGATAAGAGCTTCGAGCCCGGCGGCGCGCTCCTCTACGGCGCCATCCTCAACGTCACGGACCTGGCCCTGGTGGGCTCCGCGGGGATCGAGGGGTTCGACCGCGACCTCATCTTCAGACGGGACGGGCCGAGGTCCGTGGACCTGCCGGCCTTTCACCTCTATCTGCTGGACGCTTTGACCGGCAAGGCGGTGCCGGGAGCGGACATCGCGGTGCGCCACGGAAGCTACGGGAACTGGCAGGACGCGGACCTCAAGACCGACGAGCTGGGCCGCGTCCAGATGCCCATGCGCGTGCAGCTGGGGCTGGGGCAGAACAGCCATCACCAGTTAGACCCGCTCGCCCGGCGCAAGAGCAGCTACGCCTACTGGGCGGGCCCGACGTATGCTGGGCATTCGGTCCCGCCGCCGTACCAGCTCTTCATCGAGACGGACCGGCCCATCTACCGGCCCGGGCAGAAGGTCGCGTTCAAAGTCACGGTCACGGAGCGCATCCCCCAGGGCTTCAAGACCTACTCCGGGAAGGCCTCGGTCGAGCTGCACGCGCGCGACGTGAACGGGCAGGAGCTCTATCAGGCGCGCCAGGGGGTCGGAGCGAAGGGCTCTTTCTCCGGCGAGTTCCTCATCCCCACCGGCCGTCTCCTGGGCGACTACCATATCTCCGCGGTCCTGATGGAGGAGGGGCAGCACTACGGCGGGCACGTCTCGTTCGCGGTGGAGGAGTACAAGCGCCCGGAGTTCGAAGTGACGCTTCAGGAGGCCAAGGGCCCCTGGCGCTTCGGGAGCGAAGCCAAGGTGCAGGGGGCGGTCAAGTACTACTTCGGCGGTCCCGTGCCGGACGCCGATGTCCAGTACAAGGTCTTTCGCGAAACGTACATCCCTTGGTTCTGCTGGTGGTGGTCCTGGCGCTCTCCAGGCGCGGGCAGGACCGAGATCGCGCAGGGCAGGATCCGTAGCGGCGCGGAAGGGGATTTCAGCTTCTCCTTCACGCCTCTGCCGCGGGACGTGAACGAGGAGGAGCCTCTGCCAGCGCGGTTCACGGTCGAGGCCGAGGCCCGCGACCCGGGCGGAAGGACGATACATGCGAGCAAGACGTACGTCGCGGGCAAGAAGGCGTATCTCTTCGGCATCACTCCTTCCGCGGGATTCGCCTCCGCGGGCAAGGCCTTCCCCGTGGAAGTCAAACTGATGAACCTGAGCGAGCAGGCGGTCTCCGGCGAAGGGAGCTACGTCCTGTTCAAGCTGGATAAAGACCCCGCGCCGGTGGAGCAGGAGGCGCGCTGGGGAGGGGGATTCCCGCCGAGCCCGCCCTTGGAGCGCATCTACAAGGACGTTGAGAACGGCGACGAGGTCAGGAAAGGCGCGGTGAAGTTCGCCGCGGAGAAGCCTTGCAAACTCGACCTGGGAGCGCTCGCGCCCGGGGCGTACCGCCTGACCTTGAGGATTCAGGATCCCTGGGGAGGCGAGACGGCGCAGTCCATCATCGTGCTCTGCGCGGACCCCAAGGGCAAGAAGGTCCCGCTCAAGATATCGTCCTTGTCCCTGCCGGAGCATGCGGAATACGCCGTGGGAGAGACCGCGCTCATGCTGCTGGGTTCGTCGGAGATCAGCGCTCTCACGCACATCGAGGTGTGGGGCGGACAGTTCCTGCTCTCCAGGCATCCGGTGGAGGGGGGCGGCATCCGGCCCTTCAGCCTGCGTCTGGAGGAGAAGCACAAGGGGGGCGTCGTGGTCCGCTGGTTCGGGATCAAGGATTTCCAGCCGCGTTCCGGCATGGTCGGCTTGAGCGTCCCATGGAAGGAGAAGGAGCTCGACGTCCGGTTGAAGTACGACCGCGTGCTCAAGCCGGGCCAGTCCGCGACCTGGTCTCTCACGGTCAAGGACAAGGCGGGCCGGCCCGCGACGGCGGAAGCCGCGGCCAAGATGTACGACAGGTCCTTGGAATACTATGCCAAGGGCACGGAACCGCGTTTCGAGAACCTCTACGCTCCCAGGCCGCGCCCGCAGGAGGCGCGCGGATCGCTCCACGCCATCTATGCCGCCGGGATACCCGTCATCCGGGGCTGGATCCGCCAGCTGTTGGAGTCCTTTAATCGGGCCATCGAGGAGCCGGTCGCGCCGTGCCTGCGCATGAACCGGAGCCGCATCTACGGCGGCTACCGCATGTTCGACAAGATGATGGGCATGGCTATGCCCGGTGCTATGGCGTCTTTGGCCGAGGACTCCTCAGGCGGCGGGATGGCCATGGAGAAGAGCATGCGCGCGGAGGGCCGGAGCCGCTCCATGATGAAGGCCGACGCAGCGCCTGCGCCCCAGGCCGCGGGGCCGGGGAAGGCGGCTCCGGCGGAGCCGAAAGTCGAGATCCGCTCGGACTTCTCCGAGACCGCGTTCTTCAAGCCGCACCTGAAGGTCTCCAAGGGCCGGGCCGCGTTCTCGTTCAAGGCTCCGGAGCAGCTCACATCCTGGCGCGTGACCGGCAACGCCGTGACCTCGGACGTGAAGGTGGGACGCTTCTCGGAAGAGGCCGCCACCCGAAAGGAGCTCATGGTGCGCGTGGACATGCCGCGCTTCTTCCGCGAGGGCGACCAGGGGACGCTCAAGGCCGTGGTGCACAACGAGTCCGAGGCCGACCTGTCTGGGACGCTGAGCCTGTCCGTGCTGGAGGAGGGTAAGGCCGCTCACGAGAAGTTCGGGGTCAAGGACCTGGAGAGGGACTTCACAGTCAAGCCGCATTCCCTGGCGGCCTTCTCCTGGAGTCTGGACGTGCCGCCGGGGCTCGGCACGTTCAATATCCGAGCCATCGCCCGGTCCGGCCAGAGGGTGGACGCTGAGGAGCGCGAGCTTCCCATCCTGCCGAGCCGGCAGAGGCTCATCGAGAGCATCGTCCTGGCCCTGAACGGGGACGCGGACAAGACGCTTCTGCTCAAGGCGCTCGGGGAGAAGGATCCGTCGAGACAGAGCGAACTCCTGCAGCTGCAGGTGGACCCGCAGCTGGCGCTCACGGTGCTGAACTCTTTGCCTTTCTTGGTCCAGTACCCCTACGAGTGCGTGGAGCAGACTCTCAACCGCTACGTGCCCCTGGCCATCGTGCACGCCATCTACCGGAAGCATCCGGCCATCGCGGCGGCCGCGGCCAAGATCCCGAAGCGGGACACGATCACCCCGGCTTGGGACCGGGAGGATCCCAAGCGGCTCACCCAGCTCATGGAGAGCCCGTGGGTGGAGGCGTCCAAGGGAAGGAAGAGCTACTGGCCGGTCATCGACCTATTCGACACGAAGGTCGTGGCGGGCCAGAAGGAGGACGCGTTCAAGAAGCTCGCCGCGGCCCAGCTGCCGAGCGGCGGCTTCCCCTGGTTCCCCGGCGGGCGGGAGGACGCCTACATCACGCTCCTCGTGCTCGCCGGGCTGTCCGAGGCGCAGCACTACGGGGTGGAGGCGCCGCCGGACATGGTGCAGGGCGCCCTGCGCTACGTCATGTCCGAGCTCCCGAGACACTTGAACCCCGAGCCCGGGGACGTGTCCATGCTGCTCTACGCCTCGTACGTCATCACTTCGTTCCCGGAGGGGCTTGCGCGCACGAGCCTTCCGGAGCTGAAGGATGCCCGAGTGCTGGTCCGCAAGTGGCTGGATTACTCCGACAAGCAATCGAAAGCCATGACGCAGTTGGGCAAGGCGTACGCCGCGTACGCGTATTGGCGTCTGGGGGAGAAGGCCAAGGGAGACCTCTACCTGCGGCGCGCCATGGAGGGCGCCAGGGAGGAGCCCGCCACGGGCGTGTACTGGCAGCCGGAGAAGCTTTCCTGGCTGTGGTACAACGATTCCCTGGAGACGCACGCCTTCATGATCCGTCTGCTGCAGACCGTCAAGCCAAAGGACCCGCGGCTTCCAGGCTTGGTGCAGTGGCTGGTGTTCAGCCGGAAGGGGACGGAGTGGAAGTCCACCAAGGCCTCGGCCGCGGCGGTGTTCGCCCTGCTGGACTTCATGAAGGGACGCGGGGCTTTGGACAAGGGGGACTCCTACGCGGTGAGCTGGGGCCCGGTCAAGGACACGGCCCAAGTCGAGCCCTCGGATTGGCTCGGCAAGCCCCTGCGTTGGACGCAGACCGGCGCGGAGATCACCCCGCAGTACTACAAGCCGCGCGTGCAGAAGAGGGGCCCGGGCCTGGCCTTCGCCTCGCTCACCTACATCTACACCACGCAGATGCTGGCCGAGGAGTCCGAGGAGGGCCTGCTCAACGTGAGGCGCCTCTTCTTCAGGCGGGTGAAGGAGGGGGAGGACTATCACCTCAAGCCCTTGAAGTCCGGAGACAAGGTCGCCGTGGGGGACGAGATCGAGGTGCAGCTCAAGGTCAACACCAAGAGCCAGTTCGAGTACATGCACCTCAAGGACCCGCGCGGCGCGGGCTTCGAGGCGGAGGAACTGCGCTCCGGCTGGAAGTGGGATCAGCTCGGCCGCTACGAGGAGCCGCGGGATTCGCTCACGAACTTCTTCGTGTCCTGGCTGCCGCACGGGGAGTACATCCTGCGCTATCGAGTCCGGCCGACCACGCCGGGGCGCTACCGCATCGGCGCGGCCGTGCTGCAGTCCATGTATTCGCCGGAGTTCGCCGCGCACTCGGCGGGGTTCGAGTTGAACGTGGGAGATTAGCTAGAATCTCCCCGCATGGAGCTCGTCATCTGGGTAGTGGTCGTCGCGATGATGCTGGCCGGTCTGGCGGGGACTCTCCTTCCCGGCCTTCCCGGCGCGCCCCTCATCCTGCTGGCGGCCGTGGTGCATAGGCTTTTCCTTCCGGACTACCTCAATTGGTGGACGATCCTTGCCCTGGCAGGGCTCGCCGGCCTCTCGTTCCTGGTGGAGTTCGTGTTCACCGCCATCGGGGCCAAGTGGTGCAAGGCCACGTTCTGGGGCATCCTGGGCGCAGGCGTCGGCGCCATGATCGGACTCATCGGCGGGGTCATCGGCGTGGCCATAGGCGCGTTCCTGGGAGCCGTCGCGGGGGAAAGGCTGCTGGCTAAGCGCACTCCCGAGGACGCGATCCGGGCGGGCACAGGAGCCTGCGTGGGTCTGCTCGTCTCAGGCGCGGGCAAGCTCCTGGTGGGAGCCGCGATGGTCGTCCTCTTCGTTCTAGGCTGCTGGTTGGACGCCCTCTGAGGGGCGGCTTTTCCGGTAGTTGAGCACCATCCCGATCACGGACGCCAGACCCACGGCTCCCAGTATGACCCAGACCACCCAAGGGTGATAGGCGTCCCAGAGCAGGCGCACCGCGTCTTGAGGCGTCGCGCCTGGACCCATCTTCTCAGCCAAGGCGGCCAGCAGCCCGTCCGGCGCGATCCCGGCCGCAGCGTCGGGAGACATCCCGAAGCGCTCCACGAGCATCCTCTTGGCGAACACGGCCCGCGAAGCGAAGCGGTCGTAGAGGGGGCCTGAGAGCCCGTTGCCCGCGGCCCAGCCTATGGCGAACGGGATGTTGGAGAACCCCATGTAGACGGCTTTCTTGTCCGGGGGGGCTGTCATGCCCACGTACTCCGAGAACTTGGGGCTGCAGATGATCTCGCCGATGGCGAAGACGAAGATGAGCAGTCCGCACCACATGCCGGACATGGTCATGCCCGAGCCCACGAAGCCCACGAGCGAGATGGCCATGCCCAGCACGAGCGACGTCATCATGGAGAAGCGGCCGAAGAGCCACGAGAGCGGGAGCACGAGCAGGATGATGGCGAAGGAGTCGATGTTGATGAGGATCTCGGGCTTGGCCGCTCCAGAAGCCGTCAGGAAGCTCTGAGCCTTGGAGCCGAGCACGGAGGTCAGGAAGGCTCCCACATCCTGCGTGGAGACCCACTCGTCGATGAAGTTGGGCAGCAGGTCCCAGAGCTGCATGAACATGAACCAGAACCCGGAAACGACCAGGAGGAACCGGAGCATGGCCTTGTCGTTCCAGAGCGTGGTCATGGTGTCCCTGAAGACCTGGGTCGGCCGCTTGTCCTTGGCCGCCGGGTCGATGGCCGGCTCCTGGAAGAGGAACAGGGCCGGGATGAAGTTCCAAGCGGTCACGATGGCCGCCCCGTAGAACACCCACGACCAGGTCGGGGCGGTCTCGTTGCCCCGGGCCCAGGCCGCGGCCATGGGCGCGATGAACCCGCCCACATTGACGACCCAATAGAAGATGCCGAAGCCCAGAGCCGAGTTCCCGGCGTCGAGCGATTTGGCGACCGAGCCCTGCACCGGCGGCTTGAAGATGGCGGTCCCGGTGCCGACGAGGACTCCCGCGGCCAGCATGGACCAGAACCCGGACGCGCTCGCCATGAGGGAGTAGCCGCAGATGTTGATGACGAAGGCCACGACCATGCTTTTCTTATACCCGTAGGCGTCCGCGTATCCGCCGGAGACCATGGGGATGAGGCATTGGAGCAGGGCCCAGATCATATAGATGACGCCTTTCTCCGAGTAGCTCAGGCCCAAGGACGAGCCTGTGGTGCCGACCATATAAAGGGGCAGCACGGCCCGCACCCCGAAGAAGGCGAGGCGCTCGCCGGCCTCGATGAGGTTCGCGACCCAGAAATTGCGGTTCATCCCGCGCACTTGGGTCATGATCGGGACGGCGGTTATCGTCGCTTCTGTCATAGACACCTCTATCGCGTCGCTCTCGATACCGGAAGGGTCCCATCCCCGCTGACGAGGGACTTGAAACCCGGATACTGGTAGAGTCCGTAGAGCATGTTGGGCTCCAAAAGCAGGACCGCCCTATGGGCAGCCTCGCCCTCCAGCGGGACCCATAGGGATTTTGCCGGCGCTTCGATCGCCGCCGCCGCGTCGCAGCGCACGATCTGGCGGCCTTCGTAGCGGTTGTAGACTTCGTCGAACGCATCCTCCAGCCGCAAGAGCTTGCAGCGTTCCGCCCTTGAGGTCCGTTCCGACTCCAGATGCGTGAACGGGACCGCGTGGGCTTTCAGCAGCTTCTCGAAACGCGGATCGACGATGTACGCCGTTGGGCGGGAGACGCTCCTCTTCACGACCAGCTCGGTCATGAGGTTCGCGGTCCGGATGCCCAATGTCCTGCCCGAGGCCTTGTCGGTCATGGGCACGCTCGACACGGCTCCAGGGGAGGCCCAGAAGTAGTTGACCGGGATGAAGTCCGGGAGCGTTCGCTGCGCGATCTTGAGGTCCGCCGGGTGCGCTACGGCGTACCGGAGGAGGTGCCTGAAGAGATCGTAGAAGGCCGCTGCGCGTTGGCCCAGGTTCTCCGACCCTTTCGAGGAGCGGAGGGCGCCTGCCTCCACGATGAAGGAGAGGCCTCCGTACATGCCCACGCCGTTCAAGCCCCCGTCCACGTCCGGGGCCGAGTACCGGAGTTCCTCGTCCGGCGGGACGCCGCCCACTATGTAGCGGCGGTAGGCGTGGCCGGCCTTGCCCATGGGAGCGGCGGCCTCCTCGACCCATCTCCAGGCCGCGGCGCGAACCGCGGGGTCGAAGAGGGGATTGTTCAGGCTGTCCATGGTGATGACCGGCCAGTCCACCCAGCCCTTCTTGGCGTAGTCCTCGGAGTCCCGGGTGAACTCGTGGCAGTCCACGGCCACGTGGGGACGCAGGCGCTGCACGAGCCTGTAGAGGGCCTGCGTCTCGGGCTGCTCGAGCTGCATGTGGTCGCGGTTGAGGTCCGCGCCCGCCGCGTTGCGGCGCGTATCCTTGAGACCCCCGTCCGGATTGAGCGAGGGCAAAAGCCAGAGGTCCACCTCGACCGGGAGGAGCGTGGGGTCGCGGGCGATGTCTCGGGCCAGGAATAGCATGGCGTCCTTGCCCGAGACCTCGTCCCCGTGCTGCTGGGCGTAGAACAGGACTTTCCAAGGGGCCTTGCCCGCGCTGCGGTCGATATGGACGACGTAGAGGGGACGGCCTTCGCCGCTCTGCCCGGCTGTGGAGACCTCGATGAAGGGGCTTCGGTCGAGCTCCTTGAGCAGCCCTTCCATCGCGCCGAAGCCGATCGTTTCCTTGAGGTCCTTGGGACTGCGCGGGAGCGCGGCGCAGGGGACCGCGAGGACGGCGATGAGAAGCAGGGCGCGCATCGGCATCAGGACGTGATCCAGATCGCGAGTAAAGGGACGATGTTGAACACCAGGACGAGCAGCTTGTAGACCCCCATGAGCTGATAGTGGATCGAGTCGAACCGCTCGGGCGGGAGCTTGAACCAGCGCGAATGCAGGCGGTAAACCCAGTCCCGGGCGCAGGCGAACATCAGGAACCACGCGGTCAGTATGCCGAGGTTGAATCCGGCGCTCCAGAGCAGGATGCGGGTGATGCGTTCGATGTCCATGCGGGTATTGTACGAAGTTGCTACAGTATCCGCTTACGGGGGACATTGCCATGGCTGATGAACGCCTCATCGAGATCTTCCTCGCCCTGGCCAAGCTGGACGGCGTCTCAGGCCATGAGAAGCCCGTGGCGGACTACATCCTCGCCTTCCTCAAGGGGCTCGGGCTCTCGTCCCTGGTGGACGACGCGGCCTCCGTGACGGGGTCGGATACAGGCAACGTGGTCTGCAGGGTCGGCGGCGGAGGGGACAGGGTCCTGCTCGCGCACATGGATACCGCCCGCCCCACCAAGGACACGAAAGCGGTCGTGTCCTCGGACCGGATCTCCTCGGACGGCAAGTCCCAGCTCGGCGCGGACAACCGGGCCGGCATCGCGGTCATCCTCTTCGCCACGGAGAAGGCCGTGCGGGAGAAGCTCCCCGTGAAGCCCTTCACTTTGGCCTTCACCACCCAGGAAGAGACCTCCATGGGCGGGTCCATCAACCTCAAGCTCGAACCCTCCGTGACCCAGGGCTTCATCTTCGACTCCTCCTTGGACCCCGGCAGCTTCGCCGTCACCTCGCCCGGAGCGGCGTCATTCAAGGCGGAGGTCTTCGGCAAGCCCTCGCACGCCGGCATCGCTCCGGAGAAGGGGGTCTGCGCCATCACCATCGCCGCCAAAGCCCTCGCCGGGCTGCGCTTCGGCAGGCTCGACCCCGAGACCACGGCGAACGTGGGCAAGATCCACGGAGGCGAGGCCACCAACGTGGTCCCGGCCCACGCGGTCGTGGAGGGTGAGGCCCGCTCCCTGGACATGGACAAGGTGGCCCCCATCGTGGAGGGCATCCGGCGCGGCTTCGAGGACTCCGCGCGCCGGTCCGGCGGGCAGCTCAAGTTCTCCTGGGTCTGGGAGTTCAAGCCGTTCCGCATCGCGGACGGGGCCCCGGTGTTCCAGGAGGCGCTCCGGGCCGTGCGGAAGGCCGGACTGACGCCGTCGCCCATGGCGTCCCACGGGGGGAGCGACGCGAACAACCTCAACGCCCGCGGCGTCGCCGCGGTCAACTTCGGCATCGGCGCCAGGAACCCCCACGCGGACGACGAGTACATCCTGCTCGAGCATCTGCAGAAGGCGGCGGATATCGCCCTCTCCCTGATGCGTGCATAGGAGCGGACCCATGAAGCCCAAGTTCCAGTTCAACACCCTGCTCATGATCTACGGCGTGGTCGTGCTCGTCGCGATCCTGACCTGGGTCCTGCCCGGGGGCGAGTACCAGCGCATCATGAAGGAGGGCAAGAACCTCGTGGTGCCGGAGTCCTTCACGCCCGGGGCCGCGGTCCCGCAGTTCCTTGGCGCCATGCTCCTGGCGCCGATCAAGGGCTTCGTGCAGGCCGCCCAGATCATCATCTGCCTCTTCGTGGTCGGAGGCAGCTTCGCCGTGCTTCAGAAGACCGGGGCCATCGCCGCGGCCATCCATCGCCTCGCGGTGCTCTTCTCGCAGAAGCCGCACCTGCGCAAGTACTTCATTCCGCTGACCATGACCCTTTTCTCCCTGGGCGGCGCCGTCTTCGGCATGTGCGAGGAGACCATGCCGTTCGTGCTCATCTTCATCCCCTTGTCGCTGTCCTTGGGCTACGACTCCCTGGTGGGGACGGCCATTCCGTTTTTGGGCGCGGCCGCCGGCTTCGCCGGCTCCATCTTCAACCCTTTTACGGTCGGCATCGCGCAGAGCATCGCCGAGCTTCCCCTGTACTCCGGTGCGGGCTACCGTTCTCTCATCTGGGTGCTGAGCACGGGCTGCATGATCGCCTTCGTGATGTGGCACGCCTCCAGGATCGAGAAGGACCCCAAGCTCAGCCCGGTCCATGACATCGACCAGGAGCGCAAGCACGCCCTGCACCTCGACGGCTCCAAGATGGAGCCGCTCCTCCATAAGCACAAGCTCGTGCTGGGGGGCTTCGCGGCGGCCCTCCTGCTCCTGGTCTGGGGGGTGTTCCGGTACAAGTGGTACATCAACGAGATCTCCGCTTTGTTCTTGGGCCTCGGCGTCGCGGGAGGGATCCTGGGAGGCTTGGGCGTCGACGAGTTCACGGACGCCTTCAAGGAAGGGGCCAAGGACATGGTGGGAGTGGCCCTCATCATCGCGTGCGCGCGCGGCACCCTGGTCGTGGCCACGGACGGGAAGATCCTGGACTCCATGCTGCACGGGATGGAGAGCGTCATCCGCAACGTGCATCCCATCTTCTGCGCGCAGGCCATGTTCGTGGCCCAGGGGACGCTCAACTTCTTCATCCACTCGGGCTCCGGGCAGGCGGCGCTCACCATGCCCATCATGGCGCCTTTGGCCGATGTGATGGGAGTGACCCGGCAGACCGCGGTGCTGGCGTTCCAGTTCGGAGAGGGCTGGATCAACCCGATCCTGCCGACCTCCGGAGTGACCATGGGCGTGCTGGGCTTGGCCGGGATCCCATGGAACCGTTGGTTCAAGTGGCTGCTCCCCGCTCAGATATTCTTCTTCATCCTCGCGCTGCTGCTTCTCATCCCGCCGTTCCTCATGAACTGGCAATGAGGCCGTTCGTCGCGCGGAGACGGTTTTACGCCTGTTCGGACCTGCGCCGCATCGCCGCGCTCAATCGCATCCAGGCGCTCGCCTGCATCAAGGCGGCGGAGCACGGCTGGCTGGGAGCGAGCTACTCGGCGGCCGAGCTCTTGACCGTCCTGTACTTCGGGCTGGGCGAGCGGAACGTGGTCCTCTCCAAGGGACACGCGGCCCCGATGCAGTACGCCTGCCTATACGGGCTCGGGGTCCTGACTGAAAAGCAGCTCTTGAGCTACAAGGACGGTCCTGACGGCCTGCAGGCCCATACGGACATCGGCACTCCGGGCATACTCGTGAACACCGGTTCCTTGGGGCAAGCCTTGTCGAAGACGGCCGGGCTGGCCTGGTCTCATCCGAAGAGACGCTACTACGTGGTGCTGGGGGACGGCGAGCTTCAGGAAGGGCAGAACTTCGAGGCGTTCCAGACGGTGAACCATCTGCGCCTGAAGAATCTGACCGTCATCGTGGACCGCAACCGCTATCAGACCGCGCTGCCCGTGGAATCGGTCAAGGGCATCCCGGACCTTCGGCGCGTGTCCGAGGGGTTCGGATTCAGCGTTCTGGAGACGGATGGGCATGACTTGAAGGCGCTTCTGTCCGCGCTTCGCAAGAAGACCGCTCGGCCGAAGCTCATCATCTCCAACACCCTGAAAGGCGCCGGGAGCAGGTACCTGGGGGGGAAGCCGTGGCACTCCGCGGTGCCGGACGATGCCCTGTACTTGAGGATCGTCCAGGAGCTGGCTGCGCAGGCGGGGCTGACGGAGGAGTTCGCCGAATATCGCGCCTCATCCGTGCCGGGCGCTCCCCGGCCGAAGAAGCCCTCCGGCTCGACCCGGGATTGGTTCGCGGACGAGTTGGCCAAGCTCATGAAAGCGGACCCGCGCATCGTCGCTCTTGGAGCGGACCTGGCCGAGTCCTGCGGCATGGGGCGGCTGCCGAAATATCTGGAGATGGGCATCAGCGAGCAGGACATGGTGAGCTTCGCCGGCGGGCTGGCCTTGGCCGGGAAGATCCCGGTGGTCAACACCTACGCTTCCTTTTATAAGCGGGCCTATGAGCAGGTCTTCACCAACCAGTCCGAAGGGCGCAAGGTGCTTTACGCCGGGCACTATGCCGGCTTGTGCTATCACACGGACGGGAAGTCCCATCAGTCCTTGAACGACCTTTCTCTCATGCGGACGGTGCCCGGCCTCATCGTGGTGGAGCCTGTGGACGAGGCCCAGACCCGAGGCTATCTGCGATGGGCGCTGCGCAAGGCTCCCGGCTCGGTGTATTTCCGTCTAAGGCGTACTCCTGCCGGGATATCCCTGGGACAGGAGGTCCGTCTGGACCGGCCGGCCGTGGTGGGGGCTGTCGGGAGGCGAGCGTATCTGACGTCCGGGACAGTGGCCACGGGTCTTGTCTTGAAACAAGGATCAGGCGTCATCGTCCAGAGCGTGTTCAATCACGAGTTGGACCTGGTCTACTACCGCCGGCTGCTTCGTCCGGTCCGAGAATTGATCATGGTCGAGGATAATGTGGAGCCGGGCGGGCTTTCAGAGTTCGCCTGCCGCCTGCTGCTGCGGCTGGGGCTTCATCCAAAGGTGGGAAGCCTGTCCGCCGAAGGGTTCGGCCCGTCTTTCCGCACGCTTTCCGAGTGCCTGGAGCACTTCGGGTTCATTCGGACTCGCATATACCCACGCACCTGTTCTATTATCCCCATAGGGCGCGCCGGGTAAACGTCATCAGAGAGGGTCCATGGATAACGCTAACAGCTACAGCAAGCTGCAGAAATTGTTGGACGACCCGGACATATCGGAGATCATGATCAACGGGCCGCGAAAGATCTTCGCGGAAAAGAAGGGCACGAAGATCCTGACCGATGTCGCCTTTACCAACGACGCCGAGATCTTGCACATGGTGGAGAGCATCTTCACCGCCAAGGGCAAGCGGGTGGATAGGGAGATCCCGTATGCCGATGTCTGTCTGGATGACGGCACGCGCATCAACGCGATCATCCCGCCCCTTTCGCGCTTCGGAGTGTCGGTGACGTTCCGGAAGTTCTCCAAACAGATCCAGACCGCGGACGACCTCCTGAGGCTTGGCACATTGACCAAGCCGTCGCTGGATTTCCTCATCCAGTGCGTGAAGAACCGCTACAACATCATCATCTCCGGCGGGACCGGCGTGGGCAAGACCACCATCCTGCAGATCCTGACGCATTATTTCGACCCGTCGGAGCGCGTGATCACCATCGAGGATGCGGCGGAGCTCAAGCTCAAACAGGCGAACGTGGTTTCTTTGGAGACCCAGCTCCCGGACCCGAACGGCAAGGGCGGCGTTACCTTGCGCGATCTGATCCACAACGCTCTGCGCATGACGCCGGACCGCCTGATCGTGGGCGAGATCAGGAGCGATGAGGCCATCGACCTCATCCAGTCCATGGCCACGGGGCATGCGGGGACGATGGGGATCTTGCACGGGAATTCGCCCCGGGAAGTCATCTCTCGTCTGGAGACCATGATCATCGTGTCCGGCATCACCCTACCGCTCGGGGATATCAGAAGGCTGATCGCGGGTACCGTCCAGATCATCGTGCACGTGGCCAAGGTGGAGGACGGCAAGCGCAAGGTGACCTATATCTCCGCGGTGGAGGGCATCACGGGCGGAGAGGTGAGCCTGCAGGAGCTGTTCGGATATCGTATTGAGAAAAAGGACGCGACCGGGAACAGCGTCTGGGGCTTGATGCAGCTGGTGCCCCTGTCGTCGACGATGACTTTCCGGAGCAACTAGCTCCTCTTGAAGGCGCGCATCAAGAGCCTCCTGCGCCGGGCTTCGGCGGGCAGTCTCCACCCCGCGGTCGCACTGCTGGCTTTCGCCGTCCTCTGCCGGCTCATCTTCCTGGGAGCGAGATCGCTCTGGTTCGACGAGGCCAAGACGCTCATCCTCGCGCAGGCGTCTGTCCGGGACCTGCCCGCGATGGTCCGGGCCTTGGAAGGCATATCGCCGCTCTACTTCCTCGTGCTGCACGGCTGGGTCGCGCTTTTCCCGGACCCCCTGACGGCGATCCGTCTTTTTTCGGCGCTGTGCGGCATCGCGGCCCTGGCCGTATTCCTCCCTCTCTGCCGGAAAGCCGCGCCCGGCTCGTGGAAGACCGCGTTCTTCATCGGATGTTTTTCTTCGTTCTGGGTGCACTTGAGCCAGGATGGGCGGGTCTACGCCCCGCTGCTTCTGGCCTCCCTGGGCCAGGCCTATGGGCTGCTCGCCCTGACCGAGGAGTGGAGCGTGGGGCGGCTGCTGGGCTACTCCCTGGCTGGCGCAGCGGGGCTCTACCTGCATCCGTTCTCGGGCTTCACATTCGCGGCGGGAGCGCTCTACGGGTGCGCCGCGCTTCGCCGAAGGGGGGCGCACCTGGGGTACTTCCTGGCGGCACAGGCGGTCGCGGCGCTTCTGTATGCCCCGTGGCTCTCCTCGCTCCAAGCCCAGATGGGACGGGCGCATACCTCTCTGTTGTCGGAACCGCTGTCCTGGCGCCAGTTAGCCCTGGTCGCGGGTACGATGCTGGCGGACCTTCCGTTCCTCTCGCTGGCGATGGAGCCGTGGGTCCGCGGCCTGGGGTTGTGCGCGCTGGGCCTTCTGGCTTTCGGCGCCTTCCTCCGCGTGCGGCGCGCGCGGATCGCGTGGGACGGCCCCGGGGCCTTCTGCGTGTTCCATGCCGCGGCACCTCTGATCATGGTCCGGGCCGCGGAATGGGCGCTCCAGCGGCCCATGACGCAGCCTCGCTACTTCGTCGCCCTCTCTCCGTTCTTGTACATCCTGATCGCCTTGTCCGCGGACGAGTTGCGCAGCCGATGGGCCCGCCGCGTGATCATGGCCCTGGCGCTGTGCGGGGCTTTCGCCTACCATCTCGTCGGGCATGTCGTGGACCCTCGTCTGGAGGAGATGGGCCGTCATCTGCGCAGCCTCACCCGGCCGGGGGATGTCGTCGTGCACCTCCAGCCTTACTATTACCTGTCCCTGCGCTACCGCTATCTGCCCGACCGCGAGCATCGTCTTCTCTCCGAGGACGATCGGGTCCTTTCTTGGGACGGACTTCCGGGCTATGCGGCGCTCATGCCGAAGGAGCGGTTGGACCCCCGGCAGCGGTATGCGGTCGTGGATCCCATGAGGACGCTGTTCCCGTCAAGGATCGGGGCGGCCGAGGGACGTCGGTTGGAGGATTTCGCCTGCTGGGACAGCCCGCGGGCCCCAATGCCCAAGCCAGCGGTCGGACCGTAGCCTCATGCGTGCCGGACCGTATTCCGGCATACTGGACCCAGGAGAGTCCCATGAGAACGGTCTTGAGCCTCTGGATCCTGGCATCGCCCGCCTTCTGCGCGATCACCGGAGGCCCCGGCGAGGACCTCTCGCCGCATTACGTGGATTACATCCTCGACAAGAACAGCAGGGGCCGCGCGGACAAGGACCTGCTCAGGGCCGTCCTCACGGCGGGGGGCTCATGCGGCGGGATCGGAGCCATGGGGGTGCCTGCGCAGGTCGCGGCAAGGGCCGGCAGGAGCCCGGAAGAACTCGCGTGGTTCAACAGCAATGTGGAGGCGGGCGCGGCCCATCTCAACGAGCTCTTGGGCTCCGAGAAGGACCTTGAGAAGGCCCTGAGGGCCTATTGTCCGGGCTCGAGCGGTTTCGCCTCGCGGGTCCTGTCTGAATACAGGAGGCTCAAAGGCGGGACAGGGGAGCCCGCGTTGGCCGCGCGGGTCCACGCTTCCCCGAGCTTCCAGCAGCTTCAAGGGAGCCTCCAGAGCCCGCCGAGCGTCTCCGCCGGAGCCGTCCAGAGCCCTGGAGAGACGATCGCGAAGGTCGCCGAGAAATACGCGTATTCCGACATGCGCTACAGGCGCGGCCGAGAGGACGAGGACGCCGCCGACTGCAGCGGCTTCGTGCGCTTCGTCCTGAGCGAGGCCGGGGTCATGGACAGGGACGTGTTCGAGTACCGGTCCGCGGCCGAGCAGTTCCGCGCCTCGAGGACGGGCGTGGAGACCAAACAGGGTTACCGGCTGAGGGCCCTGCGCGAAGACGAGACCCCCCGGCCCGGCGATGTCGTGTATTTCCGGCGCAAAGGAAGGATCAACCATGCCGGCATCTTCCTGGGCTACGGCGAGGGGGGGTGCCTGAAGATGGCGCATTCCTCGGGAGGCGGGTCTCAGGTCACCTGTTCCGAGTACCATGCCGGGAGAGTGGCCGGATTCGGGCGTGTTGAAAAACGATAGAATGTCGGCATGGGACATGCCGATTTTATCGATAAGCTCGGCCTGCAGCAAGATGTCTTGAGGAAGGTCCGCGACGCCCTCGGCCTCGCGCAGAAGGCGCATCGCGGCCAGGTCCGGGACCAGGGCACGCCCTACATCGAGCATCCCGTGGAGATGACGCGCATCCTGGCCCAGGAACTCGGGATCCGGGAGCCGGACCTCCTCATCGCGGCGCTGCTCCACGACGTGCTCGAACAATCGGATGTCCCTCCGGAGGATATCCGGGAACGCTTCGGGGATAGAGCGGCTTCTCTGGTGCTGGCTCTGACCCGGCACAGGCAGGGCGCGCCCGGGCCGAAGACGAGCTTCAAGGATTATCTCCTGCGTGTGTCCCGCTCCGGCCCTGAGGCCGTGCTTCTGAAGCTCGTGGACCGGTGGAGCAACCTCAAGGAGCTCGGCTCCTGCCCGGATGCCGAGAAGCGCAGGAAGTACCTCGCCGAGACCGAGGAGATCATCCTGCCGATGCTCAAGGGCGCGACTCACGCCGCTGCCCGGACAGCGCTGGCGGAGATCGAGAAGCTTCTCAAAGCCTGATGGAGCGCCGCGCCACCCTTGGCGGTTTGGCCGCTCTCGCCCTGTGGTCCGCCTCCGTCGCCCTGACGCGGGGATTGTGCGAATCGCTCGGCACCCTGACCGGGCCCGGTCTGGCCGCGCTCCTGGGAGGAGCGCTCGGCTTGCTTTGGACTGACCCCCGGCGCATGCTCGCACTCCCCAAACGCTACCTGCTCGTCTGCGGCGGACTCTTCGTGAGCTGCAACGCGGGCATGTACCTGGCCGTGGGAGGGGCGCCAAACCGCTCGGCCGTGCTCGCGGTCGCGCTCGTCAATTATCTTTGGCCCGCGCTCACCGTGGCGCTCTCGGTCCCGGTGCTCGGCCGCAGGGCCCGCTGGTACCTTCCCTTGGGCTGCCTCATCGCGGTGGCCGGCACCGCCATGGCCCTGCTGGGGGGGCAGGGCTTCCGGTGCTCCGAGCTCGGCACGGGCGTCCTGGTGCCGGCCGCTTGGGCGGGGGTCGCCGCTTTGTCTTGGGGGCTCTACTCCAATCTCGCGAGGCTCTGGGGCGGGACGGAGGAGGGGGCGGTCCCGCTCTTCGCTCTGTGCACGGGAGCGGCCCTGCTGCTCCTGCGGGTGTTCCGTCCCGAGCCCCTGCACTGGACGCCCAAGGCGCTCATGGAGCTCGTCCTGCTGGGAGTGGCGTCTATGATGGCGGCGTACGCGCTCTGGGACGAGGGGATGCGCAAGGGAGACGCGCTCCTGCTCGGCCTGGCGTCCTACTTCGTGCCCATCGCGTCCACGCTCATCTCCTCGGTCTACCTGGGAGTCTGGCCCGGCTGGGGCGTGCTCGCCGGGAGCGGCCTCGTGGTGGCGGGAGCCTTCGTCAGCCGGCGCGCCCTGGTCGCCGACGCCAAGACCTGACAACCATAAATTTGGCATGATATGGGCAGGAGGAGCACCATGCCCGAGCCAAAGAAAGTCATCATCATGGGAGCCGCTGGAAGGGACTTCCACAACTTCAACGTTTGCTTCCGAAACGACCCCTCTTATCGAGTCGTGGCGTTCACCGCCATCCAGATCCCCAACATCGCCGGCCGGAAATACCCGAAGGAGCTCGCGGGAAAACTCTACCCGGACGGGATACCGATCTATGAGGAAGCGGAGCTCGAGTCCCTCATCCGCAAGCACGGCATCGACGAGGTGGTCTTCTCCTACAGCGACGTCGCGCACGTCAATGTCATGCATAAGGCGTCCCTGGTGAACGCCGCAGGAGCCGACTTCCGTCTTCTCGGGGCGCGGCGGACCATGCTGAAGTCGTCGAAGCCGGTCGTGGCCGTTTGCGCGGTCCGCACGGGCTGCGGCAAGAGCCAGACGACCCGCCGGGTGGCCGAGATCCTGCGCAAGAGGGGCAAGTCCGTGGTCGTGATCCGCCACCCCATGCCGTACGGGGACCTCAATGCCCAGCGCTGCCAGCGCTTCGCCAAGCTCGAGGACCTCGACACGCACAAGTGCACCATCGAGGAGCGCGAGGAGTACGAGACGCACGTCCATCGCGGCAACGTGGTCTACGCGGGAGTGGACTACCTCGACATCCTGCGCGCCGCCGAGAAGGAGGCGGACGTCATCCTGTGGGACGGCGGGAACAACGACACCCCGTTCTACCAGCCGGACCTTCATATCGTCATCGTGGACCCCCACCGGCCGAGCCATGAGATCCAGTACCACCCGGGCGAGACCAACCTCCGGATGGCCCAGGTCATCATCATGAACAAGGTCGGCACGGCCGGCCTGGCCGGGATCGAGGAGGTCCGCCGTAACGTGAGGCAGATCAACCCGAAAGCCGTCCTCATCGAGGCGGACTCCGAGGTCAGCGTCGAGAACTGCAAGTCCATCAAGGGCAAGCGGGTGCTCGTGGTCGAGGACGGCCCCACCCTCACCCACGGCGAGATGACCTACGGCGCGGCCCATGTCGCGGCCCGTCGCCACGGCGCGGCCGAGATCGTGGACCCGAGGCCCTTCGCGGTCGGCACCATCAAGGATACCTTCGCGACCTACTCGCACCTTAAGGACGTCCTGCCGGCCATGGGCTACAGCGACAAGCAGATCAAGGAGCTCAAGACCACTATCGACAAGACCCCTTGCGACCTGGTCCTCATCGGGACGCCCTTCGACCTCGACCGGCTCATCAAGATCGACCGGCCCATGCTGAAGGTCTCGTACGAACTCGACGAGCCCGGGACGAAGGCGCTGGAACGCGTCCTGGATGGCTTCCTCCGGAAGTAAGACCGGGACGAACCACTTCGTCGGCATCGGCGGGAGCGGCATGAGCGCTCTCGCCCAGTTCCACGCCATGGGTGGGGAGGCGGTGAGCGGCTCCGACCGCCTCTTCGACCGCGGGGAGATGCGGGGCCTCAAGGCCAGGCTGGCCGAGGCCGGGATCTCCTTATTCCCCCAGGATGGGAGCGGCGTGGGCCCCGGGACCCGGGAGCTCACGGTGTCCACGGCCATCGAGGATTCCAACCCGGACATCGCCGCGGGCAGGGCCCTCGGGCTGCGGCTCGTGCACCGGACCGACGCCCTGGCGGACCACGTCGCCGCTCATCGCACCCTGGCCGTGGCCGGCACCAGCGGGAAATCCACGGTCACGGCCATGGTCTACGAGGTCCTGGCCGCGACCGGGCATTCGCCGTCGCTCATCACCGGAGCCCCGCTCGTCTCCCTCGAGGGCCGCGGCCTGCTCGGCAACGCCTATCGCGGCACCTCGGACTTCCTGGTGATCGAGGCGGATGAGAGCGACGGGACCCTCCCCAAGTATTCGCCGTGGCTCGGGATGGTGCTGAGCCTCGGCAAGGACCACAAGGAGGTCCCGGAGCTTCTCGAGATGTTCCGGCGCTTCCAGGGGAGATGCCGGAGGTTCGTGCTCAACGCCGACTACGCGAACCTCTCCGGACTCCGTGACGGCAGCCGCACCTTCGGCTTCGAGGCCGGAGATGTCCGGGGCGAGAGGCTCGAACTCGAGCCTCAGGGGAGCCGCTTCCAGGTCTCCGGCGTGCGCTTCGAGGTCCCCTTCCCCGGCAGGCACAACGCGGCGAACGCCCTGGCCGCGGCCGCGGCCTGCCTGGAGGCGGGCGTGCCGCTGGAGGACTGCTCGAAGGCGCTTGCGTCGTTCGCGGGCGTGGCGCGGCGGTTCCAGCTCGTGGGGACCGCGGGCGGGATCCAGGTCGTGGACGATTACGCGCACAACCCGGACAAGCTGCGCGCGGTCCTGGCCGCGGGACGGCTCCGGGCCAAGCGGCTGCGGGTGGTGTTCCAGCCCCATGGGTTCTATCCGACGCGCTTCATGAAGGACGAACTCATCGAGGCTTTCGGCGCCTCCCTGCGGGATGGGGACACGCTGTGGATGCCGGACATCTACTACGTGGGGGGCACCACGGTGAAGGACATCAGCTCCGGCCACATCACGGCTCCGCTCAAGGAGCGGGGCTTGGACGCCCGACATGTCCCAGTGCGCGAGGACATCATCCTCGAGATCGCGGCCGCGGCCCAGCCCGGAGACCTGGTCCTGGTCCTCGGGGCTCGGGACCCGACCCTGAGCGACTTCGCCCGACGCGTCCTGCAGAAGCTCCGGTCGGAGCCTTGAATGCCCATGCGCCATGAGACCGCGGCCGCGAACGCCGCGGCCCACTTCGAGATGCCGGGGGACCTGCTGAGGGCCGAGCCGTTCGGCCACGGCCACATCAACGACACCTACCGGCTTACGTTCGACCACGAGGGGACCCGGCGCACGTGTCCAACGTCTTCCCAAGGGACACGGTGCCGTACCGCATCCGCGGTACAGCGGCGCTACATCCTGCAGCGCATCAACTCCGGCGTGTTCCACGACCCGCTCGCGCTCCTGGACAACATGCAGCGCGTGCTCGAGCATCTCAAGCGTAAGGTCTCCGAGCCCCGGCGCGTGCTCCACCCCGTGCCGGCGCGGGACGGGAGACCGTACTGGAAGGACGCGGCCGGGGAGTACTGGCGGGCGGCTGATTTCATCGAAGGGACCGTGACGCACTTCAGCGTGCGGACCGCGAAGCAGGCGTATGAGGCGGCGAAGGCGTACGGCCGGTTCCAGAGCCTCCTCGCGGACCTTCCGGGTCCGCGGCTCAAGGAGACCATCCCCGGCTTCCACGATACGCCCAAGAGGGTGGCCGACTTCCGGAGCGCCCTCCAGGCGGACGCGGTGGGCCGCGTGAAGGAAGTCGCTCCGGAGGCGGAGTTCGCCCTGGAGCACGCCGGGGTCGCCGGGCGCCTCCACGGAGGCATGCGCGAGCGCGTGGTGCACAACGACACCAAGGTGGACAACGTCCTGTTCGACAATGAGACCGGGGAGGGGCTCTGCGTCATCGACCTGGACACCGTCATGCCCGGCTTGCCCCTGCACGACTTCGGGGATCTGGTCCGCAGCGCCATCAGCACCACGGCCGAGGACTCGACCGATCTGTCGAAACTCAAGGTCAGCAAGCCCATATTCGACGGATTGGCGCGCGGCTACCTGGAGACCGCGGGCGAGTTCCTCAGCCGGGACGAGGTCGGACTCCTGGCTTTCAGCGGGCGCCTCATCGCCTATGAGCTGGGCGTCCGCTTCCTGACGGATTACCTCAACGGGGATACCTACTTCAAGATACACCACCCCAAGCACAATCTGGAGCGTTCCAGGGTCCAGTTCCGTCTCGCGGAGCTGCTGGGCGAGGCGGAGGCGGAGCTCCAGGCCCGCGTCGAGCGCCTGGCCGCAGTCAGGCGGTGAGGGCCAGGGACGCCGCCGCCCTATGCGGGCTCCTGGCGACGGGGCTCCTGCTCCGCTCCCAGGCGGCCGGGTTCAAATACCTGGAGATCGACGAGGCGTTCAACCTCTTCGCGGCCGGGCGGCCGTCGCTGGAGAGCGCGCTGCGGACCGTCTTCGAGAACACTCCGACGCAGGGCCCTCTGAACTACATCCTGGATTTCGCGCTGTTCCGTGCATCGCGGGAGACCGCCTGGCTGCGGCTCATCCCCGCGGTCTGGGGCATGGGGGCCGTGGCGCTCTCGTATCTGCTCGGAAGGCTGCTGCACGGCCGGGGGTTCGGCTGGCTCTGGGGATGCCTCATGTCGCTCTCCGTGCTGCAGATACACTATTCCACGAACCTCCGTCCCTACGCGATGGTGGAGTTCCTGAGCCTGTGGAACTTGTTCGCGGCGCTGCGGCTCCTGCGGGGGGAGGGCGGGTTCCGGACCTTCGCCGCGTCCGCGGTCCTGCTCCAGCTGGCGTATCCGTTCGGCTGGGCGCAGCTGGCCGTTGGAAGCGTCTTTTTGGCCATGGACCGCCCGGAGACGCGTAAGAAGCTCGTGTGTCTCATGGCGTGCGTGCTGTTGCTCCCCGCGGCTTGGTTGCTCGTATTCGGACGAGGAGTCCTGGCGCATCCCTTTGCAGGGTCGGGCTGGGCCTTCTGGGGGCGGATGTTCCTTGGCTTCGGTCCTTCCATGCTGTGGGCTTTGTGCCTGCTCGGCCTGGCCGTGGGACTGCGGTCCCGCGCTTGGCGCAGGGACTCCCTTCTGGCCGCCGTGGTGATGATCGCCTTGCCGCTCGTGGTGCTGCCCTGCATGTGGAAGGCGGGTCAGTCCCCCGAGCCCCGGCACATCCTCCCGTCCCATCCGCTGTTCCTGGGTTTCGCCGCGGCCGGGATGTTGAGCCTGCTCTCGGCCGTCTCCAAGCAGGCTCTCGGTTCGGTCTTGGGAACGCTCCTGGTCTTCGCCGGAGCCATCGGCCCGTTCCTGGCGTTCCGCGCGAAGCAGGAGGCCCCGCATCGGATGATGAGAGAGGCCGCCTTGTTCCTGGGGTCCCACATCGGCCCGGAGGACGCGGTGGTCTTGAGCAATCCGAACACCGGGGCGGTCTTCCTGCGCTACTACGACCCCGCGGCGTTCGACGACCTGGAAGCCATCCGCATGCGCAAGGGGATCGCGCTCTTCTTCTTCCCGGCCGAGCTGAAGGCGGCGGGCAATCCGGTGTTCACCCTGAACCCGGTCGATCCTTCGACCGCGACGCTGGATCAGGAGTCGTTCTTGGAGCTTCGGCGCAGGGGCAGGAGGCTGTGGTTCATCCACTTCCCCTTCAATTTCCTCCCGGACGAGCGTCCGTTCTATCCCCTGCTGGCCGGGAAAGCCATCCGGCTCACGCAGGCGGCGCCGGGGGTCTACTCAGAGTGATCTTGCCAGGAATGCCGCGATGATCCGCCGCGTGATGCCCCAGACGACGTGGCGTCTTACCTTATAGACCGGCACGCGCACCAGACCCCCGCGCGTCCTTATACTCTTCTCGGAGTCGTAGAGCGAGTCCAAGCCGGCCCAGAACGCGGATTGGACCTCGCGGCTGGTCTTAAGATGGGGCCTTCCCTTGATGCCGAAGACGAAGGGCCGGATGTTCAGGCTGGGGAGGCCTTGCCAGTCCGGCCTTAAATCGTCGAGCTCGCCCAGGAGGTCCTGCGGACTCAATCGTATCCCGATCTCTTCCCGGGTCTCGCGCAGGGCGGTGTGAAGGAGGTCGGCGTCCTCGGGTTCTTTGTGGCCGCCTGGAAGCCCGACCTGGCCTGACCAGGGGTCTTGCTCCTGTTTGGCGCGCTTGATGAATAAGGTCTCCAGGCCGCCGCTGGGAATGGGGCTCAGGATGAGCGCGACCGAGGCTTCCCCTGCTCCGGCATCGCTGGAGCGGATGGGGCACTGAGAGGAGAGTTTCGCCTTTATTGTCGGAAAATCAAGCATAAAATACCAAGCCCGCCTTGTTTAAGGCGGGCTTAGGCCCAGCAACGGTTTCCTAGGCGGCCTTGGTGACGTTGGAGGCCCGAGGGCCCTTGTCGGTCTGCTCGACCTCGAAGTTGACCGCCTGATTCTCGGCCAAGGACTTGAACCCCTCCTCCTTGATCACCGAGTAGTGGACGAAAAGATCTCTTGATCCATCGTCTGGGGTGATGAAGCCGAACCCCTTCTGATCATTGAACCATTTCACTTTTCCTGTAGGCATTGTCCTTTATCTACCTCACTTCTTCGTCTCGCCGCCGTCATGGACGGCGAGGCGGATTTATGGGGGGATTATAACATTATGGAAAGAGATGGGAATGACTCCGGAGGGATTGACCTAGGTCAATGAGTGCTCTCAACGCTCGATATCAACTCCGCGCATTGACCGATGTCATGGGAGCGGGAGCCGGGCATGGGTACAATCTATGCAGAGATTTTGAAAGGAGCAAAGACATGATCGAACTTCTGATGGTCCTGAGCTTGAGCGGCCTCAACACGCAGAACAGCGCATCCTCTTTCCAGCCCTGCGTATGGCCCAACACCTGCAAGGAGCAGACCCAGGTCGCGTTCCAGCCCTGCGTGTGGCCAAACACCTGCAAGCAGGAGATCCAGGTCGCCCAGTTCCAGCCCTGCGTGTGGCCCAACACCTGCTCCGGGCAGACGAGTTCGCTGCTGTAAACAGATCCTCATACCACCACCCAAGCGAGAGCCCCCGAAAGGGGGCTCTCCATTTCTGCTTCTTTTTTCGGTAAGCTGTTCATCGGCCATGAGGTTCCTCATCCGCATCGCCCTGGCGATAGCCGTTTCCGCCTGCGGTTGCGGAGGGCGGCCGGAGGTTCAGATGCAACCCGGGCAGCAAGAAGCCCGCGACAGGATGGTAGACCTCGTCGCCGTCTACTCGCCGCTATACAGGGTACGGGATACGCGGGTCCTGGACGCCATGCGCAAGGTCCCCAGGCACGAGTTCGTCCCGCCGGACCAAGCGCCGTTCGCCTACGACGACCGTCCCTTGCCGATAGGGGAAGGGCAGACCATCTCGCAGCCGTTCATAGTCGGGGCCATGACCGAGGCCCTTGAGCTCAAGCCGTCGGATCGGGTGTTGGAGATCGGCACCGGCTCCGGATACCAGGCCGCCGTCCTGGCGGAAATCGTCTCGGAGGTCTACACGATGGAGATCGTGGAGCCCCTGTCTCTCGGAGCGGAGAAGGCCCTGGCGCGTCTGGGCTACAGGAACGTCCATGTCCGAGCGGGCGACGGGTTCCGCGGCTGGCCCGAGCACGCTCCGTTCGACGCGATCATCGTGACCTGCGCTCCGGAGAAGGTCCCGGCCCCTCTGGTCGACCAACTGAAGGTCGGCGGCAGGATGGTCATCCCCCTCGGAGCGGATGTGGACGGCCGTCCGTGGGCCGCCCAGGACCTCGTCATCGTGCGCAAGACCGAGAAGGGCGTGGAAACGTCCAAGAGCATGGATGTGCGCTTCGTCCCCATGACCGGTGAGGCGGGGGGGACTCAGGCGAAATGATCGCCGCCAGCGTCTACGCCGGCGAGGGTCTGGCCCGGTACGCGTTTCCGGCGGGGCATCCGTTCGGCCCCGGGAGGCTGGAGGCGTTCTGGAAGCGCGCCCAGGAGCTCGGGCTCGCGGACCGGGCCCGGAGATGCGAAGGCCGCTGCGCGACCCGGGAGGAGATCGAGCGTTTTCACTCCCCGGACTACGTCCGGACCGTGAAGGACATGTCCGCGCAGGGCTGCGGCTTCCTGGATCAGGGGGATACCCCGGCTTTCCCTGGCGTCTTCGACGCGGCCGCCTTCGTGGTGGGTTCGGCTCTGGACGCGGTGGAGAGCATCGTGGCCGGACGGGCCCGCCGGGCCTTCCTGCCCATCGGCGGCCTCCACCACGCCCGGCGCGAGCGTGCGGCGGGATTCTGCGTGTTCAACGATTGCGGGGTCGTGATCGAGACCTTGCGCCGCGTCCATGGCATCCGGCGCGTGGCGTATGTGGACATCGACGCGCATCACGGGGATGGCGTCTACTATCCGTTCCAGGAGGATCCCGAGGTCTTCATCGCGGACATCCATGAGGACGGGCGGTCCCTCTACCCCGGCACCGGGTCCGCGGAAGAGGTCGGCGTGGGCCCGGCCAAGGGGACCAAGCTCAACCTCCCCATGGCTCCCAGATCCGGAGACAAGGCTTTCCTGCGCGTCTGGGAACGGGCGGAGGAGTTCGTCCGGTCGGTCCGCCCGGAGTTCATCCTATTCCAGTGCGGGGCGGACAGCCTGGCGGGCGATCCGATCGCGCATCTCGCCTACTCCGCGTCCGCGCACGCGCACGCGGCCGTCCGCCTATGCTCGCTCGCGGAGAAGCTGGGGCACGGCCGCCTGCTCGCGTTCGGCGGAGGCGGCTACTCCCTGAACAACGTTTCCGAAGCCTGGTGCGGGGTGCTGCGCTCCATGATCGAGGTCCCGGTAAGAGAGTGATCCCAGAGACGAGCAGGCGATGGTGCATGGCGCTGTCGTGCGCCTACCTGGCCTTCACGGTCCTATGGGCCCTGCCCGCGTTCCCCGCCTTGCACGCGGACGAGGCTTGGATCGGGAACTACGCCCAGCGCATCCAGGAGTCCGGGGTGTTCAGCCCCCACGAGATGAACACCTACACGGGCCCCTTCTACGGCTGGCTGGTCGCCAAGGCCTTCAACCTCTTCGGCCGGACTCTGACTTCCCTGCGCGCTCCGGGAGCGGTCCTGAACATCCTGGCGGCCTGGCTCATGGTCTGGCACCTGGCCAAACGCGTGGGGAGCGGCTCGGCTCTCACCTTCGCCTACCTTCTCGCCTCCTCCCCCATGTTCCTGATGAAGTCCCGGGTGGCGTGGGAGGTCTACGCGCTGCAGAACGTCCTGCTGGCCGTCCTCTTGACGCTCGGGACCGGCTTCGCCGAGGGCCGCAGGCCCGGGCTCGCGGGGATCACGGCCTTCCTTCTGGCGAACTACCTGGGGGTGATGAATCACTTCATTTTCATCTCGGTCCCCGCCTCCCTGTTCCTCGCGCTGGCCGCGTACGTCTGGCTTTATGGCGGAGAGGACCGCGGCTTCCTGGCGCTCGCCGGCTGGAGCCTCTTGATGGCCGTCGGCGTCTATCTCGTCAAGCCCCGCTTGACCGAGGCGGCGTGGGACTCGTGGCGTCCGTGGTCCATCGTCGCCGCGGCCGCGCTCCCCTTCGCGTTCTCAGCCGCGTGCGCCGCGAGTCTCGACCGGACCCAGGATATCCTCGTTCGCTCCTTGAGGGGCCGGGCGGGCGGGTCGGCCTTCAGGAAGGTGCTTGTCTGCGGGATCCTGGCCTTCGGGGTGTATCACTTCGTCGCCATGGTCCGGATCTGGTCCGGAGTCGTGGTCTTCGAGCGCCTCGTCTCCTGGAAGCCTCCCTTGGCGCTGAGCGTGCCTCTCCATGCCTGGGCCGCAGCCCTGCTCGCGGCCTACTTCCTCTTCGCGGTCCGGAATCACGCCAAAGAGAAGCTCCTGGCCCTGGCTCCGGCCGAACGCCTGCTCGTTTTCTGGCCCCTGGTGTACGCGGCGATCTTCATCGTGTTCAGGGACTTCAGCACCATCCGCTACTATGTCATCCCCTCGTTCATGATCTCCGCGGGGCTCGCCGTCGTCCTGCCCAAGATCCAGAGACCCGCGAACCCCAAGGTCCTCGCGGCGCTGGCCTGCATGGGAGTCGCGGTCAACCTATGCGTCTGGAAGGAGCTCCTCCGGCCGCAGGACCGCCGTCCCATCCGATTCCTCATCGGCCGCAGATGGGAGACTTCCTGGGACTTCACCCGCAAGGACTCGGTCATCGCGGAGCTCGACCGACAGGGGATCTGCAGGCTCTGCCAGGAGAACGGACTCATCGAACTGCCGATCTTCTATCTGCGCGGCATCCCGAAGGTCCGGTGCGACGATTCCAAGAGCGCGACCGTGCGCTTCTGCCGCGAATGCGAGGAGCCGCCTTTCTTCAAGATCGAGGTGCACGGGCCGGCCTGCGAGGGGAAGCGATGACTTCCGACATGGAGCTGAGCGTCGTCCTGCCCACCTACAACGAGGCCGCGAACGTGCCGGTCGTGGTGGAGCGGCTCGCGGAGGCTCTCCAGGGGGTCGCGTACGAGGTCATCGTGGCGGACGACGACTCGCCGGACGGCACGTGGCGCGTGGCCCAGGAGCTTTCGGCCAAGCACGGCAACGTGCGTTGTCTCAGGCGCATGAAGGACCGGGGGCTCTATCCGGCGGTCCTCGACGCGTTCCGCGAGGCGCGCGGCCGCTATCTGGCCGTGATGGACGCGGACCTGCAGCACGACGAGCGCATCCTCCCGGAGATGCTCCGGCGCATGCGCGAGGGGGGGCTTAAGCTCGTGGTGGGCTCCAGGCATCTGGAGGGCGGGGGATTCGAGGGCATGCCTCCTCTGCGCCGGCTCATCTCCTGGGCCGGCAACATTCTGGTGAGGGCCGCGGTGAGCGACCGGTCCACGGACCCCATGAGCGGGTTCTTCGTCTTGGAGCGCGAGGCCTATCTCGATGTGCTGCCCGGCCTGCGCCCCAAAGGCTTCAAGATACTCATGGACATCCTGGGCAGCCTGCCGCCGGGCGCCAAGGTCGGCGAGGTCGCCTTCGTGTTCCGCATCCGCCGGCAGGGACAGAGCAAGCTGAGCTTCCGCGTGATGACCCAGTTCGCTCTAGGACTCTTCAGGTTGTTGTTCGCGAGGCTTGCTTCGCGGACGCGGCCTTCCTGAACACGAGCTTCCCGCCCTTGTCCAGGTCTCCGGTCACCACGTCTCCCGCGTGGACATCCCCGGCGATCATGTGCTTGGCCAGGCCGTCGAGCAGGTGCGTCTGGAGGGCCCTCTTGAGAGGCCGCGCGCCGTAGGCGATGTCGTAGCCCTGCGAGACCAAAAACTGCTTCGCCTTGTCCGTCAGGCCCAGGCGTAGCTCCTTCTCCTCCAGGCGCTTGGCCACGCGGCCGAGCTGGATCTCCAGGATGGCCTGCAGATGCTCCTGGGCGAGCTCGTGGAAGAATACGATCTCGTCGACCCGGTTGAGGAACTCGGGCCGGAACGTGCGGCGCACGAGTTCCATGACCAAGCGCTGTTTTTCAGCCTGCGGGGCATCGGACTGGAGCGTTTCGCCTCCCAGGTTCGACGTCATGATGATGACCGCGTTCTTGAAGTCCACGGTGCGGCCGTGCCCGTCCGTCAGGCGGCCGTCGTCGAGCAGCTGGAGGAGGATGTTGAACGCGTCGGGGTGCGCTTTCTCGATCTCATCGAGGAGCACCACGGTGTAGGGCCGCCGCCGGACCGCTTCGGTGAGCTGGCCTCCCTCGTCATACCCGACGTAGCCCGGGGGCGCTCCGATGAGGCGGCTGACCGCGTGCTTCTCCATGTACTCCGACATGTCGATGCGCACCAGGGCGCGCTCGTCGTCGAACAGGAACTCGGCCAGGGCCCGGGCGAGCTCGGTCTTTCCCACTCCGGTCGGCCCCAGGAAGATGAACGAGCCGATGGGCCGGTTGGGGTCCGCGAGCCCGGAGCGGGAGCGCCTGACCGCGTCGCTGACGGCCCGGAGGGCGGCGTCCTGGCCCACGATGCGCCGGCGGAGGCGCTCTTCCATGTCCATGAGCTTGCGGCTCTCGCCCTCGAGCATGCGCGAGACCGGGATCCCGGTCCAGAGCGAGACCACCTGAGCCACGTCCTCCTCGTCCACTTCCTCCTTCATCAGGCGGCGTTTGGCCTGCAGGACTTGGAGCTCTTCCTGGGCTTCGGCGGACTTGGCCGCGAGCTCCGGCAGCTTGCCGTAGCGGATCTCCGAGACCCGGCCGAGCTCGCCGGAGCGCTCCGCCGCCTTCTCCTCGGCCTTGAGCCGCTCCGTCTCCTCCTTCACCCGGCGGAGCCGGCCGATGGCCGCCTTCTCCTTCTCCCACTGCCTGCGCAGGGCCTGGGCTTCGAAGCCGAGCTTCTCGAGCTCGGTCTCGATGTCTTTTAGGCGTCCCGCGTTGGCCGGGTCGTCGTCGCGCCGGATGGCGGCTTTCTCGATCTCGTGCTGGCGGATGTGATGCTCCAGGTCATCGAGCTCGGAGGGGACCGAGTCCATCTCCATGCGCAGGCGGCTGGCGGCCTCGTCCACGAGGTCGATGGCCTTGTCCGGGAGGAAGCGGTCCGAGATGTAGCGCGTGGAGAGCATGGCGGCGGCGACCAGGGCGGCGTCCTTGATGCGCACGCCGTGGTGGACCTCATAGCGCTCCTTCAAGCCGCGGAGGATCGCGACGGTGTCCTCCACGGAGGGCTGCCCCGTGAATACCCGCTGGAAGCGGCGCTCCAAGGCGGCGTCCTTCTCCAGGTGCTTGCGGTACTCGTCGAGAGTGGTGGCGCCCACGCAGCGGAGTTCCCCGCGCGCGAGCATGGGCTTGAGCAGGTTCGCCGCGTCCACCGCGCCTTCCGCCGCCCCCGCGCCGACCAGGGTGTGGAGCTCGTCGATGAAGAGGATGACCCGGCCGTCCGCGGCGGCGATCTCCTTGAGCACCGCCTTGAGCCTGTCCTCGAACTCGCCGCGGTACTTGGCTCCCGCCACGAGAGCGCCGAGGTCCAGGGCCACGACGCGCTTGTCCTTGAGCCCCTCGGGCACGTCTCCGGCCACGATGCGTTGGGCCAGGCCTTCCACGATGGCGGTCTTGCCCACCCCGGGGTCGCCGATAAGGACGGGATTATTCTTGGTCCTGCGCGAGAGCACCTGGATGACGCGGCGGATCTCGGTGTCCCGGCCGATGACGGGGTCGAGCTTCTCTCGGCGCGCGAGCTCGGTGAGGTCGCGGCCGTACTTCTGAAGGGCCTGGTACGTCCCCTCCGGCTCCGGACCGTTGACCTGCTGGGTCCCGCGCACCTTGGAGAGCGCTTCCAGCGCGCGGTCCGGCGTGAGCCCGGCCGCGGAGAGGACGCGGGCCGCCGGACTCGTGCCCTCGTCGAGGATGCCCAGCAGGAGGTGCTCGACCGAGAGGTACTCGTCGCGCAGGGCCTTCATGCGCGCCTCGGCCTTCTCCAGGGCGCGCAGGAAACTCGGGCCCAGGGTCCGGCGCACGTCTCCGCTCAGCCGGGGGCGTTTGTCGAGCTCCGCCTCGATGCGGCGGGCGGTCTCCTGAGGCTTGAGGCCGGAGAGGGAGAGGGCCTGCTCGATCGTGCCGCCGGTCTGGCGCAGCAGGGCGAGGAGCAGATGCTCCTGTGCGATCTCGGCGTGACCGTATTCCGAAGCCAGCTGTTCGGCCGTCTGCATGGCCTCCTGGGACTTGACGGTCCAGCGGTCGGGTGGGACGGTCATGGGCCCTCCTCCTCGCTCCATTCGATGGTGAGGCGCTCGATGCTGTACTCGCGCTTCATATAAAGGATGGCGCGGATGCCGGCCAGGTTGACTCCATGCGCCAGGAGTCCCGCCACCTCGGTGAGGAACTCGATGTCCGCGTCCGAGAACAGGCGCTGCCTGCCCGAGGTGCGTTTGGGGCTGAGGAGATGGCGGGCTTCGAGCCAGCGAATCGTGTAGACGGGCAGGGAGGTCAGGCGCGAGGCGACCGAGATGGTGTAGACCGGGAGATCGCGTTGGCGGGCTTTCATGCTGATGATAGAATAACAGCAAAACGAATTAATGTCAATAGGAAAGCTAATAAAATATATTAATGTCTCGACGGAACGGAATCGCTCGCCTGACGGCGAGCGGAATTAGGCCTTGACGGAGTCCGGGACATCGGCTAGAATACTACTGTACTAGGACAGTAGTACAGTTGAGCGGTCAAGGAGCCTTCTGTGATACGGATCGACACGGACTCGCCGGTACCGATCTACGACCAGATCAAGGCCGGGCTGCGGGGCTTGGTCACCCGCGGGGCGCTCCGGCCGGGAGACCAGGCGCCATCCATACGGACATTGGCCTTGGACCTCAAGGTGAACCCCAACACCGTGGCGCGCGCGTTCCGGGAGCTCGTGCTGGAGGGCTTCCTGGAGTCCAGGCGCGGCGGCGGGAATTTCATCGCGCAGGAGGCTCGGCATCGGGCCAAGGTCGGATTGAAGGAGGTCAAGGATTCGCTGCGCGAGGCCTTGACCATGGCCAAGCGGGGCGGGCTGAACTGGAAGGATATAGAGGAAGTGGTTCGCGAGAGCAAAGGAGCAGAGTCATGAGCGCGATAGCCCTGGAAGGCGTGACGCGGTCTTTCGGCGGGAAGCAGGTGCTGCGCGGCGTGTCGGCCAAGGCGGAGAAAGGCCGGGTCATCGGACTCCTCGGCCGCAACGGAGAGGGCAAGACCACTCTCTTCAGGATCATGCTCGACATCCTTGCCATGGATTCCGGCCGGGTGGAGGTCCTGGGCCTGACCCCGGACGGCTCCGGCCGCATCCGCGGACAGGTGGGTTATGTGCCGGAGAAGCCCGCGTTCCACGATTTCATGACCGCAGCCGAGGTGTTCGAGCTGAGGAGCCGGCTCTTCCCCGGGTGGAAGCGGGAGAAGGCGGCCGAGCTGGCCAAGCGCCTGGATCTCGACTTGGGAACGAGGATACAAGGAGCGAGCAAGGGGACTCTCGGCAAGATCGCCTGGGTCTGCGCGGCCGCGCATGATCCGAAGCTCTTCCTTTTAGATGAGCCGACCTCGGGCCTGGACGCCTTGGTGCGCGACGACGTGCTCAACGAGCTCATCAACGAGCTGCACGAGACGGGCAAGACCATCGTGGTGGCGAATCACAGGATGGAGGAGCTCGCCGGAGTCCTGGATGAGATCTGGGTGCTTTCCCACGGGGTGCTCTCTGGGATCCATGAGATGGAACGGCTCAAGGCAGAGGCGTGCCGCATCACGGGGAGGCTCAAGGAGGGCGAGAGTCTGCCTCCGGGGATCGCGGCCCGCGTCGAGGGAGGGTTGACGGTCTGCGAGCTCCTCGACGCCTCGGCTGCGCAGCGCCTCCTCTCTTCCGGCGTGCTGGAGGGAGCTGAGAAGTCCTCCATCCCCATGGACGGCATACTCAAGCTCCTGCTCAAGAATGGCGGCGCGTCATGACGGCCTACATCGCCTTGGCCTTGCGCAGGAACCGGCTGCTCTTCATCGGTCTGCTGCTCTGCTTCGCGGCCTCCCTGCCGTTCGCGGTCATGCTTATGAGGATGACCGGCCACCCCGGCGAGGACGGTCTCAACTGTGCCCTGGTCTTCTGGCTGCTGGTCGGCATCCCGGGGGCGGCCCTGCTCTTCGGCTCTTCGAGCGGCGTGAGTCTGCGGCATGAGTCGGAACAGGGCGCGGAATCCCCGCTGCCGCTCCCCCCGCGCTGCAGGATAGTCTCCGCCTGCCTGGCCGCCGGCGTGCATACGCTGCTCTTGTCCTCCCTGGTGCTTCTCGTCGCCTTCATCCTGGGCAAGGGCTGGTTCCCGGCCCCGGACAAGGCCGAGACCTGGATACATGCATATCCTGAGCTGTACGGCTTCATGGTGTTCATCACCTTCGCTGCCGCGCATCTGGTGATCACGGGCTTCACACTGGCCTATGTCATCGGGAACGGGATCCTGGGCGGCATGCTCGCCTGCGCAGCCAGCTTGGGACCGGCCGTCTGCCTGGCCCTGATGCTGGCCCTGCAGGGCGAGTATGGGTGGCGCGCGCCGTTCTCGCCCGCGGGGCCGTCATGCATCCTGGCAGCCTTCGTCGGGGCGCTTTGGGCTCTGTCCGCCGCGCCGGCCTGGATCGAACGCAAGGCGCGCGCGCCTTGGTTCGCCGTCGCGGCCGGCTTGCTGGCAGGCGTGCTGGGCTGCGGCGCGGGCCTCTCTCTCCAGTGGGACCGGCTGAACCGGGCCCTGTCGCCGGTCCAGGAGAAGGCGGGTAATCTCGACGAGTATCTGCCTGTCGAACGCCTCATCCCAGAGATCGGGAAGACGGCTTCCCAGGGCATGCTCCTCTGTTCCGTGCGCGGGGAACTTGTCTGGGTGACTCGGGAGGGCGCAAGGACTCTCATCCCGGCTGAGAACAGGGGCCTCAGGGACCTTATCGACCACCCCTGGTGGAGGCGCGTCGTTTCCACGGAATGGGACGAGGATGGGAGCCTCTGGGTCCTGCTCCAGGAGGATCGGCTCGCGGGGAAGGATTATCAGGTCTGGAACGGGAAGCCGGGCGAGGGGTTCTCGCTCCGGACGTCCTTCAGCGCCCCGGCTTACACGCTCTATCTCGTCCACAAAGGCCGCGAGCTCGGCTTGAGGAAGTGGTCGGAGGAGGGGAATGTGTACGCCCCTTTGCCTGGGAAGGGCAAGGCTCCGCAGTGGCGGAATGTCAGGGACTTGCACGAGTTCCTGGCTAAGGCCTGGGAGGCCGAGGGGCGGCTCGCCCGCCTCAGCGATCACGGGAAGACGCTCGCTCTGGGCGGCAGGCGATGGAGGATCCCGGGCGAGGCCTGGGCGCCGGGCCATAATATCGATTTCGAGACGATGGAAGGCCGCGTCTTCCTCATCCCCTACCAGAGCCGGCAGGGGACCCCGGCCGTGGCCGTCTGCCTCCCGGACGGCTCTGTGAGGACGGAGTGGGCCAGCTCCAAGAAGCGCGGCTGGATCGAGTTCGAGGTCCTGCCGGACGGCACGGTGTGGTCCCGCCTGGGAAGGAGTCTTCTCGCCCTCACACCGGACGGGGTGTTCCATCCTCCGATGGACCTTGCCCAAGCCCTGGATGCCGTGCGCAAGGCGGATATGGGCACCAAGATGCATCTCTCCCAAGTGGAGCTGGTCAAGGCCGGAGACGACGGCCTGTGGCTGTTCTTCCCCTCTCGCGAGACGCCGTCCTTGCTCCGCATCGACGCGAAGGACGGGCGGGTGCTGGATACGCATCAACTCCCTCCTATGAGGGAGATGGCCTACCAGGCGACTCCGGACGGGATCCTCCTCTACGCCGGCAGCAAGCTGATATTCTTCGGGTTCGACGGGACGAAAAAGGAGCTCGGGCGCGTATGAGGTCCTATATCAGCCTGTCTTTGCGCAGGGAGCGCCTGCTCCTCATCGGCCTGGCGGCCTGCTTCATCCTGTCCCTCCCGTTCGGCGCCCTGCTCATGAAGCTCTCGCACGAGACGGCTTTGCGCGGGTTCCACGGCGCGCTCGCGTTCTGGACCCTCGTCGGCCTGCCCGGCATGGCCGTTCTCTTCGGCGCCTCGGCCGGCGTGCGCCTGCGCCAGGAGCCGGACAAAGGCGCCGAGGAGCCCATGCCGCTGTCTCCCGTGCAGAGGGCCGCGGCCGCCTGCGCGGCAGCCGGGACGCAGGCCCTGCTCCTCTCCCTGCTCGTAGCGGCCGTGGCATGCGCGTCGAGCGAGTCGTGGCGGGAGATGTTCCTGTCTACCGAGGTGTACTTCAAGTGGCAGGGGTATCCGTACGTGAGGCTTCCCCTCTGGCTCCTGGCGGGGACAGAGGCCGTGCTCCTGCTCTGGAGCTTCTTGTGGGCCTATCTGTTCGGCAACGGAGTCCTGGGCGGGATGCTCGGCATCCTATGGGGGGTGCTGCCTGCCGCGGCGTTCGCGTGCGCGCTCGGTTTGCGCCAGGACTTCGGCCCGCTGGCAGCCGTGTGGCCGCTGGGATTCGTCTCCGTCGGGGCGGTGTTGGCCGGCCCCCTGCTCTGTCTGCGGGAGCTCCCGCCGCGCATTGAGAGGATGTATCTTGGAGGCGCAAGAGGAGTCCTCATCGTCGCGATGACGCTGCTCATGGGTCCGGCCGCGGCGGCCGGGCATCTGTCCTCTTGTCGGGCTCGGATCAACCGCTCCTTCGTCCACCATCAATTCGGGCACGCTGCTCTGAATGTCTTCGACTGGCGGTGGATGGCATGGCCCGGAGTACAGGGGCGCAAGCAAGGGGGGCTCTTGCTGGGGTCCATCCGCGGAGACCTCGTCCTGCACAGGCCCGACGGCTCGAAGGAGCTTCTGCTCAAGGGCGAGGACTTCTCTCTCGCGGACCTGATCAACCACCCCTACCAGGGGCGCATCGACTCGGCGGTCTGGGATGAGGGCGGGACCCTTTGGGTCCTGAGCGAGGAGGACGGGGGACATGCGCTCTGGCGCCGAGAGTCGCGCGGCGAGATGACCCGTCATACCTTCTTCACCGGGGACGAGCCTTTCGGCTTCGTCTGGCACGGGAAGGAATTAGGCATGCGGGCGGGTTCGAGCTACGCGCCCGTGCCTCCCAAGGGCGGGACCCCGCAGTGGACGAAGTTCAAGGACTATCAGTCCCTGCGCGCCTTCCTGAAGGACTCGCCCCGACTCGACCCGAACGACAGACGCGTGGTCCGGCGGGGGAAGGTGAGCTGGCGGCTCCCGGGCGAGGGCTGGGAATTCTCTATCCGGGAAGTCCCATCAGGGTTCTTCATCAGCGTGGACCTGGGCAAGGACTTCCGCGCCATGGCGCTGTGCACCCCGGATGGGAAGACGAGGACGTTGTGGAAGAATGCGCGCCAACACATGGCAGCCCTGCCGGACGGCACTCTCTGGTCCTGGAGAGACCCGCGTCATCTCTTCCTCCGAACCCCTGACGGGAACACGCGCGAGTCCCTGGCCATGGACAGGACCCTGTCCATGGCGAGCGTGGTGCGGGTCGAGGGCGACTCGGTGTGGTTCCTGGGAGACATGCTGTTCAAGGCTGACATCAAGACCGGCGCCATCCGGGAGCGGTGGGCTCTCCCTCGGCGGGACATGCGGGAGGCCGACTACCAGATCCACCGGGACGGAGTATTCCTGATCTCGGGGGCGAAGCTCTGGTTCGCGGGCTGGGACGGGGCTACAAGGTCCTTAGATACCAGCCCGTCTCTGCCGGGTCCTTCTTGAACCCCAGGGTCTGCACGTAGGCCCCGAACTCCTTGGACCCCGCCTTGACGCGGAACTCCTTGAAGCCCTGCTCCTTGTACATGCCGGCTTGGGCTGAATACAGGTAGCGCGCGTTCCTGAGGTCCCGGTACTCGGGGATGACGTAGTCGAGATGGATGAGCACGGTCTCCCGCCCCTTGGGCTCGCACACGAAGAGCCCGACAGGGTTGAGGTTCCTCAGCGTGAACACGCACTTGGGTTGGCCGATCCCCCGCAAGGTGAAGTCCGGGAAGAACTTCAGGATGTCCTCGTGGTAGTAGTCGATGAAGCCCTTAAGGAGGGTCTCGTCCGCGCTCGCGACGGGCATGAGGCTGAAGTAGTCCTTCTTGCCCGCCATCAGGCCCAGATGGTAGGCGTCGATGACCACGATGAGGGCGTTGACCAGGGCCACGGGATAGGCGTGCACCGCCAGCCCGTAGAGCACGAAGAAGACCGCGCCGGTCAGGTTGATCCAGCGCAGGCGCCAGATGTTGCTCATGGTGAGCGACGCGGCGACCATGATGGAGCCCGCGTAGCCGATGAGTTCAGCCATATCCTCCGCTTAGACTATAATATCTCCCGGCCATGATGCGCACGATGCTGGGCAACATCGTCAAGGTCCAGGCGGACGTCATCGTCAACGCCGCGAACGAGACCCTGCTCGGCGGAGGCGGGGTGGACGGGGCCATCCACCGCGCCGCGGGCCCGAAGCTCCTGGAGGAGTGCCGGACGCTCGGGGGCTGTCCCACGGGCCAGGCCAAGGCCACCCAGGCCTACGACCTGCCGGCCAAGTGGGTCGTGCATACGGTCGGCCCGGTCTGGGGGGGCGGCAGGGAAGACGAGGACGGCCTGCTGGCATCGTGCTACAAGAATTCTCTGGCCCTGGCCGCGGAGAAAGGCGCGAAATCGATCGCTTTTCCCGCCATCAGCACGGGGGTCTATCGCTTCCCCGTGGAGCGGGCGGCCGGCATCGCGGTCAGGGAAGTCTCGGAGTTCCTCAAGTCGCACCCGGACCTGGATGTGGTCTTCGTCTGCTTCGACGAGGACACGCATGCCGTCTACCTGAGTCTATTGGGCCAATAGACCCATCCCATCCCTGGGCCTGAGGCCACTCCCGGAGCTGGGTCCATGCCGCTAGACTATGGGCATGAAGGCCCCCCTGACTTTAGGCCTCATAGTCCTGGGCGTCGGCGCGGCCTTCGCCGCTGAGCTGGCCCAGACCCCGGTCCCGGTGCTGAGTTTCCTCTCCAGCAAGTCCAATCTCGGGTTCCTCCTGGAAAAGGACTCCCTCATCGGCAGGGCGGACAGCTGGAAGGTCTTCTTGGACGAGGGGGAGCCCATCACCCAGGAGTTCCTCCCGAAGATCTCCCAGGTCCAGATCGCCGTATTCGCCGCTCAGGGCCAAGAGGAGCTGGACTCATGGAAAGGGGTCTTGGCGCGGCTGGAGGACGACCTGTGCGAGCGTCTGTACAAGGGCTACAGGGATCTGGGGCCGGAAGAAGCCAGGCGGGTCCGTGAGCTCATCGACGTCAAGAGAGCCCTGCTGCTCTCGGTGAACCGCAGGCGGAACGGAGCGAGCCAGGCTGACACGGCTCAGCTGGACACGCTCAAGACCCAGATCAAGGGCTCGGGGCTGGATGCCATGAGCCTGGCCTCTCTTTATGACCGGATGCAGGGCCTGGGCACGATCAGCATCGCCGACGCGTTCAACGTCGGCGCCGGGGGCTGGAGCGGGATGTTCGGCGACATCTCGGGGGGCTCCTATCCCGCTCCCAAGTACATCCGGGCCCTCGGGTCCATGGATGTCCCGACGCCGGCCGCGGGCACCGCGGATGAGGCCACTGTGCTCAAGATCGCCAGGGACAGGGGCTTGAGCCCCGGCATCGTGCAGGCCGCGTACCGGGAGGCGCGCCGGCAGGGAGTGGACTACCGCTTGGTGATGGCGGTCATCCGGGCTGAATCCGACTTCAACCCGAACGCCAAGAGTTCGGTCGGCGCGCGCGGGCTCATGCAGATCATGCCGGACACGGGCCGCGGGCTCGGCGTGAGCGACCCCTCGGACCTCTACAACCCGACGGTCAACCTGCGCGCCGGGGTCAAGTACCTCAAGCAGCTTTGGTCGAGCTTCTCCGAGATATCCTTCGCCCAGCTCGGCTCCATCAACCCGTGGACGCGGGCCGATGTGAAGAAAGCCATCGCGGCCTACAACGCCGGACCCGGCGCGGTGGAGAAGTACGGCAGCGTCCCTCCCTACCGCGAGACCCGCGACTACGTGGTGAAAGTCCTCAGGAACTACGTGAAGTACCGGGAGATGTTCCCGGACTGACATTCTTGAACCGTCGGTGCACCCAGAGCCATTGCTCCGGGCACGCGCGCACCCAGGACTCGACTTTCCGCGCGAGGACCTGAGTGACCGCGGCCGGGTCCTTGACTGCCTCGCCAAGCTCGAGCTCGGGCTCGATGCGGACGTGGACGATGCCTTCGGGGTCCCTCCAGGTGGTCACCGGGACCACGGCGGCGCCCGTGCGCTCCACCAATGGACCCACGGCCGCGAGCGTGTCCACCGGGGTATTGAAGAACATCGCCGGCATGCCCATGGGCGGAGGCGCGTACTGGTCGATGACGAAGCCCACGGACTCTCCGCTGCGCAGGGCGCGCAGGACAGCCGGCAGGGTGCGGGGCTGATACGCGGCCTTGACGCCCACGGAGAGGCGGGAGGCCTCCACTTTTCCGAGGAGCCAGTCCGGCTTGAGCCTGCGGGTCACGATGGTGAGCTTGATGCCGGCCAACCCCCCCGCAGCCGCCATGACCTCCCAGTTCCCCACGTGGGAGGAGGCGAAGATGACTCCCTTGCCCTTGTCCGAGGCGCGCTTCCAGTTCTCGTAGCCCTCCAGCGCGGAGATGCGCTGCATGTAGCGGCGGTAGTGCCCCTTGAGCGGGGAGAACAGGTGCATGAGCTCGAAAGCCAGGACGCCGTAGTGCCGGTAGTTGGCCTTGATGAGCTCCCAGCGCCCGGCCTCGTCGAGCTCCGGCAGGCAGCGCTTCAGGTTCTCCTCCGCGACGCGCCAGCGCTTGAGGTCCAGCGCGAGGAAGAGCCGGCCGAGGCGGGGACCGACCCATATCTCGGCGCGGCGCGGTCGGAAGGTGGACACGATCCCGCATAAGGTAATGAAGACCCTTAGCGGGAACGACTGCCAGGCCGGCATGGGGCGGTGGCCCATGCCTTACCCTTTGGCGGATTCCTTGAAGCGGGCGAGCTCGTCTGCGCTGCCCAGGACGACCAGGACGTCGCCCTGCGCCAGGACTTGCTCCGGCGAGGGGTTGATGGCGTATTTCCCGGAGCCCGACTCCTTCACCGCGAGCACCACCGGCACCTCGCCCGGTTTGCTCTTGATGGAACCTACGGCCTTGCCGGTCAAGCCGGCATACTTTGCCAAGGGGACTTCCTCGAAACGGTAGGAGGACCCGCGGTCGCGCAGCATGGAGTCCAGGAAGCCCACGGTCACGGGGCGCACCATCTCCGAGGCCATGCGCATGCCGCCGATGTTCTCGGAGCTCACCACCGCGTCCGCGCCGCCGCGCAGGAGCATGCTTCGGACGGAGTCGTCGTGCACCTCGCTCACGATGCGCAGCCCCTGGTTGAGCCCGCGGGCGATGAGCGTGGCGAATACGTTGTTCTGGTCCGAGGGCAGGGCGCAGAAGAGCCCCTTCGCCTTGTCGATGCCGGCGCGCTTCAGGGTCTCCTCGTGCATGGCGTCGCCTTCGACCACCAGGAGCTTCCTCTCGTTGAGCTCCGCGACCTTCTCCTTGTCCGTCTCGACGACGACGAACGGCCGATTCGTCTTGTGGAGCTCCTCCATGATGGTCTTGCCGATGAACCCGGCGCCGCAGACGATGTAGTGGCTGTTCAGGGCCCGGATGCGTGCTTCCATCTTGCGCCTCCTGAGGACGTCGGACAATTCGCCCTCCACGATGAACGCGGTCATCATGGAGAAGGAGTAGGCCGCCACGCCCAACCCGCCGAAGATGAGGAGAATGGTGAATATCCGGCCGGCGGTATGCAGGTCGTGGACCTCGCCGTAGCCGATGGTGCCGAGCGTGATGACCGTCATGTAGAGAGCGTCCAGCACCGGCCAGCGCTCGATGAGGACGTAGCCGACCGTGCCGACCACGAGCAGGAGCGCGAGGCCGAGCACCGCGGCGCGGAGTTTCTCGACAATCTCGGACATGCGAAGATTATATAAACTTGTCCTTAGAGGAACCGCGATGGGGGGGACACGATGAGACTTGTGGAATGCGTGCCGAATTTCAGCGAGGGACGGGACAAGGCCGTCATCGAGGCGATCGCGAGCGCGGTCCGGGCCGTGCCCGGGGTCCGGCTGCTGGACGTGGACCCCGGCGCCGCGACGAACCGGACCGTCTACACCTTCGCGGGCCCGCCGGAGGACGTGCTGGAGGCCGCGTTCCAGGCGATACGCTGCGGGACCGGGCTCATCGACATGCGGCGGCACAAGGGAGAGCACGCCAGGCAGGGCGCGTGCGACGTCTGCCCCTTCGTCCCCATCTCCGGGGTGAGCATGGCGGAGTGCGCGGCTTTGGCCAAGAAGCTGGGTGCGCGGGTGGGCTCGGATCTCGGCATCCCGGTCTACCTCTACGCCGAGGCCGCCGCTCGTCCGGAGCGCAGGCGCCTGCCGGACATCCGCGCGGGGGAGTACGAGTCCTTGGAGGAGAAGCTGGAGAAGCCCGAGTGGAAGCCCGATTTCGGGCCGGCGCGCTTCAACCCCCAGGCCGGGGCCACGGCCGTCGGCGCGCGGAACTTCCTCATCGCGTACAACGTGAATCTCAACACGCAGAGCGTCAGGCTGGCCAAGGAGATCGCCTTCGCCATCCGGGAGACCGGCCGGGCGAAGAAAGGGCCGGACGGGAAGACGGAACGCGTGCCGGGCATGTTCAAGGGCGTGCAGGCCACGGGCTGGATCATCCCGGAGTACGGGCGGGCGCAGGTGACGATCAACATCCTGGACCTGGAAGCCGCCCCCCTGCACAAGGTGTTCGACGCCTGCTGCGACCTGGCCGTCAAGCTCGGCTGCCGGGTGACCGGCAGCGAGATCGTGGGCATGGTCCCGAAGGGCGTGCTGCTGGGCGCGGGCCGGCACGCTCTGGCCAAGCAGGGGGGGAGCCGGGGGGTGTCCGAGGCGGAACTCATGCGATGCGCGGCGCTGACCCTGGGGCTCTCCGACGTGGCTCCCTTCGACCCGGCGCAGAAGGTCATCGAGGAGCGGTTCCGTCCGGCCGCCCCGTTGGCCGGGATGAGCGTGAAGGCGTTTTCCGAGGAGGTCGCGTCCCGCTCGCCGGCTCCCGGCGGGGGCTCGGTGGCCGCGCTCGCCGGAGCGCTCGGAGCCGGGCTGTCCTCCATGGTCGCGGCCTTGACCTTCGACAAGAAGGGCCTGGAGGACCGGCGCGGGGAGATGGAGGAGATGGGGGCACGGGCCCAGGGGCTCATGGCCGCGCATCTGGCGGCCGTGGATTCGGACACGGCCGCTTTCGGCAAGGTCATGGCCGCCATGGGCCTGCCGAAGAAGACGCCCGAAGAGCAGGCGGCCAGGACGAAGGCGATGGAGGAGGCCTCCAAAGAAGCCACCCTTGAACCGCTTCAGACCCTGGAGCGGGCCCTGTCGACGCTGGACTCCGCCAAGCTCGCCGCGGACCGGGGCAACCCAAACTCCCTCTCGGATGCGGGAGTGGCCGCGCTCATGGCCAAGGCCGCGGCCTTAGGGGCGTACTACAACGTGCTCATCAACCTGCCCGGGATACAGGATGCGCAGTGGAAGAAGGAGACGCTCTCCAAGGCCGAGGCGCTGCTGGCCGAGGCTCGCAAGAAGGCTGACGCGGTCGAGGAGTCCGTCTTGCGCAGGCTCAAGGAGCCATCTTGAGCCCCTCCAGGGCAGCCCTTTTCGAGGACCTGGTCCGCCTCATGGCCAGGCTGCGCGCCCCCGGGGGCTGTCCCTGGGACCGCAAGCAGACGCACCGCACGCTCCTGAGATACCTTCGAGAGGAATCCAAGGAGGTCGAAGTCGCGGTCAAGCGCAGGGATTGGGCCAATCTCCAGGATGAGCTGGGAGACCTGCTCCTGCAGGTCCTGTTCCATGCCGAGATCGCGTCCGGAGCCGGGCGGTTCGACATCCGGGACGTAATGGAGAGCCTTCGCAGCAAGCTCATCCGCCGGCACCCCCACGTGTTCGGCGACGCGAAGAAGGAAGTGCGCACGGCCCGGGACGTCCTCAAGAAGTGGGCCCAGATCAAGGCAGCCGAGGCTCGTTTTCGTTAGTTATCTTTTCCTTTATTACACTTTCCCCGATAGGTCCTAGGGCCTACCTTATTACTGACCCCTTGACCCAGGCACCGGTTCGCCGAACGGACTAAATTATAGGTGATGGCAAGCAGGAACCGTGTCCGAGAGGGGAATAACATGAAGACCATGCTCAGCTTGATCCTGTCTTTGGTCCTTCTGCCGCAAATCCTCTTTGCGCAGGAGCTGATCAACGGCGTGCTCGAGAGGGGGGACGCGGTTCCGACCTACGAGTCCGGCCCGACCGGATTCATCGCGCCGGCAAAATACAAGGCGGTGGAGAATCCCGGGTACGTGGACCCGGACACGCAGCCTCCCCCGAACCTCAAGCTCGACCAGGTCAAGGCGCTCCTGCGGCGAATGGCGCAGATCGAGATGGCGCAGCGCGGCGAGAACGCCGACCCCAAGGATCTGAGCATCACCCAGGAGGACGTGAACCGCCTGGTGGGCAGGCTGGCCCAGATCGATCGCCAGTTCGTGGACCCCATCGCTCCCAAGACCTGGGACCTCATCTTCACGAAGATGGGAGAGGCGGCCGAGAAGGGCTTCGACGTCAAGAAGAAGAACTGGCCCACGACCATCGACACCATGCTCAAGGCCGCGGTGAAGGAGCTCAAGAACCCCCACACGGTCTACTGGAACAAGGAGGAGTTCAAGCGCTTCCAGGAGAGCATGAAGGGCACCTTCGCCGGCATCGGCGTCACCTTCAAGAAGGACGGCACCATCGACATCGTATTCCCGGATTCCCCGGCCGCCAAGGCGGGACTGAAGGGCGGGGACAAGATCACCAGCGTCGACGGCAAGCCCGTCGAGGGCAAGACCCTCGAAGAGATCCGCGCCCTGGTGCGCGGCGAGTCCGGCACCGACGTCCGCATCGGCGTCAACCGGAACGGCAAGCCCGTCGAGCCCCTGAAGGTCACCCGGGGCGCGGTGCAGATGCGCAGCGTCATGGCCAAGATGGTGGACAAGGACACCGGGTACGTCTATTTCACGCAGTTCGGCGAGGAAGGCGACACGGACAAGCAGATATTCGACGCGGTCAAGGCCCTGCAGAAGAAGGGAGCGAAGAAGCTCATCCTGGACGTGCGCGGCAACCCCGGCGGCAGCGTGGGGACGGTCTCCTCGATCGCCTCGGAGTTCCTGCCGGACGGCGCGCCCATCGTCTCTTTCAAGAAGCAGGGCCAGGAGCAGTGGCGCACCGTGACGGACGGCAAGGGCATGTTCGCGGACATGCCCGTGGTCGCGCTCGTGGACGGAGGCTCCGCCTCGGCGTCCGAGATCCTGGCCGGCGCGTTCCAGGACCACATGAAGCTCAGGCCCGTCATCATCGGGTCCCAGAGCTACGGCAAGGGCTCGGCGCAGAGCGTGCTGCCTGAGAAGACGGGGCAGGCGCTCAAGATCACGGGCTCGCGGTGGTTCACCCCGAACGACCGGACCATCGACGCCAAGCACGACCCGGAGACCGGAGAGAAGGTCCCGGGCACCGGCGGGGTCAAGCCGGACGTGAGCGTCGAGGTCTCCGACGCGGACCAGGAGAAGCTCGCGGAGCAGCGCTTCCGCGCGCTGAACGGCGCCCCTGTGGCGGACCCGATCGCGGACCCGGTCATCGAGAAGGCCATCGAGGTCCTGAAGCAGGCTCCGAACAGCTGAGGACTCCAGCTCAGACGACGCGACGGGCCCCGTTCCGGGGCCTGTCGCGTTTGTCTTGGAAGTGAGTCGGCGAATGGGCTAGAATCATAACAGGAAGGGGGCTTGTCTATGGATATGATGGCTTTCCGAGTATTCCCAGCCGTGATGTTCCTCCTGGCGTTCTCCGGTCCGGCGTTCGGCGCGGAGACGGCTGCCAAGAAGGATGCACCGAAGGGGGAGGAGACTTGGGACGCGCGGGTCACCCGGGTCTCAGGCCAGGTCAAGGTCGCGATGGCGCAGACCCCGGAGGGCGGCGAGGTCGACGCGAAGGCGGACATGCCCCTGAGCGACGGCGACCGGGTGACGACCGGCAAGGACGGCAGGGCGGAGATCGCGTTCGAGGGCGAGAGCGCGGTCGAGTTGGGTCCCAACAGCAAGGTGGAGGTGGAGTCCACGGCCAAGAACGGGACGAGCCTCCGCATGAAGGCCGGCTACCTGCTTGCCAAGATCAAGTTCATGCTCAACCGGCGCTTCCGCGTGCGGACCCCCACCTCGGTCTCGGCCGTGCGGGGGACTGAGTTCGCGGTGGAAATAGCCGACGAGGCGACCGGCAAGACCGTGGTCGGGGTGTTCGACAAGGGCAAGCTCGCGGTCTCGCAGGGGGCGGAGGAGTCCGAGCAGGCGCCGATCGTGACCGAGGGCCAGGAGATCGAGTGCCCCAAGGACGAGCCCATCGGGCCGGTGCGCAAGCTCGAGTTCCTGAAGAAGCGCGAGGAGCAGGTCAAGCAGTTCCGCGAGCGCGTCGCCATGCTCCGGGAGCAGTACAAGAAGTACACCCGCGAGAACCGCGAGCGGTACCGGGAGAACTTGAGGGGCATGCTGCGCGATATCGAGGAGAAGCGCAAGAACAGCAACAGGCCGATGACGCCGGAAGACGAGCGGAAGATCAAGGACGCCGAGCGGGATATGCGCGGCGGGATGGACAAGAAGCCGCAGGAGCCCGCCGACGACATGAAGAAGGAATTCGAGCGTTCGCAGCGCGAGATGGGCAAGGAGAAGCAGGAGCTCAAACAGAAGCTGGACCGGCGCGGGAAGAAGAAGGGCCGGCGGAAGTAGCCGAAAAGGCGATCCGGACGACAAAGGAAGGCGTCCCCGCGGAACGGGGACGCCTTCCTTTATGTTTTAGGGACCTCGTCTCGGCGACTACTGCGCCGAGTGCTTCGCTTCCTCAGCCTCGAGCCGGTCGAACGCCTTCTCGGCGTTCTTGCGCACGTAGTCCTTCACCGCCTCGTTGAGCTGGTTCGCGTTCTCCACGGCCTTCTTGAAGCCCTCGAGATCGAGCCGCGCCAGAGCGAAGTAGGCGTTGTTCTTGTGGTCCACGAAGTGGTCCTGGATCGTGACCCCGCTCAGCGTGACCTGCGAGAAGGTCTTCACCGTGCTCTCGATCATCTGCTCCTCATCCGCCTGGCCCTGCCCGCCGGCGTTGATGGAGGACGCGTAGTCCCGCATCAGCTGCGTGGAGTAGACCTGGATGGTCTTGCCGATGTCGGCGATGGCCCGGTTGTCCACGGCCTGGCGCGCGAGGCCCAGGTTGCGGACGTTCTGAAGCGTCCCGACTCCGTAGAGGACCTTGGTGCCGTCGGCGTCCTTGAACGCGCCGCCGCCCTTGTCCACCCATTCCGGATTCTTCTGACCGCTGAACGTGTTCATCGGCTGGGACGCGCATCCCGCCAACAAGCCCAACGCCACAGCCATCAGGACTGAACTCACTGAGTACTTTTTCATCTTTACGGCCTCCTCGTCACTATAGGTTCCTATCTTCCGCCCCCTGCCTACTGCCTAAATATGGTGAATGCCACCGCGTCGTCCACCCACTCCTCCTGGCTGGCGTTCAGCTTGCGCATGATGTTCAGGTATATCCCCTCGCCTTGGGCCTCCTCGGTCGCGCGCAGGTCCACTCCGGACACGGACGGCGGGGTCCCGTCCAGGACCGACGGGGCCAGGGGGTGCTTGGAGGCGATGACCCGGATCATCTCGGCCGAGACCTCCTCGCCCTTGGGAATCTCGGCGAAGAGCGGCTTGCTCAGGCCCGTGCGGCGCTTGAACTCCTCCGACGGGAACACCAGGGTCTCGTTGGCCGGGACCTTGTTCTCCTTGACCGCGTCGTTGGGGAAGATGAGCGAGGCGTTGTTGCCCATGTCCACGTCCAGGATGTAGATGTAGGCGTCGCGCGTGGGGGTCGCCTTCACGATGGCCTCGTCGCCGTTCACGAACCGGGTCCGGTTGAGCTCCAGCTTGACGAGGAATCCCTTGTCCGCGGTGTCCTGCTGGGGGATGATGCAGTCGCGGACCACGGCTCCGTAGCGGCAGCCGGGGCAGCCCGGGACGTCCCGCGGGCCCTTGGAGAGGATCTTTTCCTTGAGGACGCGGCCGAGCTGAGTGACGCGGAGCAGGTTCTGCGTCAGGTTGACCTGCCCCTTCAAGCCCTCCTGCTGGAAGTCTATGAACTGGTGGTTGAGCGAGACCCCCAGGAACTTGTTCATGGCCTTCGAGCGCGCATCGGCCACGGCTGCGGCGGAAGCCTGGCTCTTGGTGTCGTTCTCCCCGAAGGAGACGGCCCCGTCGGCCTCGACCCAGGTGCAGCCGGCCGGGTCGGTCTCCAGGATCTTGGCGTCGGTGTCCTCTTCCGCGGCCTGGGGCGGGGCTGCGGGGGCCTCCTGCGGGACGACGGGTTGTTCCGCGGGCTGGGCCGCCGGCGTCGGCGTCTCCGGCGCAGGGGCCGGCTTGCTCAGGCCGAGCCGGACCGATTCCCTGTCCGATGCCGCGTCCATGGCCGCTGCCCTGTCCCGGATGGCCTGGCGGTCGGGCATGGGCTTGGCTCCGGAGCAGCCGGCCAAGAGGAGCGCGGCGAAGAGTGTCGCGCCCAGGGGCGCGCCGGAATGGCGTTTCATCGGATGACCGGGGTTATTTTACAAAAAGGAAGACGAAATGGAAGAACTCGCCGAGCTCCATATTGGTCACAGTCAGGTCCACCGGGGAGTGGCCCATCTCGCCCGTGAGTCTGAGGGCCTTCGAGGAGAGGGCTTCGAAGCTTGTCCCGGCCGAGAACACGGGAGCGGCGAGGAACAGGGCGGGGGCCGGAGGAAATATCGTAGACTTTCCGGGAGCCTTATGCCGAAGACCATGGAATTGTCCGAGTTCCTGACCGAGGAGACGAAAGCGCTCCTGGATTTCATCTACGACGGGGTCTATGTCGTGGACACGGAGCGCAGGATCCTCTTCTGGAGCCGGGGGGCCGAGCTCGTCACCGGGCACCTCGCGGACGAGGTCGTGGGGAAGTGCTGCCGCGACAACATCCTCAACCATATCGATGAGGGCGGGAAGCTCCTCTGCCTGGACGATTGCCCCTTGACCGTCTGCATGCGGGAGCGAAGGCGCGAAGAGAGAAAGATATTTCCCCTGCACCGTTCCGGGCATCGCGTGCCCACCATGACCCACGTCGCCCCCATCAAGGACAAGGCTGGCGGCGTCATCGGCGCCATCGAGGTGTTCCGGGACATCTCCGCGGAGGAGAAGTACAACATCCTGCAGCGGAAGTTCGAGAAGCTCATCGCGCAGTACGTGTCCAAGAAGACCTACGAGTCCGTGCTCGACGCGGCGTCCAAGGACGGCGTGAGCACGGCCGCCATGAAGGACCTGAGCGTGCTCTTCATGGACATCGTGGGCTTCACCACGCTCTCGGAGAAGCGCAAGCCCGGGGAGATCGTCGACATCCTCAACCAGCTCTTCTCCGTGACCGCGCATATCATCCACCAGCACACCGGAGACATCGACAAGTTCATCGGCGACTGCGTCATGGCCGTGTTCATCGACGCGCAGGACGCGGTGGACGCGGCCAAGGACATCCTGGCGAGCGGACTGCCCGGTCTCAACAAGGCCCTGAGGGATAAGGGGTTCTCGCCCGTGCAGGTCCGCATCGGCATCAACAGCGGGCAGGTCCTGCAGGGAGACATCGGGTCCGAGTCGCGCAAGGACATGACCGTCATCGGCGACGTGGTGAACACGGCCTCGCGCGTGGAGGGTGCCGCGGACCCCGGGGGCTTCCTCGTGTCCGAGTCCGCGTTTTCGCGTCTGCGAAAGCCCGAGGAGTTCGAGTTCGCCAAGGAGATCCCGTTGAAGGGCAAAAGCGCGCCGGTGCGCCTGTTCCGGCTGAGGAGCGGGCATGCTTCCTGAGATGCTCCCCGGCGTGACGGAGATGCTCAAGGCCTTGGCCGAGGCGGAGAACGCCGTGGCCGAGCTCTACGCGGTTTTCAGCCGGACTTATAAAGAAGACGAGGCGTTCTGGTCCGCGATCGTGGAGCAGGAGCGGGGGCACGCCAGGAACCTGGAGCGCATCCTCGCCATGGTCTCGGCCAAGCCCCAGGACTATGGTCTGCCCAAGCCCCCGAACGTCACCGTGGTCCGCACCTTCATCAGAGGCGTGCTCGGCCATGCGGAGCGGGCGCGCAAGGGCGAGATCCCGCGGCGCAACGCGTTCTTCATCGCGCGCGACATCGAGACATCCCTCCTGGAGGCGAAGATCCACGAGCTCCTGGGGTCCCAGGATCCCGAGTTCCAGAGGCTCATGGAGGAGATCCAGGGCCAGACCGGGGCGCACAACGGGGAGATGAAGAGGAAGATCGTGGAGCTGGGACGCTGATGCGCGCGCTCGTCACCCTGGGGGTTCTTTGTTCAGTCTGCGCGGCTCAGCAGAATTCCGACACTGAGAAGAATGATTCGTCTTCCTACAGCCATGAGGGGCGATTCGCGGATCCCGTGGGGACGGGCGCCGATATCAAGGCGGGGTTGGTGTCCGGGCAGTTCAAGCCCAAAGACGCCGCTGGGGATATCGCCGGCAAGCCCGCGGGCGAGCAGAGACGCTTGATCCAGGAGATGACCGGCGGCGGGTCGTGGACCAGCGCGGCGGGCTCGGGGACGGGCTCAGGCCCGAAAGAGACCGCCGGGGTCCGCTCGGCGCTGAACGAATTGATCAAGATGGACCCCGACAACCCCATGTATCAGAAGTACGGGGGCATGTTCGACCTCAAGATAGGGAACATCGAGGACGCCTACGGCAAGCTCGACAAAGCCGTGGAGCTCGGAGACAAGACCCCGGACACGGTCTACCAGCGAGGTTTGGCAGCGTGGAATCTCGGCATGGTGGAGCAGGCCAACAAGGACGCGGCCGACGCCATCGCCGCGGACCCCGGCCACGAGCAAGCGGAGGCCCTGTTCAAGCTCACGCAGAAGAAGCTTCAAGAGGTGAAGCTCAACCCTTCCACGCGAAGACCGGGAACACCCCGGGGGGAGATCGAGTCCGGCACTCCGAAGATCCTCAGGGAAGGGATGTCGTCTCATGCCGATCTCCTGGCGGAAGCCGAACGCCGCGTCAGGGTGCGGGACTACGACGGCGCCTTGTCTTTCCTCCGGAAGGTCATAGGAGCCGACCCGACGAACGTCAAAGCCAGGCAGCTCCGGGCCGACGCGCTTCTGCGTCTCGGCAAGAACGCGGCATCCACGGAAGATTCCACCCGCCTCATCGAGCTCGCGCCGGAGAACGTCTCGGGCTACAACATGCGCAGCTTGGCCATGAACCGCATGGGCCAGCGCCTGCCCGCGCTGGAAGACGCCGAGAGCGCGCTGCGCATCGACGCGGACAGCGCCATGGCGCATTACAACCGCGCGTTCGCTTTGGCCGGGCTTGGCAAAAGGAAGGAGGCTGTCGAGTCCTTGAGCAAGGCCGCGGCACTCGATCCGCACTTCCTTTCGAAGGCGGAGCGGCTCGCGGGCTTGGCCGAGGACGCGGACATCATGCTCGTGTTCGGAGAGGGGGAGCCCCTTAAGGCGCCTGTCCCCTCCACCAAGAACCCGTGGATCTACGTCCTCTTCGCCCTGCTCGGCGCCGCCTTCCTGGCCTACGGCCTGCTCCGCAAGCCGGGCTGGACCGCGGCGCGCAAGCTCGCCGGCAAGCCTGAGGGCGAGGACCTGCTCATCGGCCGCTACCGGCTCGAGCGCGAGGTCGGAGCCGGAGGCATGGGCGTCGTGTACGAGGCCTTCGACCTGGCCCTGGAGCGCAAGGTGGCCATCAAGCGCATGCGCAGCGAGATCCGCGCGCAGGGGCGCGAGAGGTTCCTGGCCGAGGCCAAGACGGTGGCCAAGCTGAGGCATCCGCATCTCGTGGAGATCTTTTCCATCGAAGAGGAGGGAGACGAGCTGTATCTCATCTTCGAGTACGTGCGCGGCAGGAGCCTCTCGCAGATGCTCCGGGAGGAGGGTCCGCTGCCTTTGGCGCAGGCCAAGGACCTTTTTAAGGGAGTGTGCGCGGCCTTGGAATACGCGCACGGGATGAACGTGGTGCACCGCGACCTCAAGCCCTCGAACATCATGGTGGACGGCCAGGGCGCGGCCAAGGTCATGGACTTCGGGGTCGCCCGCCAGGCCCAAGAGGCTTTGGGACGCCTGGCCTTGACGCAGACCGTTTGCGGGACTCCGCACTACATGGCGCCGGAACAGGAGAAGGGCTACGTGGGCAGGGAGACGGATGTCTACGCTTTGGGAGTCTGCCTCCACGAGGTCCTGACCGGCAAGCTCCCCGCCCAAGGCGGGGACGTCCCTCCTGCGGTGAACGACCTCCTGGCCCGGGCGCTCGAGCCCGTGCCGGAGAAGCGCCTGCGCACGGCTAGGGAGTTCTGGGAGGCGCTGGAGAAGGCCTGACCGCGCGCTTCAGCGCGCGGAACAAGAACACGTCCAGCGGGACGGTGATGACCGCCGTAAAGGCCACGACGACCCCCTGCACCGCGAGCAGGACGAGCCCGAATCCGCTCATCCGATCCCAGGCCAGGAGCTCCCGCACCAATTCCTCCCCGGCCTGAAAGGCCGCCCAGTTGAAAGGCACGGCCAAGCCCGTGAGGATCAGGATGCTGTACAGGGGGTCGAGCCGGTCCCTGAGCATGGGCGCGAACCCCGCGAGATAGCAGGCCGCCGCCGCGCTGAAGAGCACCCATCGAGGAGGGAGAGCGGGGGCCATGCACAAGGCGATGGAGAGCACCAGGGTGCCCGCGGCGAAGGCCGCGAGGCAGAAAAGGAGCGCGAGCCTGCGTCCGGCGTCCATGTGGACACTATCATACTATTGTGCTATAGTCGGTGGGAGTTCAGATGCCCGAGAGCAAGATCCTCATCATCGATGACGACAAGGACGTGTGCAAGGTCCTTGGAGACAACCTGGCCGAGGACGGGTATGAGACCGTCACGGCGTTCACCGGCGCGGAAGGCATCGAGAAGGCCAAGGACGGGCGTTTCGACCTCATCATCCTGGACCTGAAGCTCCCGGACCAGTCCGGAGTGGACGTGCTCAAGAAGATCCGGGGCTACGACAAGGACGCCCTGATCGTCATCCTGACCGGCTACCCCTCGCTGGAGACCGCCATCGAGACGCTCAAGAACAGCGCGGCCGACTACATCCTCAAGCCGTTCAACGTGAGCCATTTGAGGTCCGTGGTCCAGCGGGAACTCGCCAACAAGCTGAAGAAAGAGGTCATGGATCTGACAGAGGTGCGGGATGTGGGCGAGCGCATCCGGAAGCTCCGCAAGAGCAAGGGCATGTCCCTGGGCGCTTTGGCTGAGAAGTCCACCCTTTCGAAAAGCTACCTTTCCGAACTCGAGCGGAAGAAGAAGTCCCCCGGCATCGACACGCTCATGAGCATCTCCCAGGGGCTCAATGTGAGCGTGTACTTCTTCTTCAAGGACAAGAGTCAGACGCAGTAGGGCGTTTTTTTTGCCACCCTCGTTCGCTCCGGGCGGAAAAGGACCGAATGGGCCATGGAAAACAAGACCAAGGACTGGCGGCGCTTCATGACGGACGTGCTGGAGTCCTCCGCCTGCGCCATGTTCCTCGCGGACCTCGACGGCCGTGTCACGTTCGCGAACCGTTCCTTCCATTCCCTTTTCGGCATGCCCGGAGGAAGCTGCGCGGGCAAGCCGCTGGCCGAGCTCTTGAAAGAGCCGGAGAGGGTCTCCCAGGCGCTCGAGACCCTGCGCGACGGACACGGCTGGATCGGCGAGCTGCAGGCCGCGCGCTTGGACGGCGCCCCTCTGCGGGTCTACGCCTGCCTGAGCATGGTCACGGACGCCGCCGGAATCCCGGCCGGCCTCATGGGCTCGTTCATGGACGTCACGGCGTACAAGCGCGCGGAGATGGCGGAACGAGACAGGACGGCGCGCATGCTGCGGCAGCAGCGGGTCTGCCTGGACCTGACCAGGCGGGGCAGCACGACCTGGCTCGAGGATATCCGGCGGATCACGGAGGCCGGAGCCCGGACCCTGGGCGTGGAGCGGGTGAGCGTCTGGCTTTTCAGCGAGGGCGGCACGCGGCTCGGGTGCGAGGACCTCTACCTCTTGGGCGAGCAACGTCATGAGAGGGGGGCGGCCCTGAACGTGGCCGAGTATCCGAACTACTTCGCGTCCGTGCGGGAGAGCCGCGTGCTGGCGACGCCGGTCGTCCAGACGGACCCGCGCACGAGCGAGTTCCGGAGCTCCTACCTCGAGCCGCGCGGAATCGTGTCCATGATGGACGTCTCGATCCGCCACCAGGGCGAGCTCATCGGCGTCTTGTGCTTCGAACACACCGGGACGCGGCGCGAGTGGTCCTTGGAGGAGCAGGAGTTCGGCGCGGCCATGGCCGACATGGCATCCATGGCCTACGCCGCCGACGAGCGCGGCCGCGCGAAGGAGACGCTGCGGCGCAACGAGGCGTTCCTGCACGGCGTGTTCGACGCGTTCCAGGACGGGATCAGCGTGCTGGACCGGGGATGGAACATCGTCCGGGTCAATAAATGGGTGGAGAGGACTCGCGCGGAGCGGATGCCCGTGACGGGGCGCAAGTGCTATGAGGCCTACCACGGCAGGGACTCCATCTGTCCGTGGTGCCCGACGACCCGGACCCTGGAGACCGGGGAGGCGAGCTCGGGGGTGGTCCCCTACAGCTCGAAGGCGCGGCCCAAGGGATGGCTGATGCTGTCGAGCTTCCCTTTGCTGGGGGATTCCGGGGAGGTCGTGGGGGCCGTCGAGCATGTCAAGGACATCACGGCGCAGAAGCTGACCGAAGAGGCCCTGCAGGACAGCGAGGCCAGGTTCCGCGAGCTCTTCAACAGCATGAAGAGCGGGGTCGCGGTCTACAAGGCCGTGGACAACGGCAAGGATTTTGTGTTCAAGGATTTCAACGCGGCCGCCGAGCGCATCGACGGCGTGCGGCGCGAGGAACTGCTCGGCCGCAGCGTGCGCGAGGCGTTCCCGGGCGTGGTGGGGATGGGACTCTTCGAAGTGCTCAAGAGGGTGTGCAAGACCGGCCGGCCCGAGGCGCACCCCCATACCCTCTACAAGGACAAGAGGATCGTGGGCTGGCGGGAGAACTACGTCTACAAGCTTCCCGGCGGGGAGGTCGTCTCGATCTACGACGACGTGACCGAGCGCATGCGCTCGGAGGAGGCCTTGCGCAAGTCCGAGGAGCGCTACCGGACCCTCTTCGAATCCTCGCGCGAGGGCATGGCGGCCACGAACCTGGGCGGCCACATCACGGACTGCAACCCGGTCTTCGCGGAGATGCTCGGCCAGGGCACCGGCGACCTCGTGGGGATGCGCTACCAGGACCTGGTGCCCAAGCGCTGGAAGACCTTGAACCAGGACGCGGTGCGCCAAGCCCTGGAGCGCGGCTATTCCGACGTCTTCGAGAAGGAACTGCAGCGCAAGGACGGCAGCCTGGTCCCGGTGGCGCTGCGCGCCTGGCGCATCAAGGACGAAGCGGGTAAGCCCGCCGGGGTCTGGGTCATGGTCCGGGACATCAGCCTGCGCAAGAAGGCCGAGGATGCCCTTCTCTCCTCCGAGAGCCGCTTGAAGGTCATCCTTTCCTCCATGCACGACATGGTGTTCGTTTTCGACGAGGAGGGCCGGTTCGCGACACTCTTCCACACCCCGTCCGCGGACCCCTTGTACTCGTCCCCGGCCAAATTCCTGGGAAAGAAGCACTCGGACGTGATGCCGGCGGGGGTGCACAAGCTTTTCAGCGAGGCGTTCAAGAAGAACAAGAAGGGGCTGGTGGCGGAGTACGAGTATTCCATGGAGGTCCGTTCCGCCACGCGCTGGTATTCGGCCAAACTCTCGCCCTTGTTCGTGGAAGAGAGGTTCAACGGCGCCGTGGCCGTGGTGCGGGACATCACGGACCGTAAAGCTTCGGAAGAGGCTTTGCGCGCCTCGGAGGAGAAGTGGCGGTCCTTGGTCGAAAGCTCGGGCAGCATCATCCTCATCGTGGACCGGGATGGGACGATCCACTTCATCAACCGGACCGTCACCGGCGCTGATCCGGCGAAGGTCTGCGGCACCAAGCTCTACGAGTACCTGCATCCGGAGTCCAGGGATACCGTGCGCGAGACCCTGCACCGGGTGTTCGATACCGGCGAGCCCGCGCGCTACGAGGCCAGGGGTGAGGGGACGCATCAGCCCATCTCCTGGTATCAGACGGATGTGGGCCCCATCAAGCGCGACGGGAAGGTGGTCGCGGCGGTGCTCACCTCCGCGGACGTCACGGAGAGCAAGCGCGCCGAGGCCAAGCTCTTCCAGGCGCAGAAGCTCGCTTCCATAGGCCAGCTGGCGGCCGGCGTGGCGCACGAGATCAACAACCCTCTCGCCGCCCTGTCCGGCGAGGTCCAATGGCTGCTCGAGAAGACGTCGGACAAGAAGCTCGTCAAGTCCTTGAAGTTCATGGACAGGGTGTCCCAGAGGATCGCGTCCATCGTCAGCCACCTATTGACGTTCTCCCGCGAGACCCCGGCGGAGAGCAAGGAGCCCTGCGCTCTGAACGTGGTCATCGAACACGCGCTCGCTCTCATGGAAAGGCGCTTCGAGCAGACCGGGGTGGAGCTGGGGAAAGACCTGGCCAAAGACTTGCCGGACCTGCGCATCAATCGAGGCCGCATGGAGCAGGTGTTCATGAACATCCTCCTCAACAGCTTCGACGCCATGCCGAAGGGGGGGAGGCTCGGCGTGAAGAGCCGTCTCACCAAGGACGGCGCCTGGGCCGAGGCCGTCATCGAGGACAACGGCGTGGGCGTGGCGGAGGCGGACCTGCCCAGGATCTTCGACCCGTTCTACACCACCAAGCCGCCCGGCAAGGGGACGGGCCTGGGCCTGTCCGTGAGCCATGGCATCGTAACGGGCCACGGAGGCGTCATCGAGCTGGAGAGCAGGCCCGGCAAGGGCACGCGCGTCTCGATCCGTCTCCCGGTGGAACGCTAGTCCTCCCCTGGTCAAACCGTTGCATTCCTTGATCGCATGACTACGAAAACGGACACGAACGAGAAAACCGGTTTCCGCTACCACGATCCCTTCCCCCTGGGAGAGGACAAGACCAAGTACCGCCTGCTCTCGAAAGAGGGCGTCCGGGTCGCCAAGTTCGAGGGGCAGGATATGCTCGTCGTGTCTCCCGAGGTCTTGACCTCCCTCGCCCGCGAGGCCATGAGGGACGTGAATTTCCTCATGCGGCCCGCGCATCAGAGACAGGTCGCCGCGATACTGAATGATCCGGAGGCTTCGCAGAACGACAAAGCGGTCGCGCTCGAGCTCCTGCGGAACTCCGTCATCGCGGCCAAGTTCGAGCTCCCCATCTGCCAGGACACCGGCACCGCCACCGTGATGGGGAAGAAGGGACAGCAGGTCTGGACCGGGGCGGACGACGCCGAGGCTCTGACCCGGGGCATCCGTCGGACCTATACCGAAGAGAACATGCGCTACTCCCAGACAGCGCCCTTGACCATGTACGAGGAGGCCAACACCGGCGATAATCTTCCGGCCCAGATCGACCTCTACGCCGTGCCCGGGCTGGAGTACAAGTTCCTCTTCATCGCCAAGGGCGGCGGGTCCGCGAATAAGACCGTATTGTTCCAGCAAACCAAGGCTCTTTTGAACCCGACGTCCTTGAGGAAGTTCCTGGTGGAGAAGATGAGGTCCCTGGGCACGGCCGCCTGCCCGCCCTACCATCTGGCTTTCGTCGTCGGCGGCACGTCCGCGGAAGCCTGCTTGAAGACGGTGAAGCTCGCCTCGGCCGGCTATCTGGACTCCCTGCCGACGAAGGGGAACCGGTTCGGGCAGGCTTTCCGCGACGCCGCGCTGGAGGCCGAGCTCCTGAAAGAGGCCAAGGCCTGCGGCCTCGGAGCGCAGTTCGGAGGCAGGCACTTCGCTCACGATGTGAGAGTCATCCGCCTTCCCCGGCACGGCGCCTCCTGCCCGGTCGGCATGGGGGTCTCCTGCTCGGCGGACCGGAACATCCTGGCTAAGATCGACCGGCACGGGGTCTGGCTCGAGGAGATGGAGCGCCATCCGGAGAAGCTCATCCCCGCGGAGTTCAAGAAAGAGTCCCAGGGCGGCGTTCCGGTGGACCTGGGGCGGCCCATGAAGGACATCCTCGCCGAGCTGACCAAGCACAAGGTCGGCACGCGTCTTTCCATGACGGGAAGGATCATCGTGGCCCGCGACATCGCTCACGCGAAGCTCAAGGAGCGCCTGGACAAGGGGCAGGGCCTGCCGCAGTACGTCAAGGATCACCCGGTGTACTACGCGGGTCCGGCCAAGAAACCCGCCGGGAAACCGGCGGGTTCCTTCGGCCCCACGACCTCGGGCCGGATGGACGACTATGTGGACCTCTTCCAGACGCAGGGGGCTACCATGGTCATGATCGGCAAGGGGAACAGGACCGCTCAGGTCACGGCCGCGTGCAAGCAGCACGGAGGCTTCTACCTGGGGTCGACCGGCGGGGCGGCCGCGCTCCTGGCCGAGAGCTCTATCAAGAAGGTCGAAGTATTGGACTATCCCGAGCTGGGCATGGAGTCCGTCTGGGCCATCGACGTGAAGGACTTCCCGGCCGTCATCCTCATCGACGACAAGGGCAACGACTTCTACGCGCAGATCACCGGGAAGGCGTAGACCTTACCCGGGCCCTTATCCGCCCGGGGAGTATCTCGACCTTCTCCACGTTGAACTCGAGCCTGTAGAGCTTGTGGAGGTCCACGGGAGGCTTGATCCGCGGACCCACGAGGTCCAGGATCTTGTCGACCAGGGATTCCGGCAGGGGGATGCTGTTGAGCCGGGCCTTGCGCACCTGGATGAAGCCCTTGCCCTTGGCTGATGTGAAGAAGCACTCCACGTGGATGTTGTTCTCGGAGCGGAGCAGCTTCAACAGACTCCGGACCACGAAGCCCTTGGCCTCCTCATCCACCTTTTCCAGGAGTTCGGGCCCGAACCCGGCGTTCACGTCCACGTCGAAGGTCTTGCCTTCCTTGAAGCGGACCGAGGCGGAACGGACCCAGCGCGAGGCCTCCTTGTCCTTAGCCACGTAGTAGGCGATCGCCGAGTTGACCTCGCCCTCGGAAAGCTCGTATTCCCCGGCGGGGAGCCTCCACCTGCGGCCGTCGTCCAGTATCCCCACCGCCCGCATGGCGTTGGGCGGGACGGGGAGGTCCCTGGCCGAGGCCGCGAGGCACAGCAGGCAGAGCGGGAGGATCACCGTCGCTCGCCGTACTCTTGGATGACCCTTTCCGGCGAGTCGTCCAATACTTTCGGCCACCGCAGAGGCTTGGACGCGGTTTTTTTGCCGTTGCGCCGGCTCCCCAGGTCCTTGGGGCCGGAGGGGTCGGGCACGTCGATGAAGAGCTCTTCGATCTCGGCCAGATCGTCCGCGGGCTCCTTGCCGAGCAGTTCTTGGAGTTTTTTCATGTCCTCCGCGGCCTTGTCCGCGGAGCCCTTCGCCTTTTTGTACTGCTCTTCCGCTTGCTTGACCGAATCTTCCGTTTTCTTGGACGCTTCCTCGGCCTTCGCCTTGGCCTGCTCCGCGCGGCGGACCTGCTTCTGTTTCTCTTCCTGGGTCTTGGCGCGCTGCCAGGCCGGACGGATGTCCTCCCGGATGCGCTGGTGCTCCTGATCGGCCGCAGGCACCTGCTCCAGCGCGGTCTCCTTGGCGGCCTGCGTCTTGGCGTTGGCCTCCATCATGTCGGAAACGGTCTTGTCCAAGCCTTTGCCGGGCTCAGTCAGGCTCTCCATGAGCTCGTGCACCTTCAAAGCCTTTTCCACGCACTTGGATAGCCAGTCGTTGGCGTTCTCGATCACTTTCCTGGAAGTGAAGTCCGGCGAGTAGTCCGCTGGAAGGCCGCGGGTGCGGCGCTCGCTCAAGTGCTTCATGGCCGTATCGTCGAGCTCTCCGGCCTTCTCTCCGAGCCGGCGGAGGGCCTCCACGCGGTGTTTGGCCGTGTCGATCCAGGGCTTGGCCTCTCCGATCTTCTTGGAGGCTTGCTTGAGCTTCTCCGGCAAGGGCTCCAAATAGGAGGACAGGCCCTCGACATCCTTGAGGAGGGAGGGGTCCACCTTCTCTCCGGGCGAGTCCGGAGGGTCGGCGCGCATCTGCGCCACGAGCTCCTTGAGCTTGTCCGAGACCTCTCTGACTTTATCCAGGTTCTCCCCGTTCTTGGCCAGAAGCTTTTTGAGCTCCTCATCGACTTCCTCGAGCGGGTCTCGCGCCGCGATGAGGGGGAGCAGGGCCTTCTTGAGATCGGCGTACGCGTCTCGCAGCTCCCGCCGGGCCTCCCGCGCGTTGTTCAGTATGTCGTTGCGCGGAGAGTCGTTGCCGTTCCTGCGGAGCTCGGCCTGGAGGTTGTCCACGAAGAAATCCATTCCCGGGACATTGTTTTCCTTGACGTACTTGTCCGTGATGGCGTCGGACAGGTGGATGACGAGGTTGATGAGGTCCTTCTTGGCGGGGTCGCGGGTGAAATCAGGGTCCTTTTCCTCCTCCCGGAGTCCTGAGATGGGAGGGGGCTTGGGCGCGGACCAAGACGGGTCGGCCAGGAGGCCGACGAAGGATATCGCAAGGACAATACCGGCCCTCATGCCACCCCTTGGATAGTGTACCTTAATTCACGCCCCTTCGGGCCAGACGCGCCGGAGATCCTTTTCCGAGAATCCGAAGTGATGCGCCAGTTCATGCCGCAGCGTCGTGCGCACCTGCTCCAGGACGGCCTTGGGGGTGCCGGAGCCGGATTCGATGTTGACCTGGTAGAGGTAGATGCGGGCGGGCAGGTGCGCGCCGGGGTCGGTCTCGCACATCTGCTGCCGCGTCAATCCCGAATACAAGCCCAGCAGGGCCCTGGAGCCGCGCCAGCGCCCGGCCTCGGGGCCCGGGAGCGAACGCACGGAGATCTCCAGGTTCACCAAGCGCTCGCGGAAGAAATCGGGGACTTCCGCGTACGCGCGCCGGACCAGACGCAGGAAAGCCTTTCGGGTCACCGGCCTCATTGTATATCATACGCGCGGACTCTATCGTCATGGCTTTTCTCTTGTGGGCGTTCGTGATGTTCTGCGCGGCCGAGGATCCGCGCGGCCCGGGCGAGCACTCGGCCGAGTTGGTCCACGGCGGGATCACGCGGAGCTACAGCTACCGTCTGCCTCCGTCGTATGCTCCGGGCTCGAGCCTCCCCGTGGTCTTCGTCCTGGCCGGAGGCCGGAAAGGCGGGGCCGGCATGAAGGTGATCACCGACGGCGGCTTCGAGCCCTTGGCGGACAAGGAGGGCTTCATCCTCGTCTATCCCGAGTACGTGGGCAATATCTGGAACGACGGCAGGAACGTCCGTACCTATCCCTCCCACGCCAAGAACGTGGATGACGTGGGCTTCCTCTCCAAGCTCATGGACGTGTTCGTCAAAGACTTCGGGGCCGATCGCAGACGCCTCTATGTGGCCGGCTACTCGAACGGGGGCATGATGGCGCAGCGCGCGGCGTGCGAGCTTTCCTCCCGTGTGGCCGCGGCGGCGTCCGTGGCCGGGGCGATGCCCTCGAATGTGGCCCGCCGATGCAGGCTCTCCCGCCCCGTGCCCATGCTCATGGTGCACGGACGCGAGGATTACTTCGTCTCTTGGGACGAGGGGTACGTGACCATCGCCGGGAACAAGGTGGGCAGGCGCTTGACCGTCCCGAGCATGGTCCGGTTCTGGACCACGGCGGACGGCTGTCCAAAGAAGCCTGCCGAGCGCCTCCTGCCGGACGCGGCCCCGGAGGACGGGACCCGGATCCGGGAGAGCGTCTGGGGCCCGTGCAGGCAAGGCGCGGAAGTGCGGCTTTACGACGTGGAGGGAGGCGGCCATACGTGGCCCAACGGCGGGGAGTGGCAGCCCGAGTTCATCTCCGGGAGGATAAGCCGGGACCTGGATGCCTGCGCCGTCATCTGGGGATTCTTCCGTTCCCTGCCGGCCAAGAGGAAGCGCTCATGAGGGAGCTGCTTTTCGCGACGGCCCTTGTCCTCGGATTGGCGTCCTGCAGCGGCAGGGGAGCGCAGAAGCAGGCCCAAGCCGAGGTACGCGCCGCTATCGCGGAGATGCGGCGCACCTCCGCGCTCCTGGCCTCCGCGCGGGCGGACGCGGCCAAGGCCAAAGAAGAACTGGGCTTCGCCGCGAACCAGCAGCGCAAGGAAGCGGATGAGACCGGCAAGCGCTGGTGGGCGGATACCGTCAGGCAGCGGCAGCGCTCCGTCCGGCAGGCGGAGCTGGCCGCGGTCGCGGCCTTGGATCAGCACATGCGTTCCGGCCGACGCTACGTGGAAGCCGAGCGCGGATACAAGGGAGCCCACGGCAGGAACTACGACGCCAAGAGCGCGGGAGAGTGGGCCGAGCAGCTCGCGGAGTTCGAGAAGAGGGGAGGAGAAGAATCTCAGGAGACGAAGAGCGGCGAGGGCTCGAGGTTCTGGTTCTGGGCGGGCGTGGCCGTGGGCGTCGGCTTGCTGGTCTGGATGCTGATGTACCATGTTTTCCCCCGTCTGTCGGCGGCTGCCGGGCGCGCGCTGGATGCTCGAGACGCCGGTCCCGCGATACAAGTCCGGAACGAGAAAGCGGAGAAGGTCGAGCTGCCGCTTTTGGGCGGCAAGTACCGCCTCCACCAGGTGATCGGCCGCGGCGGGTGCGGCAAGGTATGGGAAGCGTACGAGAACGCGAACTTGCGCAGGGTCGCGATCAAGCAGATGGCGGCCATCGCCGGGGTGGAGAGCTCCAAGGTCCGCGAACTCTATCTCAAGGAAGCCGAGACCCTGGCCGGGCTGCGCCACCCCAATATCGTAAGCCTCGTCGAGGTCCTGATCCTGGGCGAGGAGGCGTACCTGGTATTCGAGTTCGTCTCCGGGAAGACCTTGCAGGAGCTCATCGCCGTGAAGAAGAAGCTCCCTTGGGCGCAGGTGCGCAGCGTGTTCATCGCCGTCGCGCAGGCGCTCGAACACGCGCACGCCAAAGGCCTCATCCACCGGGACCTCAAGCCTGCGAACATCATGATCGGCGAAAACAACGCGGTCAAGGTCATGGATTTCGGCATCGCGCGCGCCATCGGCGACTCTGTGGCCAAGCCGCAGGGCGGAGCCGCGGACGCCGTCAACTCCGTGCTGGCCCGCACGCGCACGGTGGTGGGGACCCCGGGCTATATGTCGCCGGACGCCTATGAGGGTCTGGTCTGGCCGGGGGTGGATATTTTCGCCTGCGGGGTCTGCATCTACGAGGCCCTGGCCGGGCAAGTGCCGTTCGGGTACGGCCCGTGGGACCCCGCGATGGCCCTGCGATACGTCGGCCCCAGCGCGTACGCTCCAAGCCTGCCGCGCGGGGTCGATGCCCTGGTCGCCAGGATGCTCGCTCCGGACCGCGGCAAGAGGATACAGACCGCCCAGGAGATGGAGTCTCTGCTGCAGCTCTGCGGGGTGGTATAATCTGCCGTTGGAGGTCGTTCGCTATGAACTTCGCTGGGATATTCTTCGGCGTGATCGTGGCCGCGGCTGCGGCGGGCCTGCTGCTGCCTCGAGTGCTGGACCGTTCGCAGGCCCAGGTCCAGACGTGGATCGCCGTGGCCCTGATCCCCTTCTACCTTTACGTGATCTTCAAGACGAGGCCGAGGAACGGGAACGGGCAGGACGCCGAGGCCGGGCATTGACATCCCTCTTCGCCGTCCTGCTGGCCGGCTCGGTCCACGGCCAGCGGGCGGTCGAGCTTCAGGATTCCTTCGCGGCCGTGGCCGCGAAAGCCAAGCCCGCGGTCGTCAACATCACGGCGGTGCATGAGGAGCGGCCCACCCTCCACGGCCCGCACTTCTTCTTCGGGGACCCGGAGGACATGGCTCGAGACTTCCTCGGCGGGCCCCGGCGGCGGTGGCGCTACGAGGGGACCGGCTCGGGCGTGATCGTGGACCCGCGGGGCTATGTCGTGACGAACGAGCATGTCGTGCGCGGGGCCAGCGGCATCAAGATCACGCTCACCGGGCTCGACGGCAAGCAGAGGACGCTGAAGGGGTCCGTCGTGGCGCGGGACGCCGCGATGGACCTGGCTCTCGTGAAGATCCAGGAGGCCGCGCCCTTCCCCGCCCTGGCCTTGGGCGATTCCGACAAGCTGCGGGTGGGGGACTGGGTGCTGGCCATCGGCTCTCCTTTCCAGCTCCAGCAATCGGTCACGGCCGGCATCGTGTCCGCGATCCGCCAGTCCCTGCTCATCGAAGGACAGAAGTACCACAACCTCATCCAGACCGACGCGGCCATCAACCGGGGGAATTCCGGGGGCCCTCTCATCGGCCTCCGGGGAGAGGTCGTCGGCATCAATACGGCCATCTACTCGCCTTCCGGCGCGTCGGCGGGCATCGGCTTCGCCGTGGCCGCCAACGAGGTGAAGGACTTCGTGGAGCCCATCCTCGAGGGCCGGGCGGCCCGCCGGGGCTGGCTCGGGGTGGAGCTCGCGCCCCTGGACGACGTCATGCGCCGGAAGTTCGGGCTGCGGGGCGAGAAGGGGGCGATCGTGAACGTCGTGGTCCAGGGAGGGCCGGCGGAGAAGACGCTCCGGAGGGGAGACGTCATCCAGGCCGTGGACGGCGTCGAGGTGGAGGACGCGCAGGACGCGGCCCGCCATATCCGGCGGACGCCCCCCGGCCGGACTGTGGCCCTCGCCGTCAGCCGCGGCGGACGGCGGACGGAGGTGCGGGTCGCTCTGGCCGAGCGGCCGGAATGGCTCGGATCCGCCCCGTCGACCGTGGTCTCGGAGACCTCCGTTTCGACGGCCGCGGCCGCGGTCCCCGAGCCCAAGAAGGGCTGGCACGGCGTGGAATTCGAGGATTCGAAGGAGGGCGTCCGGGTCAAGCGCGTCGAGCCCGACTCCGCCCTGTTCGGGTACCTTCTGGAGGGCGACATCGTCAAGGGAGTGAACCAGCACGAGGTCTCGAGCCTGGCCGGTTTCGAGAAGCTCGCAGCCGGCCTGGCGCTGCCCGAGGGAGTGGTGTTCGACATCCTCAGGCGCGGCCAGGCCATGTACATCAGCGCGCAGTCATCGGAGTGACCATGCGAAGAACCGATTTCCTTCCTTCCGACTGGCGCGAACATCTGCCGGCCGACGCCATGGCCGGGCTCACGGCCATGCTGGTGGCCTTGCCGCAGGCCATCGCCTTCGGGGTGGTCATCTTTTCGGCCTTGGGGCCGAAAGCCTCCGCAGCCGGCGCTCTGGCCGGGATGGTCGGCGCGGCGAGCATCGGGCTCATCGCTCCGCTCTTGGGAGGGACGAAGCGGCTGGTCTCGGCTCCCTGCGCGCCCGCGGCGGCCGTCATGGCCGCGCTCGGCGCGAGCCTGGCGGCCGCGGCTCCGGGCGGGGACCCTGAGCGCCTCATCCTGCTCCTGGCCCTGACCGCGGTGCTCAGCGCAAGCCTGCAGTTGGTCTACGGATTCATCGGAGGCGGCCGGCTCATCAAGTACATCCCCTACCCGGTGGTGAGCGGATACCTGAGCGGCGTGGCCGTGCTCATCTTCCTGGGGCAAGTCCCCAAGCTCTTCGGCTGGCCCAAGGGCGCCGGGCTTTGGACGGGCCTGACGGTGCCCGGACTCTGGCGCTGGCCGTCCTTGGCCGTGGGCATCTGCTCCATGTCGGCCATGGCCCTGGCGCCGAGGATCACGCGCAAGCTCCCGGGTCCCATCGTCGGCCTGGCCGGAGGCCTGTTGAGCTACATCGTGTTGAGCCTCGGCTTGCCCGAGCTCAGGACCCTGGACGGCAATCCCTATATCATCGGCGCATTGGACGCCGGCTCGGCGTCGCTCAGCGGCATCCTCTCGCGCTGGTCCGCGGCCGCGTCCCTGAGCTGGGCGGACCTGCAAGCCTTGTTCATACCCGCGCTCACGCTCTCCGTCCTGCTGTCCATGGACACTCTCAAGACCTGCGTGGTGCTCGACGCCATGACCCGCAGCCGGCACGACTCGAACAAGGAGCTCATCGGCCAGGGCGCGGCCAACCTGGCGTCCGCCCTCCTGGGAGGCATCCCTGGAGCCGGGACCATGGGCGCCACGGTGGTCAACATGCAGAGCGGCGGCCGCACCCGCCTCTCGGGTGCGTTCGTGGGGGTGTTCGCCCTCCTCACGGTCATTCTGCTCTCGCGCCTGGTGGCCTGGGTCCCCATCGCCTCCTTGGCCGGCATACTCATCATGGTGGCTTGGAAGATGTTCGACCGCAAGAGCTTCAAGCTTCTGCGCAACAAGTCCACGGTCCTGGACTTCGTGGTGCTCGGCAGCGTGGTGGTCGCGGCCGTGACGACCGAGCTCATGGTCGCGGCCGGCGTGGGCCTGGCTCTTTCGTTCGTCCTCTTCATCCGGAACCAGATCCGGGAGTCCGTCATCCGGCGCAAGACCTCCGGGGACCGCATGTTTTCCAAGCAGAGGCGCCTGCCCGCCGAGATGGAGGTCTTGGAGCGCGACGGGGGCAAGACCGTGGTGTGCGAACTTCAGGGCACGCTCTTCTTCGGCACCGCGGACCAGCTTTTCAGCGAGTTGGAGCAGGACCTCAAGACCCGCAAGTACATCATCCTGGACCTGCGGCGCGTGCAGTCCTTGGACTTCACGGCCGCGCACATGCTCGAGCAGATCGAAGCCGAGCTCCGGGAGCGGGGAGGGAGGCTGCTCTTGAGCGAGCTCCCCCAGGCCCTGCCGAGCGGGCAGGACCTCAAGGCGTACTTCGACGAGGTCGGGGTCGTGGCGCATAAGACCGGGGCCAAGGTCTTCGACGCGCTGGACGACGCCCTGGCTTACGCCGAGGAACGCCTCCTGGAGGACGCGAAAGTCTCGCGCGGGGCCGAGGACGGCCCGCTCAAGCTCGATCAGATCCATCTGTTCCGCGAGTTCGAGCCCGCCCTGGTGCAGGCCCTCGCCGGCTGCGTGGATGAGCGCTCCTGCCGCGCGGGGGAGCGCGTCTTCTGGCACGGGGAGAGCGGCGATGAGATATTCATCATCCGGCGGGGCAAGGTCCGCATCGAGATGCCCTTGGGGGGCAAGCGGGCGCATCATCTGGCCACCTTCGGCCGGGGGGATTTCTTCGGGGACATGGCTTTCATCGACCGCGGGGTGCGTTCCGCGGACGCCGTGGCCGTGACGGACACGGACCTCTTCGTCCTCTCCAGGGCGCGCTTCAACGAGGGGGTCTGGCGCAACGCGCTTTTGGGAACCCTGGTCTTCGCCAGGCTCGCGCAAGCCCTGGCTCTGCGGCTCCGGCAGACCGACGGCGAGGTCCAGGCTCTGCAGGAGGGCTGATGCAGCCGGACATCCTCTACCCGGAAGACAAGATCCCCTTTTCCAAGCTCGTCCCCATGGGTATGCAGCACGTGGTGGCCATGTTCGGAGCGACCGTGCTCGCCCCCATCCTCATGGGCTTCGACCCTCAGGTGGCCCTGTTCTTCTCGGGAGTGGGGACTCTCCTCTTTATCGCCATCACGGACCGGAAGGTGCCGAGTTATCTGGGCTCGAGCTTCGCCTTCATCGGCCCGGTCCTGGCCGTGACCGGGGGCGACGCGGGCCGCATCCCCTACGCTCTGTGCGGCATCGCTTTCGCCGCCCTGCTCTACGCCGGGGCCGCGGGGGTCACCCTGCGCTGGGGACCCGGGTGGATCGACCGGCTGATGCCTCCCGTCGTGACCGGCACCGTGGTGGCCATCATCGGGCTCAACCTCGCCTCTTCCGCGGTCGCCAACGCGATCAACGCGGACTTCGCGGTCAAGACCGGCGCGGACGCGACGAGGGCCTTCGTGGCCTGCGCGACGTTGATGACCGCGGCCCTCGTCTCCATCTACGCCGGGGGCTTCCTGCGCCTGCTCCCGGTGCTGAGCGGGGTTGTGGTGGGCTACGCATTGGCCGCGGCCTTGGGGGTCCTGGACCCCGCGGCGCTGGAGAAGGTCCGCAACGCGGCCTGGCTGGGACTCCCGCCCTTCCAGACTCCTCGATTCGACCTCGGCGCCCTGCTCGCCATCGGCCCCGTGTTCGTGGTGCTCGTGGCCGAGAACAAAGGGCACATCGCCGCCATCTCCGGATGCATGAAGCGGGACCTGAACCCGCACCTGGGCCGGGCGTACCTTGGAGACGCCGTCGCCACCCTGGTCTCCGCTTTCGGCGGGGGCACGCCGCAGACGACCTATGCCGAGAACATGGGGGTCATGGCCATCACGCGCGTGTTCAGCACGTACAACTTCATGATGGCGGCCTGCATCGCCATCCTTCTCGGGCTGTGCCCAAAGTTCGGGGCCCTGGTCCAGTCCATCCCCGGGCCCGTGCTCGGAGGGGTCACGCTCATCCTCTACGGGCTTATCGCCATCCTGGGCGTGCAGATATGGATGGAGGCCAAGGTGGACTTTTCAGATCCCCGGAACCTGGTGGTGGCGGGGACGTCGCTCATCGCCGCCACGGGACTCGGGGTCAGGGGGCTGACCGTGGCCGGGGTCAACATCGCGGGCATCGCGTTCGGGACCCTGCTGGCCTTGGTCGTCAACGGCGCGTTGTCTTTCGGGAAGACGCCTTCTTAGGTACTTCCCTATAGTTTGTTCATCTCCCGGAACGCCCGGTAGAAGGCGTAGGACCGGACCTTCAGGACGTTGATCGGGTCGTTCCGGGTCCCCACCACCAGCGTGTCGAAGTTCAGCTTCTGCTCGGGAAGCTCCCTGTCCAGCTTTGCCCCGCCGGTGTGGTGGCTGCAGTGGGGCACGTTGAGGGTCATGCTCCCGGGATTGGCCATGACCGAGGTGTTCTGGTCCCGCACCACGTAGACGGTCATGGCGACCGGCTCTTCGCGCGAGGCTTGATCCCCGCAGACGCAGCACATGCCGGGCATGATGAACTTCTCCGGCAGAGGGATGCTGAACTCGGGAGTCTGGGCGATGCGGCCGGGCTCGATGAGCCAGACGCGGCCCCCCTCGCCCTCGCAGTAGACCCCGCACGCGTCGCAGCGCTTGTAGGAGAACCGCATGGAGAAGGTCAGGTAGCTCAGCGCCTCGCCGCATTTCGGGCAGGGCGCGGTGCCGCCCATCACGCAGACGCCCGCGATGAGGGAGGCTCCCAGAAGGGCGACCAGCGAGCCCCAGAACCAGTGGCCCGTGCGGAACAGCGCCCAGGCCCCCGCGCACAGGCCTGAGCCGAAGCCCGATAGCAGGAGAAGGTGCGGCCAGGAGCGGGTGATGCGCGTCTCAGCCCGTTTGTCCATACGCTCAGAATGTCTGCCGCACGCAGAGTTCCTGGCCGTAGCTCCCCTTCCGGTCCCCGCCCGGGCCGGCGCTGCAGAGCTCGAAAGTCCGGCCGTCGGCGGACGCGGCGTAAAGGAAGATGTTCCCCTCCGAGAAGGGGTCGAGGAGCGTCTCGCGGTCCACCGAGAGGTCGGAGAGCGAATTGGGGAATCGGCCGAGCTTCCCGCGGGAGGCGCCCAGCTCGGCGACGAGCGCGGCCATCTGCGACCAGGCGCGTACGGTCCAGCCCTTCTCGAAAGCGTAGCCGTACCACGGGGTCAGGAAGCCGGTCACCAGGTATCTCCAGTCGCGACGCCAGGACGCGGCGTCCGCGTCGACCCGCGACTTTCGCGCCTGCAGCTGGGACCAGGTCCCGGGCTCCACCTGGTGCAGGAGCGTCTTCAGATAGGGGATGAAATTCATGTCCAGCAGGCCCATGGCGCGGAACAGGGACCAGAGGAAGTAGCCGCTGTTCAAGCCGGCGGGGTCCCTCTCCTCGTCCGGGGCGGGGCTGAAGCCGAACGCTCCCACGAAGCCGCTCATGGCCGCCCACTCCCGCCCGGAGACCCGCTCCAGGTAGCGGTGCAGGTCGAAGGCCCAGGGGATCTCCAGGCGCACCACCTCGGGGATCCATGCTTCCGGCGCGGAATCCCGGAGCTCCTCCGCGATGTCCGGAGGCAGTCGCGTTGTCGGCTTGTTCAGCATCACCTGCACGGCCGCGTTCACCGCGTTCGACCGGGCCGCCAGGCCCAGGCCCCGGCCGATGAATACGGGCTCGTTGGCGAGGATGTTGGAGAGGGCCAGGGAGAGCCGCACATGGTCCCAGGCCCTGTCGAGCTCCCCGCGATACGCCCGGCAGCCCGCGCAGACGCGCAGGACGCGGCTGAGCTCCACGAAGCCCGAGTACTGCGGCGATTGCACGTCCGTGGGATTGCGGCTCTTGGCCTGGAAGTCCAGCCGGGTGTAGCGGGAGTATCCCTTGGCGAGGACCGGGGCCAATTCCTTCAGAAGGAACGGCTCCTGGCGCATCACGTGCGCGGCCTCCTGCACGTAGGTGCTCGCCGACCAGGGCCCCAGCCTCTCGCCGGGGTGCTCGGCCGCGGCGAACTCCTTGGCGAGCACATCGAAGCGTTCGAGCACGACGGAGAGCTCCTGGAGCGAGAGGGCGGAGTCCGGAGTCCCGTCGCGCAGCGCCGCGAGGCTCGTGGCGTGGCCCTGGGCCCGGATGTCGCGCTCGAGGTCCGAGAATCGCGCGTGCCAGTAGGCGCGGGTCCCGCCCATGGCCGCCCACACGCCCAGGGCCAGCACTGCGAGCGAGAACGTGAGGGGGCCGAGGGCGCGCAGATCCGGGCCGCATAGACGCCCCGCGTGGCGGCGCCATTCCGAGAGCCGGAAGTAGAGGGCTCCCAGGACCAGCGTCATGAGGAACGGCGCCCAGGGGCTTGAGAAGCCCGGGACGGGCAGGACGCACAGCGACACGGAACCGAGCAGCACCAAAACGCACGCGGCGAAGGTCCAGCATAAGGCCGCAGCGTTCGCCAACAACAGGGGCATCATCAGGTTAGGATTATACGTGATTTAAGTGCTACATTCAGTCCTGCATGAGAAGCCTCGCGCAGCCCCGGCGGCTGAGCTGCGGACCGTTGCGGGCCGTCCAGTTCGCCGCCTCGGAAGGCGCTCCGACCGTCCTGTGCCTCCACGGGTACGGCGCGGACGGAGCGGACCTGGCATCCCTGGCGACCCAGGTGGACCTGGCCGGCCCGGCCCAGTGGATCTTCCCGGACGCGCCCGTGGAGCTCGACGGCGGACGCGCCTGGTTCCCCATCCCGGAGGACCAGTTCGCGCTCCTTCAGCTGCAGGGACGTCCCCTGGACCTGTCCGGTTCGCGGCCCGCGGGCTTGGATGAGGCCAGGACTTGCGTGGAGGGGGTCATCGCCGCCTTGGGCGTGCCCATGGGGCGCCTCGTCCTGGGGGGCTTCAGCCAGGGCGCCATGGTGGCCTTGGAGACGGCGCTGCGTTGTGCCGAGCCTCCGGCCGCGCTCTTCCTGCTCTCCTGCGGGCTTTGCGACGAGCAGGGCTTGCGCGCCCGGGCCCCGGGCCGCGCCGGCCTGCGCGTGCTGCAGAGCCACGGCTCCAGCGACCCGCTGCTGAGCTTCGATGCCGCCAAGCGCCTGTCCGGGATATTGACCGGTGCCGGTCTGGAGTGCGAGTTTATGGGGTTCGACGGCGGGCATGCGATAGGCCCCGGCGCGCTGGAGAGGCTCGGCAGCCTCGTCGATGCGGTTTGCATGCGGCCCGCGGATTAGCTGTAATGACTCGAGTCCGTTCCGGGAGGGCTTCGAACATGGCATACGGGATGCTTTTCTCCGCCGTTCTCTTCGCGATTCCGCTTCCAGCGCAGGGCGCCGAGGCGTCTGAAGAGTTCCAGGTCCGGCCGTTGGAAGGCGCTGAGATCGACATTCCCAAGCCCATGGAAGGAGAGCTCCCTTCGCCGGCGAGGCCTGAGATGGAGCCTTTGCCGCAGATCCAGCCGGAGTTCCCCGCGAAACCCGAGCCGCCGGCCGAGCCGGAGCCGCCGGCCAAGCCGGAAGTCGTTCCGGTCGTGCCGGTCACGCCCAAGGCGCCGGAGCCGGCTCCAGTCAGCATCAATGAGCAAGCCGAGGCTGAGCTCAAGTTCTACGAATATTCGTTCGGGAGCGCTTCCACGGACATGCTCCCCGTGCTGCAGGACCAGCTCGACGCGTTCCTGCAGCAGTACCGGGACCTCGACATCGCGGACCAGGGCATCTACCTGCGTTCGCAGGTCAAGGAGAAGCAGAACGATCTGAGCGGCGCGGCAGTGGACATCCTGAAGATGCTCTACGAGTACCCGCAGACCAAGCTCACGTTCAACGCCAAGCGCAAGCTCCTGGAGATCGCGGACAAGAGGCTCAGGAAGCACAAGACCGCGCTCACGGAGATCGCGAAGGCCCCGGTCGCCGGGATGGACGCGCCCGTTCGTTTCGCGGCCCTGCTGCGCTCCCTGGCGGATATCCAGGAGAAGGAGCTGGCCAAGCCGCTGGGCGCCGAGCTGCGCGAGTTCCTGGTCCGCTACCCGGGCCACGCGAGCGCGGGCGAGATCGCCTTCCTGCTGGCGCGGCACCACTCCCAGAACGGCGAGCATCGCGCCGCCATCCTGATCGACGAGAAGCTCCTGGCCCTGTCCAAGGACAGCGGCCTGCGGGCCAAGGCGCAGACCGCCATCGGCGACATCTACGCCACGGCGCTCAAGGACTACAACAAGGCCGTGGAGGCGTATCAGACCGTGACCGAGAAGTACGCCGACAGCCCGGAGGCGGGGGACGCCTATCTCAAGATGGCGGGGCTGCTCGCCGAGAGCCTGAACCAGTCCACCCTGGCCGTGGAGAAGCTCGAGGAGTTCATCAAGCTCCATCCGGAGGGCGACGCCGCCCACGACGCGTGGAGGCAGGTGATCGAGATCGCGTCGTCCGCCAAAGACTTCTCCAAGCAGGCCCAGTCCATCGAGACCTTCGCGGAGAAGTACCCGAAGGACGAATTCTCCGCGGACGGGCTGCTGGACGCGGCGGACCTCTACGAGAAGAAGCTGGCGGACACGGCCGGCGCGAAGCGGGTCCTGCAGAAGGTCGTGAGCGCCTATCCGGGCAGCAAGCAGGCGAAGAGCGCGAACAAGCGGCTGGCGAAGCTGGGGCAGTAAGGCCGGCTCGAACGCTTGAGTTATCCCCGGTACTTTCGTTGCGAAAGCGCCGGGGATAATTTTTTTCTGATGAAAACGGCAGGCTGTTATCGTGTTATACGGACCAGCCTGGACGGCCTTTGTCGGGTAATGGGGGAACCTGACTGAGCGAGGACCGCTTGTAGAAGCTGGAAGATTTCGCGATACGATATGGTTCGCCGGTGGAGACGCGCGGCTCCACTCACTCATACGTTGAACGAAGCCGAGCCGAGTCCCTTAATCCTCCACTAAGCGGTGAGTAGGCGGCCTCGGGGCCAGCGGTATTATCTTTGACGACAAAATCACTTGCGCCGGCGCAAGTGATTTTGTCTCAGAAGAAAAATCCGTGCTTGCTCCCGCGGAGCCACCTCGCGGGTGAAAAGTTCGAGCTTTTCACCGTCCCCTATCGGGGTCTCTCTTGGTACGACGCGAGGTGATTCTATTTGTTAAGGGACCGGAGACTCCAGCAAGGATTTCTCGACGGAAAACGGGGGTGGCGTCCGGAAGGGCCTCCCGGCCGAGGAGCAGCCGCACCGCAGGCTGGGAGGGACCCGGACGACAGGACCCCGCAGGGAACGGAGGGTCTTGCTGGAGGATCAGGGGAGTCGACACCCCTGGCAAGGTTGTACACTTTAATGTACAATATCACCGGAGGGCCCAAGCCATGACCAGGATAGTCCCCGTTTCCTATGTGCGGGCGCATCTGCCCGCGATGGTTGCAGCCATAGGCAAGAAGAAGCGCGACCGCGTCATCATCACCCGCAACGGCACTGCCTCAGCAGTGCTGGTGTCGCCAGAAGAACTCGAGACCCTTGAGGTCCTTGCGGACAAGAAACTCATGCTTTCTCTCCTCAAAGCGGAGGACGACGAGCGCGCCAATCGTCTCGTTGAGCACGAAGACATCTTCAAATGACCTACCGCATCCTGTACACTCAGGAAGCGGCACATTGCATCGGGAAGCTCGATGGAACCGTCAAGGAACGCGTGCGGAAGGCGATCCTGAGGCTTTCCGAACATCCAGAGTTGGGAAAGCGCTTGACGGGAATGCTTAGCGACCGATGGTCATGCCGGGTCGGTGATTGGCGTATCCTCTACAAGATCAGGAAGACGGAGCTAATCATCTTGGTCTTGACCGTCGGCCATCGGAGCCGAGTCTACGATGCGTAGTCACGAACCAGATGCCGGGCCAACCTCGGGTTCGGCAGGCCGCGTCCGCTGACCCTAGCGTTATGCCAATCCCAATCGAGGGGGTCTTGCGGAAATGTACTCTTTAGTGTATACTTTGGATGGAGACCTATAACATGACCCGCACCATCCCGCTGAAGGCTCTTAGGCCGGGCCTACCCAAGGTCGCGAACGCTGTCGCTACCAGGTTCGACAGGTACATCGTCACCAAGCGGGGGCATCCCGTCATGGTGCTGATGAGCCCGGAGGACTTCGAGGGGCTTCTTGAAACCATCGACATCCTCTCCGATAGGACTGCCATCAAACGGATCAGGCAGGCCAGGAAGGATGCCAAAGCGGGCAAGACCGTGGCCCTAGCGGACCTGCGGCGTCGGCTTGAACGTGTATAAGGTCCAACTGGCCCGTCAGGCCGAGAAGTCCCTCGAGAGTGTATTCCGCTCCGACCGTTCTTTGTACGAAAGGTTCCTCCACGCCTTTGACGTCATAGCCCGCGACCCCTCGCAGGGCAAGCCGCTGCACGGGCAATTGAGGGGCCTGCAATCCTACGGGATGGGCAGCTACAGGATCCTATACGAAACACGTCGCAATCGCCTCTTGGTCATCATCATCGACCTGGGACACCGCAAGGCGATCTACCATTAGGGATGGCATAACCTTGGCGTCCAAGGGAAAGCCGTTCCGCGTAGAGGGCCCGGCGGGGTGAGTCCAGCCTGTTGACCCGGCTGCCCGAAAGTCCTAAAATGGACATAGGACGTACGGGAGACCCCCCAATGACCCGACCTACGTTCCTTCTCTTGTCGCTCCAACTCCTCGCTTCCGCGCTCTACGGCCAGACCGCTCCGGTCGCCGTCAAGCCGACAGACCCGCGGCAGTTGGTAGTCATCGCGGTCGAGACCCGCGAGGACAGGACCAAGATCGCCAACTGCGGCGTCTCCATCGACAACGTCGAGGACAAGTACGTCACCGCGATCGTGGACCCCCGGTCCTTGGCCTGCGTGCAGGAAGCCGGGTTCAAGATACTCTCCGCAAAGCCTCTCGGCAGCGTCAAGCCCGAGGACTTCCCGTCCCAGGACTCCCCCTATCACAACGTGCAGGAGACGGACGAGGCGATCCAGAAGATCGTGTCGGACAACAGCGGCTTCGCCTCCATGGGCTCGGCCGGCCGGTCCTGGCAGGGCCGGGACCTCACCGTGCTCAGGCTCAACACCTCGCCCAACGGCCCGCCCAAGCCCGGCGCCCTCTTCATGGGCGCGCACCACGCGCGCGAGCACCTCACCACCGAGGTGGTCCTTGGCATCGCCGATTACTTGATCCAGAACAAGAACGACCCCGCGGTCGCCTCCATCCTCGGCTCGCGCGACCTGTACTTCTGGCCCGTGGTCAATCCGGACGGCAAGGAGCATGACGTGGCTTCCGGAAGCTACGATTGGCACCGAAAGAACATGCGCGACAACGGGGACGGCACCTTCGGCGTGGACCCCAACCGCAACTACGGCTGGGGCTGGAACACGACCGGCGCCTCCACCTACCCCGGGTCCGACACCTACCAGGGGCCGGAGGCTTTCTCAGAGCCGGAGACCCGGGCGGTCCGCGATTTCCTGCGCTCGCACCCCAACATCACGGTCATCGTGTCGTACCACAGCTACGGCAAGAAGATCCTATACCCCTGGAGCTACAGCTACGACCCGATCCCTGACCCAAAGGCCCTGGCCGCGTTCAAGGCCATCGGCGACCGCATGGGCAAGCTCTCGGGCTACACGTCCATGCAGTCCTCGGACATGTACGCTTCCGGCGGGGACACCTGCGACTGGGCCTGGGGCGAGCTCAAGATGTACTGCATCACGGTGGAGCTCAGCGGCAACGGCTTCTATCCCGGAGCCGGGGCCATCGGCCCGGCCCTGAAAGAGAACGTGGGAGCCGCGGCCTACCTCATGCAGATCGCGGACGACCCCTCGGCCGCGGGCAGGGAAGAGGTCGCTTCGGCGCCCGGGGGCGGAGTCGCCGCCAAGACCCAGAAATCCGAAGGCTTCCAGCAGGGCATGACCCAGCTCGAGACCTCGGTCTCAGCCCCGGCCGATGCCTTCGACGGGAAGAAATAGAACAAAGTGGGCCTTTGGACCCATCCGGGCCATCGCCCTTCGGTCCTATTCCGGGGCCGGGCTATCCGCTATCCTGAGGCTAGGATGATGCTCCTGGCGTCGCTTCTAGCGCTGGGCTCCGCGGCCTTGGCTGAGGAAAAGCCCAAGCCGGCCGGCAAGGAGCTCGTGGAGACGGCCAAGGCCTGGGGCCGGGGCGATACCCGCGTCCCCCCGGTCAAGGGCATCTGCGTGGATGATAAAGGGAAGACCGCCCCCTGCGCGGTGTCCGTGGGCGGGCCGCTCTATTCCGCGCGCATCACCGGGGGCGAGCTTTGCCGCGACGAGATACAGCAGGCGCTCGACGACCTCAGGGAGGAGATCCTTGCGCGCGTGCGCGCGGGCGAAAAAACGGGGGACAAGTACTTCGATAGGTTCATCCTTTACCTGGCGGAGCAGTTCACGGATTCGGGCAAAGGGAAGGACCTCCCGACGCTGCAGCAGGGACGGCCCGAGGACGAGGGCGACGTGGGGACCTACGACCTGCAGACCAAGACCGTTGCCATAGGCCCGGAGTTCTGCGCCCTGTCGCGCACGGAGCGCAGGAAGCTTCTCGGACACGGCATCTTCCACCACTGGGACAACGGCCTCGACGGCGATCCCATGCCCCACGGCCAGGCGGCGGAGCGCCCGGCGTTCGGCATCATGCCCCATTTATAGGGCTAGCAGGGTGCTGATAAACCCCTCCTGAACGGCGCCTCCTGCGCGCCGTGGGGTAAGGAGCACGGCTCTTCCCCACGGTGCCGAGCGTCCCGATATCGCTCGGCGCTCGGGCTTGCGGCTTCGTCC
>JBAZKS010000003.1:0-157032 GCA_041650695.1 Elusimicrobiota bacterium
TCCGCGCCACCCCGCTTTTTTCATGCCTGGAATAGGCCATTACTTATGCAGGTGTCAATAACGTTCACGATGAGCTGCATTTGGGGCGGGAACACCGTCCGCACCGCGGAGCAGCTCAATCGGAGGTTAGGCGCGCTTCCTTGCGACCAGCGGGTACTTCTCCGGGTTCTCAAGCGACTCTAGGTCGAGATCCACATCAAGGTCCGGCCAATAGAGATGGGACCGATTCAGCAGTTTGACATTGTAGACGGCGGAGATTGCGGCATCCCTGAACCAGGGATAGTCCTGGAAGGGGAGATGAAACTCCCTCCCTTTGGCAAAGAGCCAGATGCCATGCCTCGAGATGTCTTGGACCTCAGCCCTTGAAGTGCTTTTTCCAAGCAGAAATGATCTCATCCTTTCGCCTCTCGACAACGTCTTGTAGCTCCTTCAGTGCTCGCGGGGAAAGCCTATAGCTGTGGCAAAGAGACACAATCGGCTCGATCCAGAACTTGGCCTCGCCCTCCGGGCAGGAAACGTGCACGTGCAGCCGGTTTTCCTCACGGGAGAAAAAGAAGAACCTGTAGCTCTTGTAGCGAAAGACCGTCGGGCTCATGCAAACACTATTATACCAGCAATTTGGGTGTAACCCATGCCCGCCGACGCTTTTGTCGCCTATCTGCCCGATTGCTCACTCTTTCTCAGCTCGTTCCCTCAAAACCTTGTGGCACGTTCCGCATCTTGCCTCCAATCCCGTCCAAAGGAGAAAATTTGCCAGGGGAGTCGCCTGCAAAGGGAACGGCTCAATCGTTAGTCTCTTCCTGCAACGCGGACAGCGCATGGAGAAGATTTGCATGAAGGCAAATGCGGCAGCGCCGCAGGCGATAGCAGACATGATACAGAGAGGCAGAAGATTTTCGATGTGGACTAGTGAGAAACCAAGCATGATTGTTCCGGCTAATAACATCGCGAAACCGAGCGCAGATTGCCTCTTGGTTTTCCTCATCGGCACTCAGGTCCGACGCTTTCTCCCGAAGAACGGGCCTCTCCCAGTTGCTCTGCTCTCGTTAGCCTAACGTTCACGATGAGCTGCTATTGGGGGCGCGAACGGCGTCCGCACCGCACGGGGCAACTCTAGCGAAGGTTAGGTCGCGCACTTCGCCGTTACCCCCAAATTCTGGACAAAGACCGATCAAGCTCCTTCCTCGGGACGATACGGAGGATATACAACCCGTCATGGCCTATTCGGAAGATTGAACGGTAGTCGCCCGTCCTCAAGCGGTAGAGATCCTTGGCGCCTTCAAGCTTCTTGACTTTGGGCGGTCCGGGGAAATGGGCGCTTCCCGCGAGGGACTCGATGTCAGAGAGGATGTTCACCTGGTCGCGCCGCGGGATAGCCTTCAGGTCGCGTCGCGCCCGGGGAGAGAAGAATAGACCGAGGCTAGGCATCCCGCAGGCCTAGTTCCTTGCGAACATCCGCCAGACTCCGCCAGCCCTTGCGCCGCCCTTCATGTTCCGCAGACTTCAGGCCTTTGAGGAAGGAAGCGCTGTTGAGGACGATATCCTCGATCTCATCCTCGGACAAGGGAAGCAGCAGCGCTTTCGGCTTTCCGCGCTTGGTCACGACGATTCTGGCGCCATGTTCGACCTGATGAATGGCCTGGGGCGTGCGTGAGTGGAGTTCGTGGATGTTGATGAACCTCAGCATGTAATCTCCTTGTGTCTGTTTTGTGACACAAATAGTATAACCCCAGCCGCTCCAGGTGTCAAGGGCGTCTTTCTTTGGCTGTTGATCATCACGCTGGCGACCTAACGTGCGCGCTCAGCCGCCGTTTTCCCCGCGTGACGAAGGAAACGCGGGGCGGCTGTAGCGAAGGTTAGGGACCTCCTCGCTGAGTCGTTTCGCTGTCCTCTCCAACCACGTAGCATCCGGCCCCCACAGCAAACCAAGCCAAGATGAACTGAAGGTATCCCGTTGGCCCCTTCGCTGGGAAGAATTGATACCAGCCCTCCACAACTCCAGAGGCCCAGACGATGGCGCAGATACAGATACAAAGAAAGGCCCTTGAGCAGATTCTGACGAAAATCTCATTGATGGAGCGTGGATGGGTGCTCGCCATCACTTGGCCCAAAACCACCCCTGTCGCAGCCGAGCAAGCGATAATCATAGGGATGATTGGAAGCCCTATGAGTACGATAGCCATGCTGCGCTCGCCGTGCATGGAGAACCGCAGCAATAGCATGACAAGCAAAACGGCGAGGCCGGATAACGACATCCCCCAGACGATCCGTCTCTTCGACTTGTCGACAATGCCTCCCGGCAATCCTATGAGGGCTCCCTGGATGAAGAGCCAAAGAAAAGAACTAAGAGAAACATGCGCGGTGCCCCAGGACTTGAAGTCACTGAGTCCGATCACGAAGCCGAGAACGCTTCCAACACCGCCAAGAACCATCTTAAGAAGCTGTTTCACGCGTTTTCTAACACGGTGTCCCTAACGTTCACGATGAGCTGCTATTGGGAGCGCGAACACCGTCCGCACCGCGGAGCAGCTCAATCGGAGGTTAGGCTTCCTCATTGTGTGAGGGCCTGTCTCTCGAAATTTGCGATGACTGTCACGTTCTCCCGTTCGACCTCCGAAAGCTCTTCAGGCCGGAATCCAGGCCGCGGCTTGTACCATGTGCGAGATTCAAAATAGTCCCGCAGCCCCTGGTCGTTGAATATTCGCCCATGGCGTGCATAGATCTCATTCCGAAGAACACGCAATTGGGACGCAGACCACATCTTGAGCGTGTCGGTATCGATTCTTGTCTCTGCCCATTCGAAGTGATTCGGCTGGAGCAAATCGTCCCATGGCTGAGTGCGACCGCCGAAAGCAATGGTCAACGCTTCCAGGGGCCCCGGCTCAAAATCTGGGACGACCCAGGTTAGTTCGTTGCGTTTACGAATGACCCTCTCTGCCTCTATTGATGAAAACGGAGAGTCACGAGGACGAAGATTCAGCCTGCAACTATCTGGGAAAGAAAGAGAAAAGGTACTCCTGCCGATGGAGCTATTCCAGGAACTGCCTGTCCCGAGTTCATACCGGACAAAGAGAGGACCCGTCGAATAATGTCCATATGGGGCAGTATACCTCACAGCCGTAGTGGTTATCTGTTTGGATGGGAAGAAGACTTCCTTGACCTTCCATTTTCGCTCCATCCGCGCTTCGGGTTCGAGCTCGTTGGGGTAATCCGTGGCGTTGACTTTCATGCCATTAACGGATGTTTCGAAGTCGATGAAGTCTTCGACATGGAGCACATCGCCCAAGGAGGTTTGGGGGAAACCCATTGTCACGTGAGTCGATGCCGCATCGTTATAGAATGTAAACTTGGCCTCGACAAGGTAGTCCTTATCCCGAAGGTCTATGCGGACGTCCTCGCCGATCATTCGGATGCTTGAATGCTCTTCGAGGATGCTTGCAGTTCCCCCGGCGACTCTCACTGCTGCATCATCCGCAGCCGCCCATGCTGTCGGTAAGAGAACCATCGTGCCTGTCAAAAGCCAGGAGGTTGGTTTCATTCCACCAGTAAGCCTAACGTGCGCGCTGAGTTGCTCTAAGGGCGCGAACGTTGTCCGCACCGCACGGGGCAACTCTAGCGAAGGTTAGGTGCCGCATCCGTCGGCCCTTGCACACCATAACTGTTTGATCGCCTCAGGGGAAGCTCCACCCGCAGAGGCCTGAATCTGGACCCGCATGTTTTCGTTTCCCCTCACGTCACGGGGCCATTTCATCTTCGCTAGAAAATAGCCCTGGGCGTTTGTGCTGACGGAGGCCTGGGCTGCGTCGCACCATTCCAGTTCGTTTGTGCGAATGAGAGAAGCGTGTACCGCGACGAGTGCCCCGGCAATCGGATTCTGATCTGCGTCGGTAATCCGGCCATGGACGGTCCATTCGGCTGAGACTGTTTTGTATTGCCAGCGAAAAGGGGTCGCCAACACATCGTATGGGACAGTAAACACTCCCACAATCGTATCTGCGAGAAACGCGACAGCCAGAACGGGGATTGCCCGCTTGCCAGCGAATTGCATCTCGCCACACATAGTGTTTCTTCCGCCACAGATCTTCTTCCAGGCCGCCTTACTCGTCTTGAGTTCGAAATTGGGCCGGTTTTTTCGCACCACATGGGTTTCGACTCTGGGCGAAGAGATAACCAGAGAGACCGCTCCGCTCGATTGCGCCATCGCAGCAGACGGCGCATTGAGGGCAATCCCCAGGATTACAGCACCCCGCATGTGTCTCACAACAATGTGCACCTAACGTAAGGGGTCAGCGGCCGCGGCAATGGGAGAAGCCGTTACGCCGCGGCCCGCTGAATCCGATGTTATACGGTGCCACCTGATGTTACCCGTTCGTTGGCCGCACCGTTGGACAGCCGCCCCGTTCCTCACTGCTCCGTCCTCAATTGCCCCGCCAGAATTGATGATTGCAAGAACGCCGGCAACCCTACAAGACAACGCATCACGAGAAACAGCAGCCGTATAACGTGACGCTGAGCGGCAATGGGGCGGGAACATTTTCCGCACCGCAGCGCCGCTCAAGCGAAGGTTATGCCGACTCACTCAGTCGCCTCCTTGCTAACATCCGGTGTACAACAGACACACGGGCACTTCGCCCTCCAAACTTTGCCGTGAGACGTTTCCCCCGGTGAGCATGGCCGCTGGGCCACTCTCCCACCCATCTCACGGCACTTGTCAGCGGTCAGTAAGTCGGAGCGTCCATCGCGATAGGCAAAAGGTACCAGCCTGGCCACAGAGAAGCACGTTGACCGAGCCTGAACCTGTGTTGAGAAATTGGGGAGGATTGAAATTTCAACGCAGTGTCTGGAAGATTCGTAAAAATCCCCCCCATAGACTCCGAGGTGCGTCTGCCCGTTGGCTTCGAACATTAGGTTGATGGCCGTTGCGCTGTGTGGTTTAGGAATGAGTCTGATGGCAGCGTCCGGTCTGAGGGTCTTCGCCGTGAAGACATTGAGCTCTGTTTGATATACATGAACATTTTCCAGAGCAGCTCCTGTTCGATTGAAAACAGTGACGACGGTGCTCCCAAAGAAAACGCTATAGGCAGTCCACGCCAGGATCAATAGGAATGGCATCAGAACAGCCGTGGTCCGCATTGCCCGGTCGATCTTGCCACTTCTACTAATCGGCATAACGTTCACGATGAGCTGCTATTGGGAGCGCGAACGGCGCCCGCACCGCGGAGCAGCTCAATCGGAGGTTATGCCCCATGTGGACGAAGTCGTAGTTCCTGTTGGATCCTTTCCGACAAGAACATCTTTAGGAGAGACTGATAGGGGACATCTCTCTTGTTCGCCAACAGCCGCAGTTCCTCAAGCATGGACTCCGGGAGGCGAAGAGAAATGGCCTTGAGCGAGGGCCTGAGGTTGGAAAAGATAGCCCGCTTCCCTTTTTTCCAGTTGACGTAGTCCACGGAATCGTGAGAAGCCCAGAAGGCCTGCTCTTCCTTCTCGTTCTTGAACTTGGGGATTCGGTTATTCTTCATGGCTCCTATAGACCTCCCTCTCCGCCTTGCTCATGTCTCGGGCCGAGATTACCCGAACCAGATTCCGGCGAGCGGTGAAAATCAGGAGCAGCAGCCGGTCCGAGTCCGTCCGCCCAAGCACGTAGAAACGCGCCTCCGACTCTGAATGCTCTTCGTCCGGCGCGACGACCAAGGGCTCATTGAAGAAAACCTGTTCGCATTCAAACGGGCTGACCTTATGCTTCTGCCAGACCTTCTCCGCGTTCGACTTGTCCCAGTCAAAGCCGACGTACTTGGAGAAGTAATCCTCACTCACCATGATAGTATATGATGGTAATATACAGTTGTCAAGGTCCTGGATGGCTTACGGAGCTTCGCGCCTGGCCCTAATTCTGTGGGCATAACGTGCGCGCTCAGCCGCCGTTATCCCCGCGTGACGAAGGAAACGCGGGGCGGCTGTAGCGAAGGTTAGGTGTTGAATGATTCGACCTCTCTCCTAGTACGCACGCAACTCAAACTCGAGTGGGGCAGAATTCGCGATCCCGACCCAAATTCGCTCCTGATGCAAGACAAAACCGAGAGGACTTACGCTGACGCCTGCCTCCTGATGGCCCTCTTTCCCGCTACCGTACTCGGCGTAAACACGATAGAAGCCCGGCTTACGAAAGTCAAATCTCCGCTCCTCGGGGGATTTCGGAGAATCTGCAGTATGCATAAAAGCCAAATCTATGGTCTCTTGATACGCTTCTCCTCGTGGCAAACAAATGAAGTCACTTTTCCGCCACATCTTTTCGACCCGTAGACCAACAAAGGGCACGATTTCTCCCGTAGCCGTTTCCACTCTGAATCCCAGGGATTGCTGGTCGGCGATGCTCTTCTTCACCCACAGTTTGTATCTTGATGAGTTCCTAATTGTCACCGTTATGGGGATAGAAGAGCCAATCTTGAACTCCCGCGCAGGGAGTGACAAGTCAACGGTGATTCCGGGCCCCGTATAGGTGCAAGAACTACAAAGCATCACCCATGCGAGTAAGAAACAAACAATAGTCCAACTAATCCGTTTCGACATCTTCCCGTTGATACACCTAACGTGCACGATGAGCTGCTATTGGGGGCGCGAACGCCGTCCGCACCGCGGAGCAGCTCAATCGGAGGTTAGACCGAGTGATTCCGTTAATCATTCGTCTTAACATCTTTGGTCGGACTTTTCGATCTCCCCCACCACCATGTTCGACCCAGAAAATGAATGGCAATCTTGCCTTCTCGGCTTTCCAGGTCCCTTTGTTCTGGAGTACTCCATGGCCATCTTGCGCTAGACAACTTCCAAAGGCCGACGAAACCAAGGGCTGTTATTGAGAGAACAATAAGGATTACTGGCCAGCCTGAAGCGAACAAATTGCCGGACCTGAGGCGGTCCGGGAACAAAGACAGGGAAATTAGAATGCCAATGACTATCGAGGCAACGACGACCACCATCGTGGCCAGCATGAATGTATCAAAAGACATCCCGTAGCAGCTTGGCTCCGCCGGAGCACTTGCCTTCGGGTCAGGCTTGCTTGTTGGATCGTGGTCCATCAGTTCATTCTTCGGTCTAACGTGCGCGCTCAGCCGCCGTTTGCCCCGCGTGACGAAGGAAACGCGGGGCGGCTGTAGCGAAGGTTAGACACCCCCAAAACGAGCGATTATTGACTGACATGCAGCCAAGATTTCCGCCCTAGCAGCGTCTTCAATGTCACGTACCTCTTTTTGCTTTTCTGCGAACGCCAGCGAGGCCCAATTGTTCCGCTGATCCTCAAGCGGTAGATGGTCCGTTTCTGAGTCGAGTCCGCCGAATTTACAGAAGTCGTTATCAGTCCTCCAGTCTGGGACCAAGGCATGTCCCAATCTGACGAGCTTTCGGCAGCCCGCGATGATTCCAATCTCGCCGTTAATCATTAGGCGGGCCGTTTCAACGGCTTCCCCTCGCTCGCGTTTGATTGCTTCCGACTCGCCGTGCAAGTTCATGGTCTTGGTGTGTCTAACAATCAATGGGCTGTTCGACTGAGCTCGGGTTTTCCTGAAAAGGCGACTCCAGGGATTCTTTCGTCAAAATCATGCTTTGTCGCGAAAAAACGTCAATATTATTCCCGCAAACGCTGCACGAATCTGCAGTGTTTGCCCCGCCTCCAAGAAACATCATACCACGAATTCTATCGCTATGCGCGAACCTTTCCGGAAATACCCGCATCCCCGCGTTCCCGCAAACACCGCAGCCTGTACAGCCTTTGCATTCACAGCCGGTCCGCCGGGCTTTGGACTCCTCTGCCGCCTTTGTTGAGTACGTGCGTGTAGATCATGGTTGTGCCCAGGTCCTTGTGGCCCAACAGCTCCTGGATCGTCCGGATATCGTAGCCCTCCTCCAGAAGGTGGGTCGCGAAGGAGTGTCGCAGCGCATGGCACCCGGCCGTCTTGGTGATCCCGGATTTCAGCCGAGCTTCCTTGAACGCCCTCTGCAGCACGGACTCGTGCAGATGATGGCGGCGACGCTCGCCGGTCTCGCTGTCTATGTAGTGGCTCCAGGCTGGGAAGACCCACTGCCAGCCCCACTCCTTGCCGGCGGTCGGGTATTTCCGAGCCAGCGCTCCCGGCAGAAGGACGTTGCCCAGCCCATGGGCAAGATCCTCTTGATGCTGCCGCTTCACCCGCTCAAGATGCTTGAGGAGCGGCTCTCTCGCGGAACCCGGCAGCATGGTGTAGCGGTCCTTATCCCCCTTGCCGCCTCGGACCAGGATCTGGTTCTGCGAGAAGTCGATATCCTTGACGCGCAAAGAGCAGCACTCGAGCAGGCGCAGGCCGGCGCCGTAAAGGAGCATGGCCATGATGCGAGGGGTGCCGTTCATGCATCCCAGGACGCCCCGGACCTCGTCGCGGCTGAGCACCACCGGAAGTCTCTGCGGACGCTTGGCCCTGACCACGTCCTCCACCGGGCCCAGGTCCTTGCCCAGGACGTGCTTGTAGAGGAACAGCACGGCGTTCAGAGCCTGATTCTGCGTGGACGCGCTCACCCGGCCCTCGGTGGCGAGGCTCGAGAGGAATGCGGCGAGTTCGGGTTCGCCCAGGTCTTCCGGCCTCCGGCCGCCGTGATGCTCGATGAACCTGCGGGTCCAGCCCACGTAGGTCTCCAGAGTCCTGGGGCTGTAGTGCAGGGCTTTTATCTCCTGGGAGACTTTCTCAAGGAGGCCTGATATCCAGTCTCCGGCTGCGGGAGCGGACACATCCGCCTTGATCGGATCGCCTGCGAAAAGGACGGTCAGCCTCTCGATCATCCAGCTCGCAGCGGGGACCGTCCAGTACTTCTCCTGGGGGTGCCACCGCCGGCCAGGGATGGTCCGCATCTTGGCCACGCGCTCGGCGGAATAGGGGAAGCGCACGATGAAGTTCCCTGCGCCTGCGCGGGTGATGACGATGCTCTCGCCGGAGTCAGGCATAGCAGCTACCTCGCCCGGTAGCGCGCCTTAGAGCTCGCAACACGCCAGACTGGGTGCTGAGACCGGTTGTGGGCTGGAAAGAAGCCGATGCGCACAAAGACATTCCGTCAAGCGGGCTCATCCTAGTATTACGACCGAGGACGGAAAAAGTTCCCTCCATTTGCTTTAATCCACCTATGCTCAGCCAGACAACAGACCGCGTCCTAAGACTCCTCGCCGCGCTCTGGCGCGGCTTTTGGGTGTACTTCCTCGCCTCGGGCGTGTGCTGCATGGCCGCCTTCGTCCTGGCGGAGGGCGTCAAGCAGAGCATGGGCCTGAGCTACCCCTATCCCTTCGTTCTCCAGGCGCCGACCAAGGTGGCTCTCGGGCTCTGGCTCGGCGCCTTTGCCGCGGCCCTGGCGGCTTCCATGCGTCACGGCGGCTCGGGCTGGGGCTGGGGGACTTTCTTCGGGATCTTCTCCGGAGTCGGCATCGCCTTCGGCATCCTCCGCGTGCCGGTCATCGCGGGCGGCTATCTCCCCGCTTTCTGCTACGGCCTGCTGGCCATCCCCTTCGGCGTAGCCGGCGGCCGCATCGGCGACTGGGCCGCCCGGGAGATCCAGAGCGCCATCCAAGCTCCTCCGGACCTGACCCCCAGGGTCGAGGCCCTGGAGAAGAGGATCGCGGTGCTGGAAGCCGCGTTCCAAAGCAAGCCGACGGTGCAGCCATGAAGGACGGCCGCATCACCAAGCACGAGTACTACCTCAACATCGCCAAGGAAGTGGCGCGCCGGAGCACCTGCCTGCGGCGGCATTACGGGGCGGTCATCGTGAACAACGACCAGATCGTCTCCACCGGCTACGCCGGATCCCCGCGCGGGACGGCCAACTGCTCGGAGATCGGCACCTGCCTGCGCATCCAGCTCCATGCCAAGCGCGGGGAGCACTACGAGTGGTGCAGGGCCGTGCACGCGGAGCAGAACGCCATCATCCACGCGTCCCGCTTCGACATGATCGGCGCCACGCTCTACCTGGTCGGCGTATCGCCCTCCACCTCCCACATCATCAAGGGGGCCGAGCCCTGCAAGATCTGCAAGCGCATGATCATCAACTCGGGGATCGCGAGGGTCATCGTCCTGAACCCTTCGAGCTCTCTGCGCGTGGAGTCCGTCAAGGGCTGGATCCGCGGGAACATGGGGGACTTCAAGAAGGTGCGCGGGAAGCTCATCCCCGTGATGCCGCGGGGCTATTGAGATCGGACCCGGATAACCCCGACGTCGGACGCGGGATTCTTCAAGTCCACGTGGATGCGTCCCGGCAGCTCAGCCCGCATTTTCTCATGGGGCACGCGCAGGCAGAGGAAGTAGTCCCCGGCCGACAAGCGGTCGAATTCGAACGTCCCGTCCTTGCCCACGGCCCGGGAGTCCACGATGCGGGACGCGAGCAGGGCTGGATCCGCGGGCGGGAGGCTTCCGGCCTGGAATAAGAACAGGCCGACCCGGATGCCGTTTGCGTCCGGCGCGCTGAGCCTGCCTCGGACGACCCCTGGAGCCGGACCCTGGAGGCGGAGCCGGCCCTGGGCCAGATTCCGGCTGTGATTCTCGGGCAGATGGAAGCCGTAGCTCGAGAATCGCTCCAGCATCCGTTTGTTCTCCTCGGTCACCGGAGCCCGGTTCGCCAGCCAGGAGACGCGCTGCAGGGTCCACAGCATGGGAGGCCCGAACCCGGGGCCCAGGCCCCCCAGGACCTCGTCATAGAGCGAGGCCATGCGGCCGGGCTCCCATAGGGTCAGACAGATGGAGGGGATGGCGTTCAGCGCCGCGTTCCTGAACACGCTGGCGCGGCCCCGCCCAGAGAGGAAGCCGGAGAGCAGGGCCAGGTTCTCCTCTTGCGCCGGAACCGAGCCGGAGTCCATGAACCCAGTGTAGTGCGCATCCAAGGTCCAGGGATGCGCGGCCTTCTCCCCGGGGAGAAGCACGTAGGCTCTCTTCATGAGCTTGCCCTTGAGCCCGGCTGCGCTCCACAGCCCCGGCTTGCCGTAGTCATGGCGGCCGGCGTAGAGCCTGAGCAGGCCGAAGCCTGCTGCCAGGGCCGCGCACAGGCCCAGGGGCAGGGCCGCGCGCTTCAGACGATCAAAGGGGGGGGCATCGTCGGCTCCTACGGCTGCGGCCAAGCCAAGGGCCAAAGATAAGCCAGCCGCGCCTATGAGGCAGCAGAGGAGCAGGTTCCTGAGCACGCCTCCGGCAGCCACCTCGGCTGAGAGCGTCCAGAGGTCCACGTTGAGCGTGAAGAGCAGCCAGAATAGGTCCTTGAGTCCGTAAGCCACTCCTGCGGCCCCCAGGCCGGCCAGGGTCCCCCACGCGATGCTCCGGGCAGCGCGCTTGGGGCGTAGGATGAGCCAGGCAGCTCCCCAGAGCAGGGCCCCGCAGGCCGCATAGACTGCGGCGGGGGCGCCCTCGGTCAGGGCGCAGCATCCGGCCTGGAACGAGTCCAGGATCAGGCCTATCCCGAAGAGGGCGGCCATGCCTGAGAACGCCGCCGCAGCCCAGGCCTTGAGCGGCTTAGGGGTCTGGAGGAATGGGAAGGTCCCGAGCTCCGGAGAGATGCGCGGGGCTGCCAGGAGCCAGGAGCTCGCCGCTGCCCCCAGGAGGAGCAGGGTCCAGAGCCAGTGCGCTTTGCGCACGAACACGCTCAGGAGCGCCAGGCGATCGAGGTCCGCGAGCATGTCCGGAGGGGCGATCATGCGCGCCGGATCCGGGATGGCGAGCGACATCAGCGTGACGCCGGCGATGAAGCCGATGACAGCGCCGCAGACGGCTTGGAGGGAGAGGTGCTTTAGGATGTCCCGGCGCAACTAATTCTGGGGGATCTTCGCGTCTCCGAGCCAGAATAGGTCCACGGAGAAACCGCAGCCGTCCTTGTGGCACTCGGCCCGGATCACGTCTTCGTCCTGCTTCAGGGCGCCGGTCTTGAGCTTCTCCCCGCAATTGGGGCACTTGACTTGCTTGAGCGCCACGTTCTCAGGGAATGGTTTCGCCATGGAGATATTGTACCTCAGAGGGGGCGGCCCGGCTTGTGACAAAGGACCCCTGGCCGCCCCCTGTCTAAAGACCTACTTAGTTCAGTTCGACGGCCAAGGCCAGGGCCTCTCCTCCGCCGATGCAGATGGAGGCCACGCCCTTTCGCAGGTTCCTGCGCTTGAGCGCGTTGATGAGCGTGACCACGATCCTGGCTCCGCTCGCGCCGATGGGGTGCCCCAGGGCCACGGCTCCGCCCTGCACGTTCACCTTCTCCTTGGGGATGCCGGTCAGGCGCATGTTGACCAGGGAGACCACGCTGAAGGCCTCGTTGATCTCGTAGAGGTCCACCTCGTCCTTGGTCCAGCCCACGCGCTCGAGCAGCTTCTCGATCGCCTGAGCCGGGGCTGTGGTGAACCACTCCGGTTCCTGGGAGTGCCCGGCCCAGCCCAGGATCGTCGCCACGGGCTTCGCGCCCAGCTTCTCGGCGTGCTCCTCGGTCGAGAGAACCAGGGCCGCCGCCCCGTCGTTGAGCTTGGAGGCGTTGGCGGCCGTGATGGTGCCGTCCTTCTTGAACGCGGGCTTAAGCGCGGGCATCTTGGCGAAGTCGCCCTTCTTGGGCTCCTCGTCCTCGGACACGCCATCCACCGGGCAGATCTCGGTCGCGAACGCGCCGCCGGTCTGGGCCTCGCGGGCCCGGGTGTAGCTCATGACCGCGTACTCATCCTGGTCCTTCCGGGTGAAGCCGTACATCTGCGCGCACATCTCGCCGCACAGGCCCATGTGCTTGTCCGAGTAGGGGTCCACGAGCCCGTCCTTGAGCACGGAATCCGCGAACTCGCCGTGCCCGAGCTTATAGCCTGAGCGCGCCTTCTCCAGAAGGTAGGGCGCCCGAGTCATGGACTCCATGCCGCCGGCCACGGAGACCTTCGAGTCGCCCGTGAGCAGGGACTTGGACGCCATGATGACGGCCTTGAGCCCTGAGCCGCACATCTTGTTGACCGTGGCGGCCGAGGCCTTGGCCGGGATGCCGGCGTAGATCATGGCCTGCCTGGCCGGGGCCTGTCCCGTGCCTGCGGAGAGGACGTTGCCCATCACGACCTCGTCCACCGCTTCGGGCTTGATGCCCGCCGACTTGAGGGCTCCGGAGATGGCGATGGAGCCCAACTGGGGCGCGCTCTTCTTGGAGAGCCCGCCGAGGAAACTGCCGATGGGCGTTCGAGACGCCCCGAGAATGACGACTCTGTTCATGATCCTCTCCTTATTCATAGATAGCCGAGCTTCTTGGCCTGCTCCCGGAGCCCGCTCCGGTGATCAGGGTGAGCCACGGCGATGAGGTTCTGGGTCCGCTCGCGGACGGTCCGTCCCCTCATGTAGGCGATGCCGTGCTCGGTCACCACATGGTCGCAGTGCGCCCGGTGCAGGGTCACGGCCGTTCCCAAAGGCAGGGTCGGGACGATGGTGCTCACTGTCCCGTTCTTGGCCGTGGACTGGCACGCGATGATGGATTTCCCTTGGCCGTCTGCGCCTTCCTTGGCTCCGGACGCGGTGTCGGTCTGTCCGCCGGTGCCGGAGTACTGGTTCGTGCCGATGGACTCGCTCGCCACCTGCCCGGTGAAGTCCACCATGAGGCAGGTGTTGATGGAGGTCATCTTCGAATTCTGCCTGACGACCGCCGGGTCGTTGACCCAGCGTCCTTTGCGGAACTCTACGGACGGGTTGTCGTCGAGCCAGTCGTAGAGCTTGCGGGATCCCATCGCGAAGGTGCAGATGAACTTGTCCTTGCCGAGGGCTTTGCGTTTGTTCGTGACCACGCCCATCCTGTGGAGCTCCATGACCGAGTCCACGAGCATCTCCGTGTGCACGCCCAGGTCTTCCTTGTCCTTGAGGGCCAGGGCCACCGCGTTGGGGATGCCGCCGATGCCCAGCTGTATCGTAGCCCCGTCCGGCACCAGTTCCGCGATGTTGCGGCCGATGTCGAGCTCCACCGCGGTGGGGTTCGGGGCCGGCAGGGTCGGGACTTCCTGGTGGTTCTCCACGAAGTACTGCACATCCGAGACGTGGACCGCCGTGTCCCCGAAGGTCCGGGGCAGGTTCTCGTTGATCTCCAGGACCACGGTCTCGGCCGCTTCCAGGATGTCCCTCTCATACGTCACGCCCAGCGAGAGGGATACGTAGCCGTGTTTGTCCGGGGGAGTGCAGGTGCCGAAGAACACCCCGGGCTTCTTGGCGTGCATCCGGTCCAAAGCAGCGCTGTGCAGCATGTTCGGCACGTAGGTGACCGTGCCGGTCCCGGCGGCCAGGGCCGCCCGTGCTCCCGGAGCATGGAACCAGGAGCAGAGCTCGAAGCGGCCCTTCATCTCGGGCCGCATGTAGAACTCGTAGGGCTTGAGCGTGAGCACCGAGAACACCCTCACGTCCTCCACCTGCTCCGCGGCGAGGTGCATCGCGGACATCAGGCCTTGGGGCTCGGACGCGCACTGCGCCACGATCACGTCTTGGCCGGACCGGATCTTGGCGACCGCGTCCTCGATGCTGATGAGCTTGTCCCCGAGCCTTCTTTTAAGGAGGCTCGGCCGTGCTTCTGTCATGACCGGCATATTAGTAGGTCATGGCCATGCAGGCCATGGCGAAGCCGCCGCCCGAGGCGCAGAGCACGAACTTCTGTCCGCGCCTGAGCTTGCCCTGCTCGATGGCGTCATGCAGGGCCATGGGGACGCAGGCCGAGCCCGTGTAGCCCCACTTCTCCATGATGGTGTGCGTGCGCGACATGGGCAGCCTGAACTCCGCCATGACCTCTTCTATGGTGACCTTCCGGATCTGGGTGAAGACGTAGAGGTCGATGTCATGGGTCTTCAGAGCCGCTTTCCCCAGGGTCTCCCGGATGAGCTTCGGCCAGGCGTCCTTGTTGAGCGTGGGGGGGTACTTCTTGAGGATGCGGACCTTGTCCCTGCCCGAGGCCACGAGCTCCGCGCTGGCCTTCTCCGCCGAGCCGCCGCCGTAGATGCCCATGTAGTCCCAGTACTGCCCGTCCGCCACCAGGCGCGAGCACAAGGTGTGCCGCATGGAGTCGTCGCGCTGCAGCAGGACCGCTCCGGCCCCGTCGCCGAACAGGGGATAGCAGACGTTGTCGTTCGGGTCCAGGAACTTGGACATGGCGTAGGTGCCGATGACCATGGCGGTCTTGTACTGCGGGTCCGTGTGGATGTACTTGGTCGCGATGTCCATGGCCGTGACGCTGCCCGCGCACGCGCAGTTCGCGTCGAAGGCCGCGGAGTTCGTCAAGCCGAGCTGGTGCTGGACATAGGCCGCCGTGGCCGGGGACAGGAAGGCCGGGGTGTCCGTGGCCACGATGAGGAGGTCCACCTGCTCGGCTTTGAGCCCCGCCTTCTCCAGCGCGCGGCGTCCCGCCTTGACCGCGTGGTCGCCGGAGGACTCGTTCGGCGCGGAGTGGAACCGGGCCCCGTGGCCGATGCGGTCGTACACCTTTTGGAGCTGTTCGCGGCCGAAGCGCTTGAACATGTCCTCGTTGGACACAAGCTTCTCCGGCAGGTGCATGCCTGTGGCGATGATCTTGGGCATGAGGAGTCCTCCCTTTATAGAACCAGCCCGCCGTCCACACCCAGCACCTGGCCGGTGATGAACGTGGCCTGGTCCGAGGCGAGGAACAGGTACGCGTGGCCGATGTCCTCGGGCGTTCCGAGACGCTGCATCGGCGTCTTGTCCTTGATGGAGTCCAGGATGTTCGCGGGCACGGTAGCCAGCATCTCGGTCATGGTGAAGCCCGGGGCCACGGCGTTGACCGTGATTCCCTTGCGGCCGAGCTCCTTGGCCCAGGTCTTGGTCATGCCGATCATGCCGGCCTTGGCGGCCGCGTAGTTCGTCTGGCCGATGTTGCCGTAGACTCCCACGATGGAGGAGGTGTTGATGATCGCGCCCCGCTTCTGCGCGCTCATGACCGGGAGCACGGCCTGGGCGCAGTTGAACACTCCCTTGAGGTTGACGTCGATGACCCGGTCGAAGGCGTCCTCGGTCATCTTGTGGAGCATGGCGTCGCGGGTGATGCCCGCGTTGTTGACGAGCGCGTCCACGCGGCCCCACTTGTCCACGACCGTCTTGACCGCCGCGTCCATGGAGGGCCGGCTGGTCACGTCCACGGCCACGGTCATGAGGGGTAGGGTCCCCTGGGGGTCGAGGTCCTTGTGCGCCTCCTGCAACTGGGCCTCGTTCACGTCCAAAAGCGCGACCTTGGCTCCGTGCGTCAGGAACAGCCGCGCCGCGGTCTTGCCGATGCCCCGCGCCGCTCCGGTGATCATCACGACCTTGTCCTTCACGTTCATGTTCTATCCTCCATGGTTTTATGATTGCAGGATTCCGTTCCGGAACACCCGCCCGAAGAACCGTATGACATCATCGTCCGTCATGCCGTAGTGCGTCTTCACGCCGAAGAGCTTCTCCACTGGCGATATCGCGGATGGAGGTGCCGTGGAAGCCCTGCTTGCGGAACAAGGAGGCCGAGGCCTTTAGGATCCTTTCGCGGGAGGGGGCTTGGGCCTTCATATGAACGATCGTTCGTTCAGTATTGTACCATGAGGGGGGGCCGGGCGTCAAGCGCCATCTCGGTTTTTAGCGGAAGAGGAAGTCCTCGACGAGTCCGATGAAGCCTTCCGGGTCCTCGACGTTGGCGCAGTGCCCGCGGCCTTTGAGTTCCTTGAAGGAACCCCCGGGGGGGAGCGCGGCCAGGCGCCGTGAGCCCTCCATGGGCAGGACCGCGTCATGCTCGCCGTGGAGCACCAAGGTCGGCTGGGACACGGCGCGGATGTCGCCCTCGTAGTCCACGCGCTCCAGGGCGTCGAGCACCCAGGTCTTGAGCGAACGGGCCGCGCGGAAGGCGTCTTCGGCCAGCTCGACCGTCACGAAGGGGCGGAGCGCGGCGGGCCCATGGAGGGTCGAGGCGATGACCTGGGCCGCGAACGGCTTGTCGCCGGCCATCCGATGGAAAGCCTCTCTCATCCCGGAGCCCAGGGCGATGCCCTTGGCGCCGACGGAGTCGAGCAGGACCGCGCGATGGAAGGTTTCGGGCGAACGCCTCATGGCGAGCAGCGCGATGAGGCCTCCGGTGGAGTGGCCGACGACGTTGACGTGCCGCCGGCCGATGTCCGTCAGGAGGTCCACGTAGTCCCGCGCCAGCCGCTCCATGTCCATGTCGGAGGCCGAGTCCGGGTCCGGGCTGCGGCCCGAGCCGCGCCAGTCCGCGAATATCAGGGCTCCGGGCGCCTTTCCCGCTCCAGGGCGCTCCTGGAGGACCCGGAGGACCGGGCGCCACCACCGGCTGGAGGCCATGTTCCCGTGGATGAAGAGGGTGTCCTTCGGGACCAGCCCTTCATGGGTCTCGAAGTGCATCTTGAAGGCGGACCGCATGGGGTCAGTCGCGCAGGAGGTCCCGGACTCTGTCGGGCTCCCGGAGCGGATAGAAGTGGTCGGAATCCACGACCGAGAGGCGGAACAGCCCTTCCTTGTCCGTCAGGACCGTGCCGGGCCGCGGAGCCCGCGCCGGAGCCTCGATCCCGAGCCGCGTGAGCAGACGCCGCTGAAGGGCCCAGGGGAGGATGTCGTCGTGGACCGCCGCCACGGTGTGCAGCCGCACGCCCATATCGCGCAGCAGCCGCACGTGTTCCGGCGCGAAGTCCAGGCGCAGCAGGTCCACGAAGCGGCGCAACGCGGCCTCCTGCCAGCCGGGCTTCCCGGAGTTGTCGTCGATCACCCGCAGCAGCGCCTTCCGGACGGGTTCGATGTCCGGCTCCCAGGGTTCGCCGAGGTAGCGCTTGAGGTCCCTAGCGACGTCCTGGCCCCCGCTGGACAGCAGCAGGGCCCGGACCGCGTCCCAAGCCAGCTCGTCGGCGGCCGCCATGGGGAGGAGGAACGGGTTCCAGCGCGCGAGGTCCCACAAGGCGGAGCGGATGGCGTCGTTCATGTCGATCATGTCCACGAAGGCCTTGCTGACCTGGAGCTTCAGGCTGGACATGGGGTCCATGTCGCGCTCCACGCCCTCGTAGTGGGTCGAGCCCATGAACAGCGTGACCTTCGCTCCCCGGAGATAGCGCAGGGCCTCGGCCGCGAGGGGGTCGCCGCTCAGGCCCAGGAGCCGCTGGAAGAGCATGGTCGAGTAGGAGTGCAGCGCCAGGTCGACCCGGTCGGAACCCGACTCGCGCCCGGCCAGGACGATCAGGCGCGCGAGGTCGAGGGCGTCGGCGTCGAAGACGCGGGCCCCCGGGCTCCATGGGCTTGGGGGCAGGCCCCTGAGCCACAGGGTGAACTGTCCCGCCTCAGGGGCGAATCTGGAGAAGTAGGGTTCGAAGCTTTCGGCCAGGGCCAGGCCGCCGACGAACACGGTCGGAGGCTTGCCCTCGGCCCCGGCCGGGATGCGGGATTTGTAGCTGATCCGCGTCCCGCCCGACCCCGTGAAGCCGCCATGCCGCCAGGCGGCATCGGCCGCCGCTTGCACACCAGTCCGCAGGCCGGTCTTTCCCCGTGACTTGCGTCCTGTCCGTCCTGAAAAAGAAGCAGCCGCCTCGCGGCGACCGCCGTCGAAAGTCTCGAAAGCGTCGCCGACGGACCTCTCGAAACCCATGGAGGCGGAGGGCAAGCGCTGCGCCGCGGAGTGGAGCTGGTCCAGCACCGTGGGCTGCGCAGAGGGAGCCTGAGCGGCGGGGGTGATCTTATTTCCTTTATAAGAGGGGACCACCGATGCCGGCAGAAGGGCGGGGGATGGGGTGAACACGGGCTGCCGGGTCAAGGACGGCAGGACCGGGCTCATCGCTCCCGGAGCGGGGAGCAGGGGGCCGAGGTTCGGGGTCAGCGCGGACGTCAATGGAGCCGCCAGGCTGGGTCCGGCTAGGGGAAGCACCCCGCTGAGCGGAGCCTGCAGGACCGGACCGGTCTGCAGCGTCGCGGCGGCGGCCCAGGAGGGCAGGGCTGCGACGAGGATCCAGCACGAGGGGCGCGGCATCGAGTGTCAGTATACATGTGAACACTCGTTCATGTCTGGGCCGATGGGTCCTCTCCGGCCGGGAATGCGGCCCAGGCTTTTCTGGGCCCTAGGGCCCTGCGACGCTTACTTCAGGTACTTTTCCGCGTCCGTGCTGCGCGGCAGCACGTGGTCGCGGTAGTCCTTCAGGGCGCGCCTGACGGCGGCTTCGCGGAGTCCGGGGGTGGGGAAGGACGAGGAGAAATCCCGGACGAGACCGGCGAGGTGCTCGGCCATGAAGGCGTCCGCGGCCTGGCTTCCGGGCTGCACGGCGCGGAAGGCCTGGACCGCGTCGAAGAGCCGGAGGAGGGACTCCTTGCCGTCGGAATCCTCCAGGATCGAGTCGCGATAGGCGGCCGCGGCCTTGTCGACTTGCTCCAGGCGGATGGACTGATTCTCGCTCGGCTGGAATCCGGGGCTGGAGCACCAGGGCTCGCAGCCAAGTAGTCCGAGCGCGGCGAGGAGAAGCGGTTTTTTCAATATCTTCCTCTCTTGTGGTTTTTCAGGTCCTCCGCCGGCTCCAACTCCCCCCCGCAGTCCGGGCAGGAATCCTTCTTGACCGAGTAGAGCTGCTTGCAGACCGAGCATACGCTCTGCACGGACGGGTCCACGTATTCCATGAGCTTGTCGAGAGTAAGGATCGCTCCGCAGTTGCACGTGTCGCCAGACACCTCGGCGGAGCAGCGGGGGCACGGCCGGAGCCTGGGCGACTTCTTGAACACGATGCCGCAATCCGAGCATTGGGCCGCGCCTTGGGGGTTTTCCATGGCGCAGACCGGGCAAGGCCACTTCTCCACCTCCTCCGGGGCGGGGGCCGGGCCGTGCTCCGCGGCCGCCGGGGCGCACTCCTGGCACCCGGAAGCGGGGTGCTCTCCCAGGTTGAGGCCGCAGGCCTGGCAGACCGCCAGCACGCTCTGGGTCTCCCGCACCTCGCCCCCGCAGGCAGGGCAGGGCTGGTCCAAAGCGCCCCCGAGCGCATCCGGGGAGATGGCGGTCCCGCACTGGTCGCAAAAAAGAGCCTCGTCGTCGTTCTCAGCCGAGCACTTTGGGCATTGGATCATGGGGATATATTACCACAAGAATTATCCCCGGCACTTCCGGGACGGGGTGCCGGGGATGATCCCTCTAAGGCGATCAGGACCGGACGGTCTTCTTCTTGGCCGGGCTCCTTCCGGCCTGTTCTGCGTTCGGCGCGAGCTTCACCTTGACCGACTCGATGCCCCGGACGTAGGGCTCGAGCAGCTTGGCCAGGGCCGGGTCCTCGGCCATGGCCTTGCGCAGGGCGCGCAGGTCCATGCCGGAGTACTTCTCCCACACGCCCGCGGCCTTGAGCGCGGACACGACGCGGTCGTAGGCTTCCCGCTCCTTGGACTTGGTCGGCACGCTCACGTAGCCGCTCTTGCGCAGGCTGGAGACCGTGGTCTTTCCCTGCACGCGGACGTGGCCGGTCCTGCGCGAGAACTCGATGAGCTGGGAAACGTAGCCTTGCTCCTCGGCCTCGAGAGCCTCGATTCCCTCGGCGAGCTTGTCCTGGCCTTCCTTCAGCTTTCCGAGCTCGTCCACGCGCTTGGACGCGTCAGCCGCGTTCTTGGGCAGGTCCAGGGCGCCGAGCTTTTCCTTCCACGCTTCGCGGTGCTTGGAGACATCCTCGCGCAGAGCGTCCATCTCGCGCAGGGTCTTGAAGAGCCGCTTGCGCAGATTCGCCAGATAGGCGTCGTCCGCGTCGATGACCACGGACTTGCTCTTGAAGTCCCAGGAGAGCTTGGCCTTGCGGCCCTTCATGAGGTCCGGGTAGAGCTGCTGGAGCGCGAGGATGTAGAGCCCGAGCTGGTAGTCGTGCGCCTTGACCTCCTCGTCCGTGGGCTCCTTGTAGTGGGTCTTCCAGTCGCGGATGAGGACGGTGTCGCCCTGCAGCATGACCCGGTCCGGGATGCCCTGGAATTTGTAGGTCTTTCCGGTCTCCGGATCGGTCAGGGTGAAGTGCGTGCGCTTCTCGAGGAAGACGATCTCCCCCTGGTCCTTGAAGGGGTACATCTGTTCCCACTTGGCCTTCACGTACTCCATAGCCCCGCGCTTGTAGTCCGCCTCGGTCAGTCCGTCCTGGGGGACGAAGTCATCCTCCGCGGACAAGGCCTTCCACCGCTCCTCGAAGAGCTTCTCGACGTCTTTGAACGTGATGTTCTCGATGAGGCGTCCGCCCTTCATCCAGATGAAGACCTGCTCCATGGTCTCGTGCACCACGGAGCCGGCCAGGAAGTTCATGATCTTGGGGCCGGGGGTCCGGGAGCGCAGGAGGTAGTACTTGGCGTAGGCGTCCTTGTCGGACATGAACGACGCGACCTGGGTCGGAGACAGGAGGCCGGGCTCCGCGTCCGGCGCCCACTCGTCGCGCGGGAGCTTGGTGCGGGACACTCCGCCGCCTGAGCTGCCGGCCGCGTCCTCGGCCGCTTCGGTCTCGATGCCGTTGGAGAGCCCGGAGCGGAGGTCTCCCTTGATCTTCAGGAAGGCCTGATGGTCCGAACCGCCCTGGAGCTCGGCCATGCGTTTGACCTCGGCGTAGCTCAGCTCCGAGAACCTCTCCCAGAGGCCGTTCTTGCGCAGGGTCTCTCCGACCGCCTCGTAGGTGTCCGGGTCGTCGGCCTTGGCCGGGATGTCACGCTTGGAGTTGGCCTGCACCGAAAGGGTGTACTGAGAGCCGGAGAGGGAGTCCAGGCCCGCCTTCTTGGCATAGCGGGTGAGTCCGTCCTCGGTCCGGTTGTACTGCTTGCGCAGCTTGGCGAGCGCGGCCTTGGCCTCGTCGATCTTTGAGCGCACCGCGCCGAGCGCGTCCGCCGCAGCCTTGGCCTCCTTGAGTCCCTTCGGATTCTTCTCGGGCTTGATGCGGCGCTGCCACTCGTCCTTCTCCGCCATGACCCGCTCTGAGAACGTGTCGATGCCGCGCAGGATGGAGAACACCCGGTCCTGGATGCGGGCCAGGTACGCCTCGTCCGCGTCGATCTCCTGGGAGAACTCCTTGTAGTCCCACACGAGCTTGATCTTCTTGCCCTTCACGAGCTCGGGCTGGGCGATGCGCAGGGCCATGGCGTAGAGGCCGAGCTGGTAGTCGTCGCGGTCGAGCTGGTTGGAGCTCGGCGGCGTAAAATGGGTCTTCCAGTCGCGGATGTAGATGGTGTCGCCCTTGAGCATCAAGCGGTCGATCTTGCCTTTGAACTGATAGCTCTTGCCCGTGGCTGGGTCCGTCATGTTCCAGAGCACGGTCTGCTCCAGGCTCAGGACCTTGCCCTGGTCCTCGGAAAGCGTATGGAAGCGCCGGGTGATGTAGTTCACTCCCCGCCTCTTGTACTCCTCGGCCTGCCAGCCGTCCCGGGCCTGCCACCCGCCCTCCTTCAAGCCCCGCTGCCAAGAGTTCTCGTACTCGACGAGTACCTCGGGCAGGGAGATATCCTTGGGAGAGCGGCCGGACTGGACCCACTTGTACGCGTGCTCCATGGCCTCGTGCACCGCGATGCCCACCAGGAGCTCGTAGCCCTTGTCCGTGTTCGCCGCGTCCGTGACTCCGAAAAGGAAGGTGAGGGCGTACTGCTCGGGCCTGTACTGGAACATGCTCAGGCGCCAAGGCGAGACCGGCGCGTTGCGCGGGTCGTAGGGCTTCTTCTTGGCCGGGGCTTCTGGCTTGGCTTTCGGCTTCGCAGCGGGCGCGAGCTTGCTCTTGCGCGCGCGGCCGGAAGCCGCGGCCCCGACCACGTCACCGGAGCTCTCGATGCTCTTGATTCCTAGGACCTTGTCCATGAGCTGGGCGCCGGCTTGGTGCGCGTTCCCGGCCGAGCCTTGGCTCAGGCGCTCGGAGGAGAAGGCTGAAAAATCGAGTTTGGGGATCAAGCCCTTGCGGTTCGCCTCCTGGACCAGCCGGCCTCCCTCCAGAGTCCCTTCCTTAGAAGTCGGGAGCGCCGCAGGGGATGGGACCGGGGCGGTCCGGACGTTCCCGGTCTGGCGCACGGCGGGAGCCAAGGCCGCGGCCGGGGTCTGCTGCTGCGCCGCGGACGGGATCACGGACTTGAGCGGAAGCGGGACCGCCTGCTGGAGGCCGACGGCCTGGATGCTGGGGGTGAGCGCGGCTCCGTTGGGGGAGATCAGGGAGGGGGTGAGCGAGCCGAGCTGCATGTTGAGCTGGAGATTTACCGGGGCCGCGGCATTGCCCGTGACCGAACCCGCGGCGCCCATAGAGCCGATCCCGGGGGAGAGCGTCGTGGGCACGGCTTGAACCTGCGTCATGCCCCAGGCTGCAGGAGAGGCCGCCAGGATCCCGGCTTGGAGGAGCAGGAAAGCGCTGCGGATAGTGTTCTTCATGCTTCGATTATAAGTCGGACTTCGGGTCTGAGGACGAGGCTAAAGACCCAGTTCGTCGACGGATAACGGCCTAAGCATCAGTGGGCCGAAGGTAATACAGGAGCGAATAGGACTTTAGGGTTCCTGTAATAAGAAGGGGACAGGGATCGGAAGTAGGGATATTCGATCCGCGGATGGTCATCCGTGACGGGAGGGGAGGAGCCCCAGCGGTCGGCAAAAGACTCCCCAGGGCCCAGATAGAGGTCCCAGAATGCTGCGGCCTTGGCATAGCTCTGGTTGAACTCCAAGAGGTCCTTTCGGACCCGCAGGGCCTTGAGTCTGGACTCGGCCCTCTTGCGGTCGATGCGGATGGGATCCGGGCTGCCCAGCAGGATCAAGCCGGGCGCGTCCACGCGGGAGCGCCAGAATTGGACGTGGGGCATGGCATCCGCGAAGCTCCGCACCACCATGTTGAACTCGGATTCGGGGCAGGTCGGGAGCCAGACCGCCAGGAGGCCATGCGGCTTCAGGCGTTTGCGCGCCAAAGCGAAGAAGTCGCGATTGTAGAGGTTCGCGGTGCCGGCGGCGTAGAGCGGGGGCTGAGGGTCCATCATGATGACGTCGTAGCCGTCCTTCTCCACGAGCAGGTGGTTGCGGCCGTCGTTCACCATGAGGCGGGCCCTGGGGTCGGACGCGAGCGCGGCCGCGTCCGGATAGAAGAATGGGAAAGCCTCGAGCACGGACGGGACGAGCTCCACCGCGTCGACCTTCACGGGATGGCTCATGGCGGAGCGGAACGTGGTCCCCATGCCGAAGCAGATGACCAGCGCCCGCCTGGGGGCCGGATGCAGGACGAGCGGGATATGCGCGAGCAGCTTGGTGACGTTGTCGTAGCCGGACGCGCCGGCCCCGTTGATGACGAGGAAGCGCAGCCCGCCTCGGGCGTCCGCCATGACAGCGGCCTCGATGTCCTCCCGATAATAGAGGATCCTCCGCTCGCTCTGGGGAGTGCGCACGCCCCAATCCAGCATCAGGCGGTAGGGCATGTGCTCTCCTCCCAGCCGCAGCCAGGCGAAGAGCGTGCAGATCCCGGCGGCCAGGAGTACGACCGGCCGCCTCGGGCGCGTCACCGCGCTCCAGAGGAGGGCCGTCCCGGCCGCTATCCCGATGAGCACGGTGATCAGGAGGGCCTTCTGCACGTCGGCATAGGGGATCCACCAGAACCCCGCGGCCAACGAGCCCGCGATGGCGCCGAGCGTGTTCCAGGCGTAAAGCCGTCCAAGGGCTCCGGGAGCTCCGCAGGAACGCACCGCGAGCGGGAGCATGGCCCCCTGGAGCAGCGCCACGGGAAGGAGCACGGCGAAAGCCTCCGCCAGCGGCTGGGCGATCATCGGCGTGACGCCGGCGTTCTTGAAATCCACGAATCGGATCTGCAGGAGCTGGGTGAGCTCGAAGACCGAATAGGCGAGCAGGCCCAGGACCGCGCAGAGCACGAGGGCCCCGCCCAGGCTTGCCCGGCTGCCGACGCGGAGGCGCGCGGCCGCGGCGCTGCCCAAGCCCGAGCCGGCCAGGAACACGACGAGCACGGAAGCGAACCCATAGGAGGAGTTGCTGAACGAGGGGACCAGCAGGCGGGTCCAGATGACCTCGAAGGCCATTCCGCAGAGTCCCGAGACGAAAAGGGCGGCGCACTCCCAGGCCCAATCGGGAGGCCTGGTGCCGCAGGGGATGGCGTGCTCCTCTTCCCTGCGGCACGGAAGGGGTGTCGCCAGCGCGATGACGCCGGCGGCGACGCTCATGGCAAGGGCCACGGCGTAGGTGCGCGAGACCCCGAGGAACGCGAGCCCCAGGAAGGCGCTGGCTCCGGCGCCGAAGCATGCGCCGAGGAGGTTCGCAGCGTAAAGCCCGCCCACGGCCCTTCCCGGGTCCCGGTTCATCCTGACGGCCCGGCTGAGCACGGGGAACGTGGCTCCCATGAGGAGCGAGGCCGGGGTGAGCAGGCAGAAGGCGAAAACGAACCGCACCGGCAGGGGAGGCAGTCCCCAGGCTTCGATGAGCGGCATGAGCATGGAGAAGGCCCAGGGAACCGGGGCGGCGAAGAGCGCGACGCCGAGCTCCAGCCGGCCGTAGAGGCGCCAAGGCTCCTTCGTGCGCTGGACCCAGCCGCTGCCAAGCCCCGATCCCAAGGCGAAGCCGGCCATGATGGCGGCCAGGACGGTGCTGATCGAGTAGACGGTGTAGCCGAAGACCAGGGCGAGCTCCCTGGCCCAAAGGACCTCATAGACCAGGGATGCGGCTCCGGAGAGGAAGAAGACCAGGTGCTGGAGAGTCATGGCGCCGGAGTGGAGCAGCGCCGCACTTCGATGGCCACGTGGACCAGGCCCAGTCCCGTGGGGAGCAGGCTTCTGTAGTGCTCCGGCTCCTTCGGGGACGAGTCCACGAGCACGATCTCCGCGGCCTCGATCCCCGGGCCCACGGACCAGACATGCAGGTCCGCGACGCGGGCGTCACCCTCCTTCTCCAGGGACTCCCGTATCTTAAGGAGCGTCTTTTCCGGCGCTTGGAAATCCAACAGGGTGCGGCTCGAGCAGCGCAGCAGGCCCCAGGCCCACCGCGTGATCAGGACCGCGCCGAGTATGCCCATGAGCGGGTCAAGCCTGACCCAGCCGCAGTACTTGCCGCAGAGCAGGGCTCCGATGGCGAGCAGCGAGGTCAGGGCGTCCGCGAGCACGTGCAGGTAGGCGGATAGGAGGTTGTGGTCCTCATGGTCGTGATGCTCATGCCCGCGCAGGATCCACAGGCAGACGCCGTTGACCAGCAGGCCGACCACGGCGACGAGCAGGGCTTGGTCGAACCCGATGGGCACCGGCGCGGTCAGGCGCTTGACGCTCTCCCACGCCATGCCCAAAGCGAAGAGGGTTAGGAGCAGCGCGCTGACCAGCGCGGCCAGAGAGTCGACCTTGCCGGTGCCGAAGCAAAAGCGCCTGTCGTCCGCATGGTCCCGCGTGAAGCGGTAGGCGAAGACGGCGATGAGCAGGGCGGAGGCGTGCGAGCCCATGTGCAGGCCGTCGGCCAGCAGGGCCATGGAGCCGAAGACTAGTCCGGCGACGATCTCCAGGACCATGGTCAAGGCTGTGATCCAGACCACGAGCACGGTCCGGCGCTCTCCGACTCGGATCTTCTCCTGGCCGAAGGTATGGTCGTGCGTCCAGGGCTTGATGGAATGCGTGTGCATCAGCGCTTGAAGTGTGGGAGTTTATCGGGGAGCACGATGGAGAGCTCCACGAGGCCGCGGTAGCGTCCTCGCCGGTGCCAAGGGCCTTGATAGATGAGCTTTTTGCGCCCTTTTTTCTCGATGGTGTAGACGTTCGGCCGGCCTGAGCGCAGCAGGCGCTCGAGCTTGGCCCTGGCCCGCTGGGGGTGACAGGACAGCAGGTCCTTGCCGATGAGCCGTTTGCCTCCCTGCTTGGCGAAGGTCTTGGCCGCGGCCTTGTTCATCTCCAGCGCCTTCCCGCGCCGGTCGCAGACCGTGATCCCGACCGGGCACTCCTCGAGCCAAAACCCTTTCGGCATGGAGAGACGATATACAAATCTGAAAAGTATTAGAATACCCCGGTCGTGACGCCGCGTTCTCCGAGGTCGCCATGAGATTCATGCTATTGGGCAGCGGGATGCAGGGCCGGGCGTGCGCCTTCGACATGCTCCGGAACCCCAAGGTGGAGGAAGTCCTTCTGGCGGACAGCTCGGCCAAAAACCTGGACTTCGTCAAGAAGTTCCTCAAGTCCAAGAAGGTCAAGACGGTCCGGGTGGACGCCTCCGACGTAAACCGCATCAAGAAGCTGGCCGAGGGCTACGACGTTCTGGTCAGCGCGGTGCCCTACTACCTCAACCTCCCGCTGGCCAGGGCGGCACTCGCTGCCAAGACCCATTTCGTGGACCTGGGAGGGAACCAGGACATCGTGCGCAAGGAGATCGCCCTGCACTCGGCGGCGGTCAAGGCCGGCATCGGCATCCAGCCCGACGTGGGCCTGGGACCCGGCATGATCAACAACATCGCGGCGCACGGCATCGCCATGATGGAGAGGGCGGACGAGGTCCTCATCCGGGACGGCGGCCTGCCCCTGGACCCGAAGCCGCCCATGAACTATCTGCTGACTTTCTCGGAGCACGGGCTCATCAACGAGTACGTGGAGAACGCCACGGCCCTGCGGGACTTCAAGCGCGTGGAAGTGCCGGGCCTCTCCGAGGTCGAGACCATCGATCTGCCGGAGCCGCTCGGCCGCTGCGAAGCCGCCCACGCCGCCGGCGGACTCGCCACCATGGCCTGGACCTATGAAGGGAAGGTCCGGTTCATGGACAACAAGCTCATCCGCTATCCGGGCCATATCGCGGTCATCAACGCCATGAACGCCATGGGCTTCTTCAGGAAGGACACCAAGCGCACGGGAGGCATCGAGATCGCGCCGCGGACCTTGAGCGCGGCCCTGTTCCGCGAGCACTTCGAGCGGCCGGGAGACCAGGACCTGGTCGTCATCCGGGTCACGGTGCGCGGCGTGCGCGACGGCAGGAAGGCCGAGGTCGTCTACGACATGATGGACAAGTACGACCCCAAGACCAAGATGACGGCCATGATGCGCACCACGGGCTTCCCGGTCTCCATCGTGGCGCAGATGCTCGCCCAAGGCCGTATGAAGCCCGGAGCGTACCCTGTCGAGGTGGGCGTGCCTCCCGGACCCTTCATCGACGAGGCCCAAAAGCGGGGCTTCAACCTGAGCTGGAAGCTGAAGGTGTCGTGAACGCGGCCCTGGCGGGCCTGTTCCTGCTGTGGGCCATGCCGTGCCGGGCGTCGGACAGCCTGCCTGTGGATGAGGCGGGGCTGAGCGCTTGGCCCTTGCGTTCGCCCTACGGACTGCGGAATCTTCTGAAAGTCGACGAGCTGCGCTCGTCGCTGCGCGGGGGGAAGGACGGACTGGAGCTCGACCTCTCCGAGGTCAAGCTCCTGCTCGACGGCACTCCCATCGAGGGGAATCGCATCCACGGCCGTGCCCATTTCGGCGCGTATCCGTTCACCGCTGCCAGGACCGGGTTCAAGTACAAGCGCTTCGCCCGGATGACGGACATCCGGGACGGGAAGGCCGTTCTCAAGCTCGAGCGGCTCCTTGGAGAGCAGAACAGCGAGGGGTGGACTGACGAGGGTCAGCTCGTCGTCCGGATGGAGCTCTTCTATGGACAGGAGGGCAGAGACAAGGTCTTGGGAGTCTATGACATGCACGCGGCATTCCGCCGCTCCAAAGGCGGGTATGAGCGTGTCCCATGGCTCGTGGAAGGCCCGTTCGTGGCCCGGCTCGACAGCCGGAGGCCCGGGGAAGCGACGGTCGCCTTCAAGGCGGAAGTTCCGGCGGAGGTCGTTCTCGGCGACGGCAGGGTCTTCAAAGACGGCATCCTGACCGGGCTCACGCCTGATAAGGAGTACACATACCGCATCAAGGTCGGGCCCATGGTCTCCTCCGAGTACCGGTTCCGCGCCGCGCCCGAAACCGGAGCGGACGTGACCTTCGCGTTCACGGGGGACAGCCGGGAAGGGGCCGGAGGCGGACAGAAAGGCTTCATGGGCGTCAACTACGACACCATGGAGCGGCTCGTGGCTCTGGCCTACGGCCGCGGGGCGCGTTTCCTCCTGCACAGCGGGGATGTGGTCAACGGATTCACGGACAGCAGGGCGGATTTCGAGGCCCAGCTCTACGCCAGCAAGCAGTCTTTGGCCGGGTTCTGGCACGAACGGCCGGTCTACGCGGTCATGGGCAATCACGAGACCCTGGTGCGCGCCTACGACCTGGGCGGGGAATACCCCGTGGGCATGGACCGCTGGCCCTATGCCGCGGACAGCTCGGAATCCGTGTTCGACCGCGAGTTCCCGAACCCTCAGGACGCTCCAGAACCCGCGGACCCCAGGCTTCCTCCCTATAAAGGATCCGCGTATACGGTCCAGTATGGGGCCGTGCGCGTCATCGCCTTCAACAACAACCATTGGTACTCCGGGGATGCGGCGAAGTTCGGCGGCGCGCCCGAAGGCTATATCCTCGAGGACCAGCTTTCCTGGATCGAGAGGCGGCTGGAGGAGGCTGAGAAAGACGCCGCCGTGCGGCATGTGCTCCTGCTCTGCCACCAGCCTCCGTTCCCGGCCGGTCCCCATGTGAAGGACGCGATGTGGTACGGGGGTGACAATAAGGTGCGCGCGGTAAAGTTCTCGGAGGGCGCTCTGAGGCCTGAGAAGCTCGGCATCCTGGAATCGCGCAACCGCTTGGCGCTGGCTGCGGCCAAGTCCAAGAAGGTCGTCGCTGTGCTCGCGTCGCACGACCATTCCTACTACAGGGTCTACGTGGATTCCGCGGTCCCAGCCGGGATTCCCGCCATCGACGATAAGGACAACGACGGCCGCATCGCCTGGGACAAGGGCGAGCCCGCTTCTCCCCTGCCTTTGCGGCGCGGGGTCTGGTACATCGTGGCCGGAGGGGGAGGCGCGCCCTACTACGCCCGCCTGTCTCCGAGCCCTTGGATGAGCCGCGTGAAGGGCTTCACTCCGCAGGAGAGCGTGGTCCTCATCCAGGAGCGGGGGGGCGGGATGTCGTTCACCGTGCTCAACGCGTACGGCGAGGTCCTGGACGAGCTGCGGGTCCCATGAGCCTGCTTCTGTGGGCTCTATCTGGCGGCTGCGGAACCGGCCGCGCCTCGGCGGGCCCCCCCCGAGGACGAGTCGGCCTTGTCCCAGCTCATTCCTGAGAAGTGCCGCGGCATGTCCTCGGTGCCGGAAGGGGAGTTCACCTTCGGCAACAACCACGTGACAGAGACGAGCGGCCGGGGGGGCGTCTGCCCGGGCGCCTCCTTCAGAAGTCGTCGACCGCGGCCTTCCGCATGGACAAATGCAAGGTGACCCAGGGGCAGTACAGTTACTTCCTGGAGAAGGTCAAGGGCCGCAAGATCGTTTGGAAGAAGCTGTCGGAGAAATTGTTCTTCCCCGCAGATGCGGTTTGGTACGAGGATGCCCAAGCGTATTGCGAGTTCTTGGGCAAGCGCCTCCCGGCCGAGGAGGAGTGGGAGAAAGCGGCCCGGGGCGGGTCGGACGGCTGGTACTATTGGGGGGATGATTGGGGCGCGCGCTCGGAGTACGAGTGGACGGGAGACGACTCGAACCGCAAACGCTACAGCGTCGCTCTCAAGAAGCCCAATCCTTACGGGCTCCACGACATGCTCGGCATCGTGCGCGAGATGACCTCAGGGGAATGGGACAAGGGGTGCAGCACTCTCCTGAGCCGTTACAACTGCTTCTGCGGGAGCCAGTACCGCAAGGCGTCGCGCTCCAGGCTCGCCGGGGACATGGGATTCCGCTGCGTCAAAGAAGTCGAGTGAGTGCACTCAGGCGGTGGCTCGGCGCTTTGCTGATGGCGCTCCCGAAGTGGGAGCGTGTGAAACGATTCCGATCTTTCCGAGCGGACCGGCTCTCTACCAGGGGAATTCCTGAAAAATCTGGACCTCGGGATGAAAATAGCCTTATAGTATAAGCGCATCTTGAATTTCAGTGATGGCGCCATCATTGAAATTCAGAAAATGCAGCGAATGCAATGCTTTCTTCGCTTCCACCTCCAGATGAGATTGGAGAAGCCACATTTGTCTGCCGCATCGCTGGAGAAAACAGGAGGTAGCTCGGCCAGCGTATCGTGAGACTCGGGCGGAAATCTTACGACTTGCGCCGGTGCAAGTGCAGGCGAATCAGGCCGCGATCTCTTCCAGGCTCCGGCCCTTGGTCTCCTCTCCGAGCAGGACCACGGCCAAAAGCCCGACGAGCACCACGGCCGCGAACTGGGCGAACACGAGGTCCTGCCTGCCGGACCAAAGCTGGAGCATCCGCCCCACCACCATGGGAGCGAGTATGCCTCCCACCCGTCCGACGCCGACCGCCCAGCCTGACCCTGTGCCGCGCAGGGCCGTGGGGTAGTTCTCCGGCGTGTAGGTGTACACCACCCCCCAGGCTCCGAGATTGAAGAAGGAGATGAGGGATCCCCAGAGCACGATCCCGTGCGATGAGGACATCTTCCCGAACACGTAGGAGGCCACTGCGCAGCCCAGCAGGTAGACGGTCAGGGTGGGCTTGCGCCCCCAGCGGTCCACGAGCCAGGCAGCGCTGAAATACCCCGGGATCTGCGCGAGCGTGATGACGAGCACGTAGGTGAAGGACTTGACCAGGCTGTGTCCGGAGGAGACGAGCAGCGAGGGCAGCCAGATGAAGATGCCGTAATAAGAGTAGACCATGGAGAACCAGAGCAGCCAGAGCATGGCCGTGCGCTTCAAGAACGGGCCGGACCAGAGCCGTAGGAATCCGCCGCTTTGGGTCCGCGATGCTCCTGAAGGTTCGAGAGGCATCTCGCTCTGTTTGCATTCTCGCTCGATGCCCCTGACAACGGCGACGGCGTCATCCCATCTTCCGACGGATTCCAGGAAGCGCGGCGACTCGGGTATCGCGCGCCTCAGATAGAGCACGTAGAGCACCGGAAGGCTCCCGAGCAGGAAGGCCGGACGCCAGCCCCAGCGCGGGATGAGCAAGAACGCGACCACAGCGGCCGCCGCCCAGCCGAAAGCCCAGAAGCTCTCCAGGATGACCACGAGCTTGCCCCGGTGCGCTTTGGGAGAGAATTCGCTGACCAGGGTGCTCGCCACCGGGAGCTCTCCTCCCAGGCCGAAGCCCACGAAGAAGCGCAGGACGATCATGCTCCAGAACCCCGAGGCTGCCGCGCACAGACCCGTGGCCACGCTGAATATGGCGAGCGTGGTCTGGAACAGGACCTTCCTGCCGAACCGGTCGGCCAGTATGCCGACCAGGATGGCTCCGGCGAACATGCCGACCAGCCCCATGCTGCCGATGGCTCCGACCTGGTCAGGGTCCAGCGCCCATTCCTTGACGAGGACGGCCAGGACGAAGGAGACGAGCCCTGAGTCCATGGCGTCGAACATCCAGCCCATGCCCGAGGCTGCGACCATGCGCCAGTGGAAGGGGGAGAGGGGGAGGCGGTCCAGCCGTTCGCTGATCTTCATCGTTCTATGCGCTTGAGGTAGAGCGTCCTGCACAGGCCGTTGACGACTATGACGCCGGCCACGGACAAGCCGAAGGACGGGTGGCGCTTCGAGGCGAGGACCAAGCCAAGATAGAGGAGGTTTTCGGCCAAGGCCAGGCCCTCGGCCATGGAGGACCCCGTCCAGAACGCGGACGCGATCCCGCCTTCAAGGGTGTAGAAGACCGCGACGCCGATGAGGGAGGACCCCACCAAGGCCCCGGCGCGCATGCCTGGGAAGAACAAGGCCTCAAGCACGCACCAGAGCGGGACCATGTAATAGTAGGCCTTGGATAGGCTCATTTCTCCCAGACCTCGGGCCCTGCGCGGCCTCCCAGATGCTCGGCCAGGAAGCGGTCGGCCAAGACATAGAACTCGAGCCAGTTCCCAGGCTCCTCGTCCGGGAGCTCGATGTAATCAACGATCTTGCCGGCGGACTTCAAGGCCTGCGCCGTCCGCAGGCTCTCTCCCTTCCGGACCCCGAACACAGCGATCCTCTTGGGGTCGGCGATGCCCTTCTTCGCGAGCCAGCGTACCCCGTCGCTCAAGTCCTGGGACTCCACCCGCAGGACAGCGTAGCCCCGGTTCGCCAGCCATTGAGCTATGCGAGGCTCTCCCTGCAGGTCGATCACGGCGGGGAGGCTCTTGGGTTTTGCGTTCAAGGGAAGCGTCAGGGTCGCGCGCTTCCCGGCTTTGAGCCTGACCTGCTTGGCGGGAGCCAAAGTGAACCCTTCGAGTCTGGGGTTCGGGCGCTTGGGGTTGCCGAAAAAAGCTTCCAGGGGGAGCAGAGGGGTCCGGTCCGTTGCCGAAACCGGTCCGACGCATGCCATGAGGAAAAGCAACCTCAGCATGGTCCTATGATATCACATGAGACTCGCGCCGCATTCGTGATGTCTTCGTGTTTGCGCGGGGGGCCGGGCCTACACTATCGATATGGAAGGCGACCTTCAGCAGAAGACGGCAGCCTACCTGACCCACGAGCTCCGCGCTCCTCTGGCGGCCATCCAGTGCGCCTTGGACATACTCAACGAGTCGGTCGGGTCGGAGCTTCCCGAGGAGAGGCGGAACATGCTCCTCATCGCCATGAGGAACGCCCGGAGGCTCCAGGACCTCATCAACGACATCCTGGACCTATCCAGGCTCCAGTCCGGCAGGATGAATCTCTTCCCGGTCCCGTGTCCTCCAGCGAAGATACTCAAGGACGCGGTGGAAAGCCTCCTCCCCTCGGCTCAGAAAAAGGGAGTGCGGTTGACGGCCGTCGCCTCGGAGGGCTGCCCGGAGGTCTCGGCGGACTTCCGCAGGTCCGCGCAAGTGCTCGTGAACCTCGTGTCCAACGCCATCAAGTTCACCCCTGCGGGCGGCAGCGTGGAAGTGCGCGCCGAGACCGGGGTCCGCGACGACGCCGGGTACGTGGCGTTCAGCGTGCGGGACACGGGCTGCGGCATCGCGCCCGAAGACCTGAAGAAGATCTTCCGCTACTTCGTCCAGGTCGGGGACAAGCGCCGGGAGGGGGAAGGTACCGGCCTGGGCCTGGCCTTGGCGCGCTCCCTGGTCGAGCTCCAAGGCGGGACTCTGGGCGTGGAGAGCGAGCCGGGAAAGGGGACCACGTTCCGCTTCACCCTTCCGGTGCACATCCCGCTCAAGGAAAAGGAGCCGATCAGCGCGCGCCCTCGGCCCCAGTCTCGGCCTGCTTGAGGACCGAGCGCAGGTTGGCCAGGTAGCGGTGCGTGCGCACCGCGGCGGATCGCGGGAGCACGGCTTCCCGGAGCGCCTTGCGCGCCGTATCCGCGGCCTGGGCGGGCTTTCCCATGGCGAGCTCGATCCGGGCCTTGAGCTCCACGGTCCTCAGCCAGTTGTCCCCGTAGGAGTTCTCCTCCGCCTTCAGGACTTGGGCGTGCGCCGGGCCGTAATCCTTCAGCGAGTAGAGGAGTTTGGCGTAGCTGAAATGGAAGGTGAACTCGTCGGAGTACTCGGAGGCCAGCTTCTCGAAGAGCTTCTTGGCTTCCGCATCCTTGCCTCCCAGGTGCAGGGCCGAGGCTCGACTGATGTTGGCTCCCCTGGCCACGGCCCGGGCCGACCCTGACGCCATCCTGCCGAAGGCGTCGGCGGCTCTGAGGTAGGCGTCCTTGGCGCGTTCGGTCTCGCCGGCCGTCTCCAGGAGGGACGCCTCGTCGGAGTAGAGGTCCCCCAGCGTGTATTCCGTCTCGGCCAGCTTCTTCGAGCCGGCCCATCTCCGGATGCCCTCCAGGGCGGATGCCAGCTTTTTGCGCGCCGACTCCTTATCCGCGTCGAAGAGCTCCGTGACGCGGGAGGCGTACTGGAGGTCCTCCGGGAACTCATCCACAAGGCTCCGAAGCGCCTCGAGCTCGGCCGCGGAGTCCGTTTCCTGGGCGGCTTTCTTGCGGCGCGCCTCGAGCTCCTGGAGTCTGGCCTCGCGATCCTTCAAGCCCGAGAGCAGGCGGATGGCCTCGTCGTACTCCGCGCGCTCGAAGCGCCAGAGCCCCAGGCGCTTGCGATCCGTCGAGGCTTCCACCGGCTCGCGCCTGAGGCCGTACTGCTTCTTGCACCAGCGGGCCATGGCGGACGGGGGACGGTAGCCCACGAGGCGGCTCACCTCCTCGAGCTTCGGGGTCGCCACGACGATGGTGGGGTATCCCCCGATCTTGAAGTGCGCTTTCCAGTCCCACGAGGCGCCGGAGTCCGCGTCCATGAGCACGCGGACGAAGCCCTGGGTCGCGTCCTGGAACGCTTTTCCCCCGTAGACCTCCTCCTCCAGCATGTTGCAGGGGGGGCACCAGATCCCGTGGAAGCCGATGAACAGGGGCTTGTCTTCTTTGAGCGCGAGGGACGCGGCTTTCTCCGGGTCGTTGAGTATGAAGCCCGGGACCTCGGCGTGCCTCGATGGACGCTCCTCGGGTCGGGCTGCGGACGCTCGGGCAGGGGCCGAGCCTTTGACCCTCACGTCGAATTCCGCGAATTTGCAGTAGCTCTTCTTATCGTCGCACACGCTCGCGTGGACCCGGTGGGTCCCGGGCCGGAGCATCTGGCAGCGCATCACGCGCGGGCTCCGGGTCAGGAACGGGGAATCCCCGCAGCGCTGAGGCGCTTTGAGCTCGAAGTGGTGGCCGGCCGCGGGCTTGATCACGAGGATCTCATTGACGAGCAGGTCCCGGGAGGGATTGTCCAGGAGCTCCAGGTTGTATCCGGTGTCCTGCTTCTTGCAAGAGGAAAACGCCATGAGCGTCGCCGTCAACACGGCGAGTGCGGGGAGTCGGGTCATCGGGAAAGCCTAGAAAATAAGCCTTGAAAATTCCATGAACACCTGCTATTAATATCCAGCCTGTAAATCCGGATCTGCCGAGAAGGGGGTTGCGCCTTGCGTCGGCTCGTCATCGGTTTCTCGGCTCTCGCCTGCTCCGTCTGTCCCGCGTCCCTGCTCGCGCAAGACGACGCGCGGTATGATGTGTCCTACCTTTGGAGCGCGGACCGGACCCAGGTGTTCGAGCGCAAGGACGCCGTCGGCCGCATCCTCGGACCCCGCGTGGAGCGTCATCTTCGCGTGGCCCAGGTGGACGAAGGCTACGTGCTCGTCTATCTGCGCAGAGGCGACGAGGAGCGGGCCCGCATGGCGGCCGCCGCGCACACCCGGCTGCTGAATCGGCGCGGCCTGGGAGAGGCGGTCGCGGTCCCGTCCCAGCATTGGGTCGAGGTCTTAGAGGACGGGGCCGTGGCGGAGCCCGACCCGCAGAGCGCCAACGCCGCGGAAGCCGTCCAGGCGGCGGAGAAGCGGCGCATCGAGGAGCTCATCGGCGAGTACGTCAAGGAGCTGCGGCGCCAGGGCCGCCTCGCCTCGGATGAGCGAACGGCCTGGTCCGTCTATGATTTCACCACCAGCGAGAAGCTCGTGGAGATCAACGCGGATCTCAGCCTCCAGGCGGCGAGTCTCATCAAGCCGTTCGTGGCGCTGGCGTTCTTCCACGAGGCGGCCCGCGGCCGGCAGCGATACGACGACGAGGCCCGAAGGCAGCTCGAGCGCATGATACAGCACTCCAACAATCGGGCGACCAACTGGGCCATGAAGACGCTGGGCGGCCCGGCGGCAGTGCAGAGGCTGCTCAAGGGCCATTACGGCGAGATCCTGGAGAGCGTCGACATCGTGGAGTACATCCCGTCGGGCGGCCGGACGTACCGGAACAAGGCTTCGGCGGGGGACTACAGCAGATTCCTGCTGGCTCTCTGGAAAGACGAGCTCCCCGGCTCGGCGGAGATCAAGCGCCTGATGGCCCTCCCCAAACGGGACCGCATCTCCACCGGCGCGCGCGATGTCCCGGAGGACACCGAGGTCTACAGCAAGACGGGCAGCACCCGCCACCTCTGCGGGGATATGGGCGTGCTGCAGGCGAAGGGGGCGGACGGCCGTCAGTACGCCTATACCCTCATCGGGATCATCGAGAAGCGCCGGCCTGCGCGCAACTACAACCGCTGGCTCCGCGCGCGGGGGAACATCATCCGGGAGATCTCCAGTCTAGTCTACCGCGGCATCAGCCAGATGCACGGGCTCCAGGCGGCGGCCGCGATCCCTTAGTTCTTCTTCGGTTCAGGAGGCGCAGGCGGAGGGCTGGCGATCGGGCCCCCGGCTGCGGCCGCACCTTGCGTTTGGGGCGGGATGGGCATGGGCGACACCGCCGGCGAGGTCTGGGCCTGCGGCTGGGCCGCGGGCATGGCCCCTCCGCCGCTCTCCATGCTGTCCAAGGCCAGACGATCCCGTACGTTGAGCAGGTCCCGCCGTATCCTCTCCGTCTGCATGGAAAAGAGCATCGGGTCCGGGTTCGCCTGGGAGAGGGATTCTTCCACCAGCCGGGCGGCGGACAACGCGCTCCTCCAGGAGTTCAGCGACTCCGGCGATTCCACCAGCAGGGGATTGAGCTCCTCTTCCTCCAGGATGCGGCGCGACTCGCGGATCGCCGCGGGTCTCTGGGGATCCGGGGCCTGGGCGGTTTGCAGGGACTGGGCGGCCGGCCGCAGGAGGTCGAGTATCTTCCATATGCCGGAGCGCAGCCGGACCCTGCGTACTTCCCGCTCCACGTTGCGCTGGCTCTCGGTCAGGGCGTTCTGCGCCTCCAGCAGGTCCGCCTGGCGCACGAGGAGGCGCGTCTGCCGGGTCAGCATGCGCGTCTGCTGTAGCACGATGAGGGTCCCGAGGAAGGCTACGGCCACGAGGACCCAATCCCTGGGCGTGAGCTCCTTCACCGCCGCCCGGAAGCGCTCCCAGTAGGGCTGGGAGATGTCGCGCCACTTCTGGAGGTCCAGTTGCTGTTTAAGGGTATTGAGATCCATGAGCGTATCTTATCACTCTTCGGCCTTAGGTCCCATATAGGTCTTTAGACCCAGAACGGCAGTTTCCCCAGGGGCGACACTCATAGTGGGTATGAAACACTGGGCGCTTGCGGGGGCGTTGCTCCTTATCGTGGGTCCGGCAGTCGGCGAGGAGGCCACCCCGGAACCCAACAACGACCCACCCCCGCAGGAAAAGAAGGAAGAGGAGAAGAAGCCCCCGCCTCCCAAGGAAAAGGAGAAGCCGCCGGTCAAACTCGAGGATCTTAAGGACCTTGAGGAGTTGGGCGAAGAGCTCAAGGACGGGCGTACCCTCGATGCGGGGGACGCGGGCAGCTTCAAATCCCATCGGATCGGGAGTCCGAACGCCGACCCGGATAAGATCTATGTCGTGAACGGGCCGGAGAGCCAGCAGCAGCTCGAGCGTCTTTCCGAGCAGCTCTCTGCCGAGGGGAAGAGCGCGCTCGTGCTTTTCGGCCAGTTCCCGAAATCAGGCGACGGCGGGCAGCAGGCGGCGAAGCTCTTCGAGGGGCTCGGCGCTCTCGGCAGCGTGGCGGGCGACAAGACGAAGTTCGAACTCGTGGACCTTTCGCCGGGACGGGAGATGAACAGGAGCCTGGCGGGCTTCCTCGGCGAGAACTACCAGGCCAAGACCGCCCAGGGCGACTCGGTGAGGGAGTTCGTGGACACGCGCCTGCACGCCATGCACAGCGGCGAGATGCCCAAGGGCTCCGGGCTGCTGCCTGAGGATTATCAGAAGACGGACCTTGTCCTGAAAGGGCTGCAGAAGCCGAGTTTCGACGAGCGCCTGCAGCCCGCGCGGCCCGGGACCACCGCCGGGGTGATCGGCAAGCCTGGCGAAGATCCCAAGACTGCGGCGGAAAAGGCCCTTGAGACGCCCCGCGTAGATCCGTCGATCCTGCCCAAGCCGGCCGGCGCGGTCCCCCTGCCCCCCGGGAAGAGCGGCGAGGAAGTGGCGCGGTCCCTCCAGGAGAAATTCGGGAAGTCCAAGCTCCCGGACCGGGGTCTGCAGCTGCCGGACGGAGTCAAGGACGGCGGGACCATCAAGATCGGCGACCGTGAGTACCGGCTCCTCTACACGGACGACCCCGCCGGAAAGGTCGACAAGCTGTATTTCATGGTGCACGGCTCGGACAACGCGGACTATCGAAAGGACATCGCGAAGGGAGTGTCGGATTTCGCGGCCCAGCTCGGCAAGGATAAGGGCGCCGTCTTCGTGTTCCCGATGAGCAAGGGGCACCAATGGCCGGAGTACTGCCAGGGCAACGGCGACAAGTTCATCGGCGACGTGAGCTCGATCCTCAAGGAGAGCGGGCCGAACGCCAAGTGGTCCCTCTCCGCGTACTCGGCCGGAGGGATCCTGAGCCTGGCCGCGTTCAAGCACGTGCTGGCCAATCCGAACGATCCCGCGGTGCAGTCGGTCATGGGGCGTTTCGAGGGCTACCATGACGCGGACTCCATGGCCAACGAGGAGCAGGTCCAGGTCCATCGGAACATGATCGAGAGGTACCAAGACCAGAAACTCTCATGGACCTACACTCACAACAGGAACGGGAGCAACGACGGCGGCGACGAGTACAGCGCCCACTCGCCCCACCGCGCTTTGGCTAAGGAGGTTTCGTCCTTGGCCGGCCAGGATGTCGGCGAGCTCAAGAGAGGGGGCTCGCTGGAGCTGATGGTGGGGGAAAGCCTGGTCCGGTTCAATTCCGAGGGCAGCCACCACGCCTCGTTCGTGAAGGGGGTGTGGAGCGCTTTCAGCGAGAGCACCAACTCGGCCCTGCGCGCGGCCTACCAGCAGACCTTCTTCCCGGCTGTCGCCATGGCCGGCCTGCTCCAGGAGAAAGCCGCGGCCGGCCGCTGGGGCTTCGGCCTGGAGCCCGCGCAGTCCCCCGATGCGGCCCCGTCCTTCGTCGCTCCGGCTCCCGCGGCCAGGCCGACGGCGCAGAGCCCGAGCATGGCGGCCCTCCCGCCTCCTCCCCAGGACGTCCGGACCCTGGAACCCCCCAAGACGCCGTGGACGCAGCCCAAGCCCCCGCGCAGGCGTCCGGTCGAATACGACGACTGAGATATAGTATCCTCGCCCCATGCCCAGGGACTACGAGGATGTCAAACAAGCCGTGCTGAAGGACGTGGCGGAGGCCATGTGCGTGGCCGCGCGCACCGCGCCCAAGACCCGCGGTCAGGACCATCTCATCATCGCCCTGCTCAAGAAAGAGGAGAAGCCCGCCCTCATCGCGAAGATGAAGGAGCTCGCGGCTACAGACGACCGTCCTTCTCTCTCGCGCGACGCGGGCAACATCGAGGCCGCGGACCAGGTGGTCCTCATCGGGGTGAAGCGGGCCGCGCTGGGGCTCGACTGCGGGTTCTGCGGCTTCAAGACCTGCGCGGGCCTCGAAAAGTCCGGAGGGGTCTGCGTCTACAACCCCATGGACCTGGGCATCGCCTTGGGGTCCGCGGCGGCTTTGGCCTCGCGAGCGCACGTGGACAACCGCCTCATGTACTCCATCGGCAAGGCGGCGCTGGCGCTGGGCCTGCTGGGCAAGGACGCCGGCCTGGCCATCGGCGTCCCCCTGTCCGCTACCGGGAAGAATCCGTACTTTGATCGAAAGTGACCCTCTCCACCACGGAGTCCGGTTCCGGAGCATCGAGCTTCGCCGCGGCTTCCTCCTCGAGATAGCCTGAGGCGCGCATCTTCGCGATGACGCGGTCGATGCCTCTCTCGACGTGCCTCGACCGGTTCACCGGGTTCCAGCGCCTTGGGCTGGGCAGGATCACGGCCAGGGCCGCGGCCTCCTCCGGGTCGAGCGCCGCCGCGCTCTTGCCGAAGTAGGCCTGCGCCGCGGCCTCGGCCCCGAAGATGCCCTTGCCCCACTCGGCCAGGTTCAGATAGAGCTCGAAGATGCGGCGTTTGCCCAGGGTCTTCTCCAGCCGCCTGGCGATGAGCATCTCCTTGATCTTGCGCAGCGGGTTCTTGGTCGGGGAGAGGTAGAGGTTGCGGGCCAGCTGCTGGGTGAGCGTGCTTCCCCCGAAGGCGAGGCGGCGCTTGCGGAAATCCTTCTTGAGCGCTTCGCGCGTGCTCTCCCAGTCCACGCCGTGGTGCTGGTAGAAGGACCGGTCCTCCGTGATGAGCACGGCCCGCTTGAGATGCTCGGATATGGCGTCGAACTCGCGCCAGGCCATCCGCGGCTTGAACTTCTTTCCGGCCCGTTCCGCTTGGCGGCGCCGCAATTCGATGTAGGCCGTGGTCTTGGGGTTCTGTTTCTCGAGAGGGGAGACGTCCGGCAGCCAGAACACGTATACGGCCGCGGCCGCCAGGGCCGCGGCCAGCAGGCGCAGGGCTATGGCGCGGGAGAGGGGATACCTGCGTCCGTGGGGCATGGACCGGTATATTGAACGACATTTTCCTATGGGAATGCCCGGGCTCATTGGTATAATATCTCAGGTTCATCGACGGTACCGGGCAGCCGGTCCCGGGATCCCTCATATCCGACGTTGATAGGACTCCAATGATCAAGACGCGCAAGAAACTCCTGCCGCACGAATCGACCCTGCAGTCGGACGAAGACCTGCACTTCTTCAACGAGGGGACGCACTTCCGGCTCTACGACAAGCTCGGCGCCCACCTGGCCCACGGCCCCGACGGCGCGGAGGGCGTCTATTTCGCGGTCTGGGCCCCGAACGCCCAGCAGGTCTCCGTGGTCGGGGACTTCAACGGCTGGAACCGCGACAGCCACTCCCTGCGGCCCAAGAAGTCCTCCGGCATCTGGGAAGGCTTCTTCCCCGGCATCGGGCAAGGCGCGAAGTACAAGTACTTCATCCGTTCGCGCCACCACGGCTACTGCGTCGAGAAGGCCGATCCGATGGCCTTTTACGCCGAGGTGCCTCCCAAGTCCGCCTCCGTCGTCTGGGACCTTTCCTATGAGTGGGGCGACTCCGCGTGGATGGCCCAACGGGCCGCTCGCAACGGCCTGGCGGCCCCGGTCTCGATCTACGAGGTCCATCTGGGCTCCTGGATGCGCGTGCCCGAGGACGGATCGCGGTTCTTGACCTACCGGGAGCTGGCCCACAAGCTTCCGGAGTACGTCAAGAAGATGGGGTTCACGCATGTCGAACTCCTGCCGATCATGGAGTACCCCTTCTGCGGCTCCTGGGGCTACCAGAGCATCGGCTACTTCGCCCCGACGAGCCGGTTCGGGACCCCGCAGGACTTCATGTATCTCATCGACCAGCTGCACCGCAACGGCATCGGGGTCTTCCTGGACTGGGTGCCCTCGCACTTCGTCACCGACGCGCACGGGCTCGGCTACTTCGACGGCACCCACCTCTACGAGCACCAGGACAACCGCGAGGGCTTCCACCCGGATTGGGCCAGCTACATCTTCAACTACGGCCGCAACGAGGTCAAGAGCTTCCTGATCTCCAGCGGTCTGTTCTGGCTCGACAAGTACCACGCGGACGGCCTGCGCGTGGACGCCGTGGCCTCCATGCTCTACCGCGACTACTCGCGCAAGCAAGGCGAGTGGATCCCCAACAAGTACGGCGGCCGCGAGAACATCGAGGCGATCGATCTCATCCGCAGGCTCAACGAGGAGGCTTACAAGGGCCATCCCGGCGTCCAGATGATCGCCGAGGAATCGACCGCCTGGGGCGGCGTCTCCCGGCCCACCTACGTCGGAGGCTTGGGCTTCGGCTACAAGTGGGACATGGGCTGGATGCACGACACGCTGGTCTACATGCGGAAGGACGGCATCCATCGCAAGTACCACCATAATCAGCTTACCTTCCGGATGCTCTACGCCTGGCACGAGAACTTCATCCTGCCCCTCTCCCACGACGAGGTGACCCACGGCAAGTGCTCGCTCATCACCCAGATGTCGGGGAACGACGACTGGCAGAAGTTCGCGAATCTGCGCCTGCTCTTCGTCAACCAGTGGACGCAGCCGGGCAAGAAGCTGCTCTTCATGGGCGGCGAATTCGCCCAACGCGACGAGTGGTGCCACGAGAAGAGCCTCGACTGGCATCTCCTGCAGTGGGAGCCGCACCAGGGCATCCAGCGGCTGGTCGCGGACCTCAACAGGCTCTACCGGGAGACGTCGGCCCTCCACGAGCTCGACGCCGAGCAGAACGGCTTCGAGTGGATCGATTGCTCCGACTGCGACGCGAGCGTGCTCACCTTCCTGCGTTTCGGCAAGGACCACAAGAGCCCGATCCTCGTGGCGCTGAACTTCACCTCGGTGCCCCGCCGCGGCTACCGCGTCGGCGTCCCGCAGGACGGATACTGGAAGGAGATCCTAAACAGCGACGGCCGCGAGTACTGGGGCAGCGGCATGGGCAACGGCGGGGGCCTGAAGGCCGCCGCGGAGCCGGCGCACGGCAGGCCGTATTCCTTGCGCCTGACCATCCCGCCCCTGGGCGCGGTGATCTTGAGGCCGGACCAGCCGGCATCCGGAGGATAGCATGTACATCGTGATGCTCGCGTCCGAATGCGCGCCGGTCGCCCACATCGGCGGGTTGGGCGACGTCGTCTTCGGCCTCAGCAGGGAGCTCGAGATCCGCGGCAACTCCGTGGAGATCATCCTGCCCAAATACGACTGCATGCGCTACGACCGGATCTGGGGCCTCACGGTCGACTATAAGGACTTGTGGGTGCCCTGGTACAGCGGCGCCGTCCACTGCACCGTGTGGTTCGGCTTCGTGAACGGACGCAAGTGCTATTTCATCGACCCCCATTCCAACGACAACTTCTTCAACCGCGGCGCCTACTACGGCTTCCCCGACGAGTACATGCGCTTCGCCTTCTTCACCAAGGCCGCGATGGAGTTCATGCTGAAGGCCGGCAAGCGCCCCGACATCATCCATTGCCACGATTGGCAGACGGGGCTGGCGCCGGTGATGCTCTACGAGATCTACAAGCACCACGGCATGGCCAATCAGCGGGTCTGCTACACCATCCACAACTTCAAGCACCAGGGCATCGCCGGCGAGCACGCCCTCTGGGCCGCCGGCTTGTGCCGCCCCGAGTATTACTACAACCACTGCCGGCTCCAGGACGACTTCAACCCGTCGGCGATCAACTTCATGAAGGGCGGCATCGTCTACTCGAACTTCGTCACCACCGTCTCGCCCCAGCACGCCTGGGAGACGCGCTACACCGACCAGGGCTACGGGCTGGGACATACCCTGCACGTCCACACGGGGAAATACGACGGCATCCTCAACGGCGTGGATTACGACGTGTGGAACCCCGAGATCGATCACCGCATCCCCCACCGCTACAACGCGGACTCCATCCAGGAGAAGTACCGGAACAAGGAGGCCTTGCGCCACCGCTTCCTGCTGCGCGACAGCTACAAGCCCATCATCGCCTATGTGGGCCGCCTGGATAATCAGAAGGGCATCCATCTCATCCGCCACGCGCTCTTCTACGCGCTGCACAACGGGGCTCAGTTCGTGATCCTGGGCTCGAGCCCGGAACACGGCATCGGCAGGTACTTCTGGCATCTGAAGTCCTACCTCAACGACAATCCCGACTGCCACATGGAACTGTGCTTCGACAACGATCTGGTCCACCTGGTCTACGCGGGCGCCGACATGATCGTCACGCCGAGCCTCTTCGAGCCCTGCGGGCTGGTCCCGATGATCGCGCAGAAGTACGGCACCGTGCCCATCGTGCGCGCCATCGGCGGGATGTGCGACACCGTCTTCGACCGGAACCACTCGGGCAAGCCGCTCCACGAGCGCAACGGCTTCGTCTTCCACCAGACCGACTACGGAGCCCTCGAGTCCGCGATGCATCGGGCGATCGGGCTGTGGTACTCCTGTCCGGGGGACTTCCGCGAGCTCATGCGCAACGGCATGCGCTACGACTACTCCTGGAACCATCCGGGCCAGCGGTATCTGGGGATCTACGACTACATCCGCCACAAGTGACCCATGAGCGAACTCCCTGAGTCCGTCGGCGGCCTTCCGCACATCGCCGGCTCGGAAAAGCTCGTCGAAGCGGCGCTGCGGGAGAAGCGCGGCCAGGCCGTCTTCCTCGCGGACAGCCGCGTCGACTTCAGCCGCATCCGCAGCGCCTGCGCCGTCGCTCTGCACATGCATCAGCCCTTGATCCCGGCCGGCGGCGAAGACCTGCGCACGGCCCGCGTCATCAGCAACCTCCAGCACATGATGGACCATCCGAACATCGGGGACAACCACAACGCCGCGGTGTTCCACCGGTGCTACAAGCGCATGGGCGAGTTCATCCCGCAGCTGATCCAGGAAGGCAAGGAGCCGCGCGTGATGCTGGAATACTCCGGCGTCCTGCTCCACGGCCTGCGCCAGATGGGGCTGCACGACGTGTTCGAGGCCCTGAAGGCCGTCACCTGCGATCCCCGCTGCCGGCGGGCGGTGGAGTGGCTGGGCTGCCCGTGGGGGCATGCGGTGGCGCCCTCCACGCCCGTCCAGGACTACCGTCTGCACGTCAAGGCTTGGCAGCAGCACTTCGCCGGCATCTTCGGACTGGAGGCCCTGGGCCGCGTGCGCGGCTTCTCTCCGTCCGAGATGGCCCTGCCCAACCATCCCGACACCGCCTACGAGTTCGTCAAGACCCTCAAGGACTGCGGCTATCAGTGGGTCCTGGTGCAGGAGCATACGGTCGAACAGCCCGCCGACGGCTGGTCGCCGCGGCTCAAGCATCTCCCCCACCGGCTGGTCTGCCGCGATTCCAAGGGCGAGAGCATCTCCATCGTCGCGATCATCAAGACGCAGGGGAGCGACACAAAACTGGTGGCGCAGATGCAGCCCTACTACGAAGCCAAGGGTCTGGAGCGCTGGGAGCTGGCCGGCAAGCGCGTCCCGCCGCTCGTGACCCAGATCGCCGACGGCGAGAACGGCGGCGTCATGATGAACGAATTCCCGCCGAAATATCTCGAGGTGGTCCGCGAGGCCTCGGGCTCGGACACGCCGCTCATGAACGGCACCGAGTACCTGGAGCATCTCTTCTCGACGGGGATACGGGAGGAGGATCTGCCCGCGCTCCAGCCCGCCATGCAGAAGCGCATCTGGGACCGCTTCAAGCCTGGGGAAGGGCCCGAGAGGCTGGCGCAGGTCATCGAGCAGCTCAAGAAGGAGGACTCGCGCTTCCATATGGAGGGCGGCAGCTGGACCAACAACATCTCCTGGGTGCGGGGCTACGAGGACGTCCTGGGCCCCATGGAGAAGGTCAGCTCGCTGTTCTGCGAGAAGGCGCTCAAGCGGGATCTGCCCACGGACGACCCCAGGTACCGCAACGCGTTGTTCCATCTGCTCATCTCCCAGACGAGCTGCTACCGCTATTGGGGGCAGGGCGTCTGGACCGAGTACGGCCGCGAGCTCTGCAGGCGGGCGACGGACATCCTGTCCAACGATCTTTAGGAGAATACATGCCTGAGTATATCCACCACGGCCTTGTACTCAATTTCCACCAGCCGTCCGGGAACCTCGACTTCCTGCTCGACCACAACGCGTGGGAGGCCAAGGAGATCCTTTTGGCCATGGACCGCATGCCGCGCTCCCTCTGGGGCTACGAGGACGCGGCCCGCGTCCATCTCTCGCTTTCCGGCACGCTCCTCGAGACGCTCTCGAGCCCGGGCTTCCAGAGCCGGGTCTACGGCACCGTGAAGTGCGGCGACCTGCTGTGGCACCTGCAGAACACCGCGCTCTTCGAGATCCTGGGGACCGGCTACTATCATCCGGTCCTGCCGCTCATCCCGCAGGAGGACTGGCAGGAGCAGTGCGGACGGTGGCTCGGCATCGGCAGGCACCTGTTCGCGCGGCCGCGGTTCAACGGCTTCTGGCCTCCGGAGATGGGGTTCTGCATGGAGATGATCCCGCTCCTCAAGAGGCTCGGGTACCGCTACGTGCTGGTGGACAGCAAGCACGTGGAGCCTCTCGAACCCATGAGCTGGGAAGAGGTCCGCTACCGTCCGCACGTCGCCCGCCACGGCGGCGAGGAGATCATCGTCGTCGTCCGCGACCGGGAGCTCTCCGACGCCCAGGAGGCGGGCATGGACTGGGGCTGGTTCGCCCAGGAGGTCAACGCGCGGACCCGGAATTGCGGTTTCCCTCCGCTGGTGACGACCTGCAGCGACGGCGACAACGGGGGCTGGTTCCGCAACGTCAGCGGCAAGGGCAATTTCTGGGGGCACTTCTTCCGGGAGTATCTCGACAGGATACGGGCCCGGGAATGCAACATCCACCCGGTCTTCATCACCGAGTACCTGGACCGGCACGGCGCCAAGGGGCGGGTCAAGGTCAACAGCGGGGCCTGGAACACCGGCTGGCATCACGGCGCCGGCTTCGTGCAGTGGACCGGCTCGGCCCGCCAGAAGGAGGCCCTCGGCCGGGTCTCCCAGGTGAGCGGCCAGCTCCACCGGCTGGAGCGCCGCGTCGCGGACCATGACCCGTCGCAGCGCCGCCTCCTGAACGAGGCGACCTGGCGCCTGCTGCGCGCCGAGACGAGCTGCAACTTCTTCTGGGGCGAGGCCTGGGTCGACCGGTGCCACGACGACCTCAACGCGGCGGACGGCTGCCTGAGGGAGCTGGAGCGGAAGACCTCTTAGGGCTCCCGGTACCGGAAGACCTTGACCCGGAGCCTCTCCTCCGGCGTGGGGTAGAACACGTAGACCTTGTCTTCCACGGTCTCCAGGGTGATGTGGTCGTCCCCCGGGAATACGCCGTCGTTGATGACCGCTTCGTCCACCAATGCGAAGCTTCGGGCCGGGTCGAAGACCTTCAGCCTGCCCTTGCTCGTCCGGTCGCCTGGGAAGACGTTGTGGACCACGAAGAGCCGGCCCCGGTGGTAGCGGGCCCCGGCCACGTACTGCTGGTACTCCCTGTTGCGCGAGAGCGTGACGGCCCGGCCAGCGGGGCGCTTCAGGTCGTCGCTGAGCGGCACCGCCATTAGGTAGGAGGACATCCTCGGGTCTATGGGCGGCCCGTTGAAGACCGAGCCGATGAGCCACACCCGCTTCTCGATCTCCACGAGCGAGTAGACCGACAAAGAGAGGCCGCCGAGGGTCTCGGAGAGGTCGAGGTCCCACTCCCCGGTCTTGGCCAGGTCCGCGCCGAAGGCGCGCACGGTCACGCGCCCGGACTCCCAGGTCCGGGTCGCGATATAGTAGCTCCCCTTCCGGAAGAAGGGCGCCGGGTCGTCGATGATCTCGTTGCCGGGCGGCGGCGGGAATCCGCCCGGACGCCACGCGAAAGGCTTCTTGGACGCCTTCTCCAGCTTCGGGAGCCCTTTGTCCAGGCGGTACCTCTCCCAGTGGACGAAGTTGCGCTCCTCCACGTCCGGGTTGTCCGGGGTCCGGGCCGCGACGGTCTCGAACGCGCACCAAAGGCGGTCTTTACCGGCCGCCGCCACGCGCAGGTCCGTGGGCATGTTCCAGGGCTCCGGGCGCATGCCGACCGGCCTGGAATCGAGCGGGTTGAGGTCCTGGTCCAGGGTCAGGATGCCGAAGGCGCGCTCCGGCAGGAACTGGGTGTAGCCGACGTAGAAGCGCCCGTCCAGGTACGCGGCGTCCGGCCTGGACGCCCGGATCCCGGCGGGCGAGATGCTCTTGTCCAGGAGCTCGACGAGGCGCCCGGGCTTTTTCAGGGGCTTCGGGTCCCGCATCCGGCCGAGGTCGTACTTCAGTATCCTGGCCTCCGCCATGAGATAGGCGTAGACGACCCGGTTCGGGAGGTCGAAGAGGTATTTGGCCGGGATCACGGCGTCCGAGGCGGTCTTCAGCGCCTTCACGGCCTTGCCTCCCTCGATCCGGTGGAGCGTGCTGCTGAAGCGCTGTGTGGCCTCGTCTTGGACCGGCTCGTCCGCGTAGAGCGCGGACCCTTCGAAGCCCACGATGTTGAGCCCCTCCCGGTCCAGGACCCGCTTGAGCGCGAGCGTCCGGGCGTCGAATATCCGGCCGCCCAGGTAGAGCTCGTCCTGGGCGTCGTTGCACAGGAGGAGGCTGTTGAACTGGTCCACCCGGCCCGTCACCTCGGCCTCCCGCAGCCTTTTGAACGTCCTGCCGTCGAGCATGAGCAGCTTCCGCTCATCCGTCAGGAAGACGTAGAGCGCGGAGCCCTTCGGGCTGTAGGCCAGCTTGACGAAGTCGAGCCCCTTGTTGAGCGCCCGGTCCCTGTCGAACCCGAATGGTGCGAGCTCGATCATGCCGGCGGCCCGCCGGGCCTTGAGGTCCGCCACGCCCACCAGGCCCAGCTCGGGCCATACCGCGAACAGCCTCCCGCCCGCGGGGTCCATCGCGATCGATGAGAGCGAGTCGGTGCGCGGCTTCCAGGGGACGGCGAACCCGATCCTGGCCAGAAGCTTCCCGCTGGCGGCGTCGAGCACGTCGATGGAGGCGCTGTAGTGGCTCAGGACGTAGAGCTCCCTGCCGTCCTTGCCCAGGGCGAAGCCCGTGGGCCACATCCTGATCCCGCCTCCCTTCCAGACGCCGGGGCCCCAGATGGAGCGCTTGCGGGAGAGGTTGTTCTCGTTGTCCGCGAAGAGCGAGACTGTCTTCGTACGGCCGGAGTACTTGTAGAGGACGCTCCCGCCGAGGCGGTTGCGGATGTAGAGGTCGCCGGAGGGGCCGAGGAGGAGCTCGTCGATGGTGGTGCCGAGGTCGATGTCCTTGACCCAGCAGGAGTCCTTCTCGCACCCGCGCGTCCCGCGCAGAGCCTTCAGGTCGAACACGGAGACCGAGCCGTCTCCGGTGTTGGATGCGTAGAGCTTCCCGTGCCGGGCGGCCACGTCGAAGAACATGGTGTCCGGGCCGTGGACGATGGCCCCTTGTCCGACGCCGTCCCGGAAGAGCTTGATCGTGTTGTAGACCCCGTTGAGCTCCTGGTCCGCGGTCGGCGGATAGCCGCCGTACCTGCTCCCGTCATAGGAGCTCACGCCGCGCAGGTCGTAGCCGTTCCAGGCTCGGCGGCGCCTCTCGCCGTACCTGGGGTCGTCGATCGCGTCCTGGCAGGGAGCGGTGTCCGGCAGCCTTTCCACGGTCTTCGCGTCCGGGTCGTAGCGGGCGCAGGACCGCAGGGGGATGTTGAAGAGGTAGAGCCTGCCGGAGGCGTCCAGGGCCATGGCGCCCCCAGGGGCGCCGATGTCCTCGAGGCTCTCCACGCGGTCGGTCTTCGGGTCTATGACGGCGAGGGCGCGGCCGGTGAGGCCGGCGGAGACGTAGACCTTGTCCCGGCGAGAGTCGTAGACGATCATGGCCTGCTTGACCACGTTGGCGTCGAAGCCGTTCACCAGCTTCTGGACTTGGATCTCATCGAGGAGCGCTTCCGGGGCAGCGGCCGCGAGAGAAGCTCCGAGGATGACGGCGAGCGAGATCATGCCCGCATTCATGGGTCCCTCCGGCAATCCCTCGGGCACATCTCCGGGTGCTCCTGCTCGAAGTCGTCGCAGACCCCGTCGCCGCAGCCCTTGCGGCCGCGTCCTTCGGGCGCCGATTCGCGCCGCCGGGTCTTGTGCGACTGTTCCTCGGGGACCTTGCACGCGGAATGGTACGCTTGGTTCACCTGGCCGCACCCCGCGTCGAGGGATTTCTCGCCGCAGGACTGCCCCTGATAGAGGCTCTTGGCGATGGCGCAGGCGCAGCCGGCCGCGGGGACGTACTCCGCGATCCGCCGGGCGGCCTGCAGGGTCTCGGCGGAGAACCAGGTCGGCAGCCAGCGGATCTCCGCGTCCTCCGCCATCAAATCGACCGTGTAGGCGAAGAGGGCGCGGCTGCACTTGACCGCCTTGCCGAAGGCCTCGATGTAGGCGAGCTGGCCGTCCGTCTCCCATTTCCCCGTCTCCCGGTGGAGCCTGCCATCCGAGATGTTCTCCGCGGAGACGATGACGAGCTTCCTGCGGCGCACAGCCGGTTCGACGATCCGGGTCAGCACGTTGTGGTAGAAGTCCTCGGTCTGCTTGCCCACCCGGGCCTCGAAGTTCAGGTTCGGGTTGACGGTGATGCCGTCGATGAGCGGCTCGTCGAGGATCTCGGCGTTGCCGCCGAAGAGGAGCAGATGGTCGGGGTCGTTCTTCTTGAAAAGCGCCGCGTAATACCGCCGTTCGGCGGCCCGCTGGGCGTTGCGGAACTCATAGAAATAGCGCCCCTTCTGCGTCAGAACGTCCGGGCTGGCGCCCCACCAGAGGTCCGAAGGATCCGGGAACAGGAGCATCTGGGGCCCGCCGCGCTCGCGGATCATCTCCTCGGGTCGTGGCACTCCTGCTGCGGCGTCAGTCTTATACTTCCGTTTCATCCATGCTCTGAACTCCCGCTGGAAGAATGGAGAGTAGTCCGTGTACATCATGGGCTCCCTCTTGCGCGGCTCGGCGTCGCCCACGCGCACGAAGTAGATGTAGTTCGGCCCGTAGTTGTCCTCGCCGGTCGCGCCCACGCCGAAGGACCAGCCGGCCAGGGCGGGATGGCTCCGGTATCTCCGGATGACTGCCTCGAGGTAGGCGCCATAGTCGCGCCGAACCGCGTCGCTCCCCATGCTCGGGTTGTTGTAGGTGTTGCCGTAGGAGTCCGTTTCGCAGGCGTCGCACTTTTCCTCTTTGTCGAAAGGCGGGAAGCGGTTCTCCTTGAGCCACCACTCGGGGAGGCCGGGGGACATGACCGTGATGGGCATGAGGTAGACGCCCTTGCGCGCGGCGTGGTCCATCACGCTGTCCATGGGGGCGAAGTCGAGGTCCCTGTCGATGGGCTCCGGGCGGCTCTGCGACCGGTGGTCCAGATCGGCCCACCAGACGTTGAACAGGATGAGACGCGCCTTGCCCGCGGCCCCGCGGTCGATGACGGACTTCATCCGCGCGGTCCACTCCGGGTCGCGATAGGAAGGGACGCCGCTCCTTCCGGACATCCGGGGATCCGGGAGGTAGTAGATGTTCACGCCGATGGTCGCGGGCAGGGTCTTGCCGTCGATCACGAGGCGCGGTCCTTCCTTAGACCACTCCACGCGGCTGTGCGCGCCGGCCGAGGCCGCGCAGAGGGAAGCTCCGAGGATGACGGCGGACGGTATCATGCCCACATTCTAGCCATGGGGCGGACGCGTGGCCAGCGAAAAATGAGGTAAGATGCGTCGTCATGGGATCGCGGGCCAGGGCGCTCCTCCTCCTCCCGCTCTTGAGCTTCGCCGGGTCCGAGCAGCCGCAAGGCTTCGACTATGACGCGGTCCTGACCCTGGGGCCGCGGGAGCTCGCGGACGCCGAGGTCCTGGACCGGGTCTCCAGGGATGTCTTCGAGGCCTACATCGCGCGGGAAGTCCACCCGTGGCTGCGCTTCATCCCGAGACGGCATTTCAAGAGAGTGCAGGGCTGGACGCTCCCGTTCGTCCACAGCCACTTCCGCAGCCTGCGCCTGAGCTTCGCGACCGAGGACCTCGCGGGCAGGACGCGCTTCGTGCAGAAGACCGAGGCGGACTACAACGGCCACCGCGTGGAGTTCCTGAAGTTCCGCGACGGGATCCACGCGTCCACCGCGATCCGCATCGACGGGGAGCTCGTCCGCGGAGAGGGAGGCGCTTCGGTCCGCCAGTGGAGGTCGAAGGACGAGGCCGCGTTCGGACGGTTCGTGGCCTGGTTCGAGGGGCTGCTGGGCGCTCCATGATGCTCATCCTGGCGGGCCTCCTCTTCCTTCCCGCGGCGGCATCAGAGCCGTCGGAGGGGGTCGTGACATGCGCTCAGACCATCAAGGACAGGAATCGGCTGATGAAGTCCCTGTTCGAGCAGGCGCAGTCTTCCAAGACTCTTTCCCAGCGGTGGTCGAAGGAGATGCAGGACCTGCTCGACGTGTCGGCGGAGGCCGAAGTCTGGGCCGAGAACTTGGCCCTGCTCGAAGGCCGCTACGGCGAGCTCTCCGCTCCGGAGCTCGAGGCTGAGCATTCCCGGGTGATCGAGAAAATCGGATCGCTGGAGCGGCTCGCCAAGGAAAGGCATGCCGCCTTCGACGCGCACATGCAGAAGGAATATCTGACGCAGATGAAGGATCTCGTCGGGAAGCGGGGGTCGGACTCTTCGGCCCCGGCGCTCACCGACATCCAGACTTTCGAGACCGCGGCGAGGGATATCAGGGCCAAGATGCGCGATCTGCCGGCCCATGACGGAGGCGTATACCGGCAGGCCCTGCGGGCCCGTGAACGCAGGCGCAGGCTCCTTTTGTTCGGCATCTCGCTGGCCGTCCTGCTTGCGCCGGTGCTCGGCCTGTTGGCCTGGCGCTGCCGCGCCGCGGCCCGGGCGCAGCGCACGGTGCTGGGCGGGAACTTCGAGGTCAAACGGGAGTTGGGACAGGGCGGCATGGGGACGGTCTACGAGGCGGAGGACCTCACGCTCCGGCGCAAGGTCGCCATCAAGCAGATGCGCGAGGAACTCCAGCAGAGCCCTAAGGACCTGGAGATGTTCCTGAACGAGGCCAGGCTGGTGGCCGCGCTCAAGCACCCCAACATCGTGGAGATACATGGCGTGCTGCGCGACGACGGCCGGGTCTACCTGGTGTTCGAGCACGTCTCCGGCCGGACCTTGGGCGATTTGCTGAAAGAAAGCGGTAAAATGCCTGTACGCGCGGCGCTGGCGCTTTTCAAGCCGGTGGCCGACGCCGTGGACTACGCGCACGCATGCAGGATCATCCATCGGGACCTCAAGCCCGCGAACATCATGCTGACGGATGCGAAGGCGGTGAAGGTGATGGACTTCGGCCTGGCGCATCAGGCGAGCGTGACCGTGGCGCGGCTGACCCGGGCCGCGGCGTGGGGCACGATGGCGTACATGGCGCCGGAGCAGGAGCTCGGGTCGGTCTCGCGGGAGTCGGATGTCTATTCCCTGGGGGTGTGCCTCTACGAGGCGATGGCTGGCAAGCAGCCGTTCCCCGGACCGGATTTTCTGAGGCAGAAGCGGAGCAAGGCATACGAGCCTCCCTCGAAGCTGGGGCTTCCCGCCGGGCTGGACGCGGTGATGGCGAGGGCCCTGGACCCGGAGCCTGGGCGGCGCTTCCATTCCGCCGGCGAGCTGCTTGCCGAGGCTTCCGAGGCGCTATGACGATACTCCTGCTGCTCGCTTCCATTGCTTGCGCCGCGTCGGTGCGGCCCGAGGAGGAGGGGGAGGCGCTGAGGCTCGTCCAGGAGAAGAACCGGTACATGGAGTCCCTGTTCGAGCAAGCGCACTCTTCTAAGGCCGTTTCCCGGCAGTGGTCGGATGAGATGCGGGATGCGATCGGCCAATCGAGGGAGGCGCAGACCTGGGCTGAGAAGCTTTCGCTGCTGCAAAGCCGCTACGGCGAGCTGCCCGTGTCGGAGCTCGACGCCGAACGTTCCCCCATGGTCGAACGGATGGAGTCGCTGCTGCAGGGCTTCAAGAAGAGAGAGACCGTCTTGGCCGCTGACGTGGAGAAGGAATACCTGTCGCAGCTGGGGGATATCGTCGCGGGGCCCGCGCCGGGCCCTTCAGCCCCGGATTTCGCCTCGCTCCAGACCTTCGAGAAGGTGTTGAACGAGAATAGAGACCACTTGCGCGGTCTGCTGATCCATGACGGGGATGTCTACCGGCAGGCCATGCGGGCCCGCGCGCGCAGGCGCAAGCTTCTTTGGTTCGGCATCCCGCTGGCCGTCCTGCTCTTGCCGGCCCTCGGCCTGTTGGCCTGGCGGCGCCGCGCCGCGGTCCGGGCGCAGCGCACGGTGCTGGGAGGGAACTTCGAGGTCAAACGGGAGTTGGGCCGGGGCGGCATGGGGACGGTCTACGAGGCGGAGGACCTCACGCTCCGGCGCAAGGTCGCCATCAAGCAGATGCGCGAGGAGCTTTGCCAGAGCCCCAAGGACCTGGAGATGTTCCTGAACGAGGCCAGGCTGGTGGCCGCGCTCAAGCATCCCAACATCGTGGAGATACACGGCGTTCTGCGGGAGGGCGGCCGGGTCTACCTGGTGTTCGAGCACGTCTCGGGCCGGACCCTGGCCGCTTTGCTGGAAGAAAACGGCAGGATGCCTGCGCGCGCGGCGCTGGATCTTTTCAAGCCGGTGGCCGACGCCGTGGACTACGCGCACGCATGCAGGATCATCCACCGGGACCTCAAGCCCGCGAACATCATGCTGACGGATGCGAAGGCGGTGAAGGTGATGGACTTCGGCCTGGCGCATCAGGCGAGCGTGACCGTGGCGCGGTTGACCCGGGCCGCGGCGTGGGGCACGATGGCGTACATGGCGTCGGAGCAGGAGCTCGGGTCGGTGTCGCGGGAGTCCGACGTCTATTCTCTCGGGGTCTGCCTCTACGAGGCGATGGCGGGCGAACTGCCGTTCCCAGGGCCCGATTTCCTGGCGCAGAAGCGGGGCAAGGCATACGAGCCTCCCTCGAAGCTGGGGCTTCCCGCCGGGCTGGACGCGGTGATGGCGAGGGCCCTGGACCCGGAGCCCGGGCGGCGCTTCCATTCCGCCGGCGAACTGCTGGCCGAGGCGTCCAAGGCGATGGGATGAGGCTCCCGGTCGCGCTGGCGCTCCTGATCCTGGCATGCCCCGTCCAGGCCGCCGACGAAAAAGAACTGCTGACCAAGGAGATCGCGCAGGTCCAGGCCGAGTTGGAGCCCCTTGCCGCCAGGCTCGCGGAGTTTACGAGCCGGTATCCCGCCTTGACGGACCTGGGCCCTATCGAGGCGGAGCGCTCCCAGCTGCGTCGGGACCTGGAGCAGAAGGACGCCCAGATGAGGGAGTTGAAGTTGAGGTTCAGGGCCATGAGCACGGTGGAATATCTTCCGGCCCTGAAAGGGCTCCTGGTCTCCGGGAAGAAGCCCGGGAACCTTGACGTGCTGATGGAAACGGCGACCGCGGACGACCGCTTCTATCGCGCCGGCGGCGCGCTGCTGATGCCCCCGAGACAATATCTGGAAGCGGATCAGCGCGCTTTCGAGGAGGCGCGCAAGGCTTTGGAATGGAGACGGTTCATGCGCAGGGCGGGCCTGCTCTCCGGAAGCCTGCTTGCGCTGGCGGCGGCGTGGATCTTCTGGGCTTTCCGAAGACGCGCGGCCGTCCAGGCTCCAGCCGCTCTTTCAGCCCCGGCGCTCGCGCTCCAGTCGGGCCCGGCGTCCCTTTCCCCGGGTTCGGTGCTCGGAGGCAATTTCCAGATCGAGCGGGAGTTGGGCAGGGGCGGGTTGGGGGTGGTCTACGAGGCGCTGGACCTCACCCTGCAGAGGAAGGTCGCCATCAAGAGGCTGCGGGAGGAGCTCTGCCGGAGCCGCAAGGAGCTGGAGGCTTTCCTCGCCGAGGCGCGCGTCGTGGCGGCTCTCAAGCACCCCCACGTGGCCGAGATCCATGGAGTGCTTCGCGAGGGCGACCAGGTATTCCTGGTCTTCGAGCGCGCGGCCGGGCAGCCTCTCGACCAACTGCTGGAGGAGCGCGGGAAGCTGGATCTGGGAGCGGTCAAAGGGCTTTTGGCGCAGGTGGGAGCCGCGTTGGACTACGCGCACGGGCTCAAGGTCCTGCATCGGAGCCTGAAGCCCTCGAATATCCTGGTGACCGAGGCCGGAGCCGCGAAGGTGACGGATTTCGGGCTGTCCCACCGGGCGCAGGCCACGGCTGCCCGCACGAGCGGGAACGCGGGCTGCACCACGGACCCCTACATGGCCCCGGAGCAGGAGCTTGGGACCGCTTCGCGGGAAGCGGACCTCTACGCTCTCGGGGCGTGCGTGTACGAGATGGCCGTGGGGCGGCCGCCCTTCCCGGGCCCGGATTTCCTGGCGCAGAAGCGCGGGATGCGCTATGACCCGCCCTCGCAGGCGGCCGGCCTGTCCGCGGGATTCGACGCTTTCATCCAGAAGGCGCTGCAGCCGGACCCGGGCAAGCGCTTCCGCTCCGCTGCGGAGATGGCGGCCGCAGCCGGGGCGCTGGCCCTGTGGATGGCTTTCGTCCCCGCGGCCGTCTGGCCCCAGTCCGGCTCCGGCGAGAAGCGGTACGCGAGCGTCCAGGAGGCCCAGGACGACCTGCAGCGCATGACTGAGGAGCTGGAGCCGCTGGCCGCCAAGCTGGCCTCTTTGAAGTCGAGATACCCGCTCCTCAAGGACCTCGCGGAAGTGGACCCGGAGCGCACGCGGCTGCGCGGCGAGATCGAAAGAAGAAAACTCGAGATGGACCAGGTCACGCTGACCTTCAACAGGCTGCGCCGGATGGACCACACGGAAGCCTTCAAGAAGTTGATCGCCGACAAAGAGAGCATGGACCTGAACGCGGGGATCGCGCGCGTCGTGGGTCTGGAGGAATTCTACAAGAGGAACCAGACGTTCCGGGGCGATGTGCTCAAGGCCTTGGATGAGGACGCGGCGGCCTACTCGTCCGCGGCGGAAGCCATCCGAAGGAAGCGGATGATGAACCGCGGCGTCGTGATCGTCATCGCGGCCCAGGTCCTGCTGCTGGCCGTGGGCCTGCTGCTGCGCCGGCGCTACGTCCGGAGGACGATGGTCCCCGAGGTGGTCTCCCGGTCGGGCCCCGCGGCGGCCCTGTCCCAGCCGGGCTCTGCGGCCGCGGCGCTGTCGGCGCCCATCACGATCCCGCCCGGAGCCGTCTCAGCCCCCTGCCTGCCGGCGCCGGCCGCCCTGGCCTGCGACTCCGTCATCGGCGGCAATTTTCGCATCGTGCGCGAGCTGGGCCGGGGCGGGATGGGAGTGGTCTACGAGGGCCTGGACGTGACCCTGCAGCGCAAGGTCGCGATCAAGAAGATGCGCGAGGAGCTTTGCCAGAGCCCCAAGGAGCTGGAGATGTTCCTCTCCGAGGCGCGCCTCGTCGCCGCGCTCCAGCATCCGAACGTGGTCAAGATCCACGGAGTGGTCCATGAGGGGGGGCAGGTCTACCTGGTCTTCGAGCACGTCTCCGGACGCCCCTTGAGCCGGGTGGTGGAGGACTTCGGGAAGCTCCCCTTGCGCACGGTCAAAGGCCTCCTGGCGCACGTGGCCGCGGCGCTGGACTACGCGCACACGCAGAGGGTGATCCACCGGGACCTCAAGTCTTCGAACATCATGGTCACGAACGAGAAGATCGTCAAGGTCATGGACTTCGGTCTGGCGCACCAGGTCAAGGTCACCGCGGCGCGCGCGACTCGGGCCGAGACCTGGGGTACGCCGGCGTACATGGCGCCGGAGCAGGAGCTGGGCTCCGTGTCCAGGGAATCCGACCTGTATTCCCTGGGAGTCTGCGTGTACGAGGCGGCGACCGGCAAACTGCCCTTCAACGGGCCCAATTTCCTGGCGCAGAAGCGGGAGATGCACTATGTCCCGCCGTCCCAGGCCGCGGGCCTTTCCCCCGGGTTCGACGCCGTGATCCGCAAGGCCTTGGCTCCGGAGCCGGGGGGGCGCTTCCATTCCGGGGCCGAGATGCTGGCCGCGGTCGCAGCGCTCGATGCGCTCCCGCAGGCGCCGGGATGAGCGCTTCACTTCAGCCGTGATATACTATCCAGGGAAGTCCAGGAGACCCGGGGTGAAACAGATCATGATCGTCCATCTGACTGCAGCCGTGTTGTCGATCGCTCCGCTGCTCGGCGTCGCTCGCGCGCAGAGCCAGCCGCAGTCCTCTTCCCCCTCCGCGGACTGCGACCTCAACCACGACGGCAATGCGGATGAAGGCGAAAAGGCCCGATGCGGGGCGCAGCCCCCCGCCCAGCCTCTCGCTCCTGCGGCGAGCCCGCAAAAGCCAGCGGATCCGCCCGCCGCGGTCCCGGTGATCCCGCAGAGCGTCCCCGGACCCGAGCCCAGGGGAGGCCCGCGCTCGAAGCGCCAGCATCCCGGCAGGGGAGCGGACCAGCAGCCTCAGGCCCGACAAGCACCCTCCAATCCTCCCGCCGCGGCGCGGGGGAACGCCTCCGGGCCCGAGCCCAAGGGAGGCCCGCGCTCGAAGCGCCAGCATCCCGGCGGGGCGCAGCCGTAGACCCCGCACGCGCGCTCTGACGACTAGATAGGGTGGACGAGCCGGACGCCTCCCTGTAAGTCGTAGGCGGATAGGCTCCCCAAAAGGGAGTAACCCGCGAATTCTATAACTAGCAGGGTGCTGATAAACCCCTCCTGAACGGCGCCTCCCATGGCCCGGCACACGTGTCCAACGTTTTTCGGAGGGACACGGTGCCGTACCGCACCGAGCCTTCCGATATCGCTCGGCGCTCGGGCTTGCGACTTCGTCCTTTCGCTATCGCGAAAGGGCGAAGTTTCCTAACAGCCGAACGACATCGAGCCGGGGATTATCCACAGGACTTTCGGAGCGGCAGAGCTGTCCGGGAAAACCAGGAATGGGTTTGCTGCTGCTGCTTCCAGTTGCCCCGGCCTCCGTTTCCGACATTTTAGCCCTTCTATTTCCAGCACTTTTCACATCGCCCGGGCGATGTGAATAATGCTGTGTTTTGCGTCGCTTTTTTTCGAAAATGTGAGGAGTTTAACACGGATATCCCGCGCAGATGCGGCCTCGATCTGATGCTGTCCGGAATCATGTCTTGAGCAAATCTCTCTGAAAGACTCCGATTGGAAGGAAACGCATCCAGGATTCGAGATGTTGGAGGCCGTCCGACTCAGGCGCAAGCCGACCAGGCGGGCGTTCCGTCGATGATTGATGCATCCGTCGCTCACCGCCGAGCCTGGGTCCGCCCCGGAGAGCAGAATTTCCCCGGACAGATGTGTCGGAGCGGAAGTAATGGGGATAACTTTTCGTGCAACTGTGGGCGCACAGTCAGGTCCCGAAATCATGGAATTCCTCGTCGGTACACCGACGGACGACAGGCCTGGCGATATGGAGCACGACTTGTCGCCAGGCCCCTGGGGGTCCGATGCGGCCTTAACCCCGGGGGACCCGCTGCGTTTTCAAGGCTTTGTCAGCACCTGCTAGGGCAGGTGTCCGGCTCGTCCATCCTATCTGGCGGTCGGGGGACCCGCGGTCCTGCGCGGGCTACCGTAGATTTACGGACCCGACACGTTTTTAAAACTCTTTCATCTTATACTTCGGAAAGAGGGACCATGGGAGGGATGGCGCTCATCGGCTGGCTCGCTCTCGCTCCGCTGTGCTGCGTCCAGGCCCAGGAGCCTGCGGACGGCCTGTTCGGCTACATCGACCGCACCGGCAGGACCGTCCTCCCGCACCGGTATATCTTCGCCAGGGAGTTCTCCGAGGGCCTGGCCAGCGTCCAAGTCGAAGAAGGCTGGGGATTCATCGACCGGACCGGCGTGTTCGCCGTCGCGCCGCAGTTCGAATACGTCTGGATGTTCTCCGAGGGTCTGGCGGGGGTGCGCGCGGGAGCCGAGTGGGGCTTCATCGATCCTTCCGGAGCGGTCCGCATCGAGCCTCGATTCAAAGACGCGGGGGGCTTTTCCGGGGGACTGGCCCGCATCCGGAACGGCCGCGCATGGGGGTTCTGCGACCGGAACGGCAGGATCGTGATTCCGGCGACATTCGAGGATGTCCGCGGATTCTCCTACGGCTTGGCGCCGGTCCGTGTGAACGGCAGGTGGGGCTATGCGGACGGCGCCGGCAAGAGGGTCATCCGGCCGGAGTTCGATGAGGCGTTCGGCTTCTCCGAGGGGGTGGCGCGCGTGCAGGCCGGGGGGAAGTGGGGATTCATCACTCCGGAAGGGAAATGGGCGATCCGGCCGCGGTTCGACGGCGCGATGAGCTTCTCTCAAGGGCTGGCCGGAGTCCTGATCGGCGGCCGGTGGGGGTTCATCTCGCCTGAAGGCAAGACCGTGATCGAGCCGCGCTTCGCGGCGGCGTCGGGGTTCTCCGAGGGCCTGGCTGCGGTCGAGATCGACGGCCGGTGGGGCTATATCGACCGCGCGGGCCGCATCAGGATCGAGCCGCGGTACTCGGACGCCATGGATTTCTCGGACGGCCTTGCCGCGGTGCGCTCCAGGCCGCGCGAGAAGCAGGCTCGCCGGGCGGCGCCCAAGGACGTCGCGACCGCGGTCGTGGAGAAGGCCGCGGATCCCGGCGCGGCCGAAAGGGCCTATGTCAAAGGGGTCGTGTGCTATCAGCGCGGGGATTATGGGTGCGCGCGCGACCAATGGCTGCTGACCAAAAGGCTGCAGCCGGAGCACCCGGCCGTGGGCGAGTGGCTCAGGCGCCTGGAATCCCTGGGTTTCTGAGGCCGCATCCACGAGTTGGCCATAACTCCCAGGATATTGCGAAGCCCCGCGTTCTCCCCTATCCTTATCGAAGGATGTCCGCAAGGTATTGGATCCTGGAAGATGCCCAGGTCAAAGGCCCTTTCGCTCCTCAGGAGCTGCAGGCCTTGCCCTATTTCAACGAGAACAGCTTGATCCATCCCGAGGCTGAGGAGGGAGGCTGGGTCCCAGCCGCGTCGGTTCCCGATCTGGCGCTCCCCTTTATGGCCCAACCGAGCGCATCCCTCCCATCACAGCCCTCCTTGCGCGAACTCGTGGTGCTCAGCGGCCTGCTGGAGAAGACTCAACGCCTGGAAGAAGAGCTGCGCGCGGTACGGGCCGATTTTGTCCGCCGGGACGAAGAGTTGAGCAGGCTTAAAGCGCGACTCGACGTATGCGCGTGGAAGAGCGACGAGGTCCAGCGGTCCCTGGAGGGGGCCGCGGTCCGCCTCGAGTCTTCGGCGGGGATACGGGAGGAGGTCTCAGAGCTCCGGCGCGCGGAGCGGGAAAGGAGCGCGGTCATGAAGCATCTGCAGGACTCGGTCGACGCCTTGACCACGAAGCTCGGTTCCCTCGCAGCGGCTTCTCATCCGGAAGAAATCAGCGACCTCAGGGCCAGGCTGTCGCTGCTTGAGGAGAAGATGGACCTGCGGACGGCGAAAGCCTTGAACCCCGCAGCAGTGCAGGGACTTTCTCCGCGTGAGGAAGAACGGCGCGCTCCGGAGACCGTGCCTCCAGAGGCACAGCCGCAGATCCCGGAGGGCGAGGCCCCTCCCTTCCTCCCGGAGGGTGAAGTCCCTCCTTTTATCCCGTCCTGACCCCATCCGTCCCATTTATTCTATCATCCCCTACAAGATGCCCCTCCCCATCGGCGTGCTCGGCGGCGGCCTGTGCGGCCTGCTCGTGGGCAACGAGCTCAGGCGCCGCCGGACACCCTTCCTAATCCTGGAGGCTGAACCGGAGCCCGGCGGACTGGCGCGTACCGTGCGCCTGGCCGGCATGCCCGCGGACCTCGGCCCGCACGCGATCTACGGCCACGACCGCAGATCCATCTCCTGGTTCCGTTCTCTCCCGCTGCGCTTCGCCTCGCACCGCCGCAAGGTCAGGGTCGTGCATCACGGTTCGGACGGCCGCGTCCACGAGGTGGACTACCCCTTCGAGAACGGCATCGGCGACCTGCCCCTGCAGGAGAGGATGGAATGCCTGCTCGGGACTCTGGAGGCGCACGGGAGCGGCCGCACGGACTTCGCGCAATTGCGGGACTGGATCGACAACGGTCTGGGCTCGGGCATCGCCCGGCATTTCATGGTCCCGTACAACAGCAAGATATGGAACGCCCCGCTCGAGAAGATCTCCATGGACCTGGTGAGCCGGAAGATCGAGCCGGCCCCGGTCCGGACCGTGGTGGAGAGCGCGCTCGGGATCCGTTCCATCGGTCGGACCGTCCAGGCCCGCTTCCTGTACCCCAGAGGCGGCATCGGAAAGGTGGCGGAGGCCTTGGCCAAGCCCATCGCGGACCGTCTGGTGCTGAACGCTCCGGTGCGTTCCATCCGGGACCGGGAGGTCGCCACTCCCAAGGGCCGGTTCCGGTTCAGCGGGATCATATCCACCATCCCCCTGCCGGAACTCCTGCGCGCCTGCCGTCTCGACCGGCGAGGCCTGGTCGGGAACACGACCGAGTTCGTGGGGGTGACGCTCAAGCGGGGCCGGAGCTTCAAGCGCTTCGCGGACTGCCACTGGCTCTTCTTCGCCGGGCCCGAGCTCTTCTACCGGGCGGACATGATGCATGTGTTCCATGGGTCGCGGACGCAGCACCTGGTCGCCGAGATCACGCTCAAGGGCGCGGCGAGCCGCCTATCGGGCGGCCGGCGGCAGGCCCGGGTGCTGCGCGACCTGAGAAAGGCCGGCATCCTCGGCGCGGAGCGGGATGTGGAGGCGGTCGAGAGCCGGGTCGTGCGGTGGACCTACCCCATCCCGACCGTGGGACTCCCGAAGCTGCGCGCGCGCATGGAGGCGGTCCTTTCCCGTCGAGGCATCCGGCTCCTGGGGCGCAGCGGCCGCTGGGACTACTTGAACATGGACCAACTGGTCGGGAGCGTGCGGGGATCCTTCGGGGGAAAGTGAGCGGGATGGAAACCGACCTTCTTTTGGGCGTGCTCGCGCTCGGCGCCGGCCAGCTGGTCATCACCCTTTGGTTCTTGTGGCGGTGTTGGCGGCGGGCTCCTGCCGAGTGGATCCCCGGCGTCAGCGTCTTCATCCCGTGCGCAGGGGAGGTCCAGGGGCTGGAGGGCAACATCCGCTCGCTCCTGGAGCAGGATTATCCGGGGAAGAGGGAGTACGTCTTCGTCACTCCTTCGGCCAAGGATCCGGCGCACAGGTTGATCGAGAAGCTCCTCTTCGTGGAGAGTCTCCCGGCGAGGCTCCTGGCCTCGGAGCGCGCGCCTGTGGGCTGCAGCGGCAAGGTCTCGGATCTGCTCTACGCCTTGGAGAGGGAAGCCAAGGACGCGGAGCTGCTGGTCTTCGCGGATTGCGACGTGCGGGTGCGCAGGGATTGGCTGTCCTCGCTGACATCCGCCCTCGCCGAACCGGGGATCTGCGTGGCCACCTCGGCAGCCCTCCTCATCCCCGGCGGAAAGGGCTTCTGGGGGCTCATGCGTCTAGTCTGGATGGCGGCCGGCCAGCCTTACCTGGCGGCCACGCGCTGCGTCTGCGGGCATTCGTTCGCCATGCGCGCCAGCGACTTCCGGGAGCTCGAAGTGGCCAAGATCTGGGCGCGTTCGGTCATGGAGGACCTCTCGTTGAGCGCGCTGCTCGCGGGCTGGCGGAACGTACGCTTCTGCGGCCAGGCCATGCCCGTGTCCGCCGAAAAATGCGGGTTCCGGGACTACCTCGGACAATTCAACAAATGGATCCTCATGTTCCGGGTCTACCTTCCCCTGGCCTGGACCATGGGCCTTTTCATGACCCTCTTCAAGGCTTCCGTGATGTTCTGGTCCCTCACGCCGCCCTTCTCCCCCGGACTCTTCGCCGTGCTCTGGAGCGTCGACGCGATCAACCTCTATATCCTTTTCACCGGGCTTCTGCGCCGGATTCCGGACCGGTTCGAGGGGCTCCATCCGCCGTATCGGTCGGGTCTGCCTGTCTACGCGGCCCTCAGCGCTCCGCTGCTCCAGCTCACGTACCTGGTCAATTTCCTCAACTCGTTATGGACGCATGAGATCGCCTGGGGCCGCTACCTCTACCGCTTCTCGTCGGACGGGAGAGCCGAGGTAGCGCCGCGGTGACGTTTTGGCTCGTCGTGCTTGCGGTCGGCGCGGCACAGCTCGCGGCGGCCGCGGGACTCCGCCGGCGGCTGGGCGAGAAGAAGGAGCGTTCCGGCTTCCATCCGGCCGTGACCGTGCTCGTCCCGGTCAAGGGCTCCAGCCCTTGGCTCAAAGAGAACATCCGCAGCATGCTGGAGCAGGACTACCCCGGGAAGACGAGGTACATCTTCGTGGTCCCTTCCGAGCGCGACCCGGCGTTCAAAGTTTTGAACATGGCTGACAGCCGGGTGAGGGTCCTCGCTTCAGGCAGGACCCCCTCCCGCTCGAGCGGGAAGAACGCGGACCTCCTCTTCGGCCTGGAGAAAGCGGACACGGAAGTCCTGCTGTTCGCGGACGCGGATGTGCGCGTCCCGCCGTGCTGGATCAGCAGCCTGGCGAGCCCCTTGGCGGATCCGAAGGTCGGCTGCAGCACCGCGTCCCTGGTGTACGCGCCGGAGCAGGGGGGGCTCTGGTCGTGGCTCCGTTCGTTATGGGTCTCCGGGGCGCTGCTTCCCCTGCTTTCGCGTTTCCCCATCCCATGGGCCGGGTCCATGGCCTTGCGCAGGAGGGACCTGGAGGCTCTGGGCATCCCTCAACTCTGGGCCCGTTCCTTCAATGAGGACGGGGTCGTGGACCAAGCCCTGCGGCGGGCTCGGCTGCGGACCGTGTTCGTGGCCGAGGCGATGACCACGTCCGCCGAAACCTGCGGCATGCGGCAGTTCTTCGATCAGTTCAACAGGTGGATGCTCTTGTGCCGGCTCTATACTCCGTTCGTCTGGCTGGCCGCGGGAGCGGCTTTATGCGTCAAGGCCTACCTATGGCTGCGGTCTCCGCTGCTCATGGCGGCATTCGACGCCGCCTATTTCTTCCTGATCGTGCCGACATGGCGCGCCGCCGCGGCCGGACCGTTCATGCCCTGGCTCTACCTCCTCAACTTCCTGAGGTCCGCGTTCATGAGGCGGGTGCGGTGGGGCGGGACGCTCTATGTCGTCAGGGGGCCACAGGACGTGGAGGCGGTCCCTGAGGAGGCGGGCTGGCCTCCATGCAGACCTGAAGAGAGATTCTCTCTCCTCGAGGTCGTCAGCCTTCTCATGGGAGGCGCCTTGTGCGGGCTCGCCTTCTGGCCCGGACTCATGGGTTGGTGGATGTGGGTGGCCTTGGTCCCCTTATTCTGGGCGATCCGGTCCAAGACTCCCAGGACCGCTTTTCGGGGAGGCTGGATATTCGGCTGCATGCTCTGGCTCGCGGCTGTCCCGTGGATGTGGGGGACCGCGGTGCGCTTCCTGGGCTCGCATGTCCTTGCCGGGACTGCCGCCTACCTCGGAGTCCTGGCATGGCATGGGCTCATGCTCGGGATCCTGGCGGCGGCGTTCCGATCGACGAGCCGGCCATTGATCGCGACCCTCTGCGCCGCCTTGGCCCTGGAGGCATGGTTCCCGAAACTCCTTCCCATGCATTGGGCCGATACCCAGGCTGCGCATCTGCCGGCTGTCCAGAGTCTGGAGCTTTTCGGGACGGCGGGATTGTCGGCCCTGCTGATTGCGTCCAACATGGCTGTGTTCTCGCGCCGAGCCGTCCTGCTCTTGGCCGTCGGCGCCTTGGCCTTGGCCAATGAGGGCTACGGCCGTTTTCGCATGGTTCAGCTTATCCAGTCCGAAGAAAAGACGGTGCGCGTCGGCCTAGTGCAGGGCGCGCTTCCGCTGCCTGGCCAAGGCCGTGAAGAGCGGATCCGAAGGCAGTCTCTTCTGACAGGAGAAGCCTTAAAGCAGGGACCCGTGGACCTCGTGATCTGGCCTGAGACCTCATATGAGAGGGAGCTGAGATTCTGGGAGGGCGAGCCCTGGCTGGGGCCGAGGCCTTTCAAGGCGCAGGTGCAGGCGGACATTCCCTATCCGGTGACGCGGCTCCTCGGCGTCATCAGCCGGGACCCGCGCTTGCGCAACACCGCGGTGCTGGCGGACGCTTCCGGCTCTTTCCTGGGGACGGCGGATAAGATGCGTCTGTACCCCTTCGGGGAATACCTTCCGCTTTCCCGGCAATTCCCCTTGCTGCGCAAGCTCTTCAGACGAGGCCGGAGGCTCTCTCCCGGGAGAGAACAGCGTCTGCTCATCACGCCTGAGGGCGTGAGGCTGGGGGCTCTCATCTGCTACGAAGATCTTCTCCCTGAGTTGTCGGCCGGGTACGGGAAGCTGGGCGCGGATCTGCTCGTGGACATGACGGAGGATGTCTGGTTCGACTCCAAGCTCTCGCACGAACAGCACTTGCGTTTCGCCGCTTTGCGCGCAGTGGAGAACCGAAGAAGCCTGGTCCGGGCCGTTAACGCCGGAGTCACGGCCATCGTGGATCCCGTCGGGCGCATCCAGGCGCGGATCCCCACAGGGCAGCCCGGCGTGCTCGTTGGGGACGCTGTGCTCATGGGCGGGAGGACCGCGTCCCAGTCTTTCGGGAAGGTCTTGTACGTCATCGCTCTCTTAGGGCTCATGGGAATGGTCGCGGACAGGCTTCGTCGATGAAGAGACTTATCCCCAGCACTTTCGGTCCGAAAGTATTGTGGATAAGTCAGATGTTGATAGAATAGGCCCCGATGGCCGAGTTCAAGAGCATCGACATCGTCAAGAGCGTCTTCGAACACCGGCTCCACCAGTCGGACATCGACCGCATCCTGACCGCGCTCTCGGCCGCGGACCGCGAGGAGCTCGTCAAGAAGATGGGCGACCTCCTGGACCGCATCTCGGCCTTGGTCGAGGTGCACAACAAGGTCTCGGACACGCTCTCGTTGGACGTGCTCTTGCCCCGGCTCATGGACATCGTGACCGAGGCCCTGCACGCGGACCGCAGCACGCTCTTCCTCAACGATCCCGAGACGAACGAGCTCTATTCCCGCGTGGCCCAGGGCGACTCGGTCGGCGAGATCCGCTTCCCGAACAACCGGGGCATCGCGGGGTCCGTGTTCACGAACGCCAAGTCCGAGATCATCCCGGACGCGTACCAGGACTCGCGCTTTAACCAGGAGGTGGACAAGCGGACCGGCTACAAGACCCGGGACATCCTCTGCGCGGTCATCCGGCGCAAGGGAAGGGCCATCGGGGTCACGCAGGTGCTCAACAAGAAGGTCGGGACCTTCGCCGAGGAGGACCTGGCCGTGCTCGAGGCCCTCACCGCGCAGGCCGCCTCCGCCCTGGAGAACGCGCGGCTCTATGAGTCCGTGCAGAAGCAGCGCAAGGAGGAGGCCCAGCTTCTGGAGGTCACGAGCTCCATCGCCTCGGAGCTCAACCTCGACGTGCTCCTGCGCAAGATCATCGGCGTGACCACGGAGATGCTCTCCGCGGACCGCAGCACCCTTTTCGTCTACGACAAGAAGGCCGACCAGCTCTGGTCGCGCATCGCGGAGGGGCTCGGGTCGCGCGAGATCCGCATCCCGTCCTCCGCGGGCATCGCGGGCGCCTGCTTCACCTCCGGGGAGATCATCAACATCCCGGAGGCGTACGAGGACAAGCGCTTCAACCCCGCGGTGGACAAGAAGACCGGGTACCGGACCAAGACGATCCTGTGCATGCCGGTGGTCAAGAAGGACGGCAGCAAGCTCGGCATCATCCAGGTCCTCAATAAGAAGGGCGGTCCATTCGGGGAGGGCGACGTCAAGCGCCTGCGCGCGTTCTCGGCCCAGGCCGCGGTGGCCCTGGAGAACGCCCAGCTCTTCGAGGCCGTGACGAACGAGCGCAACTACAACGAGAGCATCCTCAAGAGCCTGTCCAACGGCGTCCTGACGCTCAACGCCGAGCGCAAGGTCATCAAGGCCAACGCGTCCGCCCTGCGCATCCTCAAGCTTGAGCCCGAGGCCGCGGCGGGCAAGACAGTGGCGGAGCTCCTCCCCGGGGAGCCCAACGCCTGGCTGCACAAGGGCCTGGAGAAGGTCGTCGCGAGCGGACAGGTGGACATCCACATGGACACGGAGGTCGCGCTGGCCGACGGGTCCGTGGTGTCGGCGAACGTGACCCTGCTCCCCCTGATCGACATCCAGAACGAGGCCATCGGATACATGCTCATCATCGAGGACATCACCACGGAGAAGCGGGTGAAGAGCACCATGGCCCGCTACATGGCCAAGGAGGTGGCGGAAAAGCTCCTCGAGGGAGGCGAGAGCGCCCTCGGAGGGACCGCGCAGGTGGCCACGGTGCTCTTCTCCGACATCCGCAAGTTCACGACCATCTCGGAGCTCCTGGGCGCCCGGGACACGGTCAGCATGCTCAACGCGTACTTCTCGGACATGATCGATGTGATCTTCAAGCACAAGGGCATCCTGGACAAGTACATCGGCGACGCGATCATGGCCGTCTTCGGGGTGCCGTTCCCGGGCCCGCAGGACGCGGAGAACGCTGTGCGGACCGCCAACGAGATGATGGCCGCGCTCAATAAGATGAACGAGCAGCGGGCCATCATGGGGATCCCGGAGATCCACATCGGCGTGGGCCTCTCCACGGGAGAGCTCATCAGCGGGAACATCGGGTCGCTCAAGCGCATGGACTACACGGTCATCGGAGACACCGTGAACCTGGCCTCGCGCCTGGAGGGGACCACCAAGTTCTACCGCGCGCCCGTGGTGTTCAGCGATAACACGCGCCAGCAGCTTCCCGCGGGGTTCCGCTGCCGGGAGCTCGACCTCATCCGCGTGAAGGGCAAGAACAAGCCCGTGGCCATCTACGAGGGGCTCGACCACTACGACGAGGAGAGCTTCCCGAACATGGAGAAGACCCTGGCCGGATTCGAGGCGGGCTTGGCCGCGTTCCGCAAGCGCGAGTGGAAGCAGGCGCTCTCCTGCTTCGAGGAAGCCTTCGCCGCCAATCACGAGGACGGGCCCACGCAGATCTACCTGGAGCGCGCCCGGCACTACCTGAACGAGCCCCCGAAAGGCGACTGGGACGGGGTGTTCACCATGACGACGAAGTAGCTGCCATGAGCCGCGCTTTCGTCAAGGACGACGCTCCGCAGGACGACGATCTCCCCGCCAGGCCCGTGAGCGGCCGTCCGAATTACGTCACCCGCAGAGGGCTGGAACTCCTCGAGGGCAGGGTCCGCGAGCTCAAGCGGGCGCGCGCGGACCTGCTCAAGCGGGCGGACGACCCGGAGACGCGCCGCGAGCGGGGGGTCGTGGATCGCGACCTGCTCTACTACGAGGCGCGGCTCGAGGGAGCCTTGCTCGTGGACCACTCCGGGAAGGGGTTCGAGGATGCGCGGCTCGGCGCCGCGGTCGAGGCCTCGGACGCGCAGGGGAAGCGCTATCGTTTCGAGATCGTCGGGGAGGATGAGGCGGACGCGGACGCGGGCAAGCTCAATTGGGCCTCTCCTCTGGCGGACGCGCTCTTGGGCCGGAAGGCCGGGGACACGGTCTTGTGGGAACGCGAGGACGGGAGCGTCGAGCTGCGCGTCATCTCCGTTTCCTATCCCTGAGAACTTCCTGTCGTCTTCCGGTGTCTAGTACTCGCAGGCTCCTTGACTCTCTTGACCGGGCCTGTTAAACTCAAGGTGCGCACATGACCGACGAAGCCCGCAGACCCAAGCCCCGATTCAATTGGTTCTATATCCTCTTTCCTCTGATACTCTTCTGGGTCATCATCTTGTCCATCCGGCACGTGAACCGGCCCAGCCCGGCCGAGGCGCCGCCCGCGGACAACGTCTTCAACCTGGACAAGGCGCCGGTCGAGGACCCGAAGGACCAGCCGGCCGCCTATGTCTCGCGCTTCGAGAAGGAGCTGGAGGCCAGGCAGATGCGGCCCGGGGAGGCCGGGCTCGCGGGCCTGGTGCCCGAGAATCGCGGGGAGGCGAAGAGCAAACCCGATGCGAGCCAGGTCTCCGGACTGGATCCGGCCGAGGCGGAGCGGGAGCGGCAGCTGTTGGCCAAGTACCGGGATGTGCTCATACGGCAGGACAAGGCTATCTTCAACATGACGCACGGCTACTACAAGAAATACGCCCTCGTGCGGGAAGTGAACGCGTACTTCGGCCGCAAGAACATGCCCCGCTACATGGCGCTCATCGACCAGTACACCAAGGACAGGAACCCCTTCGCCCTCTGGCGGGGCGCCGTGGCCCTGCCCGAGTTCCGGGAAGGGGTCAAGAAGTACATCCGGAATCCGGATGCGCTCCGGCTCGGGCTCAGGATGCTGGCGGACGGCCTGGAGCTCAAGCCCCCCAAGCCCCTCCTCGATGAGGGCATCCGTTTCTCCACCCACGACAATGATGTGTCCCGGTTCATGGGCAAGGATTTCATGCCCGAGATCCTCCCCCGTCTGCCTCAGGCCCTGATGGACCCCCAGATCTCCGAGGATTCCAGGCGCACCATCCGCGACCTGGCGGGCCAGGTCGCAGGGCCCGCGGCGGGAGCGCCCAACCTCCTGCCCAGCGCCCAGAAGTGACATCCGCCCGCGAACGCTACGAGGGCAAGGAGACGCTCGTCACGGGGGCCTTCGGGTTCCTGGGCGGCCACGTGTGCGAGGCCCTGTGCGGCCTCGGAGCCAGGGTCACCGCTCTGGACATCCAGACCGGGCCGGAGAGGCCCTCCCTGCTCAATAAATTCAGGGGAAGGGTCGCGATCGAGACGCTGGATATGACCGACGCCGCGGCCGTTCGAGCGCTCATCGCCTCCAGGCGTTTCTCACGCATATTCCATTTCGCCGCGTACGCCACCGTCATCGAGCGGGCCGCGCGCAACCCCTATGAGACCATCGGCTCCAATACCATGGCATGGGTGAACCTGCTCGAGGCCGTGCGGGCCTCGGGAGCGGAGCCGGAGGCGGTGCTGCTGGCATCCACGGACAAGGTGTACGGCGACTCCGGGGGGGAGGAGTACGACGAGGAGCGCACGCCGCTCAAGGGGATCGGCGTCTACGACGCGGCCAAGCTCGCCGCTGACGTGTTCTCCAGGACGTACCACGACGTCTACGGACTCCCCACGGTCACGCTGCGGCTGTGCAACATCTTCGGGCCCTTCGACTTCAACACCGAGTTCCGCCTGGTCCCCAGGACCCTGGAGGGCCTCTACGGGTGCGAGCCGATGCGGGCGCCGGAACTGTACGCGGACTCCCTGGGGCATGAGCGCGACTATCTCTACGTGTCCGACGCCGTGCGCGCCTTCCTCCTGGCCGCGAGCGAGCCGGCCTGCCGAGGCGAGACATTCAACCTCAAGGGCGTGCGCAACATCGGCACGCCGGAGATGCTCGAGGCCCTCCTGCGGACGGCCGCGGAGCTGGAGAGGGGCATCGACGCCGAGCGCTGCCGAGCGCTTGAGGCCGTGCGCGTGCGGCGCACGGAGAGGCCTTCGGACCTGCGGGTCGTGGTCATCTCCAAGCAGCATGTGAGCGGCCGGAAATTCCGCGAGGCCGTAGGCTTCGTGCCCGAGGTGGATTTCGCCGAGGGCCTCAGGCGCACGGTCCGGTTCTACCGGAGCCACTTCCTCGACGGAGCCGGCGCATGAAGGCCCTGGTGACGGGCGGGACGGGGTTCGGGGGATCGCACCTGTGCGAGCTGCTCCTCGGGCGCGGGGCGGATGTCACCGTGCTGGACCTGCGGCCGCTCTCGGACAGCCCGTACCTGGCTTCCAAGGGTCTCTGCGGCGGCATCCGGTTCATCCAGGGCGATATCAGGGACTTGGACCTGGTGTGCCGAGTGCTCCGAGAGCACGGCATCGAGACCGTGTTCCACCTGGCCGCGCAGCCCATCGTGCCTAAGAGCATCGAGGAGCCGTTCGAGACGCTCAGCCACAACGCCATGGGCACCTACGCGGTGCTGGAGGCCGCGCGCACGGCGAGCCGGCCTCCGGGGATCGTGTTCGCCTCCAGCGGTGCGTACTACGGGCAGACCTTCGAGGACCGCGCTATCCCCGAGGAGGACGCTCCGGAGGCCGCGGCGAACCTCTACTCGCCGTCGAAAGTGGCAGCGGACATCGCGGTGCGCTGCTACGCGAGGACGTACGGCCTGAAGACGGCCGCCTGCAGGTTCATCAATACGTACGGGCCAGGGGATACGAACTTCAGCCGCATCGTGCCGCGAGCCGTCAAGAACCTGCTGGAGGGCGTCCCGTACGATTTCGGGGAGCGGGACGACGGGACCACGAAGCTGACCTACCTGCACGTGGGGGATATGGCGGCCGCGTACCTCGCCTGCGCCGAGCGCCTGGACTTCGTGTCCGGACAGGCGATCAACTTCGGGACGGACCGGCCCATGACCACCCGGGAGCTGGCCGTGCTCGCGAGCCGCATGTTCGACGGCAAGGAGCGCGAGCCCGTGTTCCGCGGAGTTCGGAAGGAGCGCCAGGTCGTCAAGATTTTGGACTGCAGGAGGGCCCTTGATTTGCTCGCCTGGCGGCCTATAGTATGTCTGGAGGACGGCCTCCGGGAGGCGATCGAGTGGTATCGCCGATGGGGCAAGGCGTGAGTCCGGCGGAGTTCCCGGTCACCCGGGAGAAAGCCTACCTGGCCCATGCCGCGGTGGCTCCGCTTCCTTCCCGCGTGGTCCGGGCTATCTCGGCCTACGCGGAAGAAGCGTCTCTCAAGGGGCAGTTCAGCGTTCTGACCGAGGGCCGGGTCTCCGGGGCCCGTGGTCTGGCCGCCGAACTGCTGGGAGCGTCGCCGGAAGAGGTCGCTTTCACGTCATGCACCTCCATGGGGTTGAGCCTCGTGGCCCAAGGCCTGGATTGGAAGCCGGGCCAGAGCGTGGTCATCGCGGAGGGAGATTTCCCGGCCAACACCTATCCCTGGCTGGCTTTAGAGCGCAGGGGCGTGCGGGTGAACTCCATCCCCGCCAGACCGGACGGCAGCCTGAGCGTCGAAGACGTGGAAGCCCGGCTCGATGCGGGCACCCGGCTCGTGTCGTTGTCGAGCGCTCACTATGTCACCGGGGCCGTGCTGGACATCGACTCGGTCGGCCGCCGGCTCCGGGAGCGCGGCGTCTTGTTCTGCTTGGACGCGATACAGACCCTGGGGGCGCTCCCGTGCCCGCTGCGCCACGTGGACTTCCTGGCGGCGGACGCGCACAAGTGGCTTTTGGGGCCGGAAGGGATCGCCGTCCTGTACGTCAGGCGCGCGCTGCAGGATTCGCTCTTTCCCGCGGTGCTGGGCTGGCGTTCGGTGCGGGACCTGGACGATTACGCGAAGGTGCGGCTGGAGTTCCCGGATTCGGCCCGCCGCTACGAGCCGGGCTCGCCGAACATCCTCGGCATCTTCGGCCTGGAGGCGTCCTTGTCCCTGCTGCTGGAGCAGGGGCCGGGGAATGTCGCGAAGAGGCTCCGCGAGCTCCGCCGCTTCCTTGTGGAGGGGCTGGAGCGCAAGGGCTGCGAGCTCGCCTGGCGGGGGGAGAATGGCTGCATCACCTCGTTCCGGCGCGGGGATGAGGACATGAAGGCCCTGCATAAGAGGCTGGAGCGGAAAGGCGTCGTCGTGTCTTTGAGGGAGTTCCCTTCAGGCAAGCCCTGGATCCGCGTTTCTCCGCATTTCTACAACACGGAAGAAGAGATCGAGTGTCTTTTGGAGGCGTTATGAGGATGCGTTCCGCTCTCCTTTGCGCGGTGCTCCTGCTTTCAGCGCCCGTCGTCCAACCGAGTACGGGTTCTGGTACGCAGACCGGCGCGCAGACCGGTACGCAGACCGGCACTCAGGGCGGCAAGCCTTCTCCGAAGCAGTCGATGGACGGCGTTAGACGGTCGGTGCACCACGGCGATGCCAATGGCCTACGCCACCATTCCCATAATTTGGCGAACCATCCGCACGGCCGAAACTTCATGGACAAACATTTAGGGTTCAATCATCGAGGAGGCATCCACGGCGGCCGCATGGGCAGGCAGCCTTTCGGCGACCGCTCCTGGAGCAACAGCCAGCGCATGACGGCCGCGGGCGCTCTTTCCAGAGCCTTCCCGAATCACGCCGGCCTGCGCGCAGCCTACGCCCAGGGCCTCATCAATATCGGCGACTACCAGGGCGGTCTGCGCGAGGCCAAGATCGCGACGATGCTTGACCCCTCGGATCCCATCATCCGCTCCACCCTGGCGCAGGCGCAGTTCCACACGAACGACTTCAAGGGCGCGCGGGAGAACGCGGAGCGTTCCGTGGCCGGAGACCCGCAGAACCCGGAAGCCAACGCCATCCTGCGGCTGACGCAGGGGCGCGACGCTCCCACCGAGAACTCGATGAAGGGGCAGAAGCAGCCCAAGATGGAGGGCCACGCCGTCTTCACGAACCGGGTCAAGGGCCGCGAGAGCCCCGTAGCCCCGGAGTCCCTGCGCGCATCCTTGAATCCGACGGGCCGCGCGGCCAGGCAGATCGGGGAGATGGAGGCTCATATGGCGGCGGGCCGGACCGATCAGGCTGTCAAGGCCGGAAGGGAGGCTCTCAAGACCGCCCCGGATGACCGGACCGCGCACTGGGCCAATCTGCTCGCCTTGCTCAGGGCCCAACGCATGTCCGATGCGCTCGAGGCCGCGAACAAGGCCGTCGATGTCTTCCCCAAGGATGCCAAGCTCTACTCGGCCAGGGCCTATATCCACAACATGCTCGGCAAGCACAAGGAGGCGCTCCAGGACTCGGACAAGGCCCTCGAGTACGACCCGGTGAGCGCGCGGGCCTACCTGAACAAGGCCTGGGCCTTGGACGCGATGGGCGGCAACCACCTCGCCGTGCTGGCGAACCTCAGGCGCGCCGCGGAGCTCGACCCCCGGTACCGGGAGCTGGCCGCGCAGGCCGCGGCTCTGGCCGACGGCGAACTCGCCAGGCTCCTCGCGGGCATGGAAGGCACGCCCAGGCTGCGCGAGCTTCCCGCCGGAGGGGAGGCTTCCGGCAGGCTCGGGCGCCTGTCCGCCATCACCTTGGCATGCGTGCTGGGCGGCGGACTCCTGTGGCTGGGGCTCCTTACGTCGCCGGGCTGGAAGGACGAGTTCCGCCATTCTCTGGAGAAGTTCCTGGGACGCTCTCCCCGGGTCCTGGACTTCATGCTGTCCGAAAAGAAGGACGAGGGCCGCCTCATCGGCGGGAAGTACGAGCTCAGGCGCGTCCTGGGGTCCGGGGGCATGGGCGTGGTCTACGCGGCCATGGACAAGGCTCTCGACCGCCTCGTGGCGGTCAAGCGCATGCGCGAGGAGATCCGCACCGTGATGAGCGAGAAGCGCCGCTTCCTGCGCGAGGCGCGCGCGGTGGCCGCCCTGCACCACCGCAACATCGCGGACATCTTCGCCGTGATCGAGGACAAGGACGAGGTCTACCTCATCCTGGAGTTCGTGGACGGGAAGACCGCGAGCGAGGTGCTCAGGTCGCGCACCCGCCTGCCCCTGCCCGAGGCCATGCACGTGGCCCGGGGGGTGGCCGCGGCGCTGGACTACGCGCACGCGAAGGGCGTCGTGCACCGGGACCTCAAGCCGTCGAACGTCATGCTGTCCAAGGACGGGCAGGTGAAGGTCATGGATTTCGGCCTGGCTCGCGAGGCCAAGGACTGTCTGGACCGGCTGGCCAGGACCAACACCGTGGTCGGGACGCCGGCCTATATGGCCCCGGAACAGGACGAACGGCAGGTGGCCGCGGCCTCGGATGTCTACGCCTTCGGAGTCTGCCTCTACGAGCTGACGACCGGGAGGCTCCCTTTCACCGGGCTGGGAGAGGCTGTGCGCAAGGCCAAGCTGGCGAAGGACTATGTCCCGGCTTCCCAACTGGTCGAGGGGCTTCCGGCGTCGTTCGACGCGGCTCTTTCCCTGGCGCTGGAGCCGGACCCGGAGAAGCGGGTGACTTCCGCCATGGAGGTGCTCTCCCGCATCGATCCGGCGTACGCTAAGGAGAACGGATGAGGAGAATACTGCTTGCTTCCTGCTTTGCGTTGGTCCCCGCGCGAGCGTGGGCTTTTTTCGTGGACGCGGGCTACACCGAGACCCTGGGCAGCGGCCGCTATCACGGAGGGACCGTGTTCGTGGATCTCGGGAGCGACTTCCATGTGAAGCCTTCCTACAGCTACTACAACTCGGACACCTCCGAGGGCACCTGGCACTCGATCTCCACCCGCTTGGGCTACGATAAAGGGCCGTTGGGCCTCGGGCTTACGGCGGGCATGGCGCCGAAGAAGACGGGGTACAGCACCAAGTCCGCTGGCATGGACGTCTCCTTCTCCATCGGCTTGGGAGGGGACAAGGATTCAGGCAAGGGCTTGGGCCGCGTGACCCTGGGAGCCGGAGTGCTGCGCACGTTCCATAAGGATGTCTATGAATTCCCCGGAGGATGGCGAAGGATCGCCCCCCTGCAGTGGCGGTATCTACCCGCCAGGTCAGGGACCTTGGAGGCCACGCAGACGGACGCGAGCGCCAATGTCGCTCTTTCAGCCTTCTACAATGTCCTGAGCGTGGAGTGCACCAAGTCTTACTACAACCGGGACCTCGGCAATGCGAACGCCGTCACGAGGCAGATCGTCCGGGCGGCCGGAGCCGGCTCCACCATCATGGGCTTCCCTGAGTTCAACACCTACGCCAAGCTCGAGACGTCGGTCCTGCCGGTCGTGACTCCCTTCGTCACCTACACGCACACCACCTATCGCCTGCAGGCGCACTCCCATAACTACGGAGCGGGCGCGGACGTGGAGGTCTGGAAGGTGGTTGCCACCGCTTCCTTCGAGAAGTACCGGACCGAGGGCGCGGCGGACCAGAACTACTACAACCTGGGAGCCACCTTCAAGTTCTGAGGACCTCGATGTCGAACGGGCCGCGGATGCGGTACGCGTATCCGCCCCAGAGGATGTCCTTCCTGCCCACGGCGGAGAGCAGGCTCGTCAGATAGAGGGGCCACAGCAGCGGGGTGAGGAGGGCGCAGGAAATCCCCCGCAGGCAGCACAGCCCATAGAACATATCCCCGAGGCAGAGGGCTCCCAGGTTCAAGGCGGGGTGCTGGGAGAAGGCCGCCAGGACGTAGAGCGCCAGCTTGCCGGACACGGCAGCCAGGGAAACCAGCCAATCCGGCCAGGCGTAGAGCTTCACGTAGAACGCCCACTTGCCGAATACCCGGAAGAACGACTCCGCGTCGCAGGGGCCCGCGTGCGCCGGAGCCGCCAAAGGCGCGTAGCGTATGGTCTTCCCGTGCGCCTTGACCACGGGCGTCATAGGTGCGTCCGTGGTGATGACCCGGCTCCAGAGCCCTGCGATGTCCCAGGCTTGGAAGTCGGCTCTCCGGATGGCGTAGGAATGGCCGTAGACCCCGGGCCTCAGGTTGAAGAGGGGGGACATCAGCCCGCACCAGAGAGTCCGGAAGTAGGACCAGGGGCTTCCCGGCTCCGGGGTGTTCGTCATGAAGGCGCTGGCGACCCCGACTCCGGGCTCCTCCAGGGCCTGGATCAGGCGCGAGACCCAATCCGGCGGGACGCGCAGGTCCGCGTCCGTGTAGACGAGTACCTCGCTGTCCTGCGAGGCGTTCTCGGCCCCGTGGATGCAGTTGAGCATGGCCTCCCCGCAGCGCTTCGGGACCGCTCCCGAGGAGAGCATCCTGGCCCGGGTCTCCTCGCCTTCCGCGAGGAACGCCCGGATGGAGCGGAACGCGGGGTCTTGCTCGGATGGGGAGACGAAGAGGAACTCGACGGCTCCTTTATAATCCTGCTGGAGCATGCGGCTGATATTGCGGGTGTCTATGTTCCCCTTGCAGGGGACCACGACAGACACCTTGGGGGGCCTTTTCGGAGGGGGAAGCCTGCGGTCCCGGAAGATGCGCCAAGCCAGGAGGCCGCATACGGCGAGTTGAAGCAGGCCTTGGCCGAGGATGAGGTAGGTCAGCGGCGTCATGCCCGAAGGCATCATGCCAGAAATCATGAGGGATGGCAAATCCAGTCCCTTGAATATGGGATTCGCTATGGGTAGACTACCGCATGCTCAAAGAATATCTGACCAGCCGTCGTTTCCCCACGGATATCCTGCTCGTCGTTTTGGGCCTCGCGCTGTGGCTGATCCTCTTGTTCTTCGGGCTCACGCTGATCATGATATTCCCGCAGGCAGCCTCCAACCCCGCCACCTACACCGCCCTATTGGGCTCGTTGGCGCTCGCGGTCGGAGCCGTCTTCGCCATGGGCCTCAGGCCCCGCCTGCGGGCCGCTTTCGGCATCCAAAGCCAACCGACGGGTCTTAAGCTGCCGGTCCTCTGCTTCGGAGCGGCCCTGCTCGCCTTCGCCGCATCGGTCGCGCTTTCGAACGCTCTTTGGAACCGCAGGTTCGCAGCCCTCAAGGAGGAGTTCGAGGCCAAGGGCCTTCCGGTGAGCCTCGCCGAGTTCCAGAGGGACCTGCCGGAAGGCGATTACGGGCAGCCCGTGCTGGAGCCGCTCCTGGCGGACTTCGACAAGGAGAACTTCTACGGCGGCAAGCTGCACCCAGGGGAAAAGCTGCAGCCGTGGACGAAGAAGATCCTCGAGGAAGAGCTTCCCTTCGTGAAGCGCTTCGAGCCAGTCCTCGCCAAGCACATCCTCCCGAAGCTGCGCAGGTTCCCGGCGTACGCCAAGGTGGATTGGGTCGCGGCCAGCAAGAACCCCTGGGGCTCCCCCGTCCCCAAATACGCGGACCTCATCAAATTGGGCTCCGTCCTGAGGCTGTGCGCCGTGTCCAGCGCGTTCACCGGAGCGCCTGCGAAAGCCTGGAACTATGTGCGTTCTCACCTCGATTTCGCGGACACCATGGCTCCGGACAACTGGCTCATCTCGAAGATGATCTCGCTCGGCCTGCGCAATCAGGCCGTCAGGGCGGCGTTGACCATCATGCTCAACGACCCGAAGCAGACCCTCCCCGCGGATCTGGCGGGCCGGCTCGAGGCCGCTCTCGGCACGAATCTCGCGGCAGACGGGCTTCGCGCCGAGCTCGCCGCGCATTGGGACTCGACGCGATTTTTCAAGGACGTAACGTTCTCCAAATACCAGGAAACCGGGGGGCTCTCCTTCGACTCGAACGCCCGGCGCCCAGGCTGGGTGGAGTACGTCTTCTACAGGCTCCTCATCTCCATGGGTTTCTTCGAGGCCAACGCGAGCGTCGTCCTCAAGTCCCTGGGCGGCTTCGCCGCGGCGACCACCTGGCCTCAGGCCAAAGAGGCCATCTCCAGCGACCGGGAGTCCGACATCTACGCCGCCATCCCGGCCTGGCCGTACCTCCTCGCCGCCGTAGCCATGCCCCGGTTCGGGGACATGCTGCGCAAGGATTGGGAGAGCAAGACCTGGATCCAGCTGGCCCTGGCGTGCTCGGCCCTGGCCAGGCATCGCGCGGCCGCGGGCCGGTATCCGAGAGGCCTCGCGGACCTGCCGTTGAAGCTGATCTCCAAGGACCTGCTCATCGACGTGTTCTCCGGGCAGCCCTTCGCGTATGCGCAGACGGGGGGAGGCCTGGGCTTCGAGCTCTGCAGCGCCGGCGCCGACGGGGACAAGAAAGACTCCCGCGGCGACATCCTGTGCGTCCGGCAGGGCGGGTAGCATGGGACGCCTGAAGCGCTTCGCCGCGTATATCGCCAAGGCCCTGATGACGGCAGGGCTCTTCATCGTCTACTTCCTGGGCTTGGGATTGACCCGCGTCCTGGCCGCTGTATTCGAAAAGAGACGGGAAGGACCCGCGGACACGTATTGGCTCAAGTGCGAGGGCTACGAGCCCGATAAGTCCGAGCTGGCGAGGGGATCATGAAGAAGACCTGGCACATCATCAAAGAGACCCTCTACTTGGTCCGGAAGGAGAAATTGATGTTCCTGTTGCCGCTGCTGCTGGTCCTCGCGCTTTTGGCGTTCTTCGCGTACCAACTCGGCCCGACGGTCATCGTCTCCTTCATCTATGCCGGCCTCTAGCGGCCGCAACATCCTGGGAATCTCTTGCCACTACCACGACGCGGCGGCCTGCCTCCTCCAGGATGGGGAGATCGCGGCCGCTGCCCAGGAGGAGCGGTTCAGCAGGATCAAGAACGACCCGGCTTTCCCGATCCGCGCCATCAACTACTGCCTGCAGGCGAGGGGCTTGAGCACCCTGGACATTGACCATATCGTCTTCTACGAGAAGCCTTATCTCAAATTCAGCCGCGTCATCCTCAGCCACATGCGCGCCTATCCCGCTTCCTTGGCGAGCTTCCTGGAGGCCATGCCTGCCTGGCTCGACGAGAGGCTGGCCCTTCCGCTCAAGTTCAAGGAAGAGCTCTCGTTCGAGGGTACGCCGTTCTTCATCAAGCATCACCTCTCCCACGCGGCCAGCGCCTTCCTGGTCTCCCCGTTCGAGGAGGCGGCCATCCTGACCGCGGACGGGGTGGGGGAGTGGGCCACCACGGCCTGCGGCATGGGCAAAGGGCGCGGCATCCGCATGCTTAAGGAACTCCGCTTCCCGGACTCCTTGGGCCTGCTTTACACCGCCGTGACCACGTACCTCGGATTCGAAGCGCTCCGCGGGGAAGGCAAGGTGATGGGCCTGGCCAGCTACGGCAAGCCCGCGTATCTCGACAAGTTCCGCAGGCTGGCCGCGGTCAAGCCGGACGGCAGCTTCAGGATGGACCCGGCCTACTTCGCGTTCCACAAGGACTCCAGGATGTACAGCCGGAGGTTCGTGGAGGAGTTCGGGCCGGAGCGGGCTCCGGGGACCGAGCTCACGGAGCGGCACCACGACATCGCGGCCAGCCTGCAGGCCTTCACCGAGGAGGTGCTTGTGGCCATGGCCAGGCGCCTCCACGAGGAGACGCGCGCCGACAACCTCTGCCTGGCCGGCGGCGTGTTCCTCAACTGCGTGGCCAACAGCGCCGTCTTCGAGAAGACCCCTTTCCGGGAAGTCTTCATCCAGCCTTGCGCGGGCGACGGAGGGGGCGCTTTGGGCGCCGCAGCCTACGTCTGGCACTCGGTGCTGGGCAAGCAGAGGACGCGGAGCCTGGAGCACGCGTACCTGGGCCCCGCCTATTCGTCGAAAGAGGCGGAGCGCGCCGTGCTCGCAAGCGGCTTGAGCTTCAAGCGCCTGTCCGCGCCCGAGCTGGCGAGGCAGGTGGCCGGGAGGCTTTCCCAAGGGGAGATCGTAGGCTGGTTCCAGGGACGCATGGAGTTCGGCCCCCGCGCCCTCGGCGGCCGCTCCATCCTGGCCGACCCGCGCAAGCCGGACATGAAGGACCTCTTGAACGCTAAGGTGAAGAAGAGGGAGTCCTTCAGACCGTATGCGCCGGCGGTGCTGGAGGAGAGGGCGGCGGACTACTTCGAGGCCAAGGGCTTCTCCCCGTTCATGCTCCTGGCCGCGCGGGTGCGCGCGGAGAAGAGGGCCGTCATCCCGGCGGTGACCCATGTGGACGGTACGGCCAGGGTGCAGACCGTGAGCGCGAAGGCCAATCCCGCTTTCCGGCGTCTCATCGAGGAGTTCGACAAGCTGACCGGGGTCCCGATGCTCCTGAACACCTCCTTCAACCTGAGCGACGAGCCCATCGTCTGCAGTCCCCGCGACGCGCTGGATTCGTTCCAGAGGAGCCGGATGGACTGTCTCGTGCTCGAGGACCTAGTCGTGGACAGGCCCGTCTAGAGGGGCCTGCAGGTCCCGCAGTATCCTTTGCAGGAGCTCGGGGCTGTAATCCGGCTCCAACAGGCGCAAGGCTTCCTCGCGCGTCATCAGGCCCTCGCGGATCAGCTTGCTCATCTCCACGTGATAATGGGTGTATCCGTAGTCCCTCAGGCAGCGGTCCACGGAAAGGAAATTCAGCGCGCAGTTGGTGCTCTGCGCCGGGTAGCTGCGCTCGATCCGCCTCCAGCCGAGTTCCTTCTCGATCAAGGGGATGTACGAGGAGCTGTCCCCGGGCAGGAACCAGTGGGGGGAGAGGATCGCGCACGGGTGCCGTTTGGCGGCGCGGGAGAGCACCTCCTCCATGCTGCCCGGCAGGTCCTTGTACCTGGGATCGCCGCGCGCGTGCAGAGCGAGGAAATCCCGGGTGGCCCGCGACATGGAGGCGAACTCCGGGCCGTCGAGGCCGCGGCCGCGCGCGGACTGCGCCCGGGTCCAGCCCGCGATGAGGACCGGGATGCCGAAGCGCTCCGCGGTGCGCAAGGCCAGGCCCATGTACCAGATGGAGCAGATGTGGCAGATCACGGCTTTCGAGCCCGTGGACACGACCTTGGCGAAGAGCGGCCGCATGTGGGCGCTGCGGAAATAGAGGGAGTCCACTCCCAGCGCGGCTACGGCTCGGCGGACGTTGGCGAGGGCTTCTTCGGATTCGAATCCGTGGTCGAAGGTGAACGCGAGGACGGAGGCCTTGTAGCGGCGCGCCATGAGATAGAGCGCGGCGGTGCTGTCCTTGCCTCCGCTGGCCATGACCAGGCAGTCGTACTCGCCTTTGCCGCGGCTCTTGCGCAGCAGCTTGACGAAGTCGCTTTCGAGCAGCGGAGCGGGGCTCTGCGCGTCCTCGGCCCCGCCCTTCGCAGCGCACACGCTGCAGAGGCCGGCCGCGTCGAGCCGTATGTCCGGAGGGCTCTCCGGCAGAACGCAGCGGGTGCAGATTCTCTTTGTCTTCATGCTATTCGATCGTCCTTAAGATCGCGTCCGTGATGTTCTGCGCGATCATGCGGTAGCCTTTAGGCGTGCAGTGGCCGAAGTCGCCGGCGAAGGCGTCTATGAAGTAGTCCCAGTAGCCCGAGCGCCGGACCGCCTCTTGGAACGACCTCTCATTGTCTACGAAGACGATGCCGGACTTGTCGTCGAAGAGCTCTTCCAGGGAGCGGAGGCTGCGCATGGGGTACTGGACACAGACGAACTTCATCCCGCGTCCCAGGACAGCGTCCCGCAGGGAGCGATAGTTCCGGCCGGTGGCGGGCGCGTTCCCCTTCGGCGCCGGACTTCCGGCCTCCGCCGCTTGGTCGTACTTCCCTTGACGCATGAGCAGTTCCGCCAGCCGCATGCGGGAGATCGCGTCGCCGGGGTCGATGCGGAGGGCCTTCCGGAACATCTGTTCGGAGAGCTCCGGCTTGCGCATCTTCCCGTATAGGACCCCCAAGCGGGAGCAGGCCTGCCGCGATTCCGGCGAGAGCCTCAGCGCGGCTTGGTATGCGGCGACCGCGCGACGGGGATCTCCCAGTGTGTTATCGAGGAAATCGCCGAGGCGGAGATGGCGATGGGTGTCCCTGGGATCGAGTTCGATCGCCTTTTTGAACGCCGCCTCCGCTTGCGCGAACTCCCCTTCGCGGACGCGGCATTCGGCCAGGCTGGAATAGGCCTCCGGATCGTCGGGGTCCATCCCCAAGACGGCCCGGAGGGACTCCTTGGCGTCCCGGATCCGGCCTTCTTCGAGCTGCAATTGCGCCAGCATGAGGAGGACCGAGATATCGCCCGGTAAGAGCGTCATGGCGCTCAAGAGGCTGTCCTCCGCCTCGGGGTATCTCCCCTGCATGGCGTAGCAGTCGCTGAGCCGGACATGGGCGGGGACGGACCGCGGATCGAGGCGCAGAGCCTTCCCGAACATGGCCTCGGCTTCGTCCCATCGCGACTGGGCGCAGAACTCCCGGGCCAGGCGGGTATCGCGCGGATCGGTCTCCGGGGTCCTCGCCCGCAGCGCGTCCACCTGAGAGCGGAGCCCGCGGGCTCTGTAGAATCTCGCCAGGTCGGCGAGGATGTCCTGGCTGCGGGCATCGAGCGCCAAAGCCTTCTTGTAGGATCGTTCCGCGGAAGCAAACTCCCCGCGGGCTTCGAAGACCCTCCCCAGCCCGGCGTGGGCCCGCGCATCCTGCGGCGCGAGGGCCAGCGCCCGCCGGAACGCGGCGGAAGCCTCGGAATACCTTTCTTGACGCAGGCTCAGATCGCCCAGGCTGAGCAGAGCCGGGACGTCGCGGGGAGACGCGCGCAGGGCGTCTCGCAGCACCTTCTCGGCCCGGGTGGCGCGCCCGTGATCCTGAAGACAGTCCGCCAGCGCGGCGGACCCATGCCCGGAGCATATCGGAGCCCCCTCGCGTTCGATCCCCGCGAAGGCCGCGCGGAGCCTGGCGGCACGGCGCTTGTCGGCCGAAAGCCGCAGCAGGGCCCTCGCGAGCGCGACCGTCTTGAGCCGCGCGCTCTCCTCCGCCGGGAGGCCTCCGTAGGTCATCCACGGATTCGCGTCGTTGGAGCCCATCATCACCACGACCATATGCGGCCGGTATTCGTCGAGGTTCCGCTTTATGTTCGCGAGCACGAAATGCGACAGGGTCGCCGGCTGCGCCTTGTCGATGACCGCGAACCGCCTGCCCGGCATCCTGTCGTTGAGCATCTCCTCGAGCATCTTGGGGTAGGTCCCGGCCGTCATGGAGTCCCCCAGGCAGAGGATGCGGTAGGCTCCGCCCGCCGCGCCGGAGGTCCTGTTCCGGACATCCTGCAGCGCGGAGAATGCCAGCCCGGCCGCCCGGATGCCGGCCTCGAGGAGGACGAAGGCGGCGAGCGCTCCGAGCAGCAATGCCGCGGTCTTTCGCCGGATCACCCGCGTATTCTATCAATCCCCAACCGGGTCCTAGCGAATCCATAGGCCGCGCGACCCAATCCGCCGCTCTCCTTACGACACTGGTGCCCTCTTGCCGAGTCCGGTATCCTGACCTCGGGAGTGCACGAGGTGAACCTATGAGACTTCTCCTTCTGTTGGCAGCCGTCATGGCGCAGTCCCAGGAATTCCGCCACGAAGCCATCTACGGCCCGGATGATAGACGCGAGCCGCACCAGGTCCGCAGTTCCCGCATCCGCGGCTGGGCCGACTCCACCGTGGCGCTCTTCGACTCCGGCGACGTGACGGTCGACGAGGAGAAGAAGACCGCCGCGCTCAAGACCTCGCCTTTCAAGCAGGCCGGGGTGAAGACTCCGGGCAACCCGTGGGGAGAGTTCGTGGACCTCTGTCCGGGCGAGCCCTATCTCGGGCAGAACACGGGGGCCTTCTGCTCGGGCTCCTTGGTCGCGGAGGACCTGGTCATGACGGCCGGGCACTGCGTCAAGAGCGATGAGCACTGCAAGGGCTCCATCAAGTTCGTGTTCGGGTTCCGCGCGGGCAAGGAGGGCCAGCCTCCGGGGAGCGTGCCTTCAGACGACGTCTATTCCTGCGCATCGCTCGTGGACCGCAAGCTGGAGCGGGCCGGGGTGGACTACGCCCTGGTCAAGCTGGACCGGGCCCCGAAAGGCCGCACGCCTTTGCGCATCCGCCGAACCGGGAAGCCGCCGGTCGGGGCTCCTTTGACCGTGATCGGCCATCCGGTGGGGCTCCCCACCAAGATCTCCGGGGGAGCGTCCATCCGCAAGAACGACGAAGGAGGCTATCTGGTCGGCAACCTCGATACCTACGGAGGCAACTCCGGAAGCGCGGTCATCAACACGGTGACCGGCGAGGTCGAGGGCATCCTCGTGCGCGGGGAGACCGACTTCGTCTACGACGAGAAGAACAAGTGCGCCAAGTCCGTGCGCAAGATGGACGACACGGGCCGGGGCGAGGACGTGACCCTGGTGGAGAACCTCAAGGACTCCATCCCGGACGCGCACAAGCCCAAGCCCTTGAAGCTCGACAACGTCAAGATGCCGGGAGGTGTGCATGATTAATATCCTCGCGCTGGCGCTGTGCGTCCCGGCGGTCGGTCTGGAAGTCCCGCCCGTGGGCGAGACCAAGGCCGTGCCCGCGGACTTCGTGGTGGCGGACCTCGGCGCTGAGAGCCGGACGCTCTACGAGGAAGCCAAGGCCTGGGCCGACAAGATCATCCGGGCGGATAAAGAGCTCGACGGGCTCTATGAGTCCTACCGCACGAGCCTCTCGAACGGGGCCGTCAGGAAGATCGAGGCTTCCCGGAAGGAGAGGGACTACTACGCCTCGGTCTGGCGCTCCATCGTGGAGCCCGCCAAGGACTTCAAGGCGGATGATCCCCGGGTCACGCCCATCCTGCAGGCCCTGCACTACTACCTTGTGCCTGTGCCGGAACGGGTGCAGAGGCTCGACGCGGCGAAGACCGCCGCGGCCAAGGTCGTGGAAAGGTCGGCCGCCGCGTGGCGCGCCCAGACCGCCAGGCTCCACGAGGACGACCGGAAGCTCGTCGAGGAGTTCGGCCTCACGGGCAAGCCTTTCGCCAAGGTGGAGGAGGCTGTGCCCGCGGACCGCCGCGAGTCCAAGGAGTACATGGGCTGGGTCCGCTCCGCGTACGACAAGACCACGGAGTGGGTCAAGGCGGTCAAGGTCAACGAGAGCCTGGGCGAGCAGGTCGCTTGGGTGCGGGTGGACTACCAGCAGCACTCCAAGCTGGTGAAGACGCTCATGGAGAAGAAGCTCGGGACCTTGGCCGTCACGGAGTACGGCGGACTAGCCCTTCCCGGCCAGGAGATCCGCTAGACCGCATTAAAAGTTCAATGGAACTTAGGCGGGGGTCCGCTCGTACTTGTTTGTATGGGCAGGCGCTGTCCCGGGAAGGTCCCTGTGGAGTCTTTTTCGTCCTCCTTACAGCCGTCAGGATCAGGGCAAAAGTCTTCTGTAGGCAGGTCACGATGAAATGATGAAAAATTCTAGGGGCATGGGTCGGACCGTTCGAGAAAGAAGTCCCCGATCCCGCTTCAGCCGGGGGGAAGCTGTCCCTGGATGAACGTCGCGGTCCCGGAGCCGGTGGCCGTCTCTCCGCCGCTCCCGCCGTACTGGAGGTTCAAGCCCAGGCCCGTGGCCTGCACTCCGCCTGAGTTGATGATGGTCAGCGTCGTGCCGTCGAATGCCGAGTTCGAATGGCTTGTCCCGCTGCCGAGCGTCAGGACCCCATCCCCGGACATGGGGAACGCCTGGCCCGATGTGATGTCTGTCCAGGTCTCGACGAGGGGCCCGTCCGTGAACGAGATGGAGCCGCCGCCGTAGGTCTTGGTCAGGAAGCAGATGCCCATGGTATAGGAAAGGTTCCCGCTGCCGCCGCCGCCGACTGGGGCGGCGACCAGGAACTGTCCGTCGCAGACGCCTCCAGAGCATGTGTAGGTGCCGTTTCCGGAGAAGTACCCTGTCCCGCCGGAGAGGTTGTTGTTCAACTGGTCCCATTGGGCGATCCCGTCCAGGATGCCGCCCGCGGTCTGGGACAGCTGGGTCACGGTCTGGTCCGCGTCCGTCGCCACCTCGCCGATGCTGCCCGTATCCTCGAGGCTCGCGAGCGAGTCGGCCGTTCCCGCGCCCGCGTCCTCGGTGACGGACCCGCCGGTGTCGCCGCCCGGGGGAGTGGAACCGCCGCCCTCGGAGCCTTCCGACGGCTCGGGAGTGGTGTCCAGGCTCGGCTCGGAGTCCGCCCCCCCCTCGTCCTGCTTCACGCCCTCCTCGGCCTTGACGCTCGCGATGATCTTCCCGAGCTCCTTCAGGTCGAAGGGCTGCGTGGGCGTCGCGCCGAGCCCGCTGATGAGGGAGCCGGTGTTCGGCTGGTTGAGGTCGGTCTGCGCCGGCGGGGCCCCGGGGATCGTCGGGATGCTCTGGAGGTAGACCCCCGCGGGCTTGTCCCCCGTGTCATTGTTCGCGCCCGGGCCGTAGAAAGCCGCCACCGCCTGCTGCCCGTTCGTCCATCCGCCGCCGATCGTGCCCCGGATCCCCATCGTGCCGACGGGCATCTTGATCTTCATGTTCTCGGGGTCTTTCCGCGCGACCTTGCCCGTGACGAAGCGGAACACGCCCTTGGTCACGTTGGCCGTGATCTTGCCGGAGTCGGTGAAGGGGTCGTAGACGAACTCGTCGAGCGTCATCTCCGTGTTCGGGCCGAGGGTGAACACGGTCTGGTCCAGGAGCATGACCTGCAACCGCCCCTCCTTGCCGGAGACGATCTTGTCCAGGTGGTAGACCGTCTTCCCGCTCGAAAGGATGCGGCCCGCGGGAGCGCCCTTCTGCTGCTCGAGCGGGTCGATGGCCAAGACCTTGCCGGTCACGGCGGCTGCGGCGCCGATGCGCACGAGCTCCTGGGATCGGGCGACAGCGGCAAGGGTCATCCACGCCGTCAGGGCGAGGGCGAAAGCCCTTTCCATGGAGGTCACAGAGCAATGATACGAAATTCAGCGCCGGATCCGACGGTAGATTGCGTCGAGCCTGGTGATGGCCCGATGATGGAGAACCCCTCCTCGGCCCGCCGTGCCGCGGGACCGGGCCTCCACACCCTCTCCTGAGGATGCCCAGTCCCATGGCCCATCCGTGCCGCGGATGCGGTACGGCACCGTGTCCATCTGGAAGACGTTGGACACGTGTGCCGTGCCGCGGGAGCGGCACTGCACTGTGACTCCATTACTTTCTGTCGGGAAGCATCTTCCTATCAGCCTCCCAACTCGTCTATCTTCCCGACTCCCTGCATGAAGCAGTGGTCCTGGTTGCCTTCCTCGTAGCGCCACGCGCCGAACCGGCCGATGGAGTGGATGTCCAGCTTCTCCAATTCCGGCTGGACCCGGGCAAGGAGCCCGTCGCGGTCCAGCGTCGGGAGGGGATACCCGTGGCGGATGCGGCGGTGCCAGCGGTCCACGATGTCCTTCTTGGACCGGATGATGCCCGCGCGGATGAGTCCGCGCACCGGGTCCTTGAAGGCTCCGCTCATCTCGACCAAAACGGACCAATGCGGGGAACGGGTCGGCACGTTGTTCGGCGAGAAATTCGAGAGGATCTCGACGCGGTAGAACGCATACCGCTTCTCCGGGAAATAGATCCAGAATTTTGGAGCGACAAGCTCCGGGGGAGCCCCGCGTAGACCCAGACCCACGATGTGGATGCTGTTATGGCGCAGGCGGGCCGCGGCGCGCTTCGCTCCCTCGGACAGGCCCCGCACGCGCTGGGCGAAGACATCCAGCGGGGAGGTGTTGATCAAGACGTCGTAACCCAGCCAGCGGCCGTTCGCGAGCCGGACCCGCTTGGTCATGGCGTCTACGGAGACCACGCGGCTCCGGAGACGGATGCGGTCCCTGCCGATGCGGTCCGCCACCGCGTCCCAGACCGCTCCGGTGCCGCCTGTCCGCGGGTACCGGAAAGTGCGATTGCCCCCCCAGGCGCGGTCGTCCTCTCCTGAGCGCACGTTCCGCCGCACGCGGCTCGGGTCCATGGCGGCCACGCGTCCCGCGACCCAGGAACTCCCCAGCCGGCTCAAGGGATAGGACCAGAGCTTGCGGTTGTACGGGAGCATGAAGGCCCGGGCTATGCCAGAGCCGAAGCTCGAAAGCGCCCATTCTTCGAACGAAGGCGAGTCCGTTCGGACCTTCCGCGGGAGCGTCCGAAGACAGGCCCTCAGAACGGAAGGCGGAAGATGCCGGATGTTGTACTGGAACGGGTAGGGGATGAAGCGTCCGAAGGCCCAGACCCAGGCTTCCCGGTCATGCTCGAGCCAAGCCTTCGCCGGCATGGCCTTCGCGAGAGCCGCGTCGAAGTACTCGTAGTGGGAATACTCCACATGGCCGCCCATGTCCCACAAGAAGCCCTTGGAGTCGACCACGCTCGAGGAGAGGCCGCCGACCCGGTCCTCGGCCTCGAGCACGAGGAAATCCTTGCGCCCGAGTTCCCGCAGGCGCCAGGCCGCGCCCAGTCCGGCGGGCCCCGCTCCCAGGATGAGCATCCTCATGACGGCTCCTTGTCCGTGAGGATCACGCGCATGAGGTCGTTGGCGTCCTGGTGCTCGGGGTCGATCTCCAGGGCCTTCCCCAGGCCTTCCAGGAGCAGCGCCTGGTCCTCCAGATCCAGGCCCAGGCGGGCGACCCGCATCCAGAGATCCGCTTCTCCCGTGGCTTGTGCGGCCTTCTTGAAATGGCCGACCGCCTCGCGGAGTTCCCCGCGCTTCTGATGGACGCGGCCGAGGGTCTCGTGGGCATCCCCGCGCCCGAGGCGGACCAGCCGCTCGCCCAAGGCGAGGCAGCGCCGCGCGGACTCGGTGGAGCCGGTCTGCTCGAAGTCCGCGTACGCGGCCCGCACGGCCAGGTCCAGGAACTCGGCATCCTTTGGGCGCTCCTTGAGCCAGGGCTCCAGGGTCTCCAGGGCCTTCGCCGGCGCGCGCTCCTGGAGGAGGACTCCGGCCAAGGCGAGTCTCGCGACCGGACTGCGCGGAGCCGCCCGGATCCAATCCTCGGCCCATCGTCTGCAGAAGAGCCGGCGCTGGAAGTCCTGGGCCGAAAGGACGCCGAGCCGCTCTCCGTCCGACAAGGGCGTCTTCCGCTGCGAGAGGTAGCGGCTGAGCAGCAGGCCGGATCTGCGCTCCGGGTCCAGGAAGTCCTCTCCCTCCGGGACGAGGCGGACATCCGACGAAAGGTACGCGGCCTTCGGCGCTCCGTACTCCAGCAGGGGCCTGCGGACGGCGTTCACCTCTCCCGCGCCGGCCCAGGAGCGCACCGTGGCCTCGGATGCGGCCTGCAGGGAAAGCAGCGTAGCCAGGCGCGTGATGCCGACGCGCGAAAGGTCCTCGCGCACGGCGGGCTCCATGAACCGGGACTCCAGCGCCGCGAGGTCCGGCTCGAAAGGTTGATCCGCTCCTAGCAGGAGGATGTCCTTGGAGCAGGTGTACCAGAGCGAGGCGTGGCTGAACGCGGAGGAGAACGTGCGCAGCACCAGGCGCAGGGTGGCGTCATCCATCTCGTAGATGTGGAACCATTGGACCATGAGGCCGCCGGGAGCCAGCCGCGCGCGCGCGGCTCCGTAGAACTCGGCGGAGAAGAGGTTCCCGATCCCGGCCATCCAGGGGTTGGACGGTTCGCTGATGATGACGTCGTAGCGCTCCCGGCTCCTGCGCAGGAGCATGCCGGCGTCCGTCACATGGAGCCTCGTCCTCGGGTCTTCGAGGGGGCGGCGGTTGTTCTCCGAGAAGAAGGCGCTCCCCTTCACGACCGCCGGCGAGATCTCCGCTACGTCCAGGCGCGAGAGGGGATGCGTGAGCGCGGAGCCGGCGGTCACGCCGCTCCCCAGCCCGACCACGAGCGCCTTGTCCCGCCGCGGGGCGAGCAGGAGGGGGAGTTGGGCCAAAAGGACCTGGGTACGCATGTCGCCTTGAGAATCCGAAGCGTCGGCCTTTCCGTTGATCACGAGCGAGCGCGTGTCTCCGGGGAGCCCCACCACGGCCACGGTGGCCTCGCGGTCGTCCTCATGGGAGAGCAGCGTGAACCTGCGCATCATTTTCCAGTACCCGTGGAAGCCCAGCTCCGGGAGCGGGGCCAGCCTGCCGGAAGAGAAGGCGAAGACGATGGGGTCCCAGGACCCGATGGACAGGTGCAGGACGAGCAGGCACAGGCCGAGGGCGGCGGCTCGCAGTGTCCGCAGGAGGATCGCGGCGACGGCCAGGTTCGCGGCGATGCCGGCCGTGAACAAGCCGCGCAGGCCGAGACCCGGCAGCAGCCATAAGGAAGCGGCCATGGCTCCGGCCACGTTGCCGAGCGAGCCGGCGCCGAGCGCCCAGCCCAGGCCGGAGGCCAGGCGCCGTTCGCTCCGGGCTGCGGCGCGGCAGGCCAGGGGCAGCGCCATCCCGATGAAGGCGCCGGGCGGGAGCATGAGAGCCAGGCACAGCGCGAACTTGAGGCCCTCGTGGAGGTAGAAGCCCGCGCCGGTCTTGGGCAGGACCGCGCTGATCCTGAGGAAGACGTAGGGGAGTCCTTCGTAGAGAGGCAAAGTCAGGATGAGGGCTCCCGCGATCCCGAACTGAGCGTACGCGAAGAGCCTCCAGGCGGGGACGGAGGGACGCCGCTTCGCCAGGAGCCAGCCTCCCAGCGAGAACCCGCACAAGAGGGCGGCCAGCATCACGCAGAAGGAGTAGACCGAAGAGCCGAGGGTCAGGCAGAGCAGGCGCGTCCAGCCCACCTCATAGGCCAAAGTGAGGGAGCCGGAGACCGCGACGAGGCTCAGCAGCAGCGGCAGTCCCGGCCCCCCGGCGTCCGCGGGCTCCTCGGCCCGATCCGCCCGCACGGGCTTCCCCAGGCGGCTGGCCAGGCCCGCGAGCGTCAGGTCCAAAGCCGCGGCGGCCCAGCACGCCCTGTCGAGCCCGAAAAGAGGGATGAGGAAGAACCCGGCCGCGAGAGCGCCGGCGGCGGCGCCGAGGGTGTTGAGGCAGTAGAGCCGCGAGAAAGAGGCCGTGAGGCCCGGCAGGTCCGGAGCCGCGGCGCGGCCGAGGCAGGGCAGGATGCCTCCCATGAGGAAGGATGAGAGGAGCATGAGGGTCAGACCGCCGGGCCAAGCCATGGCCCAGGGAGCGAGGAGGCCCAGCAGGCCGATCCCGGCCTCGAGCGAGGCGTAAAGCCGCAAGGGGATCTCTTCGCGGTCCGCCAGGGGACCGAGCAGGGAGCTTCCGGCGGAAAGCCCCGCCAGGAACACGGCGAGAGTCGTCGCCTGCGCCAGCGCGGTGCCTCCCAGGGTCCAGGCGAGGTGCTTGGCCCAGAGGACCTCGTAGACGAGGCCGGTGAATCCGGACAGCAGCGCGAAGAGGGTCACTTGAGACCGCTGTAAAGTTGAGTAAGATTATACCCTACCGTGACGCTCCGCCAGGTCTTGGAGAGATCCCGTTCGGTCCCGCTCCTCTGGGGTCTCTACTTCGTGCTCAAGCTCGGGCTGCACGCGGCCGGCTTTATACAGCTGGCCGCCGGATGGGACCTGCTGCTCTTGGCCGTACTCGTGCTCAGACCTTCCTCCAAGTTGCCGCGCATCTTTTGCGACGTCGTCTCTGTCGTCGCGGCCGCATGGCTGTTCTGGTACGAATCGCTGCTTCCCCCCATGGACGAAGCCGTCCCCTTCCTCCTGGATCCGCAGCTCAGGCCCTCGAGGCAGTATGTGCTGCGCTTCCTGAAGGGCCTGGCCGGGCCGTGGGTTGTGATCGGCGCGCTGGGCTTGGGCTTGGCCGCGGCGGCAACTCGGAAGGTGCGGGTGCACTGGACCCCGGCTGTCGCTGCCGCGCTCCTCGTCGTCCTATTCGTCGTGCGCAGGCCCGACGGCAGTCGCTTGACCGCGGAAGTGGAGCGGTTCTACGCCGAAGAGTCGTCGAGGCGCGTCCCGGTCCGTGCCGGCGGGGCGGATTTCGATGTGGTGTTCGTCCATGTCTGCTCCTTATCCTGGGAGGACCTCCGGGCCGTCGGGCTCGATTCCCATCCTTTCCTGGCACGCTTCGATATCCTGTTCGACCGGTTCAACACCGTCACTTCCTACAGCGACCCCGGCAGCATCCGGCTTTTGAGGGCCTTCTGCGGGCAGACGAGACACGAGGCGCTCTACAAGGACGCCCCGGCGGAGTGCTATGTCATGGACCGGCTTCAGGCGGCAGGGTACCGGACCTTCACCGCGTTCAACCACGACGGCCGCTACCAGGGCATGGCGGGCAAGGTTGTGAAGTACGGGAAGGCCGGGCCCGTGATGGACGTGTCCGACCTTACCTTGGAGCGTCTGAATTTCAACGGCGCGCCCATCTATGGGGACTATGAGACCCTGGCCAAGTGGTGGAGGCTTCGGCAGCGGACCGGCGGCCGGCGCGCCGCTCTCTACTACGACACGGTGTCCCTCCACACCGGAGCCCATCCCGCGACGCGCAAGGACTGGTGGAAGGAGGAGGCTCCCAAGCGCTATCGGAGATCCGTGGAGGGGCTCTTCAGCGAGATCGAGAGGTTCGCCTCCCTCGTCGAATCGTCGGGCCGGGATTGCGTGATCTTCTTCGTGCCGGAGCACGGCATGGCCTTGTCCGGCAGCAGGCTGCTCGCGCCCGGACTGCGGGATCTGCCGCTGCCCAGCACGACGGTGGTCCCGGCCGGGGTCCGGATCATCAGCGGAAAAACGCGTCCGTCCACGCACCGACGCGTGACCGAGCCGTCGAGCTACCTGGCGCTGGGCACGCTCCTTTCCTCATACCTGGCGCATCTTCCTTTTAAAGGGGGAGAGGCGCTCCAGGAGCTCCCCGCGACGAGGTTCGTCGGGGAGAACAGGCGGATGATCGTTCTGGAGAGCGGCGGGGACCTTTACTTGTGGTGGATGAACAAGAAGTGGGTGCGCCTGCCGAGCCGGTGCCGCTGACTCAGCCCGGCGGATAGTCCTTGGCCGTCTCTCTTCCGTAGAGCACCCGCAGGGCTCCCTTGGCCAAAGCGATCATCTCGTTCTCGCCCGGGTACACGGTGAGGCCGCAGCCCAGCCCGGAGAGGTACTTCGCCAGGAGCTCGACCAGGGGCTTGCAGCGGGCCATGCCGCCGGTGAGGATGACGCGGTCGAGCGGCTTCCCCTCGAAGGCCGGGAGCAGGGACGCGGCGCCTTTTGCCACTTGGTAGGCCAGGGCGTCGAAGACCTCGCAAGCCTCGGGGTCGCCGGCCAGGACCCGGCGCTCCACCTCGCGCAGGTCCGAGGTCCCCAAAAGGTCGATGAGCCCTCCCGCGCCCTTGATGAGCTTCTTCACTTCGGCGAAGGTGTGTTCCCCCGAGAAACAGAACTCCGCGAACTGGCCTTGGGGGAGTCCCCCGGAGCGCTCCGGGCTGAACGGCCCCTCGCCGTCCAAGGCGTTGTTCGCGTCGATGTAGTGCCCCTGGCAGTGCGCCCCGACGGAGATGCCTCCGCCCAGATGGCAGACGATGACGTTGAGCTTCTCGTAGAAGGTCTCTTTTTCGTGCGCGTAGCGGTGCGCGGACGATATCTGGCTCAAGGCGTGGGTGATCACCCGGCGCCGGATGGCTTTGATGCCGGTGATCTTGGCGTGCGTCGGCGCTTCGTCGACCACGATGGGGTCCACGATGAACGCCGGCTTGCCCGCCGCCGCGGCCAGTTCGTGGGCGATGAGAGCGCCAAGGTTCGAGGCATGCTCGACGCGGCCGCCGGACCTGAGCTCCTGGAGCATCGCCTCGCTCACCCTGTAGGTCCCGTGCGGGATCGGCTGCAGCAGGCCGCCGCGGCCGCATACGGCGTCGAAGCCGGCGGGATCGATCTCCTGCTCCTTGAGCGAAAGCAGGACCGCCTCGCGGCGCATGGAGTACTGTTCCGTGATCCTCTTGCCGGCGAACGGGGCCAGTTCCTCGGGAGAGTGCTGGAGTTCCTTCCGGTACGTCTCCCGGTCTCCCTCGTAGACCGCGATCTTGGTCGAGGTCGAGCCCGGGTTGATGGCGAGCACGCGGTAGCGGCGGAAGAAGGTGTCGCGCGGTGTGGTCTGCCAAGCGCTGTCGCGGACCAGGCGGACGAGCGCGGCCTTCACGGCCAGGCGCACGTCCTCCGGGCTGCAGTCCCTGGCCAGGTCCACGCCGCGGGAGCCGATCCCGCAGACGACGGTGAACTTCTTGGCCTTGGGGAAGCTGGAGGAATAGAGGTAGTAGAGGAGGTTGCCGGTCTCCAGGTTCGGGCAGATGATGACGTTGGTGCCCCCGGCCAGGCCCGCCTCGCCGTAGAATTCCGCCGAGCGGTGGGAGATTGCGGCGCTGATCTTGACCTCTCCTTCGATCCGGATGCTGCCGTAGCGCGGATTCGCGCGCACCTGCTCGGCCAGGAGGTCCGGGACGAGCCGCATGGCCTGGCGGATCATCTCCGGGGACGGGCCCTCGTCGGAGCCCTTGTGGGAGTAGGAAACGATCGCGGCGTGGATCTCGGCCAGTTCGCTGTCCGGGATGAGGTCGCGCGTGACCACGCAGGTCTGCACCGCGACCTCGGCCAGGCGGTTCGGGGTCATGGTGGCGTTCACGGCCACGTCGCCGAAGATCACGATGTTGTGCGGATAGTAGTCCTTCGGGGTGTCCGGCAGGACGAAGACCCCCGCCTCGCTCGTCACGGGCTGCCGTGCGAGCAAGGACAGCATGGGCCTGAAGAACCGCTTGGGATTGTACTGCGCGCCTCCGACGACCATGTCGGCATGGCCGAGGGACGTGGCGTAGATGCCGAAAGTCCCGGCCTCGTTGACCGCCGCGCGCGCCTGCCGGGAGAACTCGTCGGTCAGGTCCTTGCGCCGACCGATGTCCACGAAGGCGCTCTCGGAGAGGGCGAACTCGATGCGGGTCGGGTCCACGTGGCGCAGGGACTGTGATGCCGCGGAACGGACGTCCGCCTCGCTCGCCAGGAGCACGGGCTTGATGAACCTCGCCAGGTGGCAGACCGCTTCCAGGACGCGCGGGTCCAGGGGCTCGACGAAAATCACGGTGGGCCGGCTCTTGTTCGCGGAGAGTATCTCCGCGTCGAAAGTCGCTTCGATCTGGAACATTATCTCGGCTCCCCCTTGCGGTCCTTGAGGAAGGATGCCAGCGCGATGGACAGGGCCTTGGTCATGGGCGGGTCCGTACGGGAGGGCAGGATCACGGGCACCCGGGCTCCGGCCACCAGGGCCGCGGACTTCAGCCCCGCGGCGAAGTAGGTGATGCACTTGTAGACCGGGTTGGCGGCGTCGAGGTCGGGCAGGACCATGATGTCCACCTCGCCGGGCACTTCTCCGCCCGTCACGCCCTTTTCTCCGGCCAGCTTGCGGTCCAGGGCGATGTACACGTCGTAAGGCCCTTCCACGACGCAGTCCTTCAAGCGGCCGTCGCGGCTCATCCGGGAGAGCTCCGCCGCGTCCACGGTGCTCGGGACCTTCGGGTTCACCTTCTCCACCGGGCAGATCACGGCCACCTTGGGGCGGTCCGTTCCGAGCTCGCGCATGAGGCGCACGGCGTTCTCGATGATCTTTTTCTTCTGCTCCAGGGTCGGCGAGATCAGGATGGCGGAGTCCGTGACGGCGAAAAGCTTGGGGTAATGGGCGGTCTCGAAGAGCACGAAGTGGGTCAGGGTCGCTCCCTCGGGGACCAGCCCGGCCTCCTTGTCGAGCACCGCTTTAAGGAAGATCGCGGTGTCCACGAGCCCCTTGACCAGGAAGTCGCCCCGCCCCTGTTTGAGACAGGCCACGGCCTGCCGGCACATCTCTGTCTTGTCCAGGCAATGCACCAGCTCGAAGCGGTCGAGTCCGAGCCCGGCCTCGGAGGCGAGCGCGCGCATGCGGCCCGTATCGCCGATCAGGACTCCCCCGGAGATGAGTCCGTTGTCGTCCGCGATGCGGACGGCCTCGAGGATCTCCGGCGTGTCCGCTCCCGGGGAGACGATCCGGTTCGAGCGGCCCCGGACCAAAGACAGCAGCTCGTCGAAGTTCTTGAATCGCATGGAGCTTCCTCTTGTTGAGGATTATATATTTCTCAAAGACTCCATGTACCCGTTAACGCGCCCGACCTTGCGCAATCCGGAGGATATGTTAAACTGAGCAAGAGGCATGAAAAAGGTCGTCATCGTCCTTGTCTCGGTCTTTTTGTTCGCCGATGGGTTGGCGCTCCTCGTCTGGTGGACGCATCCCCAGGGAGCGAGGAAGATGGGCTTCTCCGGCAAGCTGCCGCTCGGCTTGGAGGTCATGCTCCCCTACCGGAAGGCGGCTCCGGCGCCGTCTCCCGCGTCCGCCGCGTCCGCGGGCGCCAGCGCGTTCCCTCTCGACGCGAGAGGGGTGCCGGAGGTGCCGGAGGCGACGGCGGCTGAAAGACCTTCCGGGTCCGGACCCCAGACCCCGGGCGGGGACGCGCTGGGAGGGCCCGGCGGGTGCAGGGGCTCTTTGGAGTGCAGGAATTACTGCAGCGCGCCAAGCCACTGGGCCGAATGCCTGGCTTTTTGCTCCAAGCACCCGGACAGGTGTCAGTCCGAAGAATCCCCGGCCGCGACCGCCGTGCGCTCCATGGAAGAGGCGCAGGGGCCGCGGTCGGACATCCCCATCAGCGGAGTGCGCCGACCGGGCCGGGGCGATGCGAAGGCCCACGACCCCGCGGCCTTGGGCGGATGCCGGGACATGGAGGAGTGCTCCGAGTTCTGCTCCAAGGAGGAGAACCGGCAGGTGTGCGACGCGTACTGCGCCAAGCCCGAAAATCAGCAGAGGTGCGGCAAGAGCAAGCAGATCCTGCAGGAGCGCGGCGTCATGCCCGGCCCGGAGGGCGGACAGGGAGAGGGCGGGAAGTAGGTCCGGCCCGTCTATTCCCGGGGAAGCAGGGCCCAGCCCAGGCCCGCGGCCGCGGCGGCCTTGACGAGGTCCACACCGATGAAGGGCAGGACCGCTCCAGCCAGGGTCGCCTGGAGCCCGGTCCCCATGAAGGCGGCGAACTGGACCGCTCCGGCCAGGTGGATGGCCGCGACTCCGCAGACCATGACGCAGAACAGCGGGACCGGCTTGCGCAGGCTCGGCAGCCTGGAGAGCGTGCCCACGAGGTGCGCGGCGAGCACGAAGCCCAGCAGATAGCCGCCGGTGGGGCCGAAAAGCGTCGGGATGCCGCAGGAGAAGCCGGCGAACCAGCTCATGCCGGAGCAGCCGAGCCCGATGTACATGAGCTGGCTCAGCGCCCCGAACCTTGCGCCCAGCAGGGCTCCGGCGGCCAGGACCGCGAAGACCTGGCCGGTGAGCGGGACCGGGGTGAAGGGGAGCGGGATGCGGACCTGGGCCATGAGCCCGGTCAGGCAGGCCATGCCGAAGGCGAGGCCGACGCGGGCGGGCCACGGGAGTCTTACGCTGGTCCAGTTCAGGGTCTGAGCGATCGCTGTCATTCCATTCTCCTTGAGGGGGGAGATGATAGCACGAAATCCATCCCCCGTGCATTGTGTAGAATGGGCGCATGATCGACCCCAAGACCCTCACGGTGCTCGTGACCGGGGCCTCCTCCGGGTTCGGGGAGGCGACGGCCCGGCGTTTCGTCAAGGAAGGCAGCCGGGTCATCGCGGCCGCTCGCAGGGGCGAACGCCTCAAGAGACTGGCCGCGGAGCTGGGCGGGCGCTGCCAAGCCGTCCCGCTGGACGTCCGCGACAAGGCCGCCGTGGACGCGCTCGCGGCGTCGCTCCCTTCGGTCGACGTGGTCGTGGCCAACGCGGGGCTCGCCTTGGGCTTGGAGCCCGCGCACGAGACCGATCCCGAGGACTGGGAGCGCATGGTGGACACCAACATCAAGGGCCTGCTCTACACGGTGCGGGCCTTTTTGCCCGGGATGGCGGCCCGCAGGCGCGGACACGTCATCCTCATGGGCTCTATCGCGGGGGATTACCCTTACCCCGGCGGGAACGTCTACGGCGCTACCAAGGCCTTCGTGCTCCAGTTCGCCCTGAACCTCCGCGCGGACCTGCTGGCCCGGAACATCCGGGTCACGAACATCGAGCCCGGCCTGGCCGAGACCGAGTTCTCGCTCGTGCGCTTCCACGGGGACGCGAAGAAGGCCGCGGGGCCCTATCAGGGGCTCAAGCCGCTCGTGGGCGAGGATATCGCGGAAGCGGTCTTCTGGGCCGCGACGCTGCCCGAGCACGTGAACGTGAACCGCATCCAGCTCATGCCCACGGCCCAGGGCTTCGGGCCTTTCGCGGTCCACCGGGCTTAAAGAGCCGCTGCGGAGCGCTTCCTTCCTTCGTAGACCGACAGTTCGGCGTAGCCGACGGAGCGGGCGAGTTCCCTCGCCTTGTCGAAATCCCGAGTCAGGTGCTTGGGATGATGCGCGTCCGCGCTGATGAGGATCGGGATGCCGCGCTTGCGGACTTCCTTGAGGATGTCGGGGCTCGGGTAGGCTTCCCGGGCCGCGTGGTGCCAGCCCGCGGTGTTGAGCTCCACGGCCATGCCGGCCTCGGCGATGGCGTCCAAAGCATGGTGGGGGATGCCGGCCGTGCGGAAGCCGAAGCGCTTGGGATAGTCCAGGTGCCCCACGATGTCGAAGAGACGGCTCTGGGCCATCTTCGCGATGCGGTCCCAATACACGGTCCAAACAGCGTCTCGTTCCGCGGGGGAGAGCTTCTCCCACAGAGCCCGCCCCTTATCCACCTGGAAGTTCCCGGCGAAGTGCACGGAGCCGATGACGTAGTCGAAGGGGTGCTTCTCCAGCAGGGGGCGCAGGGCGTCTGCCGTCTCCGGGAAGAAATCAGCCTCCAGCCCCAGCCGGACCGACGGCAGCTCGAGGATCGCCCCGACGTAGGAGCCGAGCCTCTCGACGGGCATGGACCAGTCGCACTGCCGTCCGTCCGGGTGCAGGGTCAGATGGTCGGAGATGCCGAGCTCGTCCAGCCCGGCCGCCGCGGCGGCCTCCGCCATGGCGCGCGGCTCGGCGCTGCCGTCGCTGAGCCGGGTGTGGTTGTGGTAGGAGGCCAGGGTCATCGGCGGCCCTTGAGGATGTACGTGGTCATGCGCCCCAGGCCCTTGATGTCGAGCGGGCCCCGCGCCTCGAGCTCGTAGCGGCCCTTGAGGAGTTCCCGGGTCGCCTCCGTCACCTGGATGCGGCCAGGCAGGCCGTGAGACTCCATCCGGCTGGCCGCGTTGACCGTGTCTCCCCAGAGGTCGTAGACGAACTTCTTGAGCCCGATGACCCCGGCCACCACCGGCCCGCTGTTGATCCCGATGCGCAGGCTCAGGCTGGTGCCCAACTCGCGGTTGCACTCGGCTACGGCCTCGCGCATGTCGAGCGCCATCTCGGCCAGGGCCTGGGCGTGGTCCGCGCGGGGGATGGGCAGGCCGGCGCAGACCATGTAGGCGTCGCCGATCGTCTTGATCTTCTCCACCCCGTGCTTTTCGGCCAGGGTGTCGAAGCGCGAGAAGAATTTATTGAGCATGCCCACCAGCTCCTGCGGCGGGACGCCGTGCGAGAACGGGGTGAAGCCGGCGATGTCCGCGAAGAGGATGCTGGCCTCGGCGAAGCCGTCCGCGATCGCGCCCTCGCCTCCCTTGAGGCGCTCGGCGATGGGAGCGGGAAGGATGTTGAGCAAGAGGCGCTCGGAGCGCTCCTGCTCCGCGACCAGGAGCCGGTGCTTCTCCTTCAGCGCGGCCTGGGCCTTCTCGCGCTCATCGCTGAAGTAGCGCATCGCGATGAAGGCCACGGTCGAGACCAGGAGCACGTTCTCGGCCGCCAGCAGGGCCCGGTCCAGGGAGGAAGCGAGGAGGATCAGCACCGCGTACGCGGCGAACCAGGGCACGGAGCCTCGGGCCCCCTGGAACGCGACCGCGCACAGGGGGCACAGGAGCGCCCACAGGGCCGCGCCTCCGGACGCGGAGAAGCCGCCCGCGGTCCACTGGACGATGACGGGCACGAGCAGCAGGGACAGGAGTTGGATCCGCAGGGCCCAGGCCGGCTTCCGGGTCCATCTCAGATGCGCGAGCGCGGCCGCGCTCAGTCCCGAGTAGGCGAGCACGGCCGCGGCCGGGGTCTCCATGCCCATCGAGCGGAACGCCAGGGCTCCGCACAAGCCGAGGGCCGCGCCGCAGGCGCACAGGAAGACGAGCAGGGTCTTTCGGACGCGTTCGTCCGGGGAGTCCTCGGGCAGGGCCGCGGAGTCGTCGATGCGGGAGATCAGGTCTTTGATGATCTTGTTCATGACTTTCCCATGAGTATGCCGTGCTGGCGCAGGCGCGCCGCGTCCGTGCGCGCCACGGGGATGGCTTTGCCGTCCGGATCGATGCCTGCGTGGAACATGGCTGAAGCCACGGTGCCCGGGGTGGGGATGAAGCACTGCACCTGCTTGGGCTTCCAGCCCCGCGCGGAGAGCCAGCGGGACAGGGACCGCATGTCCGCGTCCGTGCAGCCCGGGAAGGCGCTGATGAGGTAGGGCAGGATGTACTGCTCCTTTCCCGCCGAGCGCGAGACGCGCTCGAACACGCTCAGGAAGCGCTCGAACAGGCTGAACGCGGGCTTGCGCATGAGGCGCAGGACCCGGTCCACCGAGTGCTCGGGCGCGAGCTTGAGCTGTCCGCCCGTGAACTCGCCGACCAGGGTCCGAAGATACGCTTCGCTCCTGAGCGCGAGGTCGTGCCTCACCCCGCTGGCCACGCGCACGTGCTTGACTCCCGGGACGTTCCGGAGCGCCTTGAGCAGGGAGACGAGAGCCTCCGGGTCGTCCTGGAAGCTCGGGCACACCGCAGGGGTCAGACAGCTGGGCCGGCCGCACTTCTTGGGATCGCTCGCGCAGCGGGCTCCCCACATGTTGGCGCTCGGCCCTCCGAGGTCGCTGATGCTCCCGCGCCAGAATGGGGACCGGGCCAGGCGGCGCGCTTCCTCAAGGATGGACTCGCGGCTCCGGGACGAGATGCGGCGGCCCTGGTGGAGCGCGAGCGAGCAGAACGAGCAGCCGCCGGCGCAGCCGCGGTGCGAGGTGAGGCTGGCCTGGATCATGTCCACGGCCGGGACGGCCTCCTTGCAGGAGGGATGCGGCAGGCGCGTGAACGGCAGGGCGTAGAGTTCGTCCATCTCCGCGGTGGAGAGGGGCTCGGCCGGGGGGGCGAAGACCACGGACCTGGAGCCGCAGGCTTGGGTTGCCCACTCCCCGGACCGCATCTGGCGCTCCAGCAGGAGCGTCGCGGCCATGAGCTCCTTGGGCCGCTTCTGGATGTCCTCGAACGAGGGCAGATGGATCGCGCCGTCCTTTTCTCCGATGAAAGCCGTTCCCGGGATGCCGGACAGGGGCTCCTTCTTCTGGAGCCGCCGTGCGGTCTCGAGTATCGCGCGCTCGCCCATGCCGTAGACGAGGAGGTCCGCCTTGCTGTCGAAGAGCAGGGGCCTGCGGATGGAGTCGCTCCAGAAATCGTAGTGCGCCGCGCGCCTGAGCGAGGCTTCGATCCCGCCCAGCACCACGGGCAGGCCCGGGAACGCGTTCTTGAGCAGGCCCGTATACGCGATGCACGCCCGGTTGGGCCTGGCGCCGGCCCGGCCTCCGGGCGTGTACGCGTCGTCATGGCGCTTCTTGCGGAAGGCCGTGTAATGGGCCAGCATGGAGTCCAGGGCTCCGGAGGCCGCGCCGGCGAAGAGCCTGGGACGGCCCATGCGCTTGACGTCGTCGGTCGTATCCCAGCGGGGCTGGCTGATGATGCCGACGCGAAAGCCGTGCGCCTGGAGCCGGCGGCCGAGCAGGGCCGCGCCGAAGGAGGGATGATCCACGTACGCGTCCCCGCTTACGAGCAGGACGTCGAGCTCGCCGTCCAGCTCGGAGCGAGTCGTGGGGAGGAACTTCACGGCGGAGATGATACCATTCAAAATGAGTATCATACGCTGTCATGGAGTGGGATCAGCGCCGTCTCTCCTCGTTCGTCATCGCCGCGGTGCTGGCGTTCCTCCTCTACCAGGACTGGAAGATACTCGGACCCTTCCTGGATCCCCTGATCTGGGCCGCCGTCTTCGCCCTGGTGTTCCGGCCCATGCACAAGTGGGTCGAGCGCCGTATGCCGCGCAAGCCCGGGGCCGCGGCGTTCACGAGCGCGGCCGTGGTCATGCTCGTGGTCATCGCGCCCCTCCTGCTCCTTTTGGGCTTCCTGATCCAGGAGTCGGCCGCGCTCTACCCGACTGCGCAAGCGTGGGTGGAAAGGGTCCGGAGTTCCGGACTGCCTTCCCTGGAGAGCGTCCTTCCCAGGCCCGTCCTTTTCCTCCTGGCCAAGGCGGCGGAGTTCGAGATCGACCTTCAGGGCGCCGCGCTCAAGACCCTCGCGTTCATCGGCGAGGCGCTGGGCGGGATGGGCGCCTCGGTCGCGAAGAACACCATGGTCCTCCTCTTCGATCTCGGCATCCTCGCCGTCAGCCTTTTCTTCTTCTTCAAGGACGGGGAGGCGATCGCGGCCTGGGTCCTGGCGCTTTTGCCTCTGGAGAAGGCGCATAAGGACCGCCTCCTGGCCCGGATGAACGACACGGTGACGGCCGTGGTCCGGGGAGCGGCGGCGACGGCCGCGGCCCAGGGCTTGTTGGCCGGCGTCGGGTTCGCTTTAGCCGGGACTTCCCTGCCCGTGTTCCTGGGCTTCGCAACGGCGCTCTTCGCTTTGGTCCCGCCTTTCGGGCCCGCCCTCGTCTGGGTCCCGGCCGCCCTGCTCGCCTTCACCCGCTCGGCGTGGAGCGGGCTGTTCCTCCTGCTGTGGGGGATCTTCGTGGTGAGCCTGGCGGACAACGTGCTGCGCCCGGTGCTCATCGGGGGCAAGGCGAAGCTTCCGTTCCTGCTCCTGTTCTTCGGGATCCTGGGCGGGATGAGCGTCTACGGCTTCCTCGGGCTGGTGCTGGGGCCCCTCTGCTTCGCCTTGACCCTCGCGGTGTTCCAGATCCATCGCGAGGGCGCCCGCTGAGCGGTCCTATCGCAGATCGATGATGAGATGGCTGTGCATGACAAGCACCGACCTGTTCTTTTGCGCCAACGCAAAATTTACCATGGTATTTTTTGCGTTGACGCAAAACTTATGGTATCTGACGAAACAGCGCGTTTCGAGAACCTTATCGCTTCGCATCTCCTAAAACTGGTGCACTGGCCAGCAATGGCAGCCGGGTCATTTCCGCGAATAAGTTTCTCTCGGCCTCGGTGTAGCATTAGGGATCGACGCTGATTATCATCCCCACGTGCTCGCAGACCCATCTACAGGAGAGCATTCTCCTATGAGCCATCATGGGCTAGGTCGCGGGATTCGGGCGGGGAGCGGCGAGTCTATCGGCCGCCGCGCAGGATCAGCTCGACGGCCTTTTGCAGCAATTCGTCTTTCCCTTCGCGGAACCCTTTGAGAGTCGGGAACATGGCCACGTCTACCCTTACACCCTCGCGCTGCGTCTCCGTCCGGTCCGGATAATACGCGCCCAGCGCTGAGAACGCCGTGTATATCCCTCCCGGCAGATAGAACACCGCGATATTCCCATCGGCTCCGGCGGTCGCCGACCCGAGTACCGTGACATCGGGGGCGCTTTGGAACGCCATGGCGGCCGCCTCGCCGGCGCTCTTGGTCTCTTCGTTCACTAGGACGACCACCTTCCCTTCGTAGTGGGGGCCCGGGGTGCCCCCGTTCTGCACGGGGTCTGTGAAGGTGAAAAGCCCGGGATGCCGCACCCCGCTGCGTGTGATGAGGAGGAACGGAGACAAAGCCTTCTTCAGATAGCCTCCCAGGGTGAAGGCGATATCATCGGCCGGATAGCACCGCAGATCGATGACCATGCCTTTCGTCTTCGCGAAGGCTTTCTGAAGCCCAGGCAGCTGCGGATTCTCGAACTTGCCGGCATAGACATAGCCGATGTCGTCCGCGAGGACCTGGTAGCCGCTGGCGGCGAGCCTTTCGTCGAAATCGGGCAGGTCGTCCGCCGACATGTCCAGATCCTCGTAGCGCGGCAGCGCGAGCTCCAGCGGTCGTCCGCCATGCAGCAAGGCCACCCGCACCTTGTCGGATGGGCCGCGCAGGATCATGCGGGCGGCATCTCTGAGCTGCCGTGCACGATTTGAAGCGGGCACCAACGGGAGCATCCTGTTGAGGCGTTCGGCGACCGGCTCGCCGTCGATATGGGTGACCACGTCTCCGCGGGACACTTGGCTCTGCAGCCCGCCGGCCTTGGCATAGAAGCGGTTCACGACCATTTTTCCTTCGATGAACTTCACGTTGAACGCGGGGTGATACTTGCCCCAATAGGCCTTCATCGCCTTGTTGCTCTTCCGTATACCGGCATGGCCGTCGTTGGTCCTGGCCATCAGCCGCAGGCAGGCGAGCGTGTATTCCGCGGCATCCCTGGCGTCCAAGAATGACGGGATAGACTCCGAGAGCACCTCGGTCCAACCCTCCCCGATGAGATGGCGGTATGGGAAGAAATACTGTATGAGTCCCCAGTAGCGGTATAGAGCCAGAAGCCTCAACCCAACGCCGGGGTATTCCGACTTGGCGTACGAGTCTTCGTTCGTGATCAGGGGGCTGCCCGTCGGCCTATCGGCGATATAGTGATTGGATGTGATATTGGTGCTTTCCAGGATATGCCTCAATTTGGCAGCAAGAGAATCCGGCAGATAGCCCTGGACGAACAGATCTCCGTAATCCGGCTGCAGCTTGATGCTTGATCCGCTGATATCCGGCGCAGGGACAACGGGGATTTCGACTGCTGGCAGCCGATCAACCCATCTTTCCAGCTCTTGCGTCCATGCGGTCCTGTCTTTGGCGGCCAGGACAGCGGGCAGTTCGCGGATGAGTTCGGCATCCCAGTCATACTTGCCGGCCGCGACCGCAGGGTGGTGATATTTCAGGAAGACCCACAGTTGCCCCAATGCGGACAGGGCTTCCATGCTCTGCTGCGTGGCGGGGATGGGGATGCCGGTGTCGATATCATTGGAAGGCGCCTGTTGACCGGCTCGGGCGGTGGCTATCAGAGCGGCGCAGCCGCATGCCGCAAGAACGATTCTTCGAATAGGATTCACGATGGTTTTTAAGTCTATCTCTTCTGCCGTCATGGTGCAAAACAAGGAGGGAGACAACGGGTCTCCGAGACGATTGCTTTAAGAAAGGCGATGGCGGGCCAGGATTATCTTACGACTACTGGTTCCGTAGCAACAATAACAGCTGATATGTTCCCCTCGGCCCGCCGTGCCGCGGACCGGGCCTCCACACACTTTCCTGAGGATGCCCAGTCCCATGGCCCATCCGGGCCATGGGAAGCGGCACTGCACTGTATCCCTCTGGAAGACGTTGGATACATGTGCCGTCCCTCTCCCACCCGCTCCTGCTGACCCCGTCGCATACCGCCCCGCACCTATTCTATCATCCCCAGGTGCTCTCAGCCTCATCAGCCGGGAAGCATTCTATGAGCCGTTATAATTCTATTCGGAAAGGAGTATCGTAATATGGACTTCAAGCATAGATATGCGGTCTCGAACGGGGAAGCTTATTTCCCTTCCCGGCCAGCGGAATACGTTTCGATGACGAGACGCATTATCCGGGACGGGTACTTCGGTCTCTTCGCCGAAGAACGCATCCCGAAAGGGAGCGTGATTGGCCGGTCCGGGGGAGTATTGGTCACATCCGCTGCGGACGCCCCGCCAGGGAAAGACTACGCGGCCCTCGTCGCCGAGGGTCTCCTGGTCGTCCCGCATGATTACGACAACCCCGGACTGCTCGACTCGCTGAACCATTCCTGCAGGTCGAATGTCGCCAGATACGGCGCCCTGCTGTTCGTCGCGAAGGAGGACATCCGCGCCGGCGAGGAGATGACGATCGACTATGCGCCGCTCACAGCCGGACTCCCGGAGCGATGGGAGATGTCCTGCGCCTGCGGGCAGCCTGGATGCCGCAAGCTGATCTCGAGCGAGGAATGGCACGATCCGGGCCTGGCGGCCGCGCTGTGGCCCGAGTGGCTGCCCTTCATCCAAAGGAAGATGCTCGAGGCGGGAATTGTCTAGGGTGGAAGGCCTGAGGCAGTTCTTGCCGCTGATCCCCGCGCTTCTCCTGTTCTACATCCTGCGCGGCCATCCCTCATGGATGTCAGCCGCGAGCGTTTCATCCGAGCTCGCGATTTTTTTCCTGCTGGTCCGCCGACGCCTCCGTGGGCGAGGGAACGGAGCAGAATCATGGCTGATCGTCGGCTATGCCGCCGTCTGCTACGCGGACATAATCTACCATCTGGACTACCGCAACCCCGCTCACGAACAACTCCTTTCCTTCTGGTCCACCGAGTCCTGCTATACCGTATTCATGCTCTGCCTCCTCGGGGCGTTATGGTCGAGGTATTCCTCCCTTCTTCGCGGGAAGGCCACCGCTTTCATCGCGGCGGGCACGGCGGCGTTCTATGGCGGCCTCTCTTGGGTCTATGTCCTAATGCCGTTCTATTCGCGGTCGCCCGCTCCGCATCCTTTCCTCGTCGTCAACAGTACGGTCTACGCGGTCCTTTCGGTCCTGGTCGTATCCAGCCTCATCCCCATCATCGTCAGAATCAACGATCCGAGGCACCATCTCTTCTGCCAGACGGTCCTCTTCGTCAACATCGTGGATTTCACCCTGAGGTATGGGATCGCCTTCCCGCAGGTCTCCGGGAGCATGTGGCTCGGGCATGGCTGGGAACTGGGGATGGTCCTCGTATTCTCGCTGCTTGTCCGCGACGATGGCGCCCTATTCGACGGAGAGGTCCCTTCGACGGGTTACTTCAGTCTTCGGGCGATCTACGCGATCGCCGTATTCGCGGCCTTCCTGACGTTCGTGTCGGCGATGCATCTTTCCAACATCTACCGCATCGGGGACGCGTTCCAACTGGCGAATGTGCTGGCGCTGGCTTTCTGCATCTGGCTTATCGCGAACATCATCGGGGTCGAGGTTTCCAGGAGCGTGATGTCCGTCAACGCGCTCCCCGTCCTGCGCGACGGCCGAGTCGATGGTGGGCTGCACCCCCAGTTCGGGTTCCAGCGGATCCCGCGCCTATCCAAACTCTACGAGTTCGATCGTATCGTCGGCTCCTACAACGCGCTGATAGGGGAGTCCAACGCCCTGTTGAGGCGATATATCGAGCGGGAGAAACTCGCGCAGATCGGCGAATTCGCCGCCCAGGTCGCCCATGACATCCGCTCCCCGCTGGCGGCGTTGGACGCGGTGCTCAAGGATGTGTCGCATCTGCCCGAGGAGAAGCGCATCATGATCCGCAGCGCCGCGGGTCGTATCCGCGACATCGCCAACCACCTGGTGGAGACGCATCGCGCGAGAGGCGTCTCGGCCAAGGCGGACGGAGAGCAGGATACGGAGGTCGCCAGGACGGTCAGCGTGGAGCTCCTTTCCTGCCATCTGGACGCCATCCTTTCGGAGAAGCGCCTGCAGTTCCGCAGCAGGAGCGGCGTCCAGATCGAAGCACGGTATGCTGCCGACGCCTACGGACTTTTCGCTGAGATTCCGCCCGCGGAGTTCAAGCGGGTCTTGTCGAATCTGATCAACAATAGCGTGGAGGCCCTGGGGGGAGAGGGCTCGGTTGCCGTATCGCTGGACTTGCGAGACGGGGATGTGCTTATCGAGGTGGTGGACAGCGGCGAAGGCATAACGCCCGAGGTCCTGAGCAGGCTCGGGCAGCGCGGAGGGACCTATGGAAAGGCCGAGGGATCGGGGCTTGGACTTTTCCACGCCAAGACCTGCATGGCTTCCTGGGGTGGGACTCTCGCCATCGCCTCGCAGGTCGGCAAAGGGACGACTGTAACCCTGAGGCTGCCGCGGGTCCCGGCCCCTGACTGGTTCGTGCCCCGCCTGGAACTCGCTCCCAGGGCGTCCGTCATCGTGCTGGATGACGACCCCAGCATCCATCAGATTTGGAATGGGCGGTTCGCCTCGGCGCGCGTCAAGGAGCATGCGATCGATGTCCTGCACTTTTCCATGCCCGACGAACTGCGCAGATGGGCGGAGCGACATCCTGACGTCGCGAAGAGCGCCCTGTATCTGAGCGATTACGAGTTCCGGGGTTCCCGGGAGACAGGTCTTGACTTTGTAAAGGAGTTCAGCCTCGGAGACCGCGCCATATTGGTCACCAGCCGCTTCGAGGAGAAAAACATCTTGGAGGTCTGCCTGCGTTTGAAGGTGCGGATGATCCCCAAAGGGCTGGCGGCTTTCGTGCCCATCTCCGTAGCCATGCCTCCGCAGGCTCCGGACGCCGTTCTCTTGGACAACGACGCGCTGGTCCACATGACGTGGAAGATCGCCGCGGAGTCCGAAGGGATTCGGCTTTCCGCATTCCGCTCGCCGGAAGAGTTCCTATCGGCCTGCGACTCCTTTCCGAAGGATACCCCCATCTACATCGATTCCGAGTTGGACGAGGGGCGGAAAGGGGAGGATGTCGCGAAGGGGCTGAATGCGCGGGGATTCACTCGGCTTTTCCTGGCGACGGGGTATGACCCCGAGACGCTTCCTCCCATGCCCTGGATCACGCGAGTCGTAGGCAAGGATCCTCCCTGGGTTGACGCCGGAGGGTGACACCGCCCTTGTTTCTGCCAAGGCTGGCGGTGACCGTAGTAACGACTGATATGTTGCGCTCGACCCGTCGTACTGCGGGACCGGGCCTCCACACCCTCTCCTGAGGATGCCCGTCCATGTTAGCGCCGTTGTGTAGTTCCCCAGATATCGCCAGTCTGTAGAGCCTCAGTCACGCCGAGGAAGACCCCTGGTGCTCTCGGCCCTATCGGCAGAGTAGGTCGCCAGCACGCCGCCGGGGTGATCGGTGACGTAGCGGCCCGTCAGCACCAGCCGGCTGTCTGTCAAGCGCCAGCTACGGCCGCGGTAGAAGACCATGTCCACCAGTCCGGACTCCGCCGGCGGCGCTTCCTTGAACCCGGCCTTCGTGATCAGGGCGTAGACCGGATTGCCGCGGCCCGAGTTGAAGTCCCCGCCCCAAAAAACGTCGCCCGCGGGCAATCCATCCAATTTCTCCAAGATGCCGCGGACCTGCTTCTCATGGTTCTCCTGCGTGAAGGGCGTGGTGAGGTGGCAGGTCACGAACCATAGGCCCCCGGCCCGGACCGCCAAGGCCCGGGAACCGCCGGGGTTGGGGATGTTGTCGATGGCGTCGCCGCCCGGCACCCGGCAGCCCAGCGGCTTGCTCTCGGTGATGGGGAACCTGGAGATCACCCCGATATTGAACTTGAAGAACACCGGCACCCCGAAGGCCGGGACTTGTCTGAAGGAATACCCCAATCTGTCCGCCAAGAATCTCACGGCATCCCCTTGCCCTATCCCCTGGACGGCTTCCTGCACCAGCAGCACGTCGATCCGGTTGTCCCGGGCGAAGTCGGCTACCGCCTGCAAACGGGCCTTTCTAGGGGCGTTCCAGTCGGCGCAAAGGTTCAAGGTGAGCACCTTCAGAGAGGGCTCCCTGCCGACGGCGTGGATCGGCCCCCAGCCGATCAGCCACGTGCCGACAAGGAGGCGGAATGCGGTTCTGCTCATGCGGATCCGGCCGACGCTATTCTATCATTGAGCCGTTCCCTATCAGCGGGATAAAGCGGTAGAATACCCGTCTCAAGCCATGATCCAGCAGCGCAAGGCGGACCACCTTCGCATCTGCGCGGAGCAGGACGTCGAGTTCCGGAAGACCACGCTCCTGGAGGACGTCCAGCTCGTCCACACGGCGCTGGCGGGGCTGTCCCTGGACGGGATCGATACCTCGACGCGCTTCATGGGCAGGCGCATGAGAGCCCCGCTCATGATCAGCGCCATCTCGGGCGGGGCCGGCGAGGCCTCGTCCATGAACCGGGACCTGGCCAAGGCCGCCCAGCATCTCGGCCTGGCGTTCTGCCTGGGGAGCCAGCGGCCCATGCTGGAGGATCGGAAGTGGACGGCCTCCTACCAGGTCCGGCGCTACGCTCCGGACATCCTCATCCTGGGCAACCTGGGCATCCAGCAGGCGGCGGTCACGGATCTCGGCAGGCTCGAGGGTCTGGTCGCGGACATCCGGGCGGACGGTCTGGCCATCCATCTCAACCCGGCGCAGGAGCTCGCCCAGCCCGAGGGAGACCGGAGCTTCCCGGACGGCTGCGGGGTCCTCAGGGCCCTGACGCGGCGGCTCCCGGGCCGGGTCATGGTCAAGGAGACCGGCTGCGGCATCTCCCGCGAGGTCGGGCTCAAGCTCAAGCAGGCCGGCGTGCGCGTGCTGGACACGGCGGGCGCGGGCGGGACCTCCTGGCCCAAGGTGGAGAGGATGAGGAGCGCCGCGGGGCAGTCCTGGCTCGACGAGTGGGGCATCCCGACGGCCGTCTCCCTGTGCGAGGCCGCGCCTCTGGGCTTCGAACTCGTCGCCTCCGGCGGGCTCCGGTCCGGCCTGGACGTGGCCAAATGCCTCGTCTTGGGAGCGGATGCGGCGGGCATGGCCCTTCCGGTGCTGCGGGCGTACAGGAAGGGAGGGCATAAGGCCGTGGTCGCTTTTCTCGAGAAAGTCCTCTGGGAGCTCAAGGCCGTCATGCTCCTGACGGGCGCGAAGGACATCCAGTCTTTCAAGAAGCAAAAGCCGGTCATCACAGGAAGGCTCAGGGAATGGATAACCAGCAGAAGAAGAAGGTAGCCCAGCTTCCGGCGCAAGAGGAGAAGATCCGCACCTCGCGGTTCCCCGGTTTCTACAAGCTCGACGTCTACGAGCGCCTGGACAGGCTGGGCGACTGGTTCCCGCTCTCGACCCGGGAGAAGTTCCTTTTGAAGGCCGAGACCCTGACCGCAGAGAAGGCGGACCTGATGGTGGAGAACGTCATCGGGGTCTTCGGCCTGCCCCTCGGGGTGGCGGTCAATTTTCGCATCAACGACAAGGATTACGTCATCCCCATGGCCGTGGAGGAGACCTCGGTCGTGGCCGCGTGCAGCCACCTAGCCAAGCTCATCCGTGAGAACGGGGCCCTGGAGGCCACGGCGTCCCACGCCATCATGGAGGGCCAGATCCAGCTGGTCAACGTGCCGGACCCGGACGAGGCCTGCCGCCGCATCGAGGAGGCCAAGGAAGGGCTGCTCAAGAACGCCAACATGCAGGACCGCACCTTGGTCTCCCTGGGCGGCGGGGCCAAGGACCTCTATGTCCGGCGCGTGGACACGGAGAGCGGGCTCATGCTCATCGTGCACCTGGCCGTGGATGTGATCGATGCCATGGGCGCCAACGCGGTGAACACCATGATCGAGGCCCTCGGCCCGGTCATCGCGGACATCGCCAAGGCCGAGGTCGTCTGCAAGATCATCACCAACCTCTGCGACAAGGCCCTGGTCAAGGCGCGCTTCCATATGAAGGTCGACTCCCTGAAGACGGCGACGTACACCGGCAGGCAGGCGGCGGAGAGGCTGGTCAAGGCCTACCATTTCGCGGACGCGGACCCCTATCGCGCCGCGACGCACAATAAGGGCATCATGAACGGCATCGACGCGGTGCTCATCGCCACCGGGCAGGACTGGCGCGCGGTGGAGGCCGGGGTGCACGCCTACGCCGCCAGGACCGGGCGGTACCGCTCCTTGTCCAAGTATCGGATCGACGGCGACACCCTGCACGGCGAGCTCGAGGTCCCCATCGCCGTGGGGGTCGTGGGCGGCGTGTGCAAGCTCCACCCCGGAGTGGAGCTCCTGCTCAAGATCCTGGGCATGCCCTCCCGCCGGGAGCTGGCCGAGGTCGTGGCCTCCGTGGGCCTGGTGCAGAACTTGGCCGCGCTGCGCGCCTTGGTGACCGAGGGCATCCAGCAGGGTCACATGACCCTGCACGCCAGGAACGTGGCGTACTCCGCGGGCGCCATGGGAGACCTGGCCATCACGGTCGCGGACCAGATGATCCAGGAGGGGCGCGTGCGCTTCGACCGCGCCAAGGAGATCATCAAGAAGATGCTCTCCCATAAGGTCTCGGAGCAAGAATAGGCCCACCCGTGCTCGCCCGGGCCCCATCGAAACTCATCCTTCTGGGCGAGCATTCCGTGGTGTACGGCCATCCCGCCGTCGCGGTCCCGCTGCGCAGCCCCATGGCCGAGGCCGAGGCGGTCCGCGCCGAGGGCCCGGTCCGCGTGGACCTGGAGGACCTCTGCTTGAGCTGGACTGTCGGGAAGAAGCCCGAGGGACGCGAGCTCGAGGCGGCGGCCAGGATCGTCGAGCTGGCGGGGGTTCCTCGGACGGGCTGGAGGCTCTCGGTCCGCTCGAAGATCCCGCTCGGCTGCGGCATGGGGAGCGGCGCCGCGGTCGCTACCGCGGCTTTCCGGGCGATCTTCGGCTGCTTCGGGATCGCCTGCGCGCCGGACAGGCTCTCCGGCCTCGTCTACGAGGTCGAGCGGCTGCACCACGGCAGCCCGAGCGGCATCGACAACACGGTCGTGGCCATGGAGCGGCCCGTCCTGTTCACGAAAGGGAAGCCGCCCGTGTTCCTGAGCCTCCCGGAGGAGCCCTGCCGTTTGGTCGTGGGCTACACCGGGATCCGCCACAGGACGGCGGAGGTGGTCGCGGACGTCGCGCGCTCCCGTTCCTCCGACCCCGCCTCCTTCGACGCCATGTTCAGCGAGATGGGAGCCGTCGCGCGCCAAGGCGCGCAAGCCCTGCGAAAAGGCGATCTGAGGGAGCTCGGCGGGCTCATGGACCGCAACCAGGGTCTGCTGGCCCGCATCGGTGTCTCCTCTCCGGAGCTCGATCGTCTCATCGCAGCGGCGCGGTCCGCCGGAGCCTTGGGCGCCAAGCTCAGCGGGGCGGGGCGCGGCGGGTGCATGGTGGCGCTCGCGGACGGACCCGAGCTGGCGGGGAGGTTGAGGGCGGCGCTGGAGGCGGCGGGCGCGGCGATGGCGATGGAGTCGGAGGCGCTGGAGGCGGAACATGGCGAGAAGACAGCGTAGGGAAGCTTTGAGGATAACGGACGACCGGATACCGCCGCCTTTCAGCGGGCGGTACGTCGTCGCTATCACAGGCGCCTCGGGCGGAGTGATCGGCATCCGCTTGGTCGAGGAGCTGCTCAAGCGCGGCTGCGAGGTCCACGCCATCGTCACCTCGGCGGCGCGCGAGGTCCTGCGGCACGAGCTGGGACGCTCGTTCCGGGTCCCTTCGCAGGCGGTGCTGCACGAGGAAAGGGACGCTCTCTCGCGCCTGAACAGCTCCTCGTTCATGGCGGACGCCATGGTGGTCGCTCCCTGCTCCTTGAAGACGCTCGCCGGCATCGCCTGCGGCTACGCGGACAATCTCGTGGTCCGGACCGCGGACACCGTGCTGCGCACCGGCCGGAGGCTCGTCCTCGTGCCGAGGGAGACCCCCTTGTCTTTGTCCGCGCTTGAGAATATGGTCCGCCTGCGCAAGGACGGCGCGCTCATCATGCCTCCGTGCGCCGCGTACTATCATCGGCCCAAGAGCGTGGATGCCATGACGGATTTCTTCGTGGGCAAGATCCTCGACTTGCTGGGGATGGATAACTCCCTCTACGCCCGGTGGGGCCAGGAGGGCGAATGAGGGGCCCGAGGGACCTGCGCTCGATCCTCGCCGCGTACGAGCGTTCCGGCCGGCTTAGGAAGCTCCGGCAGGCCTTGGACCCGTATCTTGAGGCCGCGGCCGGGATACGAGAGGCCGAGCCTTGTCCCGTGCTCCTGGAGAAGCTCGGGGTGGCCGCGAACCTCCTCTCCACGCGCGATGAGCTGGCGGCGCACCTCGGGGTGGACCCGGGGAGGTTCCTGCCTGAGATCTCGAAGATCCTCTCGAGGAAGCCCGCGGGCTTGCGAAAGGCCCAGGGGTGCTTCGGCCAGTATGAGCTGAAGGCGGACCGACTGGAGCGCCTGCCCGCTCTCACCTACTACCAGGGAGACGGCGGGCCGTACGTCACGGCCGGGGTGTGGATCGTGCGCGACCCGGTCTACGGGCGGAACATGTCGTATCACCGCATGATGCTCATGCACGGACGGCGCGCCGCGGTCCGCGTGGTCGAGCGCCGGGGCACGGATACGGCGCTCAAGAACTCGGGGGGAAGGTTGGAGGCCGCCGTCTGCATCGGGGCCCCCGCCCATGTCCTTTTCGCCGCGTCGCTCTCTCCCGCCCCCGGGGTCGATGAACTCCAGCTCGCCGCGAAGTTCGGGGCGGTGGAGCTCGTCCGGTGCAAGACCGTGGACCTGGAGGTCCCGGCCGGATGCGAGATGGTGCTCGAGGGGGCCTTCACGGGAGAAAAGGCGCCGGAGGGTCCCTTCGTGGACATCACCGGCACCATGGACTTCGTGCGGGAGCAGCCCGTCTTCGAGGTCTCCCGGGTGGCGTGCCGGAAAGACCCCATCCACTACACCATCGTCCCGGGCCGCGCGGACCACCGCGTGCTCATGGGGATACCGAAGGAGCTGGACATCTACCGAGGGGTGAAGGCGGTATGCGACTGCCTCGACGTGGCCGTCACGCCGGGAGGCTGCTGCTGGCTCCACGCGGTCGTGAAGATCCGCAAGCGCAAGGGGGACGACGGGAAGAAGGCGCTTCACGCCGCGTTCGCCGCGCACCGCTCGCTCAAGGGCTGCGTGGTCGTGGACGAGGATATCGACATCCGGGATCCCGGCCGGGTGGAGTGGGCGCTGGCCACGCGCTTCCAGGCGGACAAGGACATGCTCGTGCTCAAGGGCATGCCCGGCAGTTCGCTCGACCCTTCGGCCAGGCACGTGAAGGGCAGGGGAAGCGTCGGCGCCAAGCTGGGGTTGGACGCCACGGTCAAGTCCCTCGACCGCGCTCTGTTCCGGGTCGTCGAAGCATGAGCCAGGGGAAGGGCGCCGCCAAGGCCATGGAGATACTCACCGCCCTCGGCCGCATCTACGGGGCTCCGGACATGGTGGAGGTGGGCTCGGTCCAGGTCTCCGGCATCTCCTACAAGAACATCGGCGAGCACGGCCTCGCGTTTCTGGAGGAGTGGGCTCAGATGGGTTCGAAGGCCGTGGTCCCCGCTGCCATGAACCCCGGCGGCGCGGACCGCAGGCTGTGGAGGAGTCTGGGCTGGTCCGCGGAGTTCGTGGAGAAGCAGGAGCGCGTCATCCGCGCGCTCGAGGCTCTCGGCATCAAGCCTTCCCTCACCTGCACGCCCTACCACGCGGGGATGGTGCCTTCCCGCGGCGAGCACATCGCCTGGGCCGAGTCCTCGGCCGTGTGCTACGCGAACTCCGTGCTCGGCGCGCGTACGAACCGGGAGGGCGGTCCCTCGGCCATCGCGGCCGCCCTGACCGGACGCACCCCGAGGCACGGTCTGCATACCGACGAGGGCAGGCGGCCCACCCGCGTCATCCGGGTCGAGTGCGAGGTCCCCAGCGCGGCGCATGCCGGCGCGCTGGGGACGCTCATCGGAAGGGCCGCGTCCAAGGATGAGAGGGGCGGCGTGCCGTTCCTCACCGGAGTGAAACCTCCGAACACCGCTTGGCTCAAGGCTCTGGGAGCCGGCATGGCGGCCGCGGGGTCTGTCGGCCTCTTTTATTTCGAGGGCACGCCTCCCGAAGGCCTCCCGGAGACCCGCGTGGAGAGCCTGGAGGACGCGGTGCGTTCCCTCTCGACGGGGAGCGGGAAGATCGATGTGGCGGCGGTGGGGTGTCCCCACGCGTCTTTCGAGGACCTCGAGCGCATCGCGGCCATGCTGGGCAAGGGGCGCGTGAAGACGCCGCTGTGGATCTTCGTGTCCGAGGCGGTGCGCGCCGAGGCCGCGGCAGGACTGGGTCCGGAGCTCGAGAGCCGCGGGGCCGTGCTCGTGGCGGACACCTGCATCGTGGTCGCTCCGCTCAAGGACCTCGGGATCCGGCGCGTGGCCACGGACTCGGCGAAGGCGGCTTTCTATCTGCCGTCCCATCAGGGAGTGTCCGTCCGCTTCGGCCCCCTGGAGCGGGTCGTGGGGGCGGCGCTGCGGGGAGGCTGGGATGCCTGAGCCCACGCTCAGGGGCCGTGTGATCCGCGAGGGGACGGCCTCCGGAACGGTATTGAGGTCCGACGTCCCCATCGGCTTCTTCGGGCATCTCGACCCCGCGACCGGCGTGTACCGGGAGGCGGGCCATCCGCTCGACGGCCAGTGCGTCAAGGGCCGCGTCCTGGTGTTCCCCAAGGCCAAGGGGAGCACGGTCGGCTCGTACATCATCTACGCCTTGAAGAGGAGCGGGCAGGCCCCGGCCGCCATGCTCATGCAGGAGTGCGATACCATCGTGGCGGTCGGAGCCATCATCGGCGATGTGCCGGCCGTGGACCGGCTCGACATCGCGAGGCTCGAGGACGGGACGCTCGTCCGGGTCCGGGACGGGGAGGTGTTCGTTGGGCAAGATTAACGTCTTCGTGAAGCTGGGCGGGTCCTTTATCACGGACAAGAAAGCGGCGGATTCCCTGAAAGTCCAGCGCGTCGTTTCCGCGGCGCGCATGATCCGCAAGGCCCTGGACGATTCTCCCGGAGCCGGGGAAGAGCTGTCCCTGGTCCTGGGACATGGCGCCGGCTCCTACGGCCACATCCTGGCCAAGGAGTACGGGGCGGTGTCGGGCGTGCACCCGAAAGCCGGCTGGGAGGGCTTCCACAAGATCCGGGATTCCATGGCGGACATGAACCTGCGTTTCGTCCGCGGCTGCCACAAAGGCGGGCTCTTCCCCGTCACGGTGCAGCCTTCGGCCGTGGCCTTGGCGAAGAAGGGCGCGGTGGCGCGCATGGACTTGAAGAACATCACGGAGTTCATGCGGCTCGGGCAGATCCCCTTGATCCACGGCGACATCGTGCCGGACTCGGAGCAGGGCTTCACCATCGCATCCACCGAGGCTCTGCTGGCCGCGCTCGTCGAGCACATCCATTTCGACCGCATCGTGATGGTCTCGGACACGGACGGGGTGCTCGACGCCGGGGGGGGCACCATCGAGCGCATCGACCGCCGCAACATCGAGTCCGTCGGCTCTTTCCTCGGCGGGTCCGGCTCCCCCGACGTCACCGGCGGGATGCGCGGGAAGGTCGAGGGGCTCTTCTCCCTCGTATCGTCCGGGAAGGCTGGCGAGGCCCGCATCCTGCGCTGCGTGGAGGAGCCCGAGAGGCTCTGCCGGGCCATCCTCGGGCAGGGCGGGGGCGGGACCCTCATCGCGGGAACCTAGCCCTTCGCTGACGCAACTCCAATAACCGCTCAGGACCAGATCCCATCCGGGACCTAGGTCAGGACCTAGGTCCTAGGGCCCAGGCGGATTTGGGCCGATGGCTGATTGCGCGTTCCATCCATATAGCGCAAACTGCAGATATGAGGGTCCTGCTCTATGTTATCTGCATGGCGGCGTCGGCAGCCTCAGACCCTCTTGCGGCCTTCCTGGAACGCCATCTGGACGCTTCTGCCCCCCTGCTCGCCTATCTGGATAGCAACGGCCATCTGTCGGACGCCAGGGTCATGGGGGAGGGGGCGGGGGAATACCTGGCATTGGAGATGCCTCTCTCCGGGTCCGCGAGGGCGGTGCTTGTCTACGCCCCGGCCGGGAGCGAGATGGGCTCCGGTTCGCAGGAAAACCTGTTCGCGGTGCGCAACGACGGCTCCGGACGCTTGAAGTTGGTCTGGGTGGATACGGGCTCGAAGGAGCTCACAAGGGAGGAGTTCAAGAAGCGCATCCAGGCCAGCCTGGTCGACGCCCGGAAGCCGCAGGTCCTCGCGGTATCCGAGCGGGAGCAGAAGGAGCTTCAGGTATTCGCGTCCGAATCCCAGGGGCGCAGCGTCCGGGCGGCCGACGGGCTGATGCGGGATCTGGGCGGGGATTTGCGGGACTCCCTTGTCGACGTCCCCTTGGCCGCCGTCCGTCAGCCGCTTTCGGATGCGTATATCGCCGGGGCGCGGTATGCCGAGAAGGGCGGCCGTTTCTACAACGACAACGGCCGGGTCGTGGGGGTGCGGGCCTACGTGGACGGCGAGCCTCGCGCTCTGGTGGGACGGGAGGGGATGTATCTCGACAGCAAGGGGCGGGCCGTGGGCCAGCGCCTGCCCTTCGGGGACGGAGAGGCGATCTTCTATTTCGGAGACAACCCGCCCAGGTCCGACGGTTCTCCGACCCGGGCGAGCTGGATCGGGGATTGGAAGGTCATACTGCCCGGGAGCGCCGGCTCGCCCGCGGTGGTGGACTACAGCCGCGTCAATCCCAAGGACATCCGCGTGCGCAGCGTGGAGGTCCCCGCCGGGGCCGGCAAGTCCAGGGAGAAGCAGGAGAGCCTCATGCCCACCGGCCGCTGGACATTCGGCGGATTCGTCCCGGATGGGGGCTTCCTGGGCCCGGACGGGACTCGCTACCGCATGCAGCTCATCGAGTGGCAGTACGAGGGCACCGATGGCGAGGACGAGGACGGGAATCCGATAAAGGTCATGCGCAACGCCCGCAACTGGAAGCTCAAGCCCGTCAAGTAGTCGTCTTATCCACGATGCGGCGCTTCCGCATCTCCCACACCTCTCTGACGCTGCCGCGGCCGAGCTCGTTGATCCTGGAAGTCGCGGATCCCTCGCTGTCGCAGACCTCCATGGACCCGTCACTGAGGACGAGCAGATGCTTGCGCGGGGCGTCCGGGAGGCCGTACTTGATCACCATGGGGTCTTCTGGACCGCCGCTATAGGCGGCGTCGATGCCTGCCAGGATCTCTCCAGGCATGGCCAAAAACGGCTTGATCTCGAGCCCTGTCCTGAAGTGCAGGTCATCGATGAGAAGAACGTCCGTCGGATCGGCCATAGCCACGAAGAGGCGATCGCCCTCCCTCGCGAACGGCAGGACCCAATGCCCGCGCGCCGCCGCCTCCGGTACGAGCTTGACCGTTTCCGGTCCCAGGGGCATGCCGGCGATGTCGACGGCCTCCACCTTCCACTCGTCCTTCAGGGCCCCGAGGAGAGCGTCCTTGCCCAGGAGCCCCTTTTTGAGGAGCGCCGTTTGGAGGGGTTCCCCCGATAGGCGGACTTCCGCCTCGGCCAGCTTCAGCTTGTCCTCATCAACGAGCTTGCGCTCGCGGAGTATCTCCGGCAGCGTCTTGCGCTTAAGCGTCATGGCTCTTGCCTCCCTTCGGCCAGCTCGGCCTGAACCTCGATATCGACGATCTTCTTCTTGACCGCTTCGGCGTCCTGCGCCGCGGGGTCGGCCAGGAGGTAGAGCCTAAGGCTGCGGATCGCCCCGGCGTAGTCCCCTGTCTTCTCCAGCAGGAGCCCCAGGTTGAAGTAGCTGGCCGCCCACCACGGCGCGATGAGCAGGGCTTCGACCATCTCGTCCACGGCGGGCTCGTAGCCCGCGGCGTCCGAGGCGCGCTTCATGAAGGCCATGGCGCGGTCGGAGCGGTAGCTCGCCTGCTCGGGGACCGCGGGGGGAGGGGCCATGCCGAGGGCGAAGCGGATGACCTTCTCGCGAAGCCGGAGTTCCTTTTCGGTCCCGGGTGGACAGGCTCGGATGGCTGCGGCGTAGCGGCTCAGGGCCTCCTGGGGCTTGCCGGCCTGGACCGCCGCGTCCCCGGCCTTCTCGGCGGCCTCGATGTCGGGCAGGCTCCGTTCGAGCTCCACGTCGGCGTAATGCTTCGCGGCGCGTTCGCGTCTGCCTTCGGGGCCCAGGCGCAGGGCCTCCTCCAGGAGCCGGACCAGCTCGGCCTGCGTAGCCCGGGCCCTGGCCTTGGATACGCCGATGCGCTTCTCGTCTTTCGCCATGTCCAGCAGGGTCCCTCGATCCGTCATCCCCGCGATGCCGTGCTGGCTGGTCCAGACGTAGGAGCCTTCCGGGTCCGCCCCGTAGTCCAGCAGCACGCGGGCTGCCTCGGGGTGGGCGTGGCGGACCGCGGAATAGAGGGCTCTCTCTCCCATCTGCGACGGCTGATCCACGCCGGCTCCTTTCTCGAGGAGCAGCCTCACGATCTCGGCGTCGCCGCCGAACGCGGCCGCGACCAAAGGGGGGCGGCCGAAGGGCTTGTTCACGAGCCGGACGTTCGCTCCGCGCTCGAGCAGGAGCTTCACGGTATCAAGGTGGCCTTGGGACGCGGCCGCGTTCAGCGGCGTGCCGCCCCACATGCCCGTGACGGGGTCGTAGAGCAGGATCGCTTCCCGCCGGCGGACGTTGACGTTCGCGCCCTGGTCGAGCAGGAGCCGTACCTGCGCCGTGTCGCCGTGCGCGGCGGCTTTGATGAGCGCCGACGAGCAGCCCGCGCACAGAGACAGCAAGACGATCGGCAGAAAACGGACCATCGAAGGCCTCCAGCCAGATTATACCTTCCTGGACCCGCTCCGCGCTCCGATCCGCATTTCTAGACTGAGAGTCTTGTGGATAGAAGTCAGGGAAAAGGCGAAACCGCCAATTATGGCATGGGGGACCGGAAGCTATGATGTTGGCCAACGATCGTACCCATGATGCGTGCAGGGAGATCGCTTATGAGTGCCCGCGAAGTCGGCAGCCATCGGTGTTTGTCGCCCGAGGACGTGAGTGAGATACGAATGACTCTGGGCGGCAACGTGCGGCGTCTGCGCAAACGTCGGGGCTACACGATGGAGGACCTCAGCGATATGGCGGGCATCCACGTGACCTTCCTCGGATACATCGAGTTGGGCACGAAGGCCCCGAGCCTTTCCACGCTGGTACGGCTTGCCAGGAGCCTCGAAGTATCCGCCGCCTCTCTCGTGGGCGGCGTCCGGTGAGTTATAAGAAGCTGCGCTTCAGGACCGAGGAGGAGCGGCAGGTCTACGCCATGAAGTTGGCGATGGAGCGCGTGGAGAAACTCGAGCCGTCCGTGATCGAGAAATGCGGCAGGGAGCGCCTCCTCCATGACTTCCAGCAGGAGATCCTGCTGGAACTCCCCCTGGTGAGCCGGGCCAGGGACCGGCTTTAACGGATCAGAGCCCCGCCAAGCAGTCCGTCGCGCCCAGAGTGAGAGAGCCGTCCCGGAGACGCCTCCGGATAGGCCTTACGCCCGAGCGCCGTTGGGTCCAACGGGCCTTGGAGCCGCGGCGCGGTTTCGCATATCCTATCCGCGTTCGCGCATGAGGAGAGCACTAGCCGCCGTCCTCTCCGTCGCTCTGCCATTGGGCCCGTCATCGTCTTGGGCCAACGTGGTCCAGAGCGCTGTTGCGCCGTATGCCGGGACTCCGGCGCAGCCCCTGGTCCTGGCCGCGCCGGGGACGAGCATCGGGCAGGGCGTGTCCGCGGCGATGCTCTTCTCCCCGCCGGGACTGCGGCTCGGCGCGCCGACGCTCGGACTCCCCTCATCGCCCGGCCTCACGCTCCCGGACTCTGCCGGCCTTCAGGGGGCGGCGCTTCCCGTTCCCGCCGTCCGTCCGGCCGCAGCGGTCAAAGCCCCTGTGCAGGGCAAGCCGACGAAGACGGCGTCCGCTGCTCCCGTCCGTGAGAGGGTGGCCGCGCTGCGGACAGCCCAGTCGGAGGACGCGGTCAGCCTCAAGACCGCGGGGACAGAAGGCTCCAGCTCCATCGCCGAGCAGGGCTTCGCGCGCATCCTCGACGTCGAGACTCCGGTCGGAACCGGGCTCGAAACATCTGCAGCGGATGCGCCGGTCGTCAGCCGGTCCCCCTGGCTGGGCTGGCTGCGGCCCGCCCCGCTCCTTGAGACTCTCTCCGGGAAGGGCGCCGATGTGCCGAAGCCGGCGCCTGTCTCCGGCCTGCGCACCTTCCTGGCGGGCACCGCCGTTTTTAAGATAGGCCAGGACGCCATGGCCATCGGCATGCCGCTGCTGGCCCTGACCGCCTTCGGCTCCGCGAGTTGGGCCGCCCTGTTCGCCGTGTCATGGACGCTTTCCCAGGCCGTATCCAGCTCCCTGGCCGGAGGGATGGTCGACCGCAGGTCCCCGGTCAAGATCCTCTCCTGGGCCATGGCCCTGCAGGCCGTCGCCATCGCGGTCATGCTGGGGTTGTTGTGGTCGGGGCTTGCCAGCCCCTACCTCCTGCTCGCGCTCTACGGGCTGGCCGGAGGGCTCCTCGGGGTCTCGGACACCGCCCGCCAGGTCATCCCCCCGCGGCTCGTCAACGGCGACGAGCGGGCGCTGAAGTTTTTGAACGCGAAGACGCATACGGCCTATGAGATCGCGGGAGTGACCAGCGCCGTCCTCGCCGGGCTCTCCATCAAGTTCCTGGGCCTGCTGCCGACCCTCATGATCCATCCCCCGGCCTATCTGCTGGCGGCCTTCTTGTTCTCCCGCCTGCGCTTGGCCGCAGGAGCGCGGCTGCAGGCGCGGCAGGCTCTCGCGTCGCGCCCGCTGCGCGACTTCCTGGACGGCGCGCGCACCATGTTCTCGCGCCCGATGTACCTCTGGTCCATGGCCGCGGTGATCGTCCCGCTGGTGATCCACAAGATCTTCGAAGGCCTGCTCCTCCCCGTCACGGCCAAGGTCCTGCTCTCGGACCCGTCCGCCGCCGCCTGGCTCCTCGGCGCCTCCAATTTCGGAGAACTCCTGGGAGCCCTCGTCCTTATGAGGGTCTTGGCTTCCTCAAAGGCGGGTGAGAAGCAGCATTCCCACTACTGGGTCCGTATCATGGGGTTGGGGCTCTTGTCGCTGTGGTCCCTGGCTCTCACGCGGGACATCTGGATCCTGCTCGCCTTCGCCGTGGTGAAAAGCCTCACCTGGATCGCCAGCGATCTGAGCCTGCGCTCGAAGCTGCAGAACAGCATCCCCGAGGACCGCCGCGGGCGCGCCCTGGGGTTCATGAACACGCTGGCGCTGGCGAGCATCCTCGCCTCCTCGCTGGGTGTGGGGTTCCTGCTGGATTCCATGGCGCCGCTCGCGGCTCTTTATTGGATCGCGGGCGGGATCAGCGCGCTCGCGGCCGTGATGCTGCTGGCCGCGCGGCATCTGCGGCCCGGCCGAATATAGCTGTATAATCGTCTCAAGATGAGGGAGATCGCCGCAGCCGCGGTCGTGCTCGCCCTGTCCGCTGCCCTCGCCTACGGACGGGCCGGCGGAGGCGACTCGTATTCCGGAGGGGGCGATTCCTTCTCCAGCAACAGCGGAGGAGGGGATTCGAGCTTCAGCTCGGACCATGATCTCGGCAGCGGTTCCCGCAGCCACGGCGGGAGCGGCGGAGGCGGCGCGGACGGTTGCGGGCCCTTGATGTTCTTCCTCATAGGAGGCGGGCTCTGGGTAGGGTTCTTCTCCCTCATACTCTATACGCAGAGGAAGGACCGTCTGAGGCGCCGGCAGGACCCGGTGGCCGTGCTCGCGAAGCGGCCGGCGGATGCCCTGCTGAAGAGGGGCCTGGCGGGTCTGAAGCAGCTCGATCCCGCGTTCGATCCGGGGGCTTTCCTCGAACGGGCCAAGAGGGCCTTCCTCGCGGTCCAGAAGGCTTGGAGCGACGGGGACATGGCCCCTGCGCGGGCCTTCGTGTCGGACGGGATCATGGAACGCTTCACCATCCTGCTCGACCAGCAGCGCGGCGACGGCATCCGGAACCTCATGGACCAGGTCCGCGTCATCGAGGCGAGGATCCTGCAGGCCTCCGCGGGCCCCAGGTGCCACGCTCTCCACGTCTCCTTCCACGCCTCGGCCGTGGACCAGTACTTCTCCATCAAGACCCGAGAACGGGTCCGCGGGCTGCCCACGCCGCAGGAGTTCGTGGAGGTCTGGTCCTTCCTCCGCCGTCCCGGAGCCAAGACCCTGCAGCGGCCGGGGCTCATCGAGGGGGCCTGCCCCAACTGCGGGGCTGCCCTGGAGCTGGCGGACGCGGCCCGATGCTCTTCATGCGGGAACTGGGTCAACTCCGGCGAGTATGACTGGGTCCTTTCCGAGATCACTCAATCCTGCGAATGGGCGGCCCGTCACGACTGCGGGATGCAGGGCTTCGACGCGCTGGCGGAGTCGGACCCCTGGCTCGACGCCCAGTTCCTGGAGGACCGCGCGTCCGTGGCGTTCTGGCGCTGGCAGCAGGCCCTGCGGCTGGGGGATCCAGCTCCCTTGCGATGCGTGGCCACGGAGGCGTTCTGCCGGGGATTTTCCGCGGAGCCGGCGGAGAAGCGGCGGCACTACCGCGATCCGGCGGTCGGGTGCGTGGAGGTCCTCGCCTTCGAGACCGCGGGAGGCCGCGAGTACTGCCACGCGATGGTGCGCTGGTCCGGCCGGGAGCACCGGGCTTCAGCCGGTCCGCGTACTCCCGGAATCCAGGTCCTGTGCGAGCATGTCTTCGTCCTGGAGCGGCGCCAGGGGGTCAAGACGGATATGAGGGCCGGACTCTCCTCGCTCCGGTGCGCCTCGTGCGGAGCGCCGCCCTCGCAGCGGGACGCCGCGGCGTGCGGACAATGCGGCACCCCGTTCAACGACGGGAGCAGGGGCTGGGTGCTCTCCCGCATGGTATCCCTTCACGACTGGTCGGCTCCGACCCAGGCCCCTCGCGCGACCGGACGGTCCAGGCTCTCCCCGGCTGCCGCGCTGTGGTTCCTGGCCTCGGCCATGCTCGCGGACGGCCGGAAGGATGCCAAGGAGATGGCGCTCCTCCGGCTCTTCGCCCGGAGGCGGGGCGTGCCGGGGGAGGAGCTCCGGGCCGTCCTGGAGGCGGCCGAGGCGCGCAGGATCGAGTTCGGTCCGCCCAAGTCGTCCGAGGAGGCGGGGGAGCTGCTCGAGGGCATGATCACCCTATGCCTCATCGACGGCGAGCTCTCCGAGCCGGAGGAACGCCTCCTGGTCGCGTTCGGGGGGAAGCTCAACGTCTCGGCGGAGATGGTGCTGGCTCTCGCCAGGAGGAAGCGCGAGGAGTTTCGAAGAAGGCTGACGGCTTCGGCTCAGTAGCCCTGGAAGCTCTCCGTCACGATCCGGTCCTGCGGGAATGAGAGCTCCTGGGCGAGTATCTTCCTCATCGCGTCCACCATCCCCGGCGGCCCGCAGACATAGAACCGGCGTTCCAGGAAGTCGGGTATTTCTTCCCGGAGGAGCTGCGCCGTGACGAAGCCGGACCTTCCCTTCCACGCCGGTCCTGGCTTCGCCAGCACATGCACCACCCGCAGCCTCGGGCAGCGCGCCTGCATCGCGTCGAAGTCGTCCTTGAACGCGATGTCCTTCATCGTCCAGTTCCCGTAGAGCAGGACCATGTCCGCGTCCGCTTTCGAATCGACGAGATGGGCGCAGATGCTCCGGATCGGGGTGATCCCGATCCCGCCGGAGAGGAAGGCGGCCTTGGGATGAGCCGGATCGAAGGTGAATCTCCCCATGGGGTACCGGATCGTCACCGGGTCGCCGGGTCTGAGCTCATCGAAGGCTTTGGAGAAGTCGCTGGAAGTCAGCTTCTTGGTGAACTCGATGTAGCCCTTTTCCGTGGGCGAGCTGGAGATGGATAGGAAGCGCTTGAGCGAGGGGTCGTGAAGCGTCACCGCCAGGAACTGCCCCGCTTGAAAAGGGATGTCCCCTCCTGTTTCGACCCGGATGCTCTTCACGTCCGGGGTCCGGGGGATGACCTCTTTGACTTTGACGGTCGCTTCCCGCGGCATGTCAGTAGATGTTCTTCATGTCGACCCGCGAGCTGATGATGCCGGAGTAGAAGTGGATGATGCTCCAGCCGATGTAGAGGCCCACGAGCACGAAGATGACGGTCGGCAGCATTTGGAGCGCGGTCTCGAGTGCGGCCCGGTTGCGCTCTCCGGTCATGAAGGCGAGGTGCTCGAGTTCGCGCTCGAGCTTCCCGCTGGCCTCCCCGGCCTCGAGGCAGTCCATCTCCTCGTCCGTGAACAGGCGCAGGGGCTGGAGGGTCTCGCAGGCGCTCATCCCCTTCTCGGCCCGGAGCAGGCTTTCCTGCAGCCCGGGGTCTTCCTCCGCCAGGCCGGCCGCCCGCGCGGCCAGGGATACGGCGCGGGGGAACCCCAGCCCGGAAGCGACCAGCATGGACAGGAACCGCGCGAAGTCCTGCCCCACGATGGAGCAATAGATCGGCGTCCACCGGAGCAGGTTCGGCATCCTGGCCAGCAGGCGCGGCAGATACAGGAGCAGGGCGATGCCGGCGTAGATCGGGACGAGGGTCAGGGCGACCTCCGCGAGGTAGGGCGTCATGCCGGAGGTGAAGGCCGTGCGCACGCGCAGGGCGAAAGGCGCGAAATGGACGAGGAAGAGCGGGTAGGCCAGCTTGGGGAGCACCCCGAGCCAGAACTTGCGGCGCTCCTCCAGGGTCTCGGCGATGGAGGCGCAGACCTTCTCGAGCCGGCCGGAGGTCTCGCCCACGGCCACGGCCTCGGTCTGCCAGAGGGGGAAGACCCCGGGACGCTTGCGCATGGCGTCGGCCAAAGAGGAGCCGGATTCCACCTCCTCGGCGAGCCTGGCCAGGCACGAATCGCTCTCGCGATTCGAGAAGGTGCGCAGCGCGCGGCTCAAGGGGACGCCGGCCTGGCAGGCGTTGCCCAGCGAGCGGAAGAGGCGGATCCGCCTCAGGGCCTTCATGCGGTCAGCCGGTCCAGGGCGCCGATGAACTCCGCGCAGTCCGCGTAGCGCTCCCCGGGCTCGGGCCGCAGGGCCTTGGCCAGGGCCGGGTCCAGGTCCGGCGGGAGTTCCGGGGCGATGAAGCTCGGGGCCGGGTACGCCATGGAGCGCTTCTGGGTCCAGTGCTCGGACGCGACGAAGGGGAAGCGGCCCGTCGTCATCTCGTAGAAGATGATGGCGAGCGCGTAGAGGTCGGACGTGGGCACGGCCGGCCCGGACTCCTGCTCGGGGGCCATATAGAGAGGCTGCGCGGTCATGGTGGCGCCCGGGAGCGTGCCGCTGGTTTTCCGCAAGGCCTGGCCGAGGCCCAGATCGACCAGCTTGGCGCGTCCCTTGTCCGTGATGAGGATGTTGCGGGGGGTCAGGTCCCCGTGCACCTGTCCCCGCGAATGCGCGTAGTCCAGGCCGGCCGCGACCTGGCAGAGGAAGACGAGGGCGGAGGCGATGCTGATGCGCCGGCCCTCTCCGAGGAACGTGCCCAAGGGCTGGCCTTCGAGCCGCTCCATCACGAGCACGACCCGGCCGTCCGATTGGAGGACGTCCTCCAGGACGGGCAGGGCCGCGTGCTTGACCTCCCGCATGGACATGGCCCACGAGGAGAACTCGGACAGGCCGGGGCTCCCTCCGTGCAGTTCAGGAGACACGGTCTTCAAGAGGACGGTCTTCCGGGTGAGTTCGTCGGCGGCCAGGCAGACGCTGCCGTACTGCCATTTTCCGGCATCGGGGCCGGGGCGATAGCGCTCCGCTAGCATGTCAGGACAGGGATAAAATAGCAAAACTCAGGACTTAGGTGTGGCCGAAGGCTTCTTCTTCAGCTCGTAGTATCCCTTCCAGAACGCCAGGGCCGCGAGCGTGAAGCCGATGTTCACCACCAGGAGCGCGATCTTGAGCGGGAGCAGGTCGAAGAGGATCCCCACGCCGTAGCTCCCCGCCATGATGAGGGCGAGCTCCAGGGCCATGAGGAAGCCCATGGCCTTTCCCGCGGACTCGTTTGGAAGCTTGGACTGGAGGAACGAGGTGACGCTGATGTCGCTCGCGGTCCAAAGGAGGCTGCGGGCGAGGATGAGAGGGAGGATGGGCCAGACGTTCCCCACGAGCGATGTGGCCCAGACGGTCAGTACGCCGAGGGCCATGGGACGGACCCAGTGGTAGGGGGACCGCTTCTTGGAGGCCGCGTTCTGAGTCCCCATCATGACCTGCAGGAGCAGGAGCGCGCCGAGGAGCTCTCCGAGGTTCGAGGCGCTCCCGATCCACGCCGCCTGAGCGGGGACCTGGAGCACCGTCTTGACGAACATGGGGATGACCATCTGCTCGAACACGCGGTGCACGACCATGGGGCCGAGCACCATGAGCGCGATCCAGCGGAGCTCTTTGCTCGCGAACATGATCTTCGCTCCCGCCTTGATGTCCGAGACGATCCGCTGGAGGTAGGACCCCGACGTGACGGCCGCGTCGGGCAGGTGGGGTCCGGGCTGCGGGGGGGCGGACGGAGCCTCGCCCAGCTTGAGCCGGTAGTAAAGGAAGGCGGCCAGGAGATAGGCGGGCGGATGGATGAAGAGGGCCGCCGCGAGGCTCACCTTGCTGATGAGCAGGCCGACGAGGAGGGGGGCCAAGGTCCCGGCGATCTCGTACGCGATGTGCGTCTTGGCGTTGAACTTGCTCAGGACCTTGTGCTCCCGGCCCAGGATGCGGGCCGGGATGCAGTCGCGGCAGGTGAGGATGACCCCCATGGCCGCTCCGGAGAGCGCGTGCAACGGGAGGATGGTGAGCGGGGTGGCGGCTCCCGTCAGCAGCAGGCTGATGACGCCCGCGACGATGGCCGCCTGCCCGACCAGGGCGGCGGCGAGCACCTTGTTCACCGGCTTGCGGTCGATGACCCCTCCCGAGACCATGCTCGCCAGGGTCATGGCGGTCCCCCAAGCCGCCGCCATGGTGGCCATGATGACCGCGCTGTTGAAGGTGGTGAGCACGATGAGCGGCATGGTGAGGCTGACGGCCTCCAGGCCGACCTTGAACACGCCGGTCGCGACCAGGGCCCGGCGCGAGGACTCCTTCTTGCGCGCTTCGTCGATCTTGAGCTCCTGCTCCTTGATCTGCGGGCCGGTCGCCGGGGAGAGGCTGCCGGCCCGGTGCCCTGCGGGCTCGTCCCACGCATACGCGGTCCCGGGTTCGGACAGGGACACGCCTCCGTCGAAGACCTTGGTGAGCTGCGCCTCGAGCTTGGCCGGGGCTTCCGTGTCCTTGGATCCCTGCAGAGCCTTGATCTCTTCGACCTTCTTTTCCAAGGCCGGAAGAGGAGAGACGGCGCCCTTCGGGGACAGCGGCTCCCGAGCCGCAGCCGCGACAGGCCGGGCCTGCTGTCGGGCCGGTGAGAGCGTTTGGAGCGGACCAGCTCCTAGCGGCGAGGCGGTTTGTACGCGAGGCAGGCTCAGGGTACTCGGAAGGAGGGTCCCGGAGAGGTCCATCGCTCCCAGAGAGTTCTGTCCCAACGACGGCCCGAACATGGGCACGGGCGCGACCACGCCGCCTGCCCCGGCTTGCACCGCCTGAGCGATGGTGTTGGCGGCCGCGGGGTGCCAGGAGGCGAATATGAGAGACGACGCGAGCAGGAGCCTCACCCGCAGGTAGTATAGCCCGGACCCTGGGACAGCTATAGCGGCTTAAGCCCTATGCAGGGGCAGGCTTCAGGCCTACGGACGGGTGGGCCGCAGGGCTCTTAAGAAGGTGACATCCGGCCTATGCGCCTAGCAGGAGCCTTTCCGCCTCAGCCTCGAGCTCCCGGAGCGGGGGCGATCCCGCGGATTACACGGGTACTGCAGAGATATTATAGCATCCCCTCAGCGAGATGAAGCGCGCCCCCCTGGCGTTCCTGGCGCTGGCCCTGGGCTTGGCCGGCTGGTTCATCGCATCCTCCGCCCCGGTGTTCGACGAGCCGGCGCACCTCGCCAGCGGCTACTCCGTGCTCCGGACCGGGCGCTACCGCAACGAGGTGATGATCCATCCTCCCTTCGCCGAGGCTTGGGCCGCTCTTCCCCTGCTGGTCCTGCCGCTGGAGGATTTCTTCTCGCACCCCGACTACGCGGATTGGCGCATCTTCCACCACGCGGACCGTTTCCTGTACCGCAACAGGATGCCGGCCGCCAGGATCCTCGGCGCGGCCCGGGCTTTCAACCTCCTGACCTGGCTGCCCCTGGTCTTCGCCGTCTTGATCCTGTGGTCCCGCCGCATCGGCGGAGAGCTCGCCGCCGTCTCGGCCGCCGGGGCCGCGGCCCTGACCCCGGCTCTGCTCTCGAACTTCTCCTTGGCCACGGCGGATGCGGCGCCCGCCGCGCTCTGGTTCGCGTCCTTCTGGCTCCTTCGGGAGTCGACGCTCTCCTCCCGGCGCGGGGAGACCCTCGCCGCGGCCGCGGGGGTCTGCGCAGGGCTGGCCGCGGCCTCGAAATTCAACATGATCCTGCTGATGCCGACGGCCTTGGCCCTGCTGGCTCTCCAGGTCCGCGGCGACGGACGCCGCTGCGCGCGGCTCGCGGCCTTGTTCTGCCTGTGTTCTTCGGCCGCGCTCGCGCTCGTCTACAGGGTCACCTACCTGCCGCTCTATTTCCAGGACCTCGCCGCGGCCTTATCCGAGCTGAAGGGGGGGCGGGCCTCGTTCCTTTTCGGCCGCCATCTCTCCACCGGGCATTGGGCGTATTTCCCGACCGCTCTCTTGGTCAAGACGCCTATCCCGGTCCTGGCCCTGTGCTTCGCGGGTTGTTTTTTTAAGACCCGGGAGGCGTTCTGGATCTTCATCCCTCCCGCGGTCTATCTGGCCGCTGCCATGGCTTGCCCCACCCAGATCGGGATACGGCACCTGCTCCCGGTCATCCCGTTCATGCTCCTTCTCGCGGGCCTGGGTGCGGCGGAGCTGTGCTCGCGCAAGCGCGGGAAGACGCTCGTGCTCGCTCTCGGGCTGTGGGCCGGAGTCTCGGTCGGCGCGTCGTCTCCCCATCTGTTGGCCTATTTCAACGAGGCGGTGGGCGGACCGGCGCGGGGTTATCGCGTGCTCGTGGATTCCAATCTCGATTGGGGGCAGGCCCTGCCGGACCTTGGGCGGTATCTCCGCCGAGAGGGCTCCCCGACCATCTTCCTCTCCTACTTCGGGACGGCCGACCCGGCCGCCTACGGGATCCGGTACGTGCCGGTCCTGTTCCCGCCGCATGTCGATCGGCCGGGGAACGCGGAGGGATGGGATGCGTCCGGGCGAGTGCTGTTCGCGGTCTCGGCCACGAATCTCCAGGGAGTCTACTTCTCGGACCCGGGCCTGCTGGGGTGGCTCAAGAGCCGCAAGCCGGTCCGGACCTTCGGCTACTCCATCTTCCTTTACGACCTTGCCGACGATGCGCAGGGGCAGGCGCTGCTGGTCCGCCTCCTGGCGGACCCAAGGGCCTAGGGGAACGCCTCTCCTTCGGCCCATGCGGTAGGAGGCCGGAGGCGCAAGACTATGTCGGGCAGATGACCTACGGAGTATTGCTGTCCGCATGCCTTTTCGCGAGCGCGGCCGAGAACGGGGCCATGCTCGAGCTCTCCGCGCTCGGGACCCCGCAGGCGGCTCCCGACATCGTCGCCGTCGCGCCCGTGCCCCGGCCGCGCAAGCCGGGCCTCACCCTCCTGCGGGCCGTGGAGCCTGTCCCCGACTACTCCATCAAGATGGTCAATGTCATCCATGTGGACCCGGCGAACTACGAGGTCCGCGCGGTGCTGGCGCAGACCGTCCTCCATAGGAGCAGGGCCACGCTGCCTGAGATGATGGCTGCCGTGCCCGAGGCCATGGCCGGGATGAACGCGAGCTTCTTCTCTCTCAAGGACGGGGGCTTGGTCGGCTTCTTCATGGAAGGCGGGAAGGTGAAGAAGTACCAGCCGCATCCCTCCATGGACCGCATCTTCTTCACCCGCGCGGACGGCACGGCGGGAGTCTCCTACGGCACCGAGCTCGACCCGAAAGGCGTGGCCTCCGCCGTGTCCGGGAAATCCTCCTGGGACCAGGAGAGCCCTTCCGCGCGGACGGCCCTGTGCATCGACTCCGGCGGGCATGTCCGTCTGGTGAGCGCCTATCCGGTCAAGACGCTCGGCTGGATGACGGAGTACCTCCGGACCCGTGAGACCTGCTCGAAGATCGTGCACCTCGACGGCGGCGGCTCGACGCAGACCGCGTTCCGCGGCCCCGGCGGGCTCTCCATCGGCTGGGAGAGGAAGCACGCCTGCGAGAAGCCGCAGCGCGAGTCTCCGGCCGAGTGCTTCCGCAAGGTACCCGCGTTCCTGCTGGTGCTGCCGAGGCGGTGAAGGCCGTTTGACTGCCTCCTAGGAGGTGGTCTAGAATGGTCCTGCTATGTCCGTCCGTCTGCTGGAAGCGGCGCGGTCGTCGATGAACGACTTCTTCCCGACCCTGCCCTGGAGCATCCGGCTCAGCCGCTCCGGGCAGAGCCGCGTGATCGGGCAGGGCCCGGAACGCCTGGAGATCGCCTGCCGCACCGACGCCCCTCTGCGCTCGCTCGCCCGGGCGGACCTCTCGACTTTCCTCGACCAGTACGTCGCGGGCGAGGCGGACCTCAACGGCGACATGTACGCCTTCGTGTGCACGCGCAACCACCTGCGGCGGGACTCGGACTGGAAGGTCCGCTTCAAGGTCTGGATCCGGCACGTGGGCACGATGGCCTTCCCTTCGTCGGTGCGCGGCAAGCTGATCGCGGTCTCGTCGCACTACGACCTGCCCAACGAGTTCATCCTCTCCTATCTGGACACGCGCACGCGGGCGTACTCCTGCGCCGAGTGGAAGGACCCTGCCAACGTGGCCGTCCCCTACGACGAGCCCCTCGAGGACGCGCAGCACCGCAAGTTCCTCCAGGCCGCCCAGGCCCTGCAGGTCCAGCCCGACGACAAGTTCATAGACCTGGGCTGCGGCTACGGCTACATGACGCACCTCGTCGAGACGGAGTTCGGCTGCAAGGACGCCTCGGGCATCACCCTCTCCAAGAACCAGGTGGACACCGGCTACTCCAGGAACCTCAAGCGCATGCACTACCGGGAGCTTCCCCCGGAGGGCCAGTACGACAAGATCTACACCTGCGGCATGGTCTCGCACCTCGACCAATCCGAGATCCGGGTGTTCTACAAGCACGCCTACGGGCTGCTCAAGCGTGGGGGGTTGTTCTGGATGCACGGGATCGTGCCGCCGGCCAACGACTACGGCATGACCAACTACAACAGCTTGTCCGGGACGTTCAGCCAGAGGTATGTGTTCCCCAACCACTTCCAGTTCCCGGTATGGGTCCACCTGCGGGTCATGGAGGAGACCGGCTTCAAGGTCCGCGAGGTGCGCTACAAGTACGGACACTACAATAAGACCCTGCGGGACTGGTACCGGCGCTTCCTCGAGAACCTGCCCAGGACCCGTCCCCTCATCAATCCGGTCATCGAGCGGGCCTGGCACCTCTACTTGACCTACGCCTCCTCGGTGGACGGCAAGTACAGCATCATCAAGCAGATACTCGCGACCAAGGATTAGGCGTCGAGATAGAGGGTGTGGTCTTCGGCCCGCCTCTCGACGACGCCCCTGCGCAGGCATGTCCAGGCCACGCACAGGATCACCGCCAGGGCCAGCCACTGGGAGGGGGAGAGGACCGGCCACAGCAGGTTGCCCCGGTAATCCCCCCGGAAGAATTCGAGGAAGAACCTCATCGTCGAGTACAGGAACAGGTGGCCGAGGAACGCCATGCCGTAGCGCAAGCGGCCTTGCCGGATCCTCGGCATGACCCAGTAGGCGAGGAAGACGAAGATGGCGAGCTCCCCGGCGCCCTCGTAGAGCTGGACCGGGTGCAGCGGTACTCCCAGGAGCTCCGGGGCGACGCTGCTGGCCGGGTCCGTGAACGCCACGCCCCAGGGCATGCAGGTCGGGCTTCCATGGCAGCAGCCCTGGAGGAAGCAGCCGACGCGGCCGATGCCGTGCCCGAGGGCTCCCGCGGTGAGCCAATAGTCCGCTACCGGGAGATAGGTCCGCGGGCGGTGGGAACGGTTGTAGACGATCTGGAACAGCCAGCCTGAGACGATCGAGCCGATCAGCCCGGCGAGCACCACGGAGCCGGTCTGCCAATTCCGCCATATGAAGCCGGGATCCTGGAGGATATAGTCCCTTTCGACGATGTAGAAGCCGATCCGGGAGCCGATCACAGTCCCGAAGAAGAGCGTGTAGGCCAGGGCCCAGAAGCTCCGGTCGTCGAGTTGGATGTGCGGGCGGTTGCGCATCACCCAGAGGAGCCCCAGGAGGTACCCCGAGGCCACGAGGATGCCGTAGGGGTGCAGGCGCAGGCCCAGGATGTCGAAGTAGGGCAGCATGAGCTGCCAAATGATACCGTTCAGCGGAGCTTTCCGCCAGGGCAAAGGTGTGCTCCTTACCCTGCGGGAAGTGCCGGGGGTAAGTGTTTTCGGCCCACCCCCTTGAAATTCCCCCGAAAACCGTCTATAACTATGCGTCGGTGACCGCCGAGAGCACAGCTCTCGGGGGTCCTTTTTTTTATCAAAGGAGGAACGGATGCTTTCGACCGTCGTGGCCCTGGCAGTCGGGTCCTTCGTCTTCGCCGAAGCGCCGCGGGACATCGGCCGCAGGATCTGGCTCAATGAGAGCAACGGGTCGGAGCAAGGCCTCGTGCATTGGAACAAGGGCGAGGCGTTCGCCTCCATGGGCATCGGCCATTTCATCTGGTATCCGGCGGGGCAGAAAGGGCGGTACGAGGAGACGTTTCCGCGCTTGGTGGAGTTCATGAAGGCGCGCGGCGCGCGGCCTCCGGCGTGGCTGAAGTCCGGGCCCTGCCCTTGGCCGGACCGCGAAGCCTTCCTCGCGCAGGCGAACGGCCGCCGGGCGAGGCAGCTCAGGCGCTTCCTTCGCAGGACCGTGGGTCTGCAGGCCCGCTTCATGACCGAGCGCCTGCGGACGGTGCGTTCGATGCTGGTCATGGCCGGGGTCGGAGAGCGTTTCGACGCGCTCGCGCAGAGTCCTGCGGGGCTCTACGCCCTCACGGACTACTTGGATTTCAAGGGCTCCGGATTTTCTCCCACGGAGCGCTACAACGGCAAGGGCTGGGGTCTGCTCCAGGTGCTGGAGAATATGCGCGGCGACGGCTGGGGCAAGGCCGGGGTGCAGGACTTCTCGCGGGCGGCCGCCCGCGTCCTTCGGAGCAGGGCCCTCAACTCCCCGGATGCGGAGCAGGAGCTGCGCTGGCTCGCGGGCTGGAAGCGCCGCGTGCGGACCTACCGCTAGGCTGCGGAGCAGCCTGGCCCCGAGCGGGTATTAGGAAGTGCTTCAGCGAGTGGGCTGATCAGCGCGCTTTCAAGGCCGCCAGGGTCTTGAGCACCACGGACTCGTTGTCGGACAAGGACTCCATCTGCACGAAGAGCTCCCGGACGACCTCCTCGTGCGTCACTCCGGTCACGCCGGAGCCCTCCAGGAGCAGGCGGGCGTAGCGGGCCGCGCGGTCCACGAGCTTCCCGTTCGTCGGGTTCACCCAGGTCATGAGGTTGCCCATGTAGCGGTTCATGCGGCCCATAAGGAGGGTCGAGTGGATGTTCAGCATCATCTTGAGCAGAAGATGGTCGAAGAGCTCCCCATGGCCGGAGTTGCGGAAGCGTTCGCTGTGCTTGCGGAAGGACCATAGTACGTCCTTGCCCTCCCGCGTGATGGAGAACTCCAGATGGTGCGCGCCCGGCAGCACGCGCTCCCGGTAGGCCCGGGCATTGTCCCCGAAGTCGAAGCCGAGCAGGTACTCCAGCGTGGTCTTCGGGTTGCGCGCGGGCCAGCCCAGCACGCGCGGCTCGCGCAAAAGCAGCTTGCGCCACGCCTCGATGGGGGTACGGCAGCCGGGGAGCATGATGTAGGACAGCGAGTGCTCGTTGCGCGGGAGCACCTGGTTGTTGAAGGGGGGGAGGCTGAAGGTCGGTGAGCGCTCCGTGGAATCCGTGAACACGGTGATGGCGTACTCGTCCGCCGTGTAGAGGACCCGGTCGTTGGCGTGGTAGGCGTCCGCCTCCAGGCGGATGAAGGGCTCCAGCCGGGATATGTCCAAAGAGAGGGTGTGGGCGATGAACTCCTCCAGGCGCGCGTCCTTGCCGGGGAACAGGGCCAGGCCGATGCCCAGCATGAGCACGGTGGAGGCCTGCATGCGCGTGCTGCCGGAGAGGGCCATGGGCCCGACATACAGGCAGATGGAGCGGATGCCCGGGTTTTGCAGCACCCGGCGGGAGCGCTCCACCTCGCGCAGGAGCACGTCCTTGGGGTTGCAGAACAGGAAGAAGGGGGGGCGCTTGGAGACGCGGCAGGCCTCTTCCGTGGCTCCGATGACGAACGGCGTCTCGCCGCCTTCGGTGGACGAGACCAGGAGGTCGTTCTTGCCGAAGCCGAGCCCGCGGAGCTGCTCCGCCCCGTATTCCGGGAAGTCCTCGAAACCCTCCAGGGAGTGGACCAGGGCCACATCCCCTCCGGCCATGAATCCGACCACCGAGTCCCGGGAACCCTCTCGCGCGGCGCGTCTCCAGAGATACTCCAGGCTCAACGAGAGGCGGCCGGTCGCCCCGCAGCCGCAGAGGAATACCCTGCCGCCCGCCTTGAAGGTGTCCTGCACCGCGGCCGTGAGCTCCGAGACCTCGGGAAGCGCTCCCCGCACCGCGCGCAGGGCGTCCACATCCACGCTCAGGAGCAGCCGCGCGGCTTCCTTCAGGTCCGAGCGCGCCAGCTCCGAGAGGTTGCGCGTCCTCGGGTGGCAGGCCTCGGTCGGCAGCGTCCCGAGCTTGTAGAGGTGGGCGGTCTTGAGATACTCCTCCGCGCGTTCACGCGGCCCGGAGTTCCGGGTCATGGGTAGAACCGCTCCAGGGAGGCGGTGCGGACGAACTCCTTCTCCAGGCCGAACATCTGGGCCGTGAGAAAGCCCACGTCCGCGAGCGTCCTTCCGGAGGGGGGCTTGAGGCCCAGGCCGCGCGACCCGACGTGTTCGGCCAGCAGGAAGAGGGGTTCCTTGTTGTGGTACCCGTAGTCCTCGCGGTGGAGCATGCCGTGGTCCGCGGTGATGAGGAGCAGGTCGCCCCGGCGCATGCGGCGTTCGATAAGGGGGAGTATCCGGTCCGTCTCCGCGAGGCAGGTCAGGGCTCCGTCTACGTCCCGCGTGTGGCCGTAGAGGCTGTCCGTATCGACGAGGTTGGCGAAGATGAACGTGCCTTTCGGGCGGAAGACGGAGCGCGCCGCGTCCAGGGCGTTGACCACTCCCTGGACCGAGAACGGGTTGGTATCCTTGGCCTTGGGGTGGACGAAGCGCAGCCCCAGGCCCGGATCGAGGAAGGCCTTGGAGGTGAGCTTGATCTTCTCGTGATACCGCGTGTTCACGAGCTCGCTCGTCTTGCCCACGGCCACGGTCCAGACGTCGCGCTCGAAGAGGATGTCCACCAGGGTCTTGGACCCCAGCGGCAGCACCGCGTCGTGGCGGTTGGCCGTGCGCACGAGCTCTCCCTCCGGGCTGCGGACATAGGCTCGGCCGATGGCGCGCGTCATGGGGACGGACATCTCGAGGGCGAGCGCCAAGGCCGCGTCCGCGATGCGGTGCTGCTCCGGGACCGGGATGACGGCCTCGTCCATGGCCAGCTGGATGACGGGGTCGCACTTGCTGGAGTAGACCACGGGCCGGCCGGTGCGGGAATGCTCGGCGGCGTTGCGCTCGATGGCGTCCATGCCTCCGGCCATCTTGTTGAACAAGGTCTTGCGGCCGATGCGTTCCTCGAGCCTGCGGATGTACTCCGCCGAGAAGCCGTCCGGGAAGAGCGAGAAGGTCCGGCCGTCCAGGACGCCGACCATCTCGCGGTGGCCGATGACGCTGTCCGCGGAGGCCGAGGCCTGTTCGACGCGCGAGGCGTTCGCACCGCTCCGTCGTTTCCCCAGTTTCTCGGCCGCCGTCGGGCTCAATAGGTTCGCCAGGCCCAGGCGGCAGAGGTTGGGCAGGCGCAGCGGCGTGGTCCGGCGGGAGAGGAGGAACTCCAGCGTCGAGAGCCCTACCGCGTCCAGCACTAGAACTAGTACGGTCCTAGGTCCGCTTCGCATGAGGCCCTCCGCATTCCAGGTAGGATAAGACGGCTCCGGCCATGCAGGCCATGGAGCCGGCGGCGGCGCCCCAAGCGCCGATCCTGGCGGGGAACGCCGTGCTCGTCTCTCCGGAAGCGAACGACAGCAACAGCGACGCCCCCGCGATGACGAGGCCTGTTCCCAAGACCGCGAGCAGGACGATGAGCCCGACCCTGCCCGGGCGGAGCCGCACTCGGAGCAAAGCCCGGCGGGCCGCCAGCAGGAGCCCGGCCCAGATCCACCAGGACAGGACCCGCTCCCAGGACAGCTCCCGGGCGTAGCGGACAGCCTCGATGACGGGGGCGAATGCCGTCCGGAGGAGGGGCTGCTGTCCAAGGCGGCCGGCTGTCAGGGGGAGCACGTCTTGCGTGCGCCTTTCCCGCAGTATCTCGAGCACCACGTCGGCGAACTCTCGCTTGGGCGTGCCCGGCGGGACGCGGAACGCGGTCCAGGTCCGCCAGGCGCCGCTCCAGCCGTGCCAATCGGAGGAAGAGACGAGGTGCAGGCCATGCTTCGACTGCGCCAGGAGCATGGCGGCCTCGGCGTCCGGATTGGGGACGGGATGGCCGAAATTGGCGATCTCGAAGCCGTCCACTCCGGCGGAAACGAGGCGCGATACATCCGGCCCTTTCAGCTTCCAGGACAAGGCCAGCACCGCGCCCCCGTCCGGGAACCGTTCGTTCGGCCGCCGCGCGGCCGCGACGAACTTCCGCGCGTCGCGCAGGTCCTCCGGCTCGATGCGCTTCCTGGAAAGCGTGGTCCCCAGGCCCAGGAGATAGCCGCCGCCTCTCTCGCGCAACTCGACGCCCGGGAGCACGGCGGGCAGCCCGGGCGCCGCTTCGGCGAGGTCCAGGGCCTCATAGGACCCGGAGCTGTCGTCGTGTTCGGTCACCGCCACCACGTCGCAACCCCGCGCCGCGTGGAGTTCAAGGTTGTCCTCGGCCGAGACGATGCCGTCGTGGGAGGCCAGGGTGTGGGTCTGCAGGTCCGCGATGACCGTGCCGGGGGCCTTGGCTCTCAGGCGCCAGCTCGGCAGCGGCACGAGCGCGCAGAACAGCACGTAGCATGCGAAGAGCCCGATCGCCCACCCGCAGGCGGCGAGGGCGCGTCGAGTAGGCCTCACGACGAAGAGGGGGAACAGGGCGACCCAGACGAGGGTCGAAACGGCGGCCAGGCGGTAGTCAGGGGCTCCGGCGAGCGCATGGAAGGGGGCGGCGAAAGGCTCGATCGCCGAGGCCGTAGCCGGCATCTCCAGGACGAAGCCGTCCGCTCGGGCTCCGCTCCTGGGGTCGAACGGACCGGCCGGATCCCCGGGCAGGGCGGCGAGCGCGGAGAGCAGGACCAGGAAGAGGAGAACGGCCTTCCAGGGCACGGGGACGCATCACCTCCTGGCGAGAGCGCGCACGACCGCGGCCAGCTCCGGGAGGTGGATCGGCTTGGGCAGATGCATCTGGAATCCGGCGAGGATGATGTTCGTCCTGTCCTCAGGGCGGGACAGGGCGGTCAGGGCCGCGGCCGGCACGTCGCCTCCCTGTTCCGGTCTCAAGGCGCGGATCCTGCGGATGAGGGAGATCCCGTCCTCTTGCGGCATCAGGATGTCGCACAGCAGCAGGTCCGGCTTCTCGTTCTGCAGGGCCTCCATGGCGTCGGCGGCCGATGCGGCGGTCCGCACCCGCGCTCCGCAATGCTCGAGCGCGGCTTGGAGCACGTCGCGGGTCCCCGGATCGTCGTCCACCAGGAGCACGCTCAAGCCCTCGAGGTCCGGGACGAAGGCCGGTCCGGCCGGCCTTCCCTCCGGAGGCTTGTAGGCCTGCGGGGTCGGGGCGGGCTCGGCGGGCTTGGTCAGGGGCAGGAACACGGTGAACTCGGCGCCTTGGCCCGGTCCGGGGCTCGACGCCTGCACGGTGCCCCCGTGCATCTCCACCAGGTGGCGGACGATGGCGGTGCCCAGGCCCAGGCCTCCGTGCTCGCGCGTGAGGGCGTGTTCTCCCTGCAGGAAGCGTTCGAACACGTGGGGCAGGAACTCGGGGGCGATGCCCATGCCGGTGTCCGTGATGCGGACCTCGGCCTTGCGGGGGGTCATCCCCAGGCGGGCCGTGACGCAGCCGCCCTCGGGGGTGAACTTCACCGCGTTGGAGAGGAGGTTCCAGAACACCTGCTGGAGCCGGGCGGAGTCGCCGGCCACCCAGACCGGGTCGTCGCTCATCTCGAGCTTCAGCTTGATGGACCGCCCCGCCGCAGCGGGACGGGCGACATCCACGGCCGCGGCCAGGATCGCGTTGATCTCCACGGACTTGACGTCGAGCCGGAGCTGGCCGGTCACGATGCGGGAGACGTCGAGCAGGTCCTCGATGACCTGGGCCTGGAGCTTCATGTTGCGCTCGATGGAGTCGAGGACCTGGCTGAACTCCCCCGGGGGCATCTGCTTCGAGCGCAAAAGCCAGGTCCAGCCGAGCATGGCGGTCATGGGGGTGCGGAGCTCGTGCGACAGGATGGCCAGGAACTCGTCCTTGGCTCGGTTGGCGGACTCGGCGTCCACCCGCGCGTCGCGCTCCCGGCGGAGGAGCTCCTCGCGCTCGAGCTCGACCTGGCGGCGGCGCGTGATGTCGATGGCCACTCCCATGACCCCGTCCGCCCGGCCGGCGGGTCCGGATTGGGGCACGTAGTGGGTCTCGAAGTAGAGCCCGCCCTCGCGCACGATGTCCGTGACGGTCTCTCCGTTCAAGGCGCGGCGGATGTTGCGCAGGACGCGGTCGTTGTCGGCGTAGAACTCGAAGATGGAGCGGCCGATGACCTCGCCGGGCTTCAGGCCCAGCCCCTCCAGGCCCCGGCCCTCGGAGAGGGTGAACATCCCGGTCTGGTCCACGGCGAAGAGGACGACCGGCACGTTCCCCACCACGGAGCGCAGGCGATGCCGCACCCCGCGCAGGGACTCCTCGATGCGGCGCTGCGCCGTGATGTCCTGGATGATGGCGAGCAGAAGGGTGCGGCCCTCTCCCTGGACCCGGTGGAACACCACCTCCGCGTCGAGGAGGCTCCCGTCCTTGGTCTTGTGGCGCCACGCGCCGATGCCGTGCAGCTCCTCTCCCCGGGACACGGCGGTCAGGGCCTGAAGGCGTCCGGACTCTTCCTCGGCATGCAGGTCGTGCATGCGCAGCCGGAGGAACTCCTCGCGGGAATAGCCGTACTTGCGCTCCGCCGCGGCGTTCACATCCACGTAGCGCAGGGTCTGGGCGTCCACGACCCAGACCGGCTCCGGCGAGGCCTCGAAGAACTCGCGGTACGCCGAGAGCTTGGACTTATCGGCGGATGGCTCGCGTCTCATGGGATACTCGGACGGAGAAAGGGTACCTTGGGATTCTATGAGTTATTGAGGGGGGGGGTCAACCGCGGCGCGCCGCTTCGTGAGCAGGTACGCCAGGAGCGCGAGGCCCGCCCCCGCGAGGGCGAGGCCGATCCGCCGCCAGACCAGCTTCTGACGCTCGACCGCGAGCCTGGCTTCGAGGGTCTTGAACGCCGATTCCTCCTCCTCCAGCAGGGACAGGCCTTCTTCAAGGAGGCTCTTCGCGCTGTCGGAATAGTGCTGGAAGACCAGCGTCTTCCCCCCGGACGTGTCCTTCTTCCCCCTTCTCATGGACGCGACGGTCCGCGCCACTCCTTCGTAGATGAGCATGCGGTTGGCGTCGATGAGCCGGTGTCTTCCTTTGGAGACTTTATCGAGAGCTGCGTGCGTCCGCCCGCGCAGCTCCGCGCGGCGCGCGGGGATCTCTCCGGGCTCCTTGGCGTCGCCGTACCCGCGCATGAGTTCGTCGAGCTCGAAGATCAGGGGGCGCAGGTCCGCTACGCTGGAGTTGAGCTCGGCCATCAAGGCCTCCGCGGGGTCGGCCGGAGGGGTCTTGTCCGCAGCCGCCGCCAGGCTGAGCAGGAGCCAGGCCGAGAGGAACGTCCGCATGGGCTCCACGCATGGTAGCATACAGCCCGGCTCGAAAGGCCTAGGAGTTTGTACAGGCCCTCGGCTCCACCCGGAATATCCCCTCTCAGCCGTTGCCGCGCGCCGCCCGCGGGGCTATCCTCGTCTTGAAGTCCAGGAGGTGGCCCATGGGATGCCTGCTCGCCTCGTTCCTTCTTCTCAGCGGTCCCGCCCGCGCGGCGGGGCCGGATGCCTTGAGCCTGTCGTACGCGGGCGCCGCGGCGGCGCTGCGCCAGCCCGGCGGGCCCGCGGGTCTGCCGGCCGTCGGGGAGGCGGGCCCGGCTCAGGGAGCCGACGAGCGCTGGCTCCAGGTGGCGGTGGCCGAGTCCAAGAGCGGCAAGAAGCCGCCCTATCCGGACGGGGCGTCCGTCGTGGACCAGCTGCGCTGGTGGGACCGCAACTACAGCTCCGTCACCACCTTCTTCTACTCCTGGCTGTGGGTCCCCAACATCGTGAGCAGCACCGATATCAACGCGGCCGCACGGCGCTATCATGAGTGCGTGGCCGAGTTGGGGGGGCGGCCGAACGCCGAGCAGAAGGTGCAGCTCCTCATCCGCGTGGTCCGGGAGCGCTTCCGCGGGACCGACAACGTCTGCCGCCATCACGCCGCCCTGTTCTACTACACGGCGCGGCAGGTGGGGCTCAGCGACGTGGAGCTGCGCCAGTTCGTGTCCAAGTACAATTTCAGGGACGACGGCGGGCACTGCTGGAACCGGATCACCATCGACGGCAGGCGCTTCGTGGTGAGCTCGGACTGGGAGACCTACTACGAGGATAGCTGAGGAGCGGCCCCGACGATTTGATAGCATACTCCTCGGACGCCTCATGAAACGCCACAGGAGCGCTGCCGAGGGCTACGGCGATCTGCCGAGGCTCCTGCGCGAACTCCGCGAGAGGACAAAGGAGCTCCAGTGCATCTACGGCATCTCCCGCATCCGGGATACGCCGAGGGCCACGATCGAGTACATCTTCCGGGGCATCGTGGATATCATCCCGAGTTCATGGCAGTATCCGGACATCGCATGCGCCAGGATCGTGGCGGGAGAGCGGGAGTACCGGACCGCGAACTATCGCCCCGGACCGGACGCGCAGGCCTCCGACATCCGCGTCCACGGCAAGAAGGAGGGCTTCTTGGAGGTCGTCTACATCGAGAAGAAGCCGCCCTCGGACGAGGGTCCCTTCCTGGCCTCCGAGAGGAAGCTCCTGGACGTCATCGCGGAGCGCATGGGCAGGATCATCGAGCACCGGCGGGCCGAAGACGAGCTGCAGGCGTCCAACCGCAGGCTCCGCGAGCTCCTGGAGCACGTGCAGAGGGTCCGGGAGGAGGAGCGGCGCCGCATCGCCGGCGAGATACACGACGACTTCGGGCAGATCCTGACCGCGTTCAAGATGGACATCAGCTGGCTTTCCAAGGAGCTGCCGCGGGACTCCGAGGCACTGCTGGCGCGGGTCCGGTCCATGTCCAAGCTGGTGGATAAGGCCCTGCAGGACGTCAAGGGGTTGGCCTCGGAGCTGCGTGCGCCGCTGTTGGATGATTTCGGGCTCTGCGCTGCGGTGCTGCACCATGCGGAAGAGTTCCAGAGACGCTCCGGCATCCGGTGCGATGTCCGTCTCGAGCCTAAGGAGATGGAGCTGGACAAAGACCGCTCCGTGCTGGTCTTCCGGATATGCCAGGAACTGCTCACGAACATCCTGCGGCACGCGCAGGCCGCGCGGGTCCGCGTGCGGCTGGTCAAGAAGCGGGGGGAGGTCCTCCTGGAGGTCCGCGACGACGGGAAGGGCTTCTCCACACGCCAGGGGCGGGACTACCGTTCGTTCGGGCTGCGCAGCATCATGGAGCGCGTGGACTTCTGGAAGGGGAAGGCGGGCATACGCAGCGCGCCGGGCAAGGGGACCACGGTCTCGATCCGGTTGCCCTGTTCCAAGGAGAGAGGGAGTGATCCGAGTCCTGATAGCCGATGACCATCCGGTGGTCCGCCGCGGCCTGCGCCAGATACTGGAGGCGACCGCGGACATCAAGGTGGCGGATGAAGCCAGCGACGGGCAAGACGCCCTGAACAAGGTCTTCAAGAACGAATACGACGTCATCCTCCTGGACATCTCGCTGCCGGGCCGCAGCGGCCTGGAGGTGCTCCACCAGCTCAAGTCGGAGCGGCCTCGGCTTCCGGTGCTCATCCTGAGCGTCCATCCCGAGGACCAATACGCGGTCCGCACCATCAAGGCCGGGGCCTCCGGCTACCTTACGAAGGAGAGCGCGGGGGACGAACTCATCGCGGCCATACGCACCGTGGCGCGGGGCAGGAAGTACATCCGTCCCTCCCTCGCCGAACGCCTGGCCGTGGAGCTGGAGACCGGGGCCTCGAAGCCCCATCACGACCAGCTTTCGGACCGGGAGTTCCAGGTCCTGCGCATGATCGCTTCGGGGAAGACCGTCAAGCAGATCGCGGACGAGGTCTCCCTGAGCACAAAGACGATCAGCACCTACCGGGCGCGCATCCTCCAGAAGATGGGCTTCGCGAACAACGTCGAGATCACGCGCTACGCCGTGGAGAACAAGCTCATCTATTGACAGGGGTCGCTCCGGGCGATTGCGTGTAGTCCTTACCCCTACAGAATAATGCGCCTGCCGCTGATACCGGGAGGCAGGCCGTCTGGTCCATAATATCCATGAAGGCGGGAGGATGGATATGATCGGGATCGACGTGAAGTGCATGTTCTGCGGGAAGTCCCTGATGTGCGAGGCCCGGCCCATGGAGGCGCGTCCCTCCATCCGGGTTCGGGTCTCGCAGGGGAAGGCGCGGGGGAACCTCTACATGAGCTCGCGCTACGAGAGCGCCGTGACGGAGGCGGACGTCCCGCTGGCGGAAGGGAAGACCGCGAAATTCTATTGCCCCCATTGCGAGCGGGAGCTGCGGGATGCGCGGACGTGTCCAAGGTGCCGGGCTCCGTTGATCCCCATGGAGAGCGATGGCGGCGGGATCGTCCTGGTCTGCTCGCGCAAGGGCTGCAAAGACCCCCTCGTCGAGTTCGAAAGCCTGGAGTCCGAGATCAGGGAATTCTACGATACGTACTACACCTTCGTAAGGTAGCCGACGGACCGGACCCCGCGTCTGCGCAGCGCATTCTCTTAAGGCGACCGAACATCCTGCGCGCCTACAATAATTGTAGGACAGAAGTGTTCTCTGCGAGAGTAAAACATGCTACCATGGCTGACATGCTGATTATTCAGCATTCAAGTCATGCATAATCACGGATTCGCTTCAAGAGTCCGTCTGAGTCCCGTGTAGGGCAAAAATGGACTCTTCGTTGCCTAAAAGCACGCAGACCGAGGTATTCCAGCCCATGAATCTACAAGCGCTCCCCAAAATCATCAAGAAGCACAGCGACCGGCGCGGCGGGCTCATCGGCCTGCTGCAGGACATCCAGGAGGAATACGGCTATCTGCCGGAGCCTGCCCTCCGGGAGGTCGCAGCCAAGACCGGCCGTCCTCTCATCGACATCTACGGGGTGTCGACCTTCTATCGCTGCTTCAGCTTGACACCCCGGGGAAAGCACCTCGTCTCGGTGTGCCTGGGAACGGCCTGCCACGTGCGCGGGGGCGCGCAGGTCGCGGCTGAGTTCGAGCGGCGCCTGGGGGTCCGTCCGGGGGAGACGACGAAGGACGATGAGTTCACATTCGAGACGGTCAACTGCCTCGGATGCTGCGCGACCGGCCCCGTGGTCGTCATAGACGGGAAATACCACGGGCAGGTCAGCGTCCGCGATGTGGCGGCCCTGATCAAGGGCAAGGGCCCCGACGCGGCGAAGCCCGGCAGGCACGGCGGGAAACACTCGGAAGAGAGGAACCACGGATGATCGAAGTCCACCTGAGATGCGTACATTGCAAGCGTTCCCTGATGGACAGCGAAGCGAAGATCGATTCGCGTCCCTCCATCAAGGTCTTGGTTTCCGACGGAAAGCAGAAGGGGCGTCTCCACCTGAGCTCTCTCTACGGAAGCTATAAGGTCCATGAGCCCTTCGACATCAAGAAGGGCTCCATCGCGAGCTTCTTCTGCCCGTACTGCAAGAAGGAGCTCAAGGGGCATCGCGTCTGCGAAAAGTGCGGGGCGCCCATGATCCCGCTCGCGCTCCAAGAGGGCGGCCTCGTTCAGATATGCTCCCGGCGCGGGTGCAAGAAGCACCTGATCGAGTTCGAGGACCCGGAGGCGGAGATCGGGGCGTTCTATGCCACCTACTCCACGTTCGTCAGATGAGCGCGAACGAGGATTGCGGCAAGATCCGGACTGTCGCCGAGTACGACGCCCTGAGGCGGGCCGTTCTGGAGCGCCAGAGCGCGTTCAAATGGTGGGTCAGCATCGGGGACATGAGCTGCTCCGCAGCGGACGCGAAGGCGCTGGAGTCGGCGTTCCGCGGCGAGATCGCCAAACGCGGGCTCAAGGACCAGGTCGGCCTCCGGCTGACCGGCTGCCACGGCTTCTGCGCGCACGGCCCGATGCTGGTCATCTCCCCGGAGGGCATCTGCTACGAGCGGGTCAAGCCCGAGGACGCTGAGCGCATCGTCTCCGAGACCATCCTCAAGGGGAACGTCATCGAGGAGCTCCTGCACACCGATCCCAAGACGAAGCAGAAGTTCCGGTACGAGCGGAGCATCCCGTTCTACAAGCGGCAGCGCCGTTCCCTCCTGAACGCCAACAAGCTCATCGACCCGAACAGCATCGAGGACTACATCGCGATCAACGGCTACGAGGCCCTCGTGAAGGTCCTGACGCGCATGAGCCCCGAGGACGTCATCGCGGAGATCAAGGGATCCGGGCTCCGCGGCCGGGGAGGCGCCGGGTTCCCGACCGGCTTCAAGTGGGAGTTCTGCCGGAAGGCCAAGAGCGAGGCCAAGTACGTCATCTGCAACGCGGACGAAGGGGATCCCGGGGCGTACATGGACCGGAGCGTCATGGAGGGCAACCCCCACAGCGTGCTGGAAGGCATGATCATCGGAGCCTACGCCATCGGAGCGAGCGAGGCTTATGTCTACATCCGCAACGAGTACCCCCTCGCGGTGCTGCGCATCCAGGAGGCGATCCGCCAGGCCGAGGCTTTCGGCTTGCTGGGAGAGAACATCCTGAAGTCCGGATTCAGCTTGAAGGTGCATGTGGAGAAGGGGGCCGGGGCGTTCGTGTGCGGCGAAGAGACGGCCCTTATCGCGTCCCTCGAAGGCAAGATGGGCATCCCGAGGCAGAGGCCGCCTTTCCCGGCCGTGAAGGGACTCTGGGGGAAGCCCACGAACATCAACAACGTGGAGACCTGGGCGAACGTCCCTCTCGTCATCAACCGGGGGGCGACGTGGTTCTCCCAGTACGGGACCCAGAACAGCAAGGGGACCAAGATATTCTCCCTGGTCGGCAAGGTCCGCTACACCGGCCTGGTCGAGGTCCCGATGGGCACGACGTTCCGAGAGCTCATCTATGACATCGGCGGCGGGATGATGGACGACCGGGAGCTCAAGGCCGTCCAGATCGGAGGACCTTCGGGCGGCTGCATCCCGAAGGGCCTCATCGACCTCGCCATCGACTACGAGAGCCTGACCGAGGCGGGCGCCATCATGGGTTCGGGCGGAATGATCGCCATGGACGACCGCACCTGCATGGTGGATGTGGCGCGCTACTTCATGAACTTCCTGAGGGACGAATCCTGCGGCAAGTGCCTCTCCTGCCGCGAGGGGACGCAGAGGCTCTACGAGGTGCTGACGGACATCTGCGAGGGAAAGGGCAAGGAGGGGGACATCGAGCTCATCTCCGAGCTCGCGACCACGGTCAAGGACGCGTCGCTCTGCGGCCTCGGCCAGACGGCCGGCAACCCCGTGCTCTCCACGCTGCGCTACTTCCGCAAGGAGTACGAGGAGCATATAAAGGAAAAGAAATGCTCGGCCGGGGTCTGCAAGGCCCTGGTGCAGTACGAGATCGACCGGGAGAGCTGCGTGGGATGCGCGCTGTGCCGGAAGAGCTGCCCGCAGGACGCGATCCGCGGGGAGCTCAAGAAGCCGCACAGCATCGATACGGCTAAGTGCATCAAGTGCGGGATCTGCTTCAGCGTATGCAGGACGAAAGCGGTCCGCATGGTCCAGGCGAGACAATATGCCACATGTGAGAATTGACGGGTTGGATCTTGAGGCCGAGCGGGGTTGGACCATCCTCGACGCCGCCCGGTTCCTGGGATTGGAGATCCCGACGCTCTGCCACGAGGACGGACTGAGCCCCTATGGGGGTTGCCGCCTCTGCCTGGTGGAGATCGGGAAAGGGCCCCGGGCCAGGCTCGTGACGGCGTGCACCTATCCCGTGGAGGAGGGTCTCTTCGTGAGGACCAACTCCCAGAAGGTCATCCGGACGCGCAGGATGAACATCGAGCTGCTCCTGGCGTCCTGCCCGAGCTCGAAGACGATCCAGGACCTCGCGGCCCAGTTCGGCGTGCAGAAGGTCCGGTTCAAGGTGCGGCATGACGACTGCATCCTCTGCGGCCTGTGCGTGCGGATGTGCGAGGAGCAGATGATGGCGAAGGCCATCGGGTTCGTGAATCGGGGCCACAAGAAGAGGATCACGACTCCCTTCGACGCGAAGTCCGACGTCTGCCGGCGCTGCGGCGGGTGCATGTACATCTGCCCGGTCTGTTCCTCGAGGTGCCAGGGGCCGGAGGCGTCCAATACGGTCTGCGGTTCGTGTCTGTCGATGCAGCCCACGTGCGTCGAGGTCTACGACGACTATCAGTGCTACCTCGGGCCGACGGGATCCTGCGGGACCTGCGTCCGGAAGGAAGAAGGGACCGCCAAGAAGGCGAAACAGTCGCCGATCAAAGAGAAAGTCACATCAGGAGGAAAGCGAGAATGAAGGTCAACAGGCTCAATGCCAGCGCTGCGACTCTGACCAAGAACAGGACGGCCGGCTCTGTGACGCCCAATAGCGGGTTGTGCGTGACTTGCGTGGACGGCTGCATCGGCATGTGCGAGGTGGGGAAATCCGCCATCCGCAGCCACGAAGTCATCTATCCCCAGCCCTTCGGCATCATCACGACGGCGGCCGAGAAGGAATATCCGGTCAGCTTGGCCGACTTCAACATCATGGGAACGGCGGTCGGCGCGCACGGGATCGAGGAGGACTCGGACAAGGCCATCTTCCCGAACGTGAAGCTGGAGGTCAAGTTCGGCCGGGCGCCGCAGATCAAGTTCAAGCTGCCGGTCGTGTTCGGCGGCCTCGGCTCGACGGACATCGCCAGCAAGAATTGGGAGGGCCTGGCCGGCGGGGCGGCCCTCGCCGGAGTCGGCTTGACCGTGGGCGAGAACGTCTGCGGCATGGACATGGACTCGACCATCAAGAACGGCCGGGTCGTGGACTCCCCGGAGCTCGCCCGCCGCGTGAAGCTCTTCAAGCAGTGGCAGCGGGGCGGCTACGGCGCGGTGATCATCCAGGCCAACGTCGAGGACGGGCGCCTGGGCGTGCAGGAATACGCGATCCAGAAGCTGGGCGTGTCCGCGGTCGAGCTCAAGTGGGGGCAGGGCGCCAAGAATATCGGCGGAGAGGTCAAGATCCGCAACCTCAAGAAGGCCCAGATCCTGAAGGAGCGCGGCTACGTGGTCCTGCCGGACCCGATGAACCCCACGGTCATCAAGGCGTTCGAGAAGGGGACCTTCACCGAGTTCGAGCGGCACTCCCGCGTGGGCATGGTCAGCGAGGAGAGCTTCATGAAGCGCGTCGGGCAGCTGCGCGACGCCGGAGCGAAGCATGTCTTCCTGAAGACGGGCGCGTACCGGCCGGCCGACCTGGCCCGGGCCGTGAAGTTCGCCTCCAAGGGGAAGATCGACCTGCTCACCGTGGACGCGGCGGGCGGCGGCACGGGCATGAGCCCCTGGAAGATGATGAACGAATGGGGCGTCCCCGCGGTCGAGCTCTACTCCCTGCTCTACCAGTACTGCGACCGGTTGGCCAAGAAGGGAGAGTACGTCCCTCCCATCGCGGTGGCGAGCGGGATCGTGTTCGAGGACCAGATGTTCAAGGCCCTCGCGCTGGGCGCCCCATACTTCACGATGGTGGAGATGGCCCGGGCGCCGCTCACGGCCGCCATGGTCGGCAAGACCATCGGGAAGAAGATCCAGGAGAACGAGATCCCGGTCTTCGTGGAGCGGTTCGGCAACAACGTCGAGGAAGTGTTCGTCGAGGCGCACAAGCTCAAGGAAGAGCTCGGCAAGGACTTCGAGAAGGTCCCGCCGGGAGCCATCGGCGTGTACTCCTACCTGCAGCGCTGCGCGCAGGGTCTGCGGCAGCTCATGGCCGGGGCCCGGAAGTTCAGCCTCGAGCACATCAACCGCGACGACATCGCGGCGCTGACCCCGGAAGCCGCCAGGCTGAGCGGCATCCGCCAGGTGATGGACGTCGACCGCGAAGAGGTCGAGAAGATACTGAACAACTAGCAGGGAACGGCAAGGAAGAGCGCCCCGACGATCCCGTCGGGGCGCTCTTCCATTAGATGTTCAAGGGGGCAGGGACTCGGCTTTCATGTGCTTGCTCAGGAAGTCCACAGGGTCGTAGCAGTACCGCCGCAGCAGGCGGATGGACTGTCCATGGGAGCTGACCTGTCCCTTGTCCGCGTAGCTCTTGCGGATCTCCAGGTGGAGGTGGTTGTGCCTATAGTGGGTGCGCCCGAGCATGGCTTCGTCGAAGAGCCTCCCGATCCTCGTCTCCGGTGAGACTTCCTGACCGACCTTGACCGGGATGTCCTGCAAATGGATGTATTTCGAGTATACGGGGCGGCCGCTTCCCGGGTCGTGCTTGATGACCACCGTGCCGGTCAAGGCCCTGAACGACAAGCCCACCACACGGCCCGCGGCGACGGGGTAGACTTCCTCTGAAAAGTCTCCCCGCAGGTCTACCCCGGCATGCCTGCGAGCCGCCCGGCGCGAGGCGCGGTAGTCCCCGAGCTGGCCCACGACCCGCTTCTCGATGGCGCCGATGGCCTTGCGCGAGCCGCCCATGAACGGGGAGTACCATCCCTTCACCGGCGGAGCCGCGGAGGGGCACCCCGCCTGCGTGAGCCTCAGGGTCGTCCCCTTAGCGCTGACGAAGAGGAGCGAGCCCCCGTCCGCCCCCGCCGTGACCGGAACGGCCCGTCCCCCCAAGGACATCCGGTAGACCCCCGGCCCGGGAGCGGCCTCGCCGTCCGCCGCGGACTCGCGGACAAGGCGGACGTCGGTGTGGGCCTCGCTGCGGAGCCGGAACTCGTTGCCCTTGACCGCGATCTCCGCGCAGAACCGGCTGACGGACTCGCCCTTCTCCCCGATGTCGACGAGGTACTGGTCCCCGGACGGTTCCTGGCCGAGGAGGAAGACCGCGGAGAGGAGCAGGAAGATCTGCATGCCGTGGATGATAGAAAAGTGGGGCGGGCGCGCGCGAGCGGGCGGATTCATAGCCTGAACCCTTGGGGCCTTATGTCCCTTACGTAAAATTCGCCCGCATCTGGAAGACTGCGGTGTTGTTCCTCTTGAAGAATACGAAGTGCATAGACCAGGCTGAGGCCGACTATCTTTGGAAGCGGTACTTGAACGGGTTCAACCTGAACGGGGAGACGCAGGATTGGGTCTATGATTTTGCAGTGTCCAAGCGATTGGCCCAGTATGTCTTGAAGCCGGCCATGGCTGAGTCGCGCGTGGTGTTCTACGACTCGGAGAGGTCGAAGGTGTTCTATGTGGGGAGGGGTCCGAAGGATCCTGAGACTCGGAAGAGGCGGAGCATGAGGATGTGCATGGACTCAGCCGAGTTCCTGGCGCGCCTGCTCGTGCAGGTGCCCCCGAAGAGGCAGAAGCTGGTGAACTATTACGGGTTCTACTCCAACAAGGTCCGGGGGATGTGGGCGAAGAGAGGGTTTCGGTTATCGACCTTGGTAAAGCGGATCAGACGATTGAAGCGAGAGAGGACCTGGAGAAGCCAGCTTTGGCGGGTGTATGAGGTGGATCCTTTGAAGTGTCCGTCGTGCGGTGAGGAGATGGTGGCGCTGGACTTGGTGTTCCCGCCGTTCTGTTCGATACTGGCGCAGGCGCCCTAGAAACTGACAATCGTGAGTGTGTTACCTCGGCATCCGTGGGTGCCGGGGCGGTCGTGTTGGATCGCTATCGTGGAAAAGCACGGCCAACGTAGTAACGATAACGGCCTTTATGTTCCTCTCGATCCGCCGTGCCGCGGAGCGGCACTGCCGGGTACAAAATTAAAGTCAAGACTTAATAATGTACCACCGCGGCCCGTCTCACCCGTCTGGACTAAGGGCTGAACGGCCCCACGGGAGCATCTTCCTATCCGCCCCCTCCTTCATCCTTCTTGCCCTCCAGGAGCTTGTCGAGGACTTTGAGCAGGGCCTGCGACGCGGTCTGCGCGGCGATCTGCTCGAGCATCTTCTTGCGTTCGATCTCGTCGTACTTCCTCTTTTCCCACTTCAGCTTGATGGCCTCCTGCATCTCCATCTTCCTGCGCTGATAAGACAGATCCTCCTTCTTTTCCGCGATCGAGATGTTCCTGCCATCCTTGGCGCTCGTGAGCGAGATGCGCTCCGCTTCCCCGCCCCTGGAGAGGTCGCCTCCAGCCGCGGAGGACTGTCCCGAGAGGGCGCTGCTATTCACGCCGGGGATCTGCGTGTTGTCCTGGGATATCCCTCCGCCGGGAGACTGCAGTATCTTGCCGTTCTGGAGGAAGCCGCCCGACGCGGCGCCTCCCGCGCCTCCCGTCCCCGAGCGCCAGGGCTCGCGAAAATCCGTGGAGACCCGCATGCGGGACAGGTTGGACCTCTCGTCGTTCCTGCTCGGGAGGATCCCGTCGCGCGACGGCGGTGGCAGCGAGAGGATCGCCGAGGCGCTCGACCCGCTCTGGGACCCCGATGAGAAGCCGCTGAGGCCCTTGGCCAGCCTTCCGGCCGGCGTCGAGCGCCGCACCGAGGCGACCCCTCTGGCTACGCCGCGCTTGGCCGCCGCGGAGAGCGCGTTCTTCCATCCGGTCGGCTCAGGCTTGCGAGGGGGACGGGGCTCGGGCTGCGGTTCGGGCTCCTCCTCCTTACCGTCCAAAAAGCGGAGGATGAGCGAGGTCGGATCGGAGGCGTTGAGGGGAGAGATGTTCGGCCCTCCCGGGGCGACGCCGGAAACGCCATCGTCGAACACGGACGTGTCGCTCAAACCTTCGCCCCGGAAGTTGAGTCCGGAGGTGAGAGTCCCGCGGTCGCCCTGGGGCGACATGATGAGCAGCTCGACCATGGGCGCCAGGAGTAGAGCGGAAAAGCCGGCGATGACAAGGGCGGCGTCCCTGTATTTCGAGGAACGAAAGCCGGAGGTAAAGGGACTCGCCAGCGGCGGGACGACGGCGAAAGGGGTCGGGGCGGCCTTCGGGACAGGCGGCTTCCTATTCCGTTCCATATCCATCCCCCTCGCCTGGATCCCCATCCTCGTCCGGAGGCTGCCGCTTCGTGCCGGGGGCGGTCCGGGAGGAACGGGATACCCTCGAGCGCCGGTCGACCAGCTCCGGGGTCAGCCCATCCTTGGAGCGCTCGCCGAGGCGCCGATGGTTCAGGTCTTCGAGCTTCTCGTCGCCGTCTCGGGCGCTGGCGTAGCTCTTGGCGTCCGCTTGCTTTGCCGCCTCGAACGGGCCCTCGAGCTCCCGCAGGAAGCCCTGGGCCTTCTGTATCTCGGCTCTCGCCTGGTCCACGACGGCCTTCTTCTGAGACCCCGCCCTCTCGTACGCCGGCTTGTACCCGCTCTTCAGCATCATCGCTGATTCGATGACTTTCGGCGTGGTGGAATTGGCTTTCGCCTTCGCCTCCTGCGTCTTCCGGTTCGCATCGGCGACATCCTCGACGGACTTGCCCAGACCGGATTCCGTCGCCATCAGGTCTTTCATCGCTTCGCGGACCCGGAAGGCCTCGTCGATCGTCTCCTTGAACCGTTCCTTCGCGTTCTTGATGACTTTCTCCGAGGAGATGCCGGCGCGAGCGCTGGCGCTCGCGGCGCGGGGCGCCGTGTCCAGCCGGGTCCGAGCCAGGCTCTCAGAGGCGGCTTTGTCCAGCTTCAGGGCCCTCCGCTGGCGCCGCTCCATCTCGCCTAGCCGGACCTTCGCCCGATCGAACGCTCCCCCGGCCTCGTCCACCTTCGCGGCGGCCGACCGCAATTTCGAGCGCAGAGGGTCGATCTCCGACGCCAGATCGCTCAACGCCGCCAGCGGGGAATCGTCCGGGTTGGAGCCGGCTTCGGGAGGCTCCTCCTTCATCTCGTCCACGGCCTTTCCGAGCCCTGCTCCCGCTTCCAGCACCCGCCCCAGGCCCATGTGATTCTCTTCGACGACGACCTGGAGCTTCTCGTTGACCTCGACAGCGATGTCGCGGGCTTCCATCAGCAGCGCGACGCCGCGCCGCAGGTCGGCGTGGCCGTCCCGCATGGCCCGGCGGGCCGCGAGCGAATTATCGAGGATGTTCTTGCGCGGGGCGTCGGAGCCGTAGTCGAGCTCGGCGACGAGCCTTTCGATGAAATAGTCGATCCCCGGGACCTGCTTGCCGCGAACGCCCTGGTTCGTGATCAGGTCGGCGATGAGATTGGCGCGGTCGATGAGGGGCTTCCCCAGCGGTTGTTTCCCCGCGACCTCGGGGTCCTTCTCCTCCTTCCGGGTGTCGCCGAGCGAGGGGACGGAGCGCTCCAGGGCGGGGCAGATCGAGGCGCCCAGAAGGAGCGCCAGGACGGCCAGCGCATGGATCCTCGCAATCATGACCATTCCATATATGCCCCGGCTCTCTCCCAATGTCAAGGGTTGTGTCAACCCGGCTGGACTGAGGCCGGGGGCAGAGAAATTCGCGGAACTTTTGCGGGGGTCTGCGCGTACTTGTTGTATGGGCAGGCCCTGTCTCGGCAAGGTCCCTGTGGAGTCTTTGCTCCGGTTCAAGAGGGAGAAGCCTCTTAAAGATCCGGAGACTCCGTGTAAAAGGGCCTATGAGCCGAGACAGCCTCATAAGAGCCGTTTGCGCGCCTTGGTCGAGAAGGAACTGGACCGCGTACAGGACCTGTGGGAGCGCTTCTCGTCCTCTCTGGGCCCCTGGATGTTCCGCTATAGGGAAGCTGCCGAGCGCTTCCTGGGCTGCGGCATACTCGCCAAGGGATTCGCCCATTTCAAGTGTCCCGACTGCGGGTATTCCCTGAAGGTCGCGTTCTCCTGCAAGACGCGCCTGTGCCCTTCATGCTCCCGCAAGAGGATGAGCATCTGGAGCGAGTGGCTGGCGAGCGAGGTGCTCCTGGACCTTCCCCACAGGCATTGGGTGCTGACCGTGCCCAAGGAGGTGCGCGGGCACTTCATCAAGAACCGGTGGCTCTTGAACAAGCTCTCGACCACGGCCGCGAACATGCTGATGCGCCAGATGGCGGTGCGCTGCCCCGAGGCGGGGTGCGTGCCGGGGGTGGTGGCCGTGGTGCAGACCTCGGGGGACACGCTGAACTTCAACCCGCACGTGCACATCATCGCGACCACGCATTGCCTGAGTCCCTCCGGGAGGCTGTTCAAGGTTCCGTACATCCCGTACGTGAAGTCCTCGCGGATCTGGAAGACGGCGGTGCTGTACCTTCTTAAGAACACGAAGTGCATAGACCAGGCCGAGGCTGACTCCCTCTGGAGGAAGTACTTGAACGGGTTCAACCTGAACGGGGAGACGCAGGACTGGGTGTATGATCTGGCGCTGTCCAAGCGCCTGGCGCAGTACGTGCTCAAGCCGGCCATGGCCGAGTCGCGGGTGGTGTTCTACGACGCGCAGAGGTCGAAGGTGTTCTACGTGGGCAGGGGCCTGAAGGACCGGCAGACCGGGAAGAGGCGGAGCATGCGGATGTGCATGGACTCGGCCGAGTTCTTGGCCAAGCTGCTCGTGCAGGTGCCTCCGAAGAGGCAGAAGCTGGTGAACTACTACGGGTTCTATTCCAACAAGGTGAGGGGGATGTGGGCGAAGAGGGGGTTCCGGCTATCCACGCTGGCGAGGAGGATCAGGAGGCTGAAGCGTGAGAAGAGCTGGAGGAGCCAGTTGTGGCGGGTGTACGAGGCGGACCCTTTGAAGTGTCCGACGTGCGGGGAGGAGTTGGTGCCGCTGGACCTGGTGTTCCCGCCGTTCTGCTCGATGCTGGCTCGGGGGCCTTAGAAAGAATTCGATGGGAGACTTCTACCTCGGCATCCAAGGGTGCCGGGGCGGTCGTGTTGGACTGCTGTCGTGAAAAAGCACGGCAACGTAGTAACGATAACAGCTCATATGTTGCGCTCGGCCCGCCGTACCTCTCTCCCCCGCTCCTGCTGACCCCCTCGCATACCGCCTCACCCCTATTCTAT
>JBAZKS010000004.1:0-154400 GCA_041650695.1 Elusimicrobiota bacterium
GCTGAAAGGGTGGAAGCCGAAGTCGAAGAGCCTGGCCTGCTCGCCCACGACGAAGGTGAACGTGGAGAGCACTGCCAGGGACACGGGATCGAGCTTCTGGAGGCGTATCGTGCCGGCCGGCTGGCCCGTGTAGAAGTTCACGTACGGATGACGATCCAGGCCCAGGTGGATGCGGTTCGGCCAGCCGGATGTCTTGACCGAGCCGGTGGACGCGTAGAAGAGCTTGAGCTCGGGGTTCGCGGACGCCGGCGGTATGCGGGCCACCCAGCTGGCCGCCTTGAACGTTCCGCTCGAGCAGTCGCCCAGGAAGCCGGCCACGTAGAGCTCGCTGCTGACCGGGTCCAGGACCGCCTCCTGGGCCGCGTCCTGGCAGCTCCCAGGGCCGGAGATGCGCAGGGCCTTGGTGGCGCCGGGCAGGAGAGGGAAACGGTAGATGCCGATGTCCGCGCCGGTGTCCGCGGCCAGATAGAGGAAGCCGTCGGCGGAGGGCGCGAGGTCTCCCCTGGGGAAGAAGCCGCCCGCGTCCCAGTCCCCCAGGGACCCGGCTCCGCTGGTGAAGTTCGGGCCGTCGTAGGTGGAGCCGTCCGCGGACTTGAACGCCGCGACCCAGTGCTTGAGCCCCCCGATGTTGTCGTGCTGGCGGCCGCTCATGATCAGGATATCCCGGGTGCTTTCCCAGAACACGCTCCTTCCCTGATCCAGGTCCGTGGAGCAGCAGGTGGCAGCACCGTCGAATCGGCGGGCCCAGTTGGTCTTGAAGTAGGCCTGGGCCGGAGGCGGAAGGAGCGAAACGGCCAGCAGGCCGGCCAGGGCTGCGAAGGGGACGGTTCGCCGGGAAGTCATGCCTTTCTCCGAAGCAGGCTGATCTCGATGCGGCGGTTCGCGGAGCGGCCCTCCCGGCTGGCATTGTCCGCCACGGGCCTGTGTTCGCCGTAACCCGTCGCCGTAAGGCGGGCCGGAGGCATCCCCTGCTCCAGCAGGAAATTCACGACCGCGAAGGAACGCGCCAGAGAGAGCTCCCAGTTGGTCGCGTACATGCCGCTCTTGATCGGGATGTTGTCCGTATGCCCCTCGACCACGACCTCGCCGTCGGAGCCCTTCAGGCTCGACGCCACGGCGGAGAGCACCTGCTGCGCCCCGGGCTTGAGCTCCGCGATGCCGGAATCGAAGAGGACCGGGGCGGTCATGATGAGTTTGATGCGCTTCTCATCCATCTCGACCTTGGCCTGGCCGGCCAACCCCTGATCCTCGATGGCCTTCTTGAGGCTCTGGGCCGCGTCCGTCTCCTGCTTCTGCCGCGTGAGCTTGGCCAAGCGTTCGGCCGAGATGGTCCCGCCGAACTCCTGCTGGAGCTCCTGCAGGCTCTCCTCCAGGCTGGGTCCGCCCTCGCTGACCGTCTGGTCCAGGGAGAACGCGAAGAGCATGAGGAAGAGCGCGGCCAGGTTGCTCATGAAGTCCGCCAAGGGCACGGACCAGATCACGCTCTTGTGCAGGCGAGCCTCCATGTCGTCGACAGCCGCCGCGCGTCTCATGGCCGCTTCCCCGTTTCCATGAACGCCTGCAGATGGCGCTCGACCTCCAGCGGGATGGCTCCGCCCACGATGTCGAGCATGCCCGCGGTCACGATCTCGTGCAGCCGCCTCTCCCGCAGGCTATTCGCCTTGAGCTTGTTCGCCACCGGGGTCGCGAAGAGCACGGCCAGGCCCACCCCGTAGAAGGTCGCCGTGATGGCCACGGCCATGGCCGGGCCGATGGACTTCGCGTTCGTGATCCCCTTGAGCATGCCCACCATGCCCATGAGCGTCCCCAGCAGGCCGAAGAGGGGAGCGACCGAGGCCATGGTCAGGAAGACTCCCGAGATGTCGGAATGCCGCTTCTCCTCCTCCAGGAGCGCGTCTTCCAGCACCTGCCGCAGGTGGCGCTCGTCCGGCTTCTCCAGCGCGGCCTTGACCGCGAACTTCAGGAACGCGTCCGCCTCAGCCGGCGCCTGCATGCTGTTGAAGCCCTGCCGACCCGTTTGCTCGGCCAGGCGCGTCATCCAGCCGATGACGTCCTTCTCCCCCGGCAGGGAGCGCGGGAAGACGAACTGCAGCAGACTCCCCAACGCCCTGAGGAGCTGGCCTCCGCGGCAGCTCATGAGCACCGCGGCCAGCGTGCCTCCGAATACCAGGGAGATCGCCCTCTGGTTGGCGAATATGCCCAGAAGGTTGTCGTGCGTCAGCTCGAAGTACATCAAACCGACGGCCAGCGCCCCGCCTAGAAATGTCGCGATATCCATAAGTCACCTCCGATTCCCTTTGCCCGGGAACGTGTTCGGCGCCTGACCCTGCGGCATGGGCAGAGGCATGGGCGCGAACATCCGCGGGCCATTTCCGCTTCCCGCGGTCCCAGGGGCGTATGGGGTCCCCTGGGGCAGCGGGCCCTTTCCGCTTCCCGCGGTCCCAGGGGCGTATGGGGTCCCCTGGACGACCGCGTTCAAAGGCGTCATCTGAGTGGGGGCTGCGATCTCGGGCTTGGATATGAACCCGATCGCCTGACCGGCCGGCCGCGGAAGCGGGGTCTGCTGGCCGGATGGGGGCGGCGCATTGCGCTTGGCGAGCTTGAGCTGGCCCTGGCGGGCGAGTTCCTTGGCCTTCCTGAGCACCTGCGTCCGCGCCATGCGGATGACCTCGGGAGCGGCCTTCGTGAACTCCATGCGCTGGACGATCGCGTTCCTGGCGTCCTCCGGGAACACGCGCAGAAAGCCTTCCGCTCTGACCTTGAGCCCCACCAGGGCCAAGGACCACTCGGCTGTAGTGCCCGCCTGGGTCAAGGCCGGGAACTGGTCCTCCGGGAGCGCGAGCAGGTCCTCGAAGCGGAACAAGCGGTCGCGCGCCTGTCTGGCCTTGGGCGCGTCGGTCTTGGCCAGGAAGGAGAGGTAGCTCTCCACGCGGTCCTCATCCATGGCCTCGAGCAGGGAGACCAGGTCGCACACCCCGCCGTAGGAATGCTCCAGTTCCACCTTGACCTTCTCCCCGAACGCGCGGAGCGCCTCCGGTTTCACCGTACGCATGCGGCACATGCCGTAAAAGACTTCCGCGCGCCTTGGGTCGGGAAGATGCTCCAAGACCCGAGCGCCCACGTCAGCCGGGAGCAGTCCGACCACGGCCGCGATCTCTTCGGACCGGTAGTTGAGCTCGTGCAGGAGGACCGCCATCCGTTCCGCGTTCTGGCCGTTGATGAAGCCCAACGGGGCCGCAGATCCCGCCGGCGCCTCTCCGGTCCCCGCTCCCTTAGGCTCCTCGTTCGCGGACGAGCCCGCGGCTTCGATCGCGTCCGGCTCGCCGGAGGCTTCCGCCGAACTCGCGACCACCTGGACCTCGGGCGCAGCCGCAGGGGCCGCCGGCCGGCGGCCGGAGGCGGCTTCCAGCAGGGGGCGGATCATCCGGCACACCCACGCCGTCATGACGGCCAGGAAGAGGCCCCATATCAAGAAAGGAAGGAGCCGACGCAGGAGCTGCATCTCCATGATCTCCCTGCGCCAGCCCGGGATGAAGGAAAGCTTGTAGACGTTGAGCACATCGCCGCGCTCGGGGTCGAGACCGAGGACCTCCGCGGAGAGCACCTTCGTCTTCTGCACGTCCTCGTCCGAGATGCTCCGATCGAGGACCACGGTGGCCACGATCTTCTTGATCTTGACCAGCACCACGGGCCCGATCCTCTCGGCCGCGGATTCGTCGCCGTCCCGCTGCTGGGCCTTCCGCTTCTCCTCCGTGACCGAGACCTCCTGGGGCGCGGTGAAGCCGGGCATGAGCGAGACCCGACGCCTCCGGGAGAGGTCCTTCCAAAGGAGTATCTGGCTGGATGCGACCTGCCCGGCCGCGCTAGCCTTGTAGTCGTCGGGACTCACGATCTTATCCACCTCGGCGTCCACGAACACGGACACATGGGCTTTCTGAGTGCCCAGGTACCTGTCGATGATCTTGGTGAGCTCGCCTGTAAGGTGGGCCTCCAGACGCGTCTTCTCGTCGATCGATACGGTCTCCACCGCGAAGCCCTCCGCCGCGAGGATCCACGCCCCCAGGACGGCTGCGGCCGCACTCCGCCCTTTCATGTTCATCGTAGTCCCTCCTGCGTCATGAACTCCCTGGCCTTGCGGGCCTCCGCGTGCTTCGGGTCGATCCGGATGGCCTGCCGCCACGCCTGCGCCGCCTGGTCGCGCATGCCCATGGTCCAGTAGATCGAGCCCATGCGTACGTAGCCAAGGACTTCCGCCGGGTTCAGGTTCAGCGCCTCCCGGCACGCCTGCAGGGCCAGGTCGTATTCGCGCTTATGGAAGTGCTGTTCGGCTTTGTAGAGCTTCAGCCGGACCGGATCCTCCTCCGTGAACTCCGCGTTGCGGAAGTCCACGTAATCGCGCACGCCGGGCTTGGGCATGATCGCGAGCAGCTTCTTCGCCGGGACGCTGGCCGGCTGGCGTGAGAGTGCGGTCTGGAACACGGCGCGCGCCATGTCGGGTTTGCCTTCCATATGGAAGCCGACGCCTCGGCGCAGAAGGGCGGATATCTCGTCGCTCCCATCGATGGAATCCACCCCGCCGCGTACGAGCTCCTTGAGCCTGCGCCGCGCGTCCTCCTGGTCCGCGGGCAGCTGCTGGTACCGGGACGCCTCCCGCAACGCGGCGAGCGCCTGCGCGTACTGGCCCGCCGAAACGGACTCGCGGGACTTCTCATACAGGGCCTGGGCGGCTTTCGGAGACTCGGCCTCCATCGACCGGCCGAACGGAGCCCCGATCGATATCTGGTGGACGGGCCCCAGCGCATGCATGTTCGACGCGAACCGGAATTGATAGTCCTTGACGCTGAGCCGCAGCGCGAATCCGGTGTACTCCGTGTTGCGCCCCAGGCTGAAGGCCAGCATCCGCATGGGCAGGTAATCGATGCTGACTCGGTAGACCAGGCTCGGGATCACCTCCGTGTCCACGCTGAAGTGCAGCCTGTTCTGGAACAGGCCGTAGGATCCTCCCAGGTTCAGGGTGAATGGGAGGCTGTCCTGGGTCTCTCCCTGCTTGAGGGCCACGATGTTGGAAGCGCGGACCCCCAGCCCCCAGTTCCGCGCGGTCTGCCAGGACCCGCCGAGGTTGACGGCTAGGAAGCCGTGACTGGAGTCCGCGAGCGAGGCCTTGATCCAATCCAGGTTCGAGCCGACCGACAGCGTCCTGAGGATCCGCCGCCCGTACCCGAGCCGGATCATCGTCTCCTCGTTCTGGAACGAGCCCGTGACTTCCCCCGTCTCGTCGCGCGCCTCGGCCGCCCCGCTGCGCAGCCGATAATAGCCGCCCGCGAAGGTTCCGCGCCGGAGTGTGGGCCACGCCAGGCCCATCCCGTCGAAACTCGACTCCTGGAAGAGGGTGGTGTGCGTCAGGGAGAACTCCTTGCGGGTCATCAGGCCCAGTCCGCCGGGGTGCGCCAGCGCCTCGCCCGCGTGGAATCCCTCCAGGGGAGCCAGAACGCCGCCCAGGCTCAAGGATCTCGGGGACATGGCCAGCTCCTGTACCGCCACCTGCTCCCCACCGTTGGGGCACGCAGGCTGGGCCGAGGCCATGCACGTCAGGACCACCGCCGCCCACATCTTCCGTATCCCGCCCATATCGATGACCTCCCGCCTTGTCATGCCCGCCCTCTCTGCAGTGTGACCTCAAAGCCACGGATTTATCCATTCAATTTTTTCTAAAGAGGATTCTGCAATGTTTTACAACAGAATCCACGAACTCGGAGGGATGTCTTGAGGCTCGCTTTAGAACTCAGGTTATTCTATGATGGCTGAAGATGAGCGGACCCCAGAAGACCATCGTCGTCATTGAGGATGACACCAGGGTCCGGGACATGACGCGCGACGCCCTCCAATCCGAGGGCTACTACGTCCTGGACACGGACAGGCTGGAGACGGGCTGGCACCTCATACAGCAGCGCCTCCCAGATCTCGTCGTCCTAGACCTTGGGCTTCCGGACGGCAGCGGGCTGGATCTCCTGGGCAAGATACGCACGAACCCCCGCTTCTCAGGGCTCCCGGTCATCGTCCTCACGGCCCAAGGGGACCTCGAATCCAAGGATCGCGGATTCGCCACGGGGGCCGACCAGTACCTCGCCAAGCCGCTCTCAGCTCACGAACTGCTGCTTTGGGTCCGAGCCCTCCTGCGCCGGGTCCGGATGGACAAGGGGGAGGACAGACTCATCCAGGTGGGGGATCTGGTCGTGGACGTCGCAGCCCATGTCATCCGCTACAAGGGAACGGACATACCCGACCTGACGCCGCGGGAATTCGAGATATTCTCCTACCTCGTCCGGAAAAGGCCCCAGGTCCTCAGCCGCAAGCACATCCTCTCGATACTCTGGCACACGGTGGCCGTGGACAACCTCGTGGACACCCACATCAGCAACCTGCGCCGGAAACTGCCTTGCGGCCTCTCCGACCGGATCCAGACCGTGCCCGGCAAGGGCTTCCGCTTCCTTCCTTAAAAACGCCCCTCTCCGCTAAAGGATCACCCGCTGGATGCCCCGCGCCACACCGCAGCGCAGGTGGACGCCTTTCGACTCGACGCGCTGAGCCACTCTCACCGGCAACCCTTCGAGCCCGACGGCTCCAGGCAGCGGCAAAAGGACCAGGGTGCACACCTCGCTCTCCGCCGCCATGTCCACGACAGGCTCCCACGCTCCCGTACCCCCCCCGTCGTCCACCCTGGGATCGGAAAGAGAACGACGGAAGCCGTGGATGAGCAGGTGGGCCTTGGAGAAGAATGCTCTGAATTTGTCCGCCTCATGACTGCGCCACGCCCGTGGAGACGGGTCGATGTCATGGGCGGGGCAATAGACGACCCGGCGGCCCTGCAGATCGACGCGATAGGCGAGCGTGCTCCCCGGATGCAGCGTGTGCCGGGAGGTGAGCACCACCCCAGGGGCCAGATGGCTCTCGCCTTCCCTCTGAGGGTAGAGCAGCGGCATCCCCCGCCGCCCCGACACGTCGCGGCACAAGCGCGGCGCCACGTGCTGGAGCGAAGCCTCCGCGGAATCCGGTCCGCCGAGCTTGACCCGCGCCCCTGATGACAGCAGCTCCCCGCCGGACGCCAGGTCCTCCACGGCGGCCGCGTCGTAGCGGCTCAAGAGTATCCAGGCCTCTTCCGGTAGATGGCGCTGCGCCCCCAGCCACCTCCCCGTCCCCGCCCCCATGTCGAAGAATATCCAGAGGAGTCCGTTCTGGAGGACCGCGCCGCGCTCCAGCAGCGTGGCGACCACCGGAGGAGCCGGGGGTGTGGGCGCGGGGGGAGCCGGCTCCTGCGCGAAGCCCAGCAGCTGGGCGACGGCGCTTGTGAACTCCCCGATGACGAACGGCTTGGTGAAATAGCGGTCCGCCCCGAGTCGGCTCGCGGCCTCCTTGTCGATGCGCGAGGATTTCGAGGACAATATGACGATCTTTACGTGCTTCGTCGCGAGATTGGACCGGATCGCGCGGCAGGCGGAGAGCCCGTCGATCCCCGGCATCATGATGTCCAGGATCACGAGCCTCGGCCGGCTCTCCTGGACGATCTGGACGGCGCCGGTCGCGCTGAGATAATGCTCCGCGGTGAGCCCTTTCTCGCGGACGAGGTCTGCGACCATGTCGCCGACGGAAGGGTCGTCCTCGAAGATGAGAACATCGGCCATCGAGGCCGTATTGTAGGAATTATCGGGCTCGTCAAGGGAAGCGTTCGCTCCTTGCGCCCCCTTCCCCAAGATTCATACCATCCCATCGACGAGATGGCGCGCAGGATCTACACCAAGACCGGCGACTCCGGCACGACCTCCCTGGCGGACGGACGGCGCGTACGCAAGTCCCATCCCATGGTGCGCGTTTCGGGCTGCCTCGACGAGACCGCGGCCGCTCTGGGCGTCGCGCTCGCGTTCCTCCCGAAGGGACGTCTTGCGAAAAGCCTCCGGAAAGCGCAGTCCGAGCTCATGACGCTCTGCACGGGAGCGTCCGCCGACCCCGCCCGGCTCGAGGCCGAGATCGACCGGATGCAGGTCGGGCTCAAGCCCCTCTCCAAGTTCATCCTCCCCGGAGGCTCGCGGGCCGGCTCCTTCCTCCATCTGGCGAGGACGGCCTGCAGGCGCGCGGAGCGCTCGGTCGCGGCCCTGCCCGCGGGGCGGCGCAAGGGGCTCGCCTATCTCAACCGTCTATCCGACTTCCTCTTCACGGCGGCGCGATGGTCCGAAGAACGCTAGATCCGAAGAAGGTGGAAGCCGTCCGGCGCCTGGGCAAACGGATCCTCCTCGCGGGGATCGTCTGCATCGTCGCCGCGATCGGCCTGCTCATCGCCGCCCGCCTGCTTGAATAAATCCCTCCTGCTTGATATTCTATCTGCATGCTGCTAGACCCCTTCCGCGCCGTGCTGGATTTCAGGTTCTACCGGGAGGTCCCCAAGAAATCGGGGCTCGCGACCGTGGGCTACATCAGCCTGCTCGGGCTGGCCTACGCCCTGTCCATGCTCCTCGCCGTGCACATCCACCTGCGCCCGCTCATCAACGAGGCCGTGGACTGGCTGGCGACCTCCGTCCCGGTACTGACCCTGGCGGACGGCAAGATCTCCTGCGCCATGCCCGGCCCGATCGAGATACGCCCCCCGCGCCTGCCCAACATGCTCCTCGTCATCGACACGGAACGGACCGCCGCGGTGAGTCCCTCGGAGATGACCGAGAGGAAGATCCAGGCCTATCTCACCCAGAACACCGCCTACATCTACAACCCCAGCAACCGGCGCGTGGAAGCCTATGACCTCGCCGCGGCGAAGCCGCCCGCTCCGATGGTCATCGACGGACCGTTCTACCGGAAGATCGGCAAACTCTTCACCAAAGCGCTCTATCCCGCCACCCTGGCGATCGCCTGGTTCTTCTTTTTCGTAGCCGGGCACTTCTGGGCCCTGGTGTACTCGCTGGTCGCGCTCCTGGTCAACGCCTTCATGGGAGCGGAGCAGCCCTATTCTTCGCTCTACAAGATATCCGTGTACGCCCAGACGCCGGTCGTCGTTCTCCAGGTCCTGACGCTCGTTCTATGGAAGCCCATACCCTACTACCGGCTGCTGGCGCTCGTGATCGTCGGCCTGTACCTCTGCCTGGCGATCCGACAGATCCGGATCGAGGCCCCCGAGATCGAAGGCCCGGTCGCCTCCTAGTCGGGGCGCTCCTCCTGGTCGGCGCCTTCGCGGGATGCTCCCGGTCTTTCTATCTCTCCGGCATCATCACGGTTTCTCCCCGCGTGCAGAAGCGGACGCAAGGTCCCAACACCGTGCTGCTCATCGTCGCGACGAACGCGGGAGGCATCCCCGTCGCGGTCAAGCGCATCATCAACCCGAAGCTGCCGCTGCACTACCGGATGGGCTATGACGATCTGGTGCTCCCCGGCCCGGTCTGGAAGGGACCCCTGACGATCCGGGTATTCGTCAACTCACACGGCCGCGTCGGGGCGGTCGAGCGCGGGGACCTCAGGGGCTACTGCCACAGCCCCGTCACCACGGGGGAGCGGCACGTGGATATCGTCATCGACGAGGAGATATAGAGACGGCTTCCTCGACGAGGAGGACCGGGATGCCGTCCTTGACCGGGTAGCGCTTTCCGCACGCCTTGCAATCGAGGGCCTCCGCCGCCCCCTTCACATGCTCCAAGGGCCGTTTACAGACCGGACATGCGAGTATCTTGAGGAGTTCTGGATCCAAAGGCATCACGCACCTCCGATCATGACATCCGCCACGCGGAACGTTGGAGCGGCGAAACTGCCGTAGAAAGTCAAGTCGTCGGCCACCGCGTCCACGCGTTCGAGCAGCCCCAGCAGGTCCCCGGAGAGCATGGCACCGCAGACCCCGTGCCCGAGCTGTCCGTCGCGGATCGAGACTCCGGAGACCCCGACGGAGATATCTCCGGAGATGGGGTCCGCGGTGTGCATCCCCATGACCTCCAGGACCAGCAGCCCGTCCCGCGTGTCCGCGATGATCCCGTCCCGCGTCATGGCTCCGGGAGCCAGGTAAAAATTCGACGAGGTGCAGCTGGGCAAGGCGCGGTAGCTGGGGCGGCCGGCGCACCCGTTGGAGGCGCGGGCGTCCCGGCGCGCCGTGGTCGCGTCATAGAAGAGCTCCCGCAGTACGCCGGCCTCCACCATGGTCTTGCGCCGGGTCGGCACGCCCTCGTCGTCGTAGAAGCCGCTCGCCAAGCCCCCGGGTCTGCGGGGGTCGTCCATGAAAGTGACCTTCTCGCTCGCGATCCGCCGTCCCTGCTGTCCGCGCAGCAGGGACTTGCCCCGCTGCACGACCTCCGCGGACATCGAGACCGCCAAGACCTCAAGCAACTCCCCCGCGACCCACGGGTCGAAGACCGCCGCTCGCCGACCGCTCCGGAGCCGGCGGCTGCCCAGTAAGCGCGCGGCGCGCTCCGCCCCGTCCCGCGCGACCCTGTCCAAATCCAGGCCCTCGGCGCGGCGGGCGGCGGAATATCCCGAACCGACCTGGACCTCGCCCTCCTGCTCCGCCATCACCGTGAGTCCGGCGCTGCAGCTCGTCCCCGTCTCGAAAGTCCATACGCCCTCAGTGGACGCGATAGCGGCTTCCCCCAGACTCTCGCCGTAGCCCGCGCTGAGGACTTTCCGGATCCGCGGGTCGGTCCTCAATGCGAGGTTCTGCGCCCGCTCCAGCCGCGAGGTCCACTCCGTGAGCGGTTCTCGGAAGAACTCCGGGTCGTTGAGCGTCGCGTCCAGATCCGCCTGCGCCGCCGCCGGCTCCGGGCGAGGGAGGCTGCGATGCGGGTCCGGCGGCACGTGCGCGAGCTGCTCTAGCGCCAGGCGATGAAGGATCGGCCACGCCTCGGGTCCCAGCGAGCCCGCGTAGGAAAACCCCATGCGTCCGTCCGCCACCACGCGCAGCCCCAAGCCCTCCTCCGAGCACTCCTGCAGCGTGTCGGGCCGCCCGTCGCGCATCTCGATGCTCCGGGTCCGGCCCTTGTACAGGTAGACCTCGACGGCCATGCCCGGGGACAGTCTGCGGAACCATGCCAGGGCCTCTCCCGCCGCGGCTTTCAGCGCGTTCTCCATCTGGATCGGTCAAGGGCGGGGATAAAGTCCGGTGTACCCCATATAGAGGAACAGCACGGAAAGCAGGAGGAAGAAGACCCCCCACTTCCGGCGCTCCAATGCGATATAGGCGTCGTTGAGGAGGCACTCCCGAAGAAAAGCGTTCATCCGCTCGATGAGCCCGGGACGATAGAGATAACCCAAACCCATCGCGAAGAACAAGAGTCCCAGGAGGACCTTGAACCAAGGCTCCATCAGCTCTCCGAGGGGTTGAACGCGTTCATCGCCGGCTCCAGGCCATCCTCCAGAACAGCGCGGATGGCGCCCGCGGCCCGCTCGACCATCGAGTCGACCTCCTTGCGTTCAGCGGCGGGGAACCGGGAGAGGACGAAGGCCGCGGAGTCCTGCCCGGGCGGAACCGGCCCGATGCCCAGGCGCAGGCGCGGTACCTCCTGCGTCCCCAATCGATCGATCACGGATTCCAGTCCGTTCTGCCCGCCGGCCGAACCTCTCTGACGGATGCGCAGCCTCCCGAGAGGGAGGCTGAAGTCGTCGCAGACCACGAGGATCTCCCCGGGTCCGACCCCGTGATAGCGGGCCAGCCCGGACACCATCTCTCCGGATAGGTTCATGAACGTGTGCGGCTTGGCCGCCGTCACCACCCTGTCCGGAAAGGCCAGACGCGACGTCAGCCCCCGCCCCACGGGAGAACGCTTCCATGCGCCGCCGGCGCTCTCGACGAAGCCGTCGACCGCGCGGAAGCCGACGTTGTGCCGGGTCCCCTGGTAGGCTTCCCCGGGATTTCCCAGGCCCACCACGAGCCGGATGCCGCTAGGCATCGGATCGCCAGGGCGAAGGGCCTACTTCCCCTTCTTTTCCCCGCCGGGAGCCTTCTTCTCGCCGGGAGCGGCCGCTTTCTTGTCGCCGGGAGCCGCAGCCTTCTCCCCGGGCTTTGCCGCGCCGGGCTTGCCGCCCTTCTCCGCAGGGGCCGCCGCGCCGGGCTTGCCGCCCTTCTCCGCAGGGGCCGCCTCGCCTTCCTCGCCCTCTTCCTTCTTGCCCCTGGCGATGACCTCGGGTTCCGCCCCTTCGACGCCGACCTCGGCCGCCGCCGGAGCGACTTCCTCTTCCTTCATCGCGTGGACCACGTTGACCACGACCCGGTCGGGGGATTCCAGCACCTCGAGCCCGGCGGGGATCTTCAGGTCCTTGACGAGCAGCCCGTGCCCGACGTCGAGGGGCGTCACGTCCACCTCGATCTTCTGCGGGATCTCCCCCGGCAGGCCGCGGACCGCGACCTCGCGCAGGAGATGCTCCAGCACGCCGCCCTGGTTCTTCACGCCGGACGCCTCGCCCAAGACGCGGACGGGGACCTTGACCTCGATCTTCTTGCGCAAGTCGACGCGTTGAAAATCAACGTGCAGCATGGAACCCGACACCACGTGCCGCTGCAGCTCCCGGACGATGACCGTCTCCTCGCCCTTCTCGTGGACCAACGAGAGGATGACGTTCGATCCGTGCGCCCTCAGGGCCTGGGCCAGTTCTTTGCCGGCCACGACCACGTGCAGGTTCTGGCCGCCGCCGCCGTAGACGACGCCCGGCACCTTCGTGCTATTGCGCAGGTCCGAGAGGACCTTTTTAGTGCTCTTCTGAGGCCGGAACTCCGCGCGGATGCTGATCTTCTCCATGACTCCTCCTGAATCAAACGAAAAGCGCGCTGATCGATTCTCCGCAATGATTGCGGCGGATCGCCTCGCCCAGCAGGGGCGCGATCGATAAGACCCTGAACTTCCCCCCCTCGGGGACCTGGCACGGGATGGAATCCGTCAAAAGGAGCTCCTTGACGGCCGATTCGTTGATCAGCTCGATGGCGCTCCCGGAGAGGACGCCGTGCACGCAGGCCGCGTAGACCTCTTTGGCGCCCTCCTGATGGATCCGGTCCGCGACCTTGGTCAGCGTCCCGGCCGTATCGACGATGTCGTCGAAGATCAGGGCGGTCTTGCCCTGGACGTCGCCGATGATGTTGTAGATAGACGCCTCGTTCGGCCTCGGCCGCCGCTTGTCGATGATGACGAGGCCGGCCTTGAGCCGCTTCGCGAACGCGCGTGCGCGCTCCACCCCGCCGACGTCCGGGGACACGGCCACCAGGTCCTGCAGGCGCTTGGCCGCCAGGAACTCCAGGAAGACGGGGGAGGCGAAAAGATGGTCGACCGGGATGTCGAAGAAGCCCTGTATCTGCCCGGCGTGGAGGTCCACGGTGATCACGCGATGGGCCCCCGCCTCCGTGATGAGGTTGGCCACAAGCTTCGAGGAGATGGCGACCCGCGGCTGCGTCTTGCGGTCCGCGCGCGCATACCCGAAGTAGGGGATGACGGCCGTGATCCGCCCCGCGCTCGCGCGGCGGAGCGCGTCGATCATGATCAACAGCTCCATCAGGTTCTCGTTGGCCGGGTGACAGGTCGATTGGATCACGTAGCAGTCGCTGCCGCGGACGTTCTCCTGGATGTGCACGTCGATCTCCCCGTCCGCGAACCGCCCGACGGCCGCAGAGCCGAGCGTCGTGCGCAGGTACGCCGCGATCCTCTCGGCCAAGGGCCGGTTCGAGTTGCCCGAGAACAAGCGCAGCGCGCCGGCGGCCGGCTGGGCTCCCCACGGGCTCGGAGCGGGCTTGGGCGAGCCTCCCGGGTCCTTGGACTGCCGGACCGGCTCTCCCTTGGCCGCGGACGTCCTCCGCGGCCTCTCGCCGCGGACTGCCTGCATGTTCGGGTTCATTTCCTGGTTTTCTCCACTTGGTCCTTCGCTCGCGCGAACACCAACTTCCCTTCGGAAACGTCTTTCACGATGGTGGATCCCGCCGCGACATAGGCCCCCCGCCCCAACTTGACGGGGGCGACCAGCGTCACATTGGAGCCGACGAAAGCCTTGGCGCCGATGATCGTCTTGTGTTTGGTCTTGCCGTCGTAGTTGCAGGTGATCGTCCCCGCCCCGATATTCACGTCCTCGGCGATCTCCGCGTCCCCGATATAGCTCAAGTGCGGCACCTTCGAACCGAACCCGATGCGCGAGGCCTTCACCTCGCTGAAGTTGCCGATCTTCGCCCTGGGTCCGGCGACGGTCTCCGGACGGATGTTCGAGAAGGGACCCACAAGCGTCTTCTCCAGCAGCCGCGCGCCGCGTACCTGGGAGAAGGCCACTTCGCACCCGTTGCCCACGGAAGAGTCCTCGATGAGCGTGTGCGGCCCGATGCGGCATTCCTTGCCGATCTTGGTCTTCCCCAGCAGCAGCGTGCCCGGAAGCAGTACGGTGTCCTGGGCCACCTCCACGTCGAGGTCCACGTAGGTGTGCGCGGGGTCCATGACGGTCACCCCCGAAAGCATCAGCCGCTCCACGGCCCGGCGGTTGAGGACGCGCTCGGCCCCGGCCAGCTGCAGCCGGTTGTTGATGCCGAGGATCTCCTCCGGGTTGGAGGACACGAACGCGCCGACCCGCGCGCCGTGGGACCGGACATGCTCCAGGCAATCCGTCAGGAAGAGCTCGTGCTTGTCCCCCTGCGGCTTGAGCTTCTTCACCGCGTCGACCAGGAGCGCCACCTCGAAGCAATACGTCCCGGAATTGACCTCGTTGATGGCCGCCTCTTTGGGCGTCGCGAGCTGATCCTCGACGATACGCAGGACCTCTCCGGTCGGAGCGCGGACCACCCGCCCATAGCCCTTCGGGTTGGCCAGCCGCGCGGTGAGCATCGTCACCTGGCCCTTGTCCGCCCGATGGTGGCTGAGCATCGCGTAGAGCGTGTCGAAAGTGAGCAGCGGGGAGTCGCCGCACATGACAAGGGCCGTCTGGTATTTTTTCAGGAACGACATGGAGTCCAACACGGCCCCGCCGGATCCGCTCGGAGCCTTCTGGACGATGAAATGGACCGCCCGGGCGATCCCCCACTCCTTGAGCGAATCCGAGATCGTCTTGCGCACGAGCTCCTCTTGATGCCCGATGACCAAGCCGATGCCCGTCGGCTTGAGCGCGTTCGCCAGGCGCAAGAGGTAGTAGATCAAGGGCTTGCCGCCCAGCTTGTGCAGGACCTTGGGCTCGCTCGAACGCATGCGGGTGCCCTGGCCGGCGGCCAGGATGAGTACAGCCATGGGACCCGCGCCTTTGTTGGGTCTGTTCCCTATCGGCTCCATAGCTCAATCCTCACTCCCGGGCTAGGACTCGAACCTAGAAACCCAGCTCCAAAGGCTGGTGTGTTACCGTTACACCACCCGGGAAAGATCATTTCCCTCACGGCTCCTCGACCGACTGCGGCACCGGCCTCCCTGCCGACTTTTTCACCTCGTCGTGATAGGCCGCCATGATCCTGTCCTCGAGGAACTTCCGGAACTCCATGGTGATCGGATGCGCGATGTCCTTGTAGGTGCCGTTGGGGAGCTTCCTCGACGGCATGCAGAGGATGAGCCCCTTGTTCCCCTCGATGATCTTCATGTTCCGCACGACGAAGCAGGAGTCGAAGGTCGCGGTGACGAACGCCTTCAGCTTGTCCTCGTTGCGCAGATGGACCCTGATCTCGGTGATTTCCATATACGCCCCCCGAAGTTGCCTGCGAGATCACCCGGGCCCGGCGAGCCGAGGCTACAGGTGAGAAATCTGCTTCCTTTTTCGACTCTTTTTAGTTTATAAAGAAATCGGGCACTTTGTCAACACGGGATGCTACGGTTGAGCGGCCTTCTGGGCCGGGCGCGGGACGAATCGGATGCTCGGCGCGGAGAAGATGAACCGCATGGAAAAGCCCCTGCCGACCAGAGCCAGGCGCCGCGGGACCCAGTGCCCGTCGACGGGCAGGTAGTCGGCGAACTCCAGACTCACCCCGCCGCTCGCGTTCGGCTCCACGGCGGCCAAGCGCGGCTGCCCCTTCTCGAAACGGAACCTCCCTCGCGGGGTCTCCACCCACGCGTCCCGCCAGCCCTTGCGCAGCAGGGCCGCGTCCTCGCGGAACAACGACCCGTCGAAGTACTCCCGGAGCAGGACGAGGCCCGAATAGAGGCTGTCGCGGAGGACGTCGTCCGGCACCCCCTCGAGCCTGAGAGGATCCATGACGAAGCCCTCTTGCCCGGAGATGGAGGCCCGGAAGATGGGGACGAACAAAGGGCCGACCAGCTCTACGCTCAGATCCCACGGCGTCTTGTAGTTGACCAGCCCCGGGAACACGAACTTGCTCCCGACGACCTCCCCCTCGACCGTGCAGGGACCGCCGAAGCTCGATAGCTCCCCCCGGGTGTCTCGCAGGAAGGCGAGATTCAGGCCGCCGAGCTCTTTCGGGCCCATCCGGGCCTCGACCTTGGATATCTTTTTGGCGGACGCGGTTTTCCCGGGAGCGTTCTTCTCGGACCTCCACAGCTGGGCCGTCCTCCACGCGTTCCACGCCGAAGCGGAATCGCCGACGGCCTCGAACGCGTCGCCGACATGGTCCCATATCGTCTCATCGTCGGGAAGCAGACGCGCCGCCTGCCGGAGCTGGGGCAGAGCCTCCTCGATGCGCCCTCGCTTGAAGAGGGCCCAGCCGAGGGAATCCGCGTACGCCCCGTTCTGGGGATCCAGGGCCACGGCCTGCCTGATGAGGGATTCCGCCTCATCCATCTTCAATCCCCGGTCGGCGAGCGAGTAGCCCAGGTAGTTGAGCGCGGCGGCGTCCTGCGGGTAGACCCTCAACAGCTCCTTGAACTGCTCCTCGGCCCTGCGGATGTCCCCGGTCTTTTCATACATCGCGCCGAGCTGGAACCTGGCGTCCCGATGCTCCGGCTGCGACCGGACCACCATCTGGAGCAGATCGACCGCTTTCGCGGGCTTCTGGAGATCGTCGTACCCCAAGGCAAGGAAGTAGGACAGCTCCGTGTTGTCCGGCCACTTCTTGTGCGCGGCCTCCAGAGCCTCGACCGCCTCTTTCAGGCGATTGCCCTGCGTCAGGTAATAGCTCAGGCGCAGGTGCAGCGACGAGTCGTCCGCAAGCGCCTCGCTTTCCCGGATCTGCTGGGCGGCCTCGTCGAATTTGAGCTCCCCCTCCGCCAACAACGCCAGCCAGAGACACGTCGTGGCGTTGGCGGGGGCCAGGGCCTTGGCCTTCTCAAAGAGCTCGCGCGCCCCAGCGGCGTCGTCCACGGCGTAGAGCAGCTCTCCCAGGTGATCGAGGAGGGACACGTTGTTGGGATCGCGCTGCAGGACCTCCCGATACTCGGCCACGGCGGACTGAGTGTCCCGCATCATCTCGTAAAGCTGGCCTAATTGGATGCGCGACTGGAGGTTGGCCGGATCCTGAGCGATCGAGCGCTTCAGATACGACGCGGCCTCCGCCAGCCTTCCGGAGCGCTGTTCCATGAGGGAGAGCTGATAGGCCGCCTCGGCAGAATTCCCGGGGTTCTGGGCGAGGTAATCCTCGAGGTACCGCCTCGCCTTCTCCGGGGACTCGATGCTCAGGAGATTGCCCAAAGCGAAAAGGGCCTCGTGGAAATCAGGCTTGAGCTCCAGGGTCTTTTCGAAGGCCGCGCGCGCCTCGGCGGGCTCGCTCCGAGCCCAATGGATGTTGCCGAGGAGGTAGTGGGCCTGCGGATTCTCCGGCGAAAGCTCCACCAGACGCCGCGCCATCTCCAGAGCCTTGTCCAGCCGGCCCATCTCCAGCGAAAGCTCGGCGGACTGCTGGCAGATGAAGGCGGACTGCGGGTCGAGCTTGAGAGCCTCCTCGTACTCCTGCAGGGCCTGCCCGAACTCTCCCTGATTCGTGTGCAGAAGCGCCTTGAGGTAGTGCAGGTACGAGGCCTTCGGCGAGGCCCAGGAAGACGCCGGCAGGCCGAGGAGCGCCGCGGCGCAGAGCGGGAGGAGCCGTTTCACTGGGCGTCCTCGGATTTCCCGCGTTTGGCCGTCGTCTGCCCGATCCAGCTGTCCGGCGGCACGCTGCGCGTGAGCCAGACGTTGCCGCCGATATGCGAACCCCTGCCGATGGTGACGCGGCCGAGGATGGTGGCTTCGGAGTAGATGACCACGTCGTCCTCCACGATGGGATGCCGAGGGACGTCCTTGATGGGATTGCCGTGCTCGTCCAGCGGAAAACTCTTGGCTCCAAGGGTGACCCCCTGATAGAGGCGCACACGGCTGCCGATGATCGTGGTCTCCCCGATGACGACCCCGGTCCCATGGTCGATGAAGAAGCTCTCGCCGATGGCCGCTCCCGGATGGATGTCGATGCCGGTGACGGAGTGGGCATGTTCGGTGATCATGCGCGGCAGGAGCGGGACCTCGAGCGCGTGGAGTTCGTGGGCGATCCGGTAGTTCGTGATGGCGAACATGCCCGGGTAGCAGATGATGGTCTCGTCCGGGCTCTTGGCCGCCGGGTCTCCCTCATAGGCCGCGCGGACGTCCGTGGCCAGCAACCGCCGCACCTCGGGCAAGCGGGCGAGGAAGGATCGCACCTTGTCGGTCGCGCGGGAGTCGCACCGCGACGGGTCGCAGGTCCCGGACTCCTGCTCGCAGACGAAGCAGAGCGCGCAGGCGACCTGCTGCCGGAACTCCCGTCCCGCCCGATCGAGAGCCGAGCCCACGTGGAAGCGCAGGCTCTCCGGGGCGACATGCGCCTCGCCGAAGTAGCCGGGGAAGAGGGCTGAACGGAGCGTCTCCACCGCTGCGACGACCTTGTCCCGGGACGGCAAGGGTCTGCCGCTCGGGCTCGGGCCGTGCCTGAGCCACCGACCCGCCTTGGGATGGACTCCCGGAGGCGGGGCGCAGAGCGCGTCCACGACCTGTTCCAGCGAAAGCTCCTTCCGTGTCGCCATGGTCACTCCTCGCAAAGCGCCGTGCTCAGATAGCGCTCCCCCGTGTCCGGGAGAAGGACCACGATCCTCTTTCCCCGGCTCTGGGGCCGTTTCGCCACCTCGACCGCAGCCCAGACCGCAGCCCCGGAAGAGATGCCGGCCAGGACCCCTTCCTCACGGGCCAGACGCTGGGCCGTGGCGACCGCATCCGCGTCCCTCACCCGTACGACCTCGTCGATGAGCTCACGACGGAGGACCCGCGGCACGAAGCCCGCGCCGATGCCTTGGATGACGTGCTTGCCGGGGCTTCCGCCCGAAAGCACCGGCGACGCGTCAGGCTCCACCGCCACCACGCGCAGCCCGGGCAGGCGGGGCTTGAGCGCCTCGGCCACACCCGTGAGCGTGCCCCCGGTCCCCACGCCGGCTACGAACGCGTCGAGACGGCCGCCCGCGTCCGCCCAGATCTCCTCGGCCGTGGTCCTGCGATGGACCTCGGGATTGGCGGGATTGTCGAACTGCGCCGGCATGAACAGGCCCGGGTCCGCGGCCGCGAGCTCCTCGGCCTTGCGCACCGCCCCGAGCATCCCAGCGGCCCCGGGGCTCAGCACGATGTCCGCGCCGAGGAGCCTGAGTATCCTGCGGCGCTCCACGCTCATGGTCTCCGGCATCACAAGGGTCAGACGGTAGCCTCGGGCGGCGCAGACGAAGGCCAGGCCGATGCCCGTGTTCCCGCTGGTGGGCTCGACGACCCTCGAGCCGGGCTTGAGCCTCCCCTCGCGCTCCGCCGCCTCGACCATGGCCAGGCCGAGCCGGTCCTTCACGCTCGAGCAGGGGTTGAAGGATTCCAGCTTGGCCAGGATCTCCGCGCCCGCGCCGATCCGGCGCAGGCGCAGCAAGGGGGTCTTCCCTACCAGCTCCGTCACGCTGCCGGCGATCCTTTCCATGACCGTGTCCATTCTATCCCGCTGGAAGGTTCAAGTCCATGAGGACGGCGTCCGACCCGTCCGCATAATACGTCGGCCTCCGGCCGACCGTGATGTACCCCTCGGTCTCGTAGAGGTGCCGGGCGGCGGCGTTGCGATGGCTGACCTCCAGGGTGACGACGCTGCAGCCCCCGAGGCGCGCCTCCTCGTGGATGCGGCGCAGGAGGCTGCGCCCCAGACCCTGCCCGGCCGCCTCGGGGCGCACCGCGATGGCCGCCAGCTGGGCCTCCGGCGGGATGAGCCAGACGACGGCGAAGCCCCGGACGCGGCCCTCGGACTCGGCGACGAGGACCACGGACCGCTCCCACGCGAGCTCCGTCTCGTACTGGGTCCGCGTCCAGTGGGGGGAGTGGGGCCAGGCGTTGTCGATGGCGAGAAGGTCCGTGATGTCCTCGTGCTCCGCATAGCGGAACGTCGGTTCGGGAGGGGTCATGCGGGCGCCCTCTCGCTGCCCCGCCACGGCTTGAGATACAGCGGCACGCACGGTCCTATCCGGCCGGACCGCAGCTTATCCTGCGCCGGGCCGAGGAGTCCCGAGGCGGTCATCAACGGCTCTGTGCCGGGATGAGGCACCCTCTCTCGGCCCTTGGCCGCGGCCTCCAACCCCTCGGTCTTGGCCCACTGCGGGCTCCCCTGAAGCTTCCTCCCATCGGAAAGCTGGAAATAGAACTCCCCCGCCAGCGCGGGCAGCTCGACGCAGAAACTCCCCGCCTCCGGCAAGGACCGGGCCAAGACTTCGAACCGGCTCACGCCGACCAAAGGCTTCCCCAGGGAACGCGCGAGCATGGAGCAGAAAGTCATGCCCACGCGGATGCCGGTGAATCGTCCGGGGCCCGTGCACACGGCCACGGCGTCGAGGTCCGACATCTTGAGGCGGGCCTTCTTCAGCAGCCCGCGGAACTCCTTGAAGATGCGCTTGTCGTGGAAGCCCGGCTCGCAGACGCGCTCCGCGGAACCGCTCAAGGCCAAGGACAAGCGCTCGCCGGCCGTGTCCACCGCCAGGATCCTCATGGCCGCAGCCCTCCCAGCAGCCTCTTGGATCTCGGACCCCTGGCCAGGAACAAAAGGTCCCGGCCTCCGCCCTCGGAATAGGAGAACGTGACCTCCAGCCGATCCGGGCCGAGCCAATCCCGCGCGACCTCCGGCCACTCCACCAAGCAGGCGGCCTTCGGGTCCGCCAGGTACTCCTCGAGCCCGAAGCTGCCCAACTCGCCCTGCCCCAGCCGGTAGAGGTCAAGATGGTACACGGGCGGCCGGACCCGCGGATACTCGTGCACCAAGCCGAAGGCGGGACTGCGCACCGGTCCCTTATGGCCCAGCCCGCGCAGGAACCCCCGCACGAAGGTGGTCTTGCCGCTGCCCAAAGGGCCTTTCAGGCAGACGAGCGTCTGAGCTCGCGCGCGGCGCGAAAGGGCGGCCCCCCGCTCCAAGGTCCGCTTCTCGTCGTGGGAATGGAACCTCATAAAAAATGCTCGAACGGACGCCCCGCCAAAGCGTCCCCCCTCCCCTTGCGCACGACCCTGCCGAGAGGGTACGCATCAGGCCAGAGCCTGGTCCCGGCAGGTACTGTGAAGACCAATCCGTAGTCCTCCGCCGAAACGAGCTGATGTCTGCGGAGATCGAGTCCGCGCTCGCTGCAGAAGCGGCGCAAAGCCCTCGACGCCAGCGCGCGGCTCAGGTCCAGGCGCAGCCCGACACCGGACTCTTCGGCCAGGATGCGGCAGCTGCGCAGAAGACCGTCCGAGTTGTCGAGCATGGCGGTGGCCAACCCTTCGAGACGCGCTCCAGCGCCGAACAGCGGTTCCGGGCTCCAGAAGCTCCGGACCAAAGGGCCGGTCGAGCGGCCCTTTCGCAGCAGCTCCAGCCCGGCTGCGGCCTCCCCGAGCGGGCCCACGCCACAGAGCAGGTCTCCAGGCTTGGCGCCGGTCCTGCGGATGAGCCTCCCGGCGCGCCCCGCTCCCAGCACGCTGATGGAAAGATGCACCCGCTCCGAACGCGCCAGGTTCCCTCCGAGGACCGGAGCCCGGTGGCGCGCAGCAGCCTCCCTCACCCCGCGCAGGAAATCCAGGAACCAATCGAGAGGGAGCTTCGACGGCAGGCATGAAGTGATCAGCACCCCGAGCGGACGGACCCGGCCCATGGCCGCCAGATCGCTCAACCCCACCGCGAACAAGCGTCCGGCCAACAGGCGGGGATCCGTCCATCGAAGCTCGAAATGGGTGCCTTCCACGAGGTCGTCCTGGCTGGCGACCAAGACCTCGCCCGGCCGCAGACGGACCGCTGCCGCGTCGTCCCCCGGACCCAGCACGACCCAGGGCCGGGAGGCCGCGTCGCGCCCGAGCGTCCGGAAGATGGCGCCCAGCAGTCCGTCCTCCCCGGCGTCCGACACGGTACGCTGGCTCATCCGCCGAGCTTCTTGAATGCCCCTGGCAGCGCCTCGATCACGTCGCTGGCCAGCATGGCCCGGGCCGTCTTCTCCCTCTCGGCCAGGTCGGCGGCCAGACCGTGGAGGTAGGCGCCCAGAGCCGCGGCCTCGAAGCCGTTGTCGAGCCCCTTAGGATCGGCGAGGAGACGCTGGGACCAGAGACCGGCGATGATGCCGGTCAGGGCGTCGCCGCTGCCTCCCTTGGCCAAGCCCGGGTTGCCCGTGGGATTGAACCAGACCCTGTCCCCGTCCGTGATCAGCGTATGCCGCCCCTTGAGCACGCACACGCCGCCGAACTCGTGGACGAGAAGCCGCGCGGCGGCTTCTCTGTCGCGCTGCACCGTGGCGGCGTCCATCCTCAGCAGGCGCCCGATCTCCCCCGGATGCGGGGTCAAGATGAAGGGCGCTCCCCGGCGTTCGAGCAGGGTCCGCACCGCGGACCGCGTCTGCAGGGCCAAAAGGTTGAGCGCATCCGCGTCCACGACCGCGGGGATGCCCAGGCTCCCGAGCAGCCCGACCACGGCGCGAGCCGTTTCCGCGTGGGTGCCCATGCCGGGGCCCAGGGCCAGGACCGTGTACCCTCGGTTCAGATGCGAGGCCTGCAGCCTGCCGACCGCGTCCGCGCGCAAGGCGCCGCTCGATGTCTCGGGAAGAGGGAGCGTCATGGCTTCCGCGAGCTGGCAGGCCGCGATGGGCTGCTGACTCTCGGGCAGAGCCACGGTAGCGAGGCCGCACCCCGCGCGCAGGGCGCCGCGAGCCGCCAGCACCGCCGCGCCGGTCATGCCGCGGGAGCCGGCGACCACGAGCACATGCCCGAAAGCCCCCTTGTGCGCATCCGGGGGCCGGGACGGAAGCCAGCGCCTGAGGTCCTTGAACGAGAACGGTTTCATCGGGCCCTCCCCCCTGGATGCACCAAGGCCACGGCAGCGGCATACTCCTCGCTGTGCGTCAAGGAAACGTGGACGCGAGGCGCCAGCCTGCCCCTTAGGACGACGTGAGGACGCCCGAGTCTGTCCCGCCGGATGGAGATGTCACGCAGGGCCAGGCCGGAACTCCCCAACGCCTTCCAGACGGCCTCCTTCGCGGCGAAGCGCACCGCGAAATGCTGCCACTTTCCCTTCTTGCCGCTGCAGTACGCGATCTCCTCTTTCGAGAAGACGCGGTTCAGAAAGCGGGTGTTGAGCTTGGCCAGCCTCGCGATGCGACGGATCTCGACGATGTCGATGCCCAGCCCTAGCCCGCGGTAGGGGCTCACACGGAGGCGGCGATGAGCTTCTTCATCTCCGCCACGGCCACCTTGATGCCGGTGAACACGGACCGGGAGATGATGGAGAAGCCGATATTGAGGCAGGCCATGTGCGCGATGCGGGCGACCGGGCCCACGTTCGTGTAGTCGAGGCCATGGCCGGCGTGGAGCTCGAGCCCCAGCTCGTCCGCGAGATAGCCGGCGAGCTCCAGACGCTCGAGTTCCGCTCCCTGGCTGTGCTTCCCGAAAGTCTTGGCGTAGACGTCGGTGCACAACTCGACGGCGTCGGCGCCCAGCTTGTGCGCCGCCCGGACGCACTCCGCCTCCGGGTCCACGAAAAGGCTCACGCCGATGCCCGCGTCCTTCAGCCGGCGGACCGCCTTCTCGATCCCGTGGAGATCCCCCTTCAGGTCGAGCCCTCCCTGGGTCGTGATCTCGTCGGCCTTCTCGGGGACGATGCAGACGCTGTCCGGCCTGGCTTTGATGCCGAGCCCGATCATCTCGGCGGATTGGCTCAGCTCCAGATGCAGGCCGCTCTTGAAGAGCTTGCGAAGATCGTGGAGGTCCTTCTCCTGGATATGGCGGCGGTCCTGACGCAAGTGCGCCACGATGATATCGGCCCCGGCCCCGCGGGCCACGCGGGCGGCCATGACCGGATCGGGGTCCAACTCCAGACGGGCCTGGCGGAGCGTCGCGACGTGATCGATGTTGACTCCGAGCTTCACACCCATGATGGTCCTCCTGACGTCATATTATACAGTTATGCGCGCCTCTTCCGCGAAAAAGCAGGCGAGGCCGTCCGCGATGCGGCTGACCTGCTCCAGCCGCCTCCCCTCTACCAGGATGCGCAGCAGGGGCTCGGTCCCGGAGTACCGCACGAAAACCCGGCCGTCCCCTCCAAGCTGCTTGCGCGCGGCCAGGACGCGCCGCTGGAACGCCGGAAGGGCCTCCACCGGGACGCGGCGCTCGACACGCACGTTGCGCAGGATCTGGGGGTAGCGTTCGAAAAGCCGCTGATGCCGGCTCAGCGCGCCTCCGGATTCCCTCCAGGCCGCCAGGGTCTGTAGAGCGGTCAGGAGCCCGTCCCCGGTCGGAGCCAGCTGGCGGAACACCACATGGCCCGAGGGCTCGCCTCCCAGGACCAACCCGTGCTTCCCCAGGGCCTCGGTGACGTTCCTGTCCCCCACCCCCACCTCGATCGTGCCGATGCCGTGCCGCTCCAGCCCGCGCACGAGCCCCAGATTCGCCATCACGGTGAGGACGACCTTCCCGCCCCGAAGCTCTCGCCGGCGGTGGAGATGCAGCGCGCAGAGGGCGATGATCGAATCCCCGTCGAACTCTCCGCCCCGCTCATCGGATAGGATGACGCGGTCCGCGTCGCCGTCCAAAGAGAGGCCGCAATGGGCCCGCCTCCGACGGACTTCCTTGCGCATCCGGGCCGTATCCGTCGCACCGCATGCTCGGTTGATGTTCTTCCCGTTGGGATGAGTCCCGATCTCAAGGACTTCGGCGCCGAGGTCTCGCAGCAGCCGGGGGCCCATGGCGGCCCCGGAGCCGTTCGCCCCGTCGAACACGATGCGAAGCCCGGAAAGGTCTCGGTAGAACGGGAAGGTGCTGCGGAGGAAATCCTTGTAGTCCTGCACGCCGCAGGGCGTTCTCTTGGCCTTCGCTGCGGGCAGTCTGCTGCCGATCCTTTTCTCCACCTTCCTCTCGAAATCTTCCGAAGCCTTGCGGCCGTCCTTGCTGAAGAACTTGACCCCGTTGAATTCCGGGGGATTATGACTCGCCGAGACCACGATCCCCAACCCGGCTCCTCTCCGAGGGACCAGATAGGAGACCGCGGGCGTCGGTGCGACGCCGATATCGAGGACGCGGCACCCGGCCGCGGCGAGCCCTCGAGTCAGACTTCTGCCCAGCGCCGGGCCGGACTCCCGCGTATCGCGCCCGAGCACAGCGAGCGTAGCGCGGCTCTCCAGAGCCGCCGCGTACGCGAGCAGTTCCACGGTCCTGCCGTCGAGCGGGGGTCTTCCCGGGATGCCTCTGACGCCGTCCGTCCCGAAGAGCCTCTCAGCCATGGGGAGTCCTCTCGATGCCGGCCCAGACCTCCAGGGCCCGCCGCGTCGCCGCGACGTCGTGGACCCGGATCATATCCACGCCGGCTTCGGCCGCGCGGCACGCCGCGGCCAAGGAGCCCTCGAGGCGCTCGGCGGGATCCGCCAGGCCGAGGAGCTTCCCGATGAAGGATTTCCGGGAAGCGCCCAGGATGATGGGGCGGCCGAGCGAACGGAACTCCTCGAGTCTCCTGAGAATCTCCAGATTATGCTCCAGGGTCTTGCCGAACCCGACCCCGGGGTCCAGCCAGACCCGGCCGGGGTCCCCTCCCGCAGCCTCGAAGGCGGAGATCCTCTCGCGCAGGAAGCCCGATATCTCGCCCACCACGTCGCCGTAGCACGGAGACTCCTGCATGGTCCGGGGGCTCGTCCCGAGCATGTGCATGAGGATGACGCCCTGGAACCTCGCGGCCACCCCCGGCATGCTCGCGTCGCCGCGCAGGGCGAGCACGTCGTTGAGCACCGAGGCTCCCGCATCGAGGGCCCGAACCGCCACGCCCGAGCGGCAAGTGTCGACCGAGACGGGGACCCGCGCGCGCTTGGCCAGGCGCTCGACTACCGGCAGCACGCGGCGGCATTCCTCCTCCTCCGCGACCGGTTCCGAGCCGGGGCGGGTCGATTCCCCGCCCACGTCCAGCAGGTCCGCTCCCTCCTCTTCGGCTCGAAGAGCGCGCTCGAACGCCTCGCCAGGATCCGGGGACCGGCTCGCCGGATAGAAGGAATCCGGCGTGACGTTCACGATGGCCATCAAGCGCGGACGGCGCCTAGCGGGGAGGGAGGTCAGGCCACGGCTCCCTGGCAGATCAGATTGAGCTCGTCCGACTCGATCGTCTCTTTCTCGATCAGCCGCTTGGCGAGCGTGTCCAGCACGGCCTTGTTCTTGTCCAGGATCGTGCGCGCACGCTCGCGGCAATCATTGAGGATTCTCTTGACCTCCATATCGATGAGCTGGGCCGTGCTGTCGGAATACCCCTGCCCCCGGTGGATGTCGCGGCCGAGGAAGACCTCGTGGTCGTCCTTGCGGAATGTCATCGGGCCCAGGGTGTCGCTCATCCCGAACTCCATCACCATCTTCTGGGCGAAAGCGGTGGCCTTCTGCAGGTCGTCCGAGGCCCCCGTGGTGACCTCCTTGAAGATGAGTTCCTCCGCGCAGCGCCCTCCCAAGAGCACGCACAGCCGATTGACGATCTCCGTCCGGCTCGTCAGGTAGCGGTCCTCGGTGGGCAGCTGCAGGGTGTAGCCCAGCGCGGGGCCCCGAGGGATGATGGAGACCTTGTGCACGGGGTCCGTGCCCGGCAGGAGCTTGGCCACGACCGTGTGGCCGGACTCATGATAGGCCACGACGCGCCGCTCCTTATCCGAGATCATCCGGCTCTTGCGCTGCGGCCCGGCCATGACCCGGTCGGTGGCCTCCTCCAGCTCGTCCATCGTCACGCTCGTCTTGTCCCGGCGTGCGGCGAGCAGCGCCGCCTCGTTGACCACGTTCGCCAGGTCAGCGCCCACGAAGCCGGGAGTCCGACGCGCGAGGACTCCCAGGTCCACGTCCGCCGCCAGCGGAACTCCCTTGGCATGCACCTTCAGGATGGCCTCCCGGCCACGCTTGTCCGGGCTGGGCACGTTCACATGCCGGTCGAATCGGCCGGGGCGCAGCAGCGCCGGGTCGAGCACGTCGGGCCGGTTCGTGGCCGCGATGAGGATGACTCCCTCCTTGGATTCGAAGCCGTCGAGCTCCACCAGAATCTGATTCAGCGTCTGCTCGCGCTCGTCATGGCCGCCCCCGATGCCGGCGAAGCGGTGCCGCCCAACCGCGTCGAGCTCGTCCACGAAGATGACGGCCGGAGCGGCCTTCTTGGCCTGCTCGAAAAGGTCCCGGACCCGCGCCGCGCCCACGCCCACGAACATCTCGACGAACTCGGAACCGGAGGCGGAGAAGAACGGGGTCCCCGCCTCTCCGGCCACCGCGCGGGCCAGGAGCGTCTTGCCCGTGCCGGGCAGCCCGTAGAGGAGCACGCCCTTGGGGATCTTCCCGCCGAGCTTCTGGAACTTGGCCGGATCCTTAAGGAAAGCGATGATCTCCTGGAGTTCCTCTTTGGCCTCGTCGCAGCCCGCCACGTCCGCGAACGTGATCCGGCTCTTTTTGTCGTCGGTCTGCAGCTTGGCGCGGGAACGGCCGAAGGAAAGGGCCTGCTTGCCGCCCACCTGCACCTGCCGGATGACGAATACCCACCAGAGCAGGAAGAAGAGGGCGACCCAGCCCAGGTTGACGATGACGGCGGTGATCCAGCTGCGGTCCGGCTCGCCCTTGAACACGGTCACCGAGTGCGACTCCAGCTCCTTGACCAGGTCGGGGTCCTGGACCGGATAGGCGCGGAAGCGCTGCTTCTGGTTGGCCCCGTCCTCGTACTGCCCGCGGATGAGGTCCGGCCGGATGGTCACCTCGCCGACCTGGTTCTTGCGCACGCGCTCCTTGAACGCGGAGTAGGGGATCTCGATCTCCGAGTTGGCCACCTTGATGTTCTGGAAGAGCAGCAGCAGCAGGAGAAACGCTCCCAGCCACACCACCAACTGCCTGAAACCTCTCTTGCTTGTGTTCACGCGGGCCTCTTGAGCACCCCGATATACGGCAGGTTGCGATAGTTCTCGTTGTAGTCCAGGCCGAATCCCACCACGAACTCGTTGGGGATCTTGAAGCCCACGTACTTGGGCTGAACCTGCACCTTCCGGCACTCGGTCTTGTCGAGCAGGGTGCAGATCTCCAGCGAGCGGGCCCCCCTCATCTTGAGGTTCTGCAGGAGGTAGCTCAGGGTGAGGCCGGTGTCGACGATGTCCTCGATGAGCAGGACGTCCTTGCCCTCGATGCTGTTCCGGAGGTCCAGGAGCAGACGCACCGCCCCGGTCGACGAGGTCCCGGAGTAGGACGCCGCGGACATGAAGTCCACGGAGCAGTCCAGACGGGTCTCGCGCAGCAGGTCCGAGAGGAAGAGCACGCACCCCTTCAGGATGCCGATGAGGACAGGACGCCGTCCCGCGTAGTCGCGGGTGAGCTCTTCGCCGAGTTCCCGAACGCGGCGCTGGATGGACGCCGAGTCGATGAGGACCCTCTCGATATCCGGATGCAGCTCGCTCGTTGTGGCCATTGGAATCGTATGAAGATACAAATTTTGCGGGGCGGTCCACCAACCCCCGCTGACCACTTGTCGGTGAAGGCCCGGTGCCCGTGCTCGAGCACGAGCATGGGACGGGATTATACCGCTTTGCCCCGTTCGCTCCATAAGTGATAGACTCGCCCGGATGGATGCATCCCCCCTCCCCCTCCTGCGCGTCATCATCGTCGGAGGCGAACCCGCCGGGGCCGCGGCCCTCGAGGGACGCCTGAAAACGGTCCAGGGCTGGTCGCTCGAGATCACCTTCGCCCAAGACGCGCGGACCGCCTTCCTCGCTCTGCGCGAGCGCTTCTACGACGTGGCGTTCCTGGACCACCTCCTCCCGGACGAGAGCGGGCTGAAGGCCCTCGAGCAGATGCGCCAGCAATACCCGAAGGTGGCCGTGGTGGTGACCTCGGCGCAGGGGAGCGAGAAGCTCGCGGTGGAGGCCATGCGGCGCGGAGCCTTCGACTATCTGCCCATGACGGCCCTGGAGGCGGAGGACATGCCCCGCCTGCTGCGGCGCGCGATGGAGATGCAGCTGCTGCAGAACGAGAACGCGGAGCTGCGGCAGGTCAACCGGATGAAGGACGAGTTCATCTCCTCCGCCAGCCACGAACTGCGGACGCCTTTGGCCGTCATCCTGGGCTACGCCAAGGCCATGGAGGACGGCGAGCTGGGCACCCTGACCCCTCAGCAAGCCCTGGCGGTCAAGGCGATCCGCACGCGCGGAGAGCGGCTTCTGGACATGCTCAACCGCCTGCTCACGTTCAAGGAAGCCAAGTTCGGGACCCAGGAAGTGCTGCTGCGCCCCATGGACCTGAGCGCCTTCGTAAAGGAGGTGCTGGATTCGGACTGGCCCAAGGAGAAAACGCATGGACTGGAGCTCGAGCGCGAGCTCCCCCAGGGCCCGGCGTGGACCCTCATCGATCCGGACCACATGAAGGAAGTGCTCAACGGGCTCCTGAGCAACGCGGTGAAATTCAGCCCCCCCGACGTCGCGGTCCGGATCTCCGTGGAGGTGCGCCCCACGCAGGAGGTCTGGGTCCGCGTCTCCGACCGGGGGCGAGGCATCCCGCACGAGTCGCTCCCGCGCATCTTCGACGCCTTCTACCACACCGACAGCGACTTGACCCGTTCGATCTCCGGGCTGGGGCTGGGCCTGGCCCTGGCCCGACAGATCGTGGAGCTCCATGGAGGCCGGATCTGGCTGGAGTCCGAGGGCCCGGGCCACGGCACGACGGCCAACGTCGCCTTGCCCATGGTCCGGCCGGACAGCCCCCTCATCGTCGTGGAGTCGGAGAAGCGGGTCGACAAGAAGCACGTCCTGGTCGTCGAGGACAACACCGACGTCATCGAGATCATCCGCCTTTTCCTGGCGGGCTTCTCCAACAACCTGGTCCTGACCGCGACCAGCCGGGGCCAGGAAGCCATGGATCTCCTGGCCCAGCGGCGCTTCGACCTCCTCGTGCTCGACATCTTCCTGGCGGGGACGGTCAGCGGCTTCGACATCCTGGCCAGCGTGGAGCGTCTGCCCTCCGACAAGCGCATGCCCGTCCTGGTCCTGACAGGCCACCAGGGCGCGGCCCAGGACGCCATGCGCAAGGGAGCCCAGGATTTCCTCATCAAGCCCTTCAATAAGAACAGGTTCATCGACAAGGTGCTCCAGCTCCTGGGCATCGAGCGCCGCTCCCACCCCCGCGCTTGACGGGCGGCCTCTAAAGTTGATACCGTTTCTCTTCATAAATTATGGCCTATCCATTTCGAGGGAACTTTCCCCCGCCGCGCGCCCCCGCCAACCGCACCAACGCGGAGATACGGGCCCCCAACGTCCGCCTCATCGATTCCGACGGCGCCCAGCTCGGGATCAAGTCGATCGGTGAAGCGCTGACCATCGCTCGTCAGAAAGGGCTCGACCTCGTCGAGGTGGCGCCCCAAGCCGTGCCCCCGGTCTGCAAGATCCTGGCCTATTCGAAATTCAAGTACGAGCAGGACAAGAAGCTGCGGGAATCCCGCAAGCATCAGAAGGCGGGGATGCTCAAGGAGGTCCGCGTCTCTCCCGTCATCGGCCAGCACGACCTGGACGTCAAGGTCAAGCACGCCGAGGAGTTCCTCAAAGACCACGACAAGGTGCGGTTCACCGTGATCTTCAGGGGACGCCAGAACCAGCACCAGGACCTCGGGCAGAAGCTGCTCGAGTCCATCAAGCTGCGGCTGGCGGAGATCGCCGCCCAGGAGGGCGGGCTGATGAAGGAGCGCAACCGCATGTCCATCACTCTCGCTCCGAAGCATTGAACGAGGTCCCATGCCGAAACTGAAGAGCCATAGCGGAGCGAAAAAACGGTTCAAGCGCACGGCCACCGGGAAATGGGTGCACAAGCAGGCGGGCCTGCGGCACATCCTGACCCCCATGTCGTCGAAGCGCGGACGCCACCTGAGAAAACAGGCGATCCTGAACAATACCGACGGCAAGACCATGCAGAGATTCCTGCCGTATCACTGAGCCACCATGAGAATCAAGTACGGAGCCCCAAGAAGAAGGAAGAAGCAGGGTTATTTCAAGCTCGCGAAAGGGTCCTACGCCGGGAAGCGCAACAAGTGGCGCCAAGTCCGCCAGCACGTAGAAAGGTCGTTGGCCTTCTCGTTCGCAGGGCGCAAGGACCGGAAGAGCGAATATCGCTCGCTGTGGATCACCCGCATCAACGCGGCCTGCCGTCAGGAGAGCCTCTCCTACAACAAGTTCATAGCGGGTCTGAAGAAGGCCGGGATCACCCTGAACCGGAAGATGCTGGCTGAGATGGCGGTCCGGGACGCGCGCTCGTTCAAACAGCTCGTGGCCTTGTCGCGCTCCGCCTGACCTTCTCGATCTCGATCGCTACGAACCGGATCCCCCGGGCGGTGCATGCCGCCTCCATGAGGGAGTGGTAGGCCAGCGGCGCCGAGCCGCGCCGCAGGGGCCGAGTGAGATAGACGACCGCGGTCACCCGCTCCCTCGCCAAGCGCTTCGACACGCCGGGGAGCAGCTTCCCGATGCCTTCCCACTCCAGCAGATGGTCGTAATAGGGGATTTTATCCGCGGGGGAGAGGAGCCCGTATTTTCCCGACAGGATGAGGAAGGGCAGACCGAGAGCCTCCGACGCCCTCCAGACCTGTCGGATGCGGTCGCTGTCGTAGCGGCCGATGGCCGGCAGCAGCCCCTTCCTCCGGCTCTTGTTCTTCGAGCAATACGTGACGAATACAGGCCCGCCCGCGCGTGGCTTCATCGGTGCATGGTAGCATATGTGCACGGCGGCCACTTTTGTACAATCTTCCTTATCTATGGACCTGGACAAGCAGTGGGAGGCCGTCTCCGCCGACGCCTTGGGCGCCGTCTCCCGCGCGGGCGACCTCGCCGCGCTCGAGGAGACGCGGGTACGGCTTCTGGGCCGCAAGGGGTCTTTGACCGAGCTTCTCAAGAGCCTCAAGGACCTCCCTCTGGAGGACAAGCGCGTCTACGGCGCCAAGGCCAACGGACTCAAAAACGAGGTGGCGAAGGCCATCGAGGCCAGGCGCGCCGAACTCGAGCGCGCCGCCGCCTCCCGGCGCATCGCCGAGACGCAGCTCGACCTCACGCTCCCCGGAGCGCCCATGCCCCAGGGACGCCCGCATCCCCTCACCCAGACCATCCGCGAGATGACCTCCATACTCTCGTCCATGGGCTTCTGCTGGGCCGAAGGCCCGCTCATCGAGTCCGAGTACTACAACTTCGAGGCCCTCAACATCCCGGCCGACCACCCGGCCAGGGACATGCAGGACACGCTCTACGTCGACGGGACGGACGCCTCCCCGAAGGCCCAACGCCTGATGCGCACGCACACGAGCCCGGTACAGATCCGCTTCTTGGAGGCTCACAAGCCCCCGGTGCGGATCATGGCCCCCGGCCGCGTGTTCCGGCGCGACGCGGTGGACGCGAGCCACTCGGCCGTGTTCCACCAGATCGAAGGGCTCTACGTGGACCGGGGCGTGACGCTCGCGGACCTCAAGGGCACCCTCGACGAGTTCCTCAAACGCATCTTCGGCCCCTCGGCCCGTTCGCGCCTGCGGCCGTCCTATTTCCCGTTCACCGAGCCCTCGGCCGAGGTGGATGTGCGCTGCCTCATCTGTTCGGGCAAGGGCTGCGCCGTGTGCAAGCAAAGCGGCTGGCTCGAGATGCTCGGCTCCGGCATGGTCCATCCCAATGTCCTGCGCGGAGTCGGCCTGGACCCTGAGGAGTGGTCCGGCTACGCCTGGGGCATGGGGGTGGAGCGCTTCGCCATGTTCCGCTACGGCATCCCGGACATCCGCATGTTCTACGAGAACGACGTCCGCTTCCTGGAGCAGTTCGGATGAAGTTCTCCTACAACTGGCTCAAGGAGTTCGTCCCCCTGACCTTCCCGCCGCGGGAGCTGGCGGAGCGTCTGAACCTCTCCGGCTTCGAGGTCGACTCCCTCACCGAGCTCGGCCCGTCGTTCACCGGGGTCGTGGTGGGCAAGGTCCTGAAGGTGGAGAAACACCCGAACGCGGACCGCCTCTCGGTGTGCGAGGTTACGGACGGACGCCAGAGCTATCCGGTCGTGTGCGGCGCGGCGAACGTCGCCGCCGGGCAGACCGTCCCCTTCGCCCGCCTGGGCGCCAAGCTCCCGGGAGACTTCACCATCAAGAAGGCCAAGATCCGAGGCGCCGTCTCCGAGGGCATGATCTGCTCCGCGGCCGAGCTCGGCCTGCCGGGAGCCGGGGGGAAGGAAGCCGGCATCATGGTGCTCGAGCCCGCGTCTGAGCTGGGGACGGATTTCCTCTCGCTCTTGGGGCTCTCGGACGCCATCCTGGACGTGGACGTAAAGCCCAACAGGGGAGACTGCCTGTCCCATTTCGGCCTCGCGCGCGAGCTCGCCACCCATTTCAAGACGGACCTCGCGACGCCGAAGTCCAAGCCTTTCAACGAGACGGGCCCAGCGTCGCTGCCGGTAGAAGTGCTCGATCCCTCCGAATGTCCCCGCTACCTGGGCCGCCTCATCGAGGGGATCAAGGTCGGGCCGTCGCCGGCCTGGCTCGCCAAGAAGCTCGAGGCCGCAGGCCTTCGCCCCATCAACAACGTGGTGGATGTCACGAACTACATCCTGCTCGAGCTCGGCCAGCCCCTGCACGCCTTCGACGCGGACAAGCTCGCGGGCGCCATCATCCGGGTGCGCCTCGCAGGGCCGGGAGAGAAGATCGCGGCATTGGACGGCCGCACGTACTCCTTGACGCCCGAGAATCTGGTCATCGCGGACGCGGAAAAGGCCGTGGCAGTGGCGGGAGTCATCGGCGGCGAAGCCACGGCGGTCTCGGACTCCACGCGCCGGGTCTTCCTCGAGTGCGCCAACTTCCGTCCTGGCCGCGTGCGCCGCAGCCGCCGTTCCCTGGGCTTGGCCACGGATTCCTCGTTCCGCTTCGAGCGAGGAGTGGACATGGCCGGAGCGCCGGCGGCCGCGGCCCGCGCCGCGTCTTTGCTCCTTGAACTCTGCGGCGGGAACGCCGGGCCGGTCGGCGACACCTGTCCCTCTCCCAAGTCCCGCGCAGCCGTCACGATCTCGGTCAAGAGGCTGCAAGCCTCGCTCGGCACGGACTTCCCCGAGGGGGAGGTGCTCGACACCCTCCGCCGGGTGTGCGAGCGCGTGGAAGGCTCCCCCGATGCCTTGAGCGTGCTCCCGCCCTCCTACAGGCTGGACCTGGAGTCCTCCGCGGATCTGGCCGAGGAAGTGGCCCGTCACCTGGGCTATGACCGCGTACCCGGAATCGCGGGCCCGGCCAGCACGCCCGCGCCGGAGCCCGTGCCCATGCGCGACGCGGCGGAGCGGGTCCGCGCAACTCTGTGCGGGATGGGCTTCTTCGAGGCCTACAACTACGATTTCCTCTCCAAGGCGGAGCTCGAAAGACACCTCGGAGGCCCTCCGGCCCCGGACGCTCCCAGGCTGGCCAACCCGGTCTCCGAGGACTACGTGTACATGCGGCCGACCCTTCTCGTCGGCCTGCTGCGCAACGCGGCGCTCAACGCGCATCGCGGAGCGGCCGGCGTGCGGTTCTTCGAGCTCGGCCAAGTCTACCGCCGTCGTTCGGAGGAGCCGCGGCTGGCGGGCCTTTGGGTCGGCCCCCATCCCGCCACCCCGCACTGGCAGGGCGGGTGCCGCGAACCGGATTTCTACGCGGTCAAGGGAGTGGTGGAGGGGCTTTGCGCCGACGCTTCCTGGCGCGAGCCGGCATCCCCGGACCCCGCCTTCCATCCCAAAGCGGTCTTGGAACTCGTACGGTCCGACGGCCGCTCGCTCGGCTCGGCCGGGCTGCTGCACCCTGAACTCCTTTTGCGCTGGGACCTGCGATCCAAGACGGTCGCCGCATTCGAGCTGGACCTCGCGGGCTTGGCCGCCGCCCGGAGCCGGCGATTCGCCCCCTTCTCGATCTATCCCGGCTCCTCCCGGGACCTCTGCCTGGTCGTGGACGCGGGGCTCCCCTACGGCGCGCCGCGCGACCGCGCGCTCCGCCTCGGGCTGGCGGAGCTCAAGCGCCTGGATATCATCGATGTGTTCACGGGCGAGGGCCTGCCCCCGGGCAAGAAGAGCCTGACGCTGAGGCTGACCTTCTCCCGCGCGGACCGCACCCTGCGCGACGAGGAGGTCCAGGCCGCGGTGGACCGCGTCCTGGAAGCGCTCCGCAAGGACTGCGGCGCGGAGCTCCGCTCCTAGGCCATGGGCGCGCCCCTGAATCAGCGCATCCAGAGGCTCGAGAGTCTGGTGGGCGAAGCGGTCCGGCGCATCCAGAGGCTCGGAGACGAGAACGCCAAGCTCCAGAACAAGGTCGGCCAGCTCTTGGAGGAGAACGGGCATCTCGAGCTCCAATTCCGCCGCTTCAAGGCCTTGAGCCAGCGCCAGGAGAAGCTGCGCGTGCAGCTCGAGAAGATCCTCAAGAAGGCCGACAAGGCGCTCGACCTATGCTGACCCAGAAAGTCGACCTCGTCATCAAGGGGCGCAGGCTCAGCGGCGTGGAGATGGAGGGGCTGACCGAGCTCGAGATCCACGCTTTGGCTGAACGCGTCGGGAAGGTCATGGACGACGTCGAGGCCAAGACCAAGGTCGTGGATTCCTCGAAGCTCGCCATCCTCACGGCCCTCGAGATCGCGGCCGAGCTGCAGCGCCTGGAGTCCGCGCACAAGGACAAGGCGGTGGTCGACGAACGCAAGCTCGAGGGCATGATCGTCTCGCTGGAAGATGCGCTCGAGCCTTCGCCGAAGAAGTAAGTGAGCTCCAAGGAACTCTTCCCCACCGAGGTCCCCCTCAAGATGCGGCCTCTCGCGGCGCGTCTGGCGCCCCAGCGGCTGGAGGACTTCTCCGGCCAGGAGCACCTGTTGGGCCCCGGCAAGATGCTCCGCCGCCTCATCGAGGCCGGGCGGGTCTCCACCGCCATCTTCTTCGGCCCGCCCGGCACGGGCAAGACCGCGCTGGCCCGCTATATCGCGCTCAAGTCCAACGCCCAGGTTTCCGAGTACAACGCGGTCGTGACCGGCGTGGCCGAGCTCAAGAAGGCCCTGGAGACCGCCCGCTACCAGCTCGCCCAGAGCGGGCAGCGGACCCTGCTCCTCATGGATGAGATCCATCACTTCAACCGCACCCAGCAGGACGTGCTCCTGCCGGCCGTGGAGCGCGGAGACGCCATCCTCATCGGCATGACCACGGAGAACCCCTCGTTCTACGTCAATGCCGCCCTCCTCTCCCGGTCCACGGCCTTCGAATTCCACCCCCTGCGGCGCTCGGACCTCGAGAGCATCCTCGATCGCGCCTTGAAGGACTCCGAGTTGGGGCTCGGCGCCATGCGGCTGTGCCTCGACGCGGAGGCGCGGGACCACCTGCTCCGCATGTCGGCGGGGGACGCCCGCAAACTGCTCAACGCCGTCGAACTCGCGGCCCTCACGACCCCCCCTGGCCCGGACGGAAGCCGGTCCGTGACCCTGGCCGCGGCCGAGGAGTCCATCCAGCGGCGCTCCATCCGCTACGACAAGCGCTCCGACGACCACTACGATCACATCTCGGCCTTCATCAAGTCCATGCGGGGCTCGGACCCGGACGCCGCCCTCTACTGGATGGCCAAGATGCTGGCCGCCGGCGAGGACCCCCGCTTCATCGCGCGCAGGATACTCATCTGCGCGGCCGAGGACGTGGGCAACGCGGATTTCCGCGCGCTCCTGGTCGCGGGCGCGGCCTTCAACGCGGCCGAGATGCTCGGCATGCCCGAGGCCCGCATCCCGCTGGCCCAAGCCGCGGTCTACGTCGCCTGCGCGCCGAAGTCCAACGCCGCCTACCTCGGTGTGGACGCGGCCCTGAAGGAGGCCCGGGAGGGACCGGCACGGGAAGTCCCCCTGCACCTGCGCGACGCGAACCTAGACGCCGAGAGCCGCGGCCACGGCACACGTGTCCAACATCTTCCAGAGGGACACGGTGCAGTACCGCATCCGCGGTACGGCAAGGGCTACCAGTATCCTCACGATTTCCAGGGGCACTGGGTGGAGCAGGCGTACATGCCGGACCCGGTCCGCTTCTACCGCCCCACCCAGGAAGGAGACGAGGCGCGGCTCGCCAAGAGGCTCGATGATCTCCGAAAGAAGCGAGACTAAAGCCCTCTCAGTCTCCGAGCTCAACCGTCGGGCCCAGAGCCTCCTGGAGTCCAGCTTCCCGGAAGTCTGGGTGGAAGGGGAGGTATCCGACCCGCGGACGTATCCCTCCGGCCACACCTATTTCACGCTCAAGGACGCCGAATCCTCCGTCTCCGCCGTGATATTCAAGGGCGCCGCCTCCGGGCTGAAGTTCAAGCTCGAGCACGGGCTCAAAGTCCTGGCGCTCGGGCGGGTGTCGCTCTACCTCCCCAGAGGCCAATACCAGCTCATCTGCACGCGCCTTCAGCCCAAGCAGATAGGCGACCTGCAGCTGGCCTTCGAGCAGCTCAAGAAGAAGCTCGCGTCCGAAGGGCTCTTCGACGAATCACGCAAGAAGTCCCTGCCCCGCCTTCCCCGCCGCATCGGGATCGTCACCTCGCTCCAAGGCGCGGCCGTGCGCGACATGCTCAGCATCCTCGGCCGCCGCTTCGACGGCCTGCACATCCAGGTTTACCCGGTGCCGGTGCAGGGCAAGGAGGCGGCCGGGCGGATCGCGGCGGCCATCGCGGACTTCAACGAGCTCCTGCCGCAGACCGAGGTCCTTCTCGTGGGCCGCGGAGGCGGCTCCCTGGAGGACCTTTGGGCGTTCAACGAAGAGGTCGTGGCCCGCGCCATCGCGGCCTCGCGCATCCCGGTCGTCTCCTGCGTGGGTCATGAGACGGACTTCACCATCGCGGACTTCGTGGCGGACCTGCGCGCGCCGACCCCCTCGGCCGCGGCCGAGCTCGTGGTCCCCGAGAAAGAGGTCCTGCTCCGGGACGTCTCAGCGTCCGGGGATCGCCTGGCCGCCGCCCTGCGAGGGCTCTACGAGCAGAGGGCCCAGCGCGCGGACGAGCTCTCCTCCAGGCTCATCCCAGGCCTGCGCTCCCTGCTGCGGCTCCTGCACGAGAGACTCGGCCGAGCCTGCAGCGCCCCGGCCGGGGCTATGAAGAACGTCCTTCTCCACAAAGAGAAGGACCTGCAGCGGCTTGCGTCGCAGCTCGACGCCTTGAGCCCGCTCAAAGTCCTGGGACGGGGCTACGCCATCGCTTTCAAGCAGGACGGCCGCGCGGTGCGTTCAGCAGGCGAAGTCCGCCCCCGCGACATCGTGCGCGTCCGCGTGCACGACGGACAATTCAACGCCAGAGTCGAGGAGACGACATGAGCGCCAAGGCCAAGAAGGACGCCCCGGAATCTTTCGAAAAATCCCTGGAACGGCTCGAGGACATCGTGCGGCAGCTCGAATCCGGCGAGAAAGGCTTGGAGGAGAGCTTGACCCTGTTCGAGGAAGGCATCGGCCTTTCCAAGGGGCTCACAGGCCGGCTTGAGGAGATCAAGCACAGAGTGGAAGTGCTCGTGAAGGAAGGGAAAGGTCAGCTCAAGGCCCGGCCGCTGGAAGAAGAGCCCGGCTCCTAGGTCCTCGCCCCGAAGTACATCCCCAGGCCCGCGGCCGAGACGATGTCCTGGAACCGTTTGAGCGCGGCCTCCCGGGAGTTGTCCATGGCGCTGACTTCCACGCAGAAGAGGTCGCTGCTCGGGTTGGCCCGCATGAGGCCCTTCACGTTCTTGACCCGCGGGAGGAGATGCCGTCTGACCCGTATCCCGTAGATCCTGGACGTGATGGTCCGGATCTCGGACACTCCAGGGCACAATCCGTCCGTGTTCGCGGAATCCTGCTTCATCGTCCCTCCCACTTCACCCGGCACCCGACGTCAAGACGGTTCCGCCCAGCAGGATGATCATCAGTGGATTGCTATATGCCCATATTATCATATAGCAGTGATAAAAAATCACGCCTTCCCGAGATGGGTCAGCACGCTCTGGCCTTCCTGGAGCTTCTTCCTGAGTATCTCCGTGATGGGACGCAGGACGCTGAAGATATCCTTGTCCCTGATGGAGTAGAACACCGTGACCTTCTCCTGGCGAGAGGTGACGATGCCGGCCTGGCGCAGGATGGAAAGGTGCTTCGATAGGTTCGACTGCTCCACGTTCAGCGCGCTGACCAGCTGGCCCACCGAAAGTTCGCTGTTCTTGAGCTGTTCGATGACGGCGAGGCGGACCGGATGCGCTATGCTCTTGAGGAAATCAGCCTTGATCTTGAACACCAACTCTCCAGCATCCATAACTCGACGCGCCCTATTATAACAACAAAACAGCCCCCACCCGCGGGTGGGGGCTGTGGATGCGTCGCGCCTCAGTATGTCGTTCTGGGGTCGTCTAAGTCTCTTCCCTCGCCCGGGACCTTGGGCCCGCTCGCGTTCTCGATCCCGGCCCAGACGGCAAGGGCCAGGAACACAGGCGTCCCGGCCACCACGTAGAGCAGCCAGAACAGCTGCGCGATGCGCGCCCAGACCATGGACCCCATGGCCTTGAGCGTGGGCCGGCCGGTCACCGGATGCGCGTCGTCCAAGGCAGGAGCGTAGCGCCGGATCATCCGGTCGAACACGCTCTTCTTGGAGCCCTCGGCCATCTCGGCCCAGGCCCGGCCGAAGCCGGCGATGAAGCGGGTTGACTTGGAGTCCGGGTCCGCCCTGTACGCGGCTCCCCAGAGCCAGTTGGTCGGCGCCTTCACCAGCCCCCACGCCAGGCCCAGGCCCAGGGACGCGAGCCACTCGGCCAGCATGACGAGCCCGGTCGGGACCCAGATCACGGAGAGCCACGTGGCGTTGGCCGCCACCTTCCAGACGCCGCCCTGCAGGTAGTAGCGCGCGTGGGCCTTCATGTTCTTATAGAACTTCGTGTCGTGCCGCCAGAACGAGAGCACGTCGTAGAAGTTCTTCCCCGAGAAGCTGATGCCGGAGAACACGTTGCCGACCCCGGACCAGAACCAGCGCGGCAGGTGCATGAGAAGCAGCCCGCTCGTCAGGTAGGCGGCGACCGTGAGCCCGGTGCCCAGCAGGCCGGGCAGCCCGGTCAGAGCCACGCCCAACCCGGTCAGCACTCCGAGCGCGCCAAAGAAGGCGCCGATGTACTCCGGATCATCCACCCAATGCCGGCGGGTGTCCTCCCCCGTGCTCATCTTCCGGATATGGTTGATGAAGCCCAGGCCGCTCAACGCGGCCACGGCCCCCATCCAGAAGGGGTTGGAGGACAGGACGGCCAGGGCCATGCCCTTGCCGAAGGTCAGCCACGGCACCAGGACCATGGTGGCCAGGCCGAGGCCCGTGAGCACGTAGCCCGGGCTCTGCCGCACGAACACCGGCGTCTTGACCGGCAGCAAGGGCATGGCAGCCAGGCTCAAGGCCGCGGCCGCGAACACGTGCCCGAAGACCGGCATCCCCCAGAGGGGCAGGCCGAAGAAGACCATGGGCAGCAGGGCCAGCCCGGTCGCGAACAGGCCCGGGGGGATGAGGTCCTTCACCGGCCCGATCTCCCCCACGTCCGGCAGGGGCAGGGGCCTGTCGTTCCGGTTCAGGCGCAGATAGGGCTCGTGCTTCTCCGGGTCATACGGCTCGGAGGTCTTGGAGAAGGCCCGGACGAGACCCACGGCATGCAGCACCGGGGTCGCGGCCAGCGCGTAGGCGAGCCACCCGGCCTGGGCCAGCTTCATGGCGAGGATGGCCGGCACGCTCTTGAGCGCGCTCTCGGAGTTGGCGTACGGGACCAGCGGGGTCACGAGCTTGTTGTAGACCGCGGCCTTCGAGCCCTGCGCGTTGTCGAACACGTAGCGGTTGTAGGCCGCCAGGTACTTGGTGATCGCCGAGTCCTTGGCGAGCTTGTGCGCCGCTCCCCAGAGGAACAGGCCCGGAGCCTGCAGCGCGGCCATGCCCAAGCCGGATACGAGGGAGAGCGCGTAGCCCACGCCCTCGCTGACCCACACCGGGATCCAGAAGGCTCCGACCTTGAACACGTTCCACACGGACAGCTCGAGCTTCTTCTCGCTGTACTTGGAGAGCCGCTCCCGCGCGACGGTGTCGCGGCTCATGGAATTGAGGACGCGGCTCACCGCCCGCGGGCCCATGAAGAGGCCCATGGCCACGGCGCCGATGCCCTCGCCCACCCAGCCGGGCAGGTGCATGAGAAGCAAGGCCGCGACCGGATAGCTCACGACCTTGGCCGCGATGACGCCGTAGGGCAGCCAGGCGGCGGCCGACGAAAGGGCCGGGATCCAGGCTGTCCAAGCGGCCGCGATGGCCGCGGGAGCCATGGCCACCAGGCCCGCGCCGGTCACCGCCGCGATGGCGCCGAAGAAGGCGGTGATGAGCTTCTCGTCGTCGTAGCGGTTCCGGCTCTCCATGCGGCCGTAGCGCACCAGGCCCCAGCCGCCGAGCGCGACCAGCGCGCCCATGACGACGCCCGTCCCGGTCATGATCCCGGCGCCAAGGGTGAAGAGCCCGAGCCCGGCGACCGCGAAGCCGGGGAGCGTGCGCACGAACTTGGGCGTGTTCTCGCCCATGAACGGCATGGCCATGAGGCTCACGCTCGCCACGGAGACAAGGATGCCGGCCCAAGTGGCTCCGGCGAAGAAGAGGGGCAGTCCCAGGATGAGGATCGGCGCCGCGGCCACGCCGGCTGAGAAGATGCGCGCGGCCAGAGGGGCTTGCGGGGTTTCTTTTTTAACCGGCTCATCCTGCGGCGGAGCCGGGGGCTGCGGGGTCTCGTCGTTATGGGCCCGCACGGCCGCCTCGATGGATTCCTTCCCCGCGGGGACCGCGAAATACCGCTCCCCGTTCCTGGAGAGCCCGTGCATGCCGGCGATGCGTTTGCCCTGAGGGGCGAGCGTCGATTCATCGTAGCGGCTCGAAACGCCGCCGGAAAGAAGGCTCATGACCTTGCTCCCGAGGGAATGCGCGGATTCAGGCCGCGCCTGCGCCACGGGACCGACGGATTCCAAGGCCTGGGACACGCCGGCCGAGACCTGGGTCAACTTGCGGGATGCGACCGCCGCGGGAGTCTCTTTCTGAGATACGGCCTGGGACTTGGCCTGCACAGGAAGGACCGCGGCTTGAGTCTGAGCTTGGAGCGTGCGCACAGCCTGCGAAACCGCAGGTTGAGGCAAAGCTGTGCCGAGAGTCTGGAGAGTCGCGGGCTGGACGGTCGGAGCGTTCGCGGCCGCCGGGAGCGCTCCCGTCAGGCCGACCTTCATCCGCGATTGGCTGCCGATGAGAGAGGATCCGGAAAGAGGGGTACCGACATTGAGCACCACCGGGGCCACGTTGGCGCCGGCGCCGGAGTTCACCGCTTGGGCTGCGATGTTGTTGGCGAAGGCGTTGTACACGCCGATGCCGGGGCTCATGAGCACGATAACGGTGGAAACCGCGGTGGAAATCAGCTTCTTCATTTACGCTCCTCCTGCAGATTCAGAACGGGTGTTATTATATTCGCGTGCCGCGAACTTGCCGTGGGTCGATGGTCTCACTTCCCATCGGAAGATGGCCTAGGCCCGCGTGGGCCGGATGCCCGCATAGGGCCTATTTCCCCGGGACCGAGAGGTCCTAATTAAGGTAAAACTGTATCCGATGCCCGCCACCAGCCGCGCGAACCTCTTCCTCTTGGGCATGCTCTCGCTCCTGCTCGAGCTCATCCTGATCCGCTATCTGGCCGGCAGCGTCTGGAACCTGGGGTATTTCCCGAACCTCGTGCTGATGGCCGCGTTCATCGGGATGGGAGCCGGCTTCATCGTGTATCGGCGCTTCGAGGCCGGGACCTCGGAGCTCCTGTTCGAATCAGCCCCCTGGGTCCTCTTCGGCTTGGCTCTCTTCGTCCGAACAGCCAAGCCCAACTTGGGATTCGGCAGCTGGAGCGGCGCGGTCGGAGGCGAACTCTATTTCACCGGAGGTCCCGCCGGCGGCCCGGCGGACCTCGCATGGCTCGCGTGCTGGTTCCTCGGGGTCTGCGCCGTATTCGCGCTCATCTCGCAGAAGACAGCCGGACTCTTCGCCCGCCTCGACCCGCTGACCGCCTACACGCTCGATATCGGGGGAAGCGTCTGCGGCATACTCCTTTTCGCCGGCATGAGCTGGCTCGAATGGCCCGCCGCCGCGTGGCTGCTCGTCTTCGCGATCCTCTTCCTGCTCTGCTCAGGCAAGCGGCTGGCCTCCTTGCCGCTGGCAGGCCTCATCCTCATCGCGCTTTGGCAGGACTCCCGTGCGCTCAAGGTCCTCTGGTCCCCCTACCAGAGAGTCGAGCTCTCCAGGCCCCTGGGCAGGCCCCAGCGCATCTCGGTCAACAACATCCCGCATCAGGAGATGTTCCGGCGGCAGGACCTCGAGGGGTCCTTCTATCAAGCGCCTTATAAAGGAAAGAGCATACGGAGCGTACTCATCCTCGGCGCCGGAGCCGGCAACGACGCCGCTGCGGCGCTCGTGAACGGCGTCGAGCGCGTGGATGCGGTCGAGATCGACCCCGTCATCGCCCGCCTCGGCCGGGAGCTGCATCCTCTTAAGCCCTATCAAGACGCCAGGGTCCGGCTCCATGTGACGGACGGAAGGGCGTTCCTCAAACGGGCGGAAGGGCCCTACGACCTCATCGTGTTCGGCCTCACGGATTCGTTGGTCAGGTTCAGCCCCATGTCCCAGCTGCGCTTGGAGAATTACCTGTTCACCCGCGAAGCCCTGGGGAGGGCGTTCTCGCTCCTCTCGGACACGGGAGACATCGTCCTTTACAACCACTATCGCGAGGATTGGCTTGCGGACAAGGTGCGCCGGCTTCTGGAAGCCTCCACCGGCCGCAAAGCCGAGCTCTTGTGGGAGCAGCGGGATTTCAAGGGATTCCGGGCCGGGAAGAGCTCCCCGGCGACGACGGCGTCCGCCGATGTCCCGACCGACGATTGGCCGTTCTTATACCTCAAGGGCAGGGGCATCCCGTTCGTTTACGGCATGGCCATGGCTTTTCTCGCCCTCCTCGCAGGGCTCATGCCTTTCCTGGCCGGGGGCTCAAGGCACGAACCCAAGCTCAAGCTCGCGTTCCTGCTCATGGGCACGGCCTTCCTCCTCCTGGAGACCAAGAGCATCATCCAGTGCAGCCTTCTCTTCGGCGCCACGTGGCAGAACACGGCCCTGGTCTCCATCGCGATCCTGTCTTTGATCCTTGCCGCGAACTGGACGGCGAGGGTTGTGCGGAGCAAGGCCCTGCTCCCGGCCTCCTATGCCCTTGTCGTGGCCTCCAGCGCCGCGGGCCTGCTCTGCCCGACCGTGGGCCTGCTCACCTTCGCGCCCGTCTACTTCGCCAACATCATCTTCAGCGCGGCGCTGCGCGACCAAGAAGACGCCGCCTCGCTCTTCGGCTGGAACCTGCTCGGCGCGACTCTGGGCGGAGCCCTGGAATACGCCGGCATGGCCTTCGGGTATCGGGCCCTGGGCCTCGTGGTCCTGGCGTGCTACACGGGCGCGGTCCTGCTCCTCTACAAACGGGGTCCTAGGACCTAGGGCGCAGGGGTCCTTCGGGACCTTATTATTCCGGGGCCTCCGGGCATATCATGGAGATATGGAGATGCGAAAAACAGCTTTCATGGTAGCCCTGATAAACGGATTGCTCGCCGCCGAAGGCGGCTTCGCGTACATCGCCTCCCCCCCGGACCAGCCTCCCCGCGAGATCACCACGCTCGAGGAGCTCGAGGATTTCTATCGCGCCAGGCCGCAGCTGGCCAAGGAATGGCAGGAGCTCAAGGAGCAGATCAAGAACGGAGACAGGGCGCAGGCGCAGCCAGAGCCCGAGGCCAAAAGCGACGTGAATATCCGACCCGCAGACTCGCCGCTCGAGTCCCCTGCGCGAAAGGAGGACAGCTCCGCTCCGGGGGCCGCGGCTCCTGAGCCGCAGAAATCCGATCAGGAAGAGGCCCCGGCCGGCGCCTCTTCATCGCCCATGAAGCAGCTCAAAGACGCGGCAGGCCCCTCCGCCAAGACGGACGTGCCTCAGCCGGACTCCGGCAAGGAGATCAAGCAGGTCCCCGTGGATTCTCCCAAGGAGATCGACGCGGCGATGACGGACAAGGAGAAGGCCCGTCAGATCATCAGCCAGATCGCCGAAGCCAAGGCCGAGGGCGGCAAGATGAAGGGCCTTTACGAGGACTACCTGAACAAGGTCTACTTCGGCGACGCCAACTTCTCAGGCCCGCTGGTCCGCTCCCAGCTCCAGTACATCCGCAAGGGGATCAACAGCGGGAACTGGAAGGACTTCCCCACCGCCGCGTTCGGCGGAGTGCCGGCCGGAGCCGCGGCGACCTGGGAAGGTTCCGGCAACATGGGCGGGGGTCACATCACCATGGCCCCGGGCCTGATGAACATGCGCGTGTTCGACCACGAGTGGCTCCACCACTCGGACGCAGGCCACGCGGACAAGACCTCCATCGGAGTCAACGAGCTCATGTCCGTGGAGCCTCCCTGCTACAAGTACATGGGCTGCGCCCCGGGGATGAACGGGGGCTGCTAGAAGTTCGAACCCTAGACGGCCAGCCAGCTTTGACGCGAACCTGAGCGTATGGGTCCAGCCCTCCGAAAGGAGGGCTTTTCATTTGTCTGAATCGGACCCGCTAAGGGCCGAGAAGCGCGGCGGGCACTACGGCAATCCCGTCCGGGCGCCGGTATGCATCCATGCCGGTCGTGACGACCACTGCATCGAGAAGGTCCTCTCCCATGGAGTCCCGCAGCCAACGCAAATGGGACACATCGCTTTCCGCTATGGAATGGGTCAATTTCACCTCTAGGGCCAAGACCCGATGGTCTCCACGTTCGACGATCAAGTCAATCTCGTGTTCTCCCCCGTGCGTGCGCAGGTGGCGGACCGAGGCCTCGGCGGCCTGCGCATAGACACGCACGTCCAAGGCGACCAGGGACTCGAACAGCTGTCCCAGAAGAGTCGTGTCGCGCGCGATGACGGGGGCCATGGGGCGAGCATCGAGGAGCGCCATGGCGTCGGCTCCCAGAAGTCGGGCGGCAAGGGCGGGGTCGGCCATATGATGCTTCGGACCAGCGCTCAGGCGGGAAAAATAATTCTTGGACGGGAGCCACGCGGGTATGGGATCCACGATCCAGAGACGTTCCAGAATATCGCGGTATGGCCCTGTGCTCTTCTTGGACGGTTTCTCATTCTGCCCGCCCGTCGCCGCATCGCGGATAGTCTCATAGGAAGCCGTCGTGGCGGTAGCAGCCGCGTAGGCGTTCATCCATCGGCGAAGCCCAGCCGGATTGCGGATGGGATGACCCATGTCCGGGAATTCGCGGTCCACGATCCGCGCCAGATAACCGTCAAGTTGCGCGCGCCGCGCTCGTTCCACGGCAGCGCGCATGCCCGGGAACCCGGAACTGAGGATCTCGCGCACGTACTCCTCGAGTCCGACCCGGATGTGCCCGGCGACGGTCTTGCGCCCTCCTTTGAGAAGTTCGCGCAGCGAGACGGTCGGTTTCGCGACGCCGCGCTCGAAAAGCGTCATCGGCCTCATCTGCACTCGGACGATGCGCCCGGCTCCGGTGTGGGTCGGCGCGGTCGTCGAGGATGACCCTGTAAGAATGAATCGGCCCGGTGCGGAATCTTCATCCACTGCCCGGCGCACCAGGTCCCACGATTCAGGCATCCTCTGCCATTCGTCGATCAGGATGGGAGTCTGTCCGGAGAGAAGCCGGGTCGGATCAGCCTTCAGGACGGAAAGGATACCCGGCTTGTCGAGGGCATGTACGGTGGCCGCACGGCGCACGGCCGTGGCTGTCTTGCCTACCGCTTTGGGGCCCTCAAGGCTCAAGGCCCCCAAAGCAGGAAGCAGTACGTCCAGTTCCGTGTCTATGACTCTGGCGAGGTATCCGGATTTCTGGGGAGCCATTTCTCTTGCCGATAGGTTACCATTTCGCGTCGAATTAGGATACCATTCGGTCCCTTCTTCTGTTGAATTGAGTGCGTACGTCTAGCCGGGTTCTCCCTCGACCTAATCATGAGTCGCCCCAGTCAGGCTGAAAAACGCGTTTAATTCGGTTATTCCCGCCATAACTGCGTCATAATCGCGCAGCCAGTTGCGAAGTTTGTCCAATCCGCCCAGCCAGCTTTAACGTCTAAGGCCTGTTGACGCGGAGCCAGCCAAAGGCGGGCTCCGCGTTTTTCAGGGAACTAAATACCCACCTCATTCGTATACATGGGTATGGGCAACCTACCGGTCCTTCTTGGGCAAATCAGGCCGAAAATCCTCACGATTCGCAAGCGACGCGTCATGCTCGACACCCAGTTAGCCGCTTTGTACGGGGTCAAGCCAAGGCGGCTTCGGGAGCAGGTCCGGCGGAATATGGATCGGTTTCCGGAAGATTTCATGTTCCAGCTCACCGCCGAAGAGGCCGACACCTTCGAGGCGTTCCTTTGGCGGACACCTGCCCTTGGTATTCACTCAGGAAGGGATTGCAATGCTCTCGAGCGTCCTCAGAAGTCCGCGCGCGATCCGCGCGAGCGCTGGCGCAGCGTCGCATTGGCGAAATTGGAGGAGTTGGAGCACAAATTCCTCGGCCACGACGGGGACATCGAACGCATATTCGAGACTCTACGCGACCTCATGGATCCGCCGGAAGGGCCCCGCCGCAGGATAGGGTTCCGTACGGAGCAGCCCTGAGCCGTGGAAGGCAGTTCCTCTTTCCATGCGGTCGCAATCCGCGCTCGCGCAGCAGGGATTTCCATCTGCCGGCGTTGGAGAGACTGGAATGCCTTAACAAGACGAAGAATTGCGGCGGTGACGACCCGAGATCCGGGTCATCCTCCGTTGGGGGAGGGTTGCTTGTCCGCCGCTCCCTGCGAGAGCCCCACGGCCCGCTCGATGCTGCGGGCCTCCTCCGCGGTGATGGTGGCGGGGACTCCGCTCTCCTGGCCCCGCTGCAGAATCTGATGGCCGATCTGCTGGAGCTTGAAGAGCAAGTCCTTCTGCACGTCCAGCTTCTGGAACCCGTCCATGCTGACCGGGGAGCCCTTGCCCGCCGAGACCGCGCTCGTCGACCGGCGGCTCTTCAAAGACGGCTGGCCGGCCTGCGGCGCCTCGGGCGCGAGGGCTTGGCCCAGCGACGCGGCCTTCTTCTCCCGGGCTTCCCTCTCCTCGACGGAGGCGCCGGGACCGCCCGCGAACATCTGGCCCGTGTCGTTGGTGAGCTTCTTGGAGAACCCGTCGGTGTTGAGGCCGAGCTTCGCCTTCTCGACGGCAGCATTGTCCAGCCCCCCCAGGTTCAGGGGAATGTCCGGAACCTTGGCTTGCGGCGGCTTCTGCTCTTGGCCGGCCTGCTCCGTCCCGGCCGGGGCGTCCTGCTCCTTGGCGGGCCCGCCGTCTTCGAAGGCGAGCTCGCCCCGGTTCGCGTAGGCGAGCCAGTCGAGGGAGCGGTTCTTCGGCTTGTCGAGGACGATCCCCGAGGACAAGGCCCCCGGCAGGCTGTTGAACACGCCCGACATGGGCGGGTCCTCCGTCTTCGCTCCCGGCAGGCCGATCGCCTTGAAGCCGGCCAGGACGAGCAGCCCGCCCAGGGCCAGCATCCCGGCCAGGACCAGTCGGCCGCCGAGCCGCGAGGTGAGGAGCCCTCCGAGTATGGTGGCCGGCCCCCCGAGGATCCTGGAGAGCGCGACAGCGACCCGTGCCGGGTCCAGGAAGCCGGGGTTCGCCAGGCTCGCGCCCATCCGGGGCGCGCTCTCGGCGCCCAGGGCAACGCCGGACGGCGCTCCGGCAGGCTCCAAGCACCAGGCGGCTCCAGCTCCCCTGCGCTCCTCCTCTTCCTGCTTGAGCTCTGGCATGTCGGGAGGTAGGATCTCCCCCAGGACCTCGAGCTCGACGGATATCCTTTCGTAGCGGAGGGAAGGGCCATCCTGCGCGCCGGTGACTGGGCGGGATCGGCGATGATCACGATGAGACGATCTCATGGCTACATTAATGATGTGGGCCTATAGGGAAAGCGACCAGGGACTAAAGGTCTATCTCCAAATATAGGCCCTTTGGCCCCATGGGCCTACGTCAATGCCTGAGATCCAGCCGTGCCGTACCGCGGACCAGGCCTCAACACATATCCTGAGGATGCCCAATCCCATGGCCCGTCCTGGCCATGGGATGCGGTACGGCACCGTGTCCCTCTAGAAGACGTTGGACACGCGTGCCGCGTGCAGCACGGCGGCGATCATGCCGCTCGGGTCCGCTTTCCCCTTGCCCGCGATGTCGAAGGCGGTCCCATGGCCCGGAGCCGTGCGCACCACCGGGATCCCCAGAGTCCAGTTCACGATGGAGAACCCGGCCTTCAGGTGCAGGGGGATGAGGGCCTGGTCGTGGTACAGGGCCAAAAGGACGTCGAAGCGCCCGGCCGCGTGAGCCTGCCAGGCCGCATCCGCCGGGAGCGGGTCCGAGACGTGGACGCCCTCCGAGCGAAGGCGGACGGCCGTGCGCCTGAGGCCGAACTCCTCTTTTCCTAATAGCCCCCCGTCCCCCGCGTGGGGATTGAGCGCGCACAAGCCGAGCCTCGGCCGCCGCACGCCCAGGCGCAGCAGCCCATCGTGAGCCAGACGGGCGGCCAGGGCCAACGCCTGCGGAGTCAGTGCGTCTGCCACGCGTCTGAGCGGGATATGCCGGGTCACGAGCACGGCGCGCAGCCCTCCCCCTTCCAGCCACATACCGGCCCGCGGGCTGCGGGTCTCGGCAGCCAGCATCTCCGTATGGTCCCGATAAGGGACCCCGGCCGAAGCCCAGGACTGCTTGGAGATCGGAGCGGTGACCATCCCATGCGCCAAGCCGCGCCGGCACAACCGCAGCGCCGAGCGGACCGCCTCGTAAGAGGCGCACCCTCCCGAGCCGGTGTCGAGCAGGGGAGCCAGCTTCGGGGTCCAGCCCGCCGACTCGAACGCGCGCCTGGGCCCGACCGCGAGCACGCGGCAGGAGCGGCGCACGCCGGGATCGCGCATGGCGGCCACCGCCACTTCGGGGCCGATGCCCGAAGGGTCGCCGGGCGTGACGGCCAGCAGGGGAGTCAATCTCTCAGGATGACTTCGACCGTCGCCTTCTCGCGGAGCTTCTTCACGTAGGCCTTGAGCGCCTTCTCCTGGTCCAGCGAGGCGACGAACTGGGAGACCTGGGGCTTGAGCTTGTCGAAGGTGACGCCTTCCTTGGCCTTCTTCTCGATGACCCGGATCAGATGATAGCCGAAGTCGCTCTCCACGGGCTCGCCGACCTCGCCCACGGACAAGGCGAACGCCGATTTCTCGAACTCGGGAGGCATCCAACCCTTGAGGATGAAGCCCAGGTCGCCGCCGCGCGGGGCGCTCTCGAGGTCATCCGACTCCTTCTGGGCCAGGGTCTCGAAATCCGCGCCCTCCGCGAGCTTCTTCTTGAGGTCCTTGGCCTTCTGCAGCGCCTGGCTCTTCTCCACCATGGACGCGCCCGGCGAGAACTTGCACAGGATATGAGCCACCCGGACGCGCTCGGAATGGGCGTTCCGGATCTGCCGGCCGAAGAGCACGTAGGCCTGGGCCTCGTCGTCCCCCAAGCCGGCCAGCGTCGAGGTGTCGTCCCGCACCACGGCTTCCAGGGCTTCGAAGGCCGTCTTGGCGCGGACCTCGTCGGGCTCCTTCGTCTTGGCGCGGACCTCCTCATCGATGACCTTCCGGATCTGGGTCTGCCGCCGGATGCGCTCCCGGTACGTCTCCTCGCTCAGCCCCTCGGCCGCGAGCTCCTTCTTGAAGATGTCCTCCATCTCCTTGTCCGAGCGACGCTGGCCCGTGGCCTCGTCGAGGCGGAAGCTGCGCTCCAAGACCTCGTTGATGCCCTTGTCGATCTCGCGGTTGTGCACCTGTATCTTCTTCTCGTCGGCCTTCTGCGCCAGGAGCTCCCACTCGATCATCTGGTCGAGCAGGCTCTTGCGCAGCTCCTTCACCATCTCCTCGTCCCGCAGGGCCTGGGGCATGGTGCGCTGATAGTTGGCCAGGGCCTCCCTCAGGTTCTTGTTGTACTCGGAAAGGAACACCGGCTTGCCGTTGACCTTGGCGACCACGTCCTCGACGACGCCGGCCTGGGCCCGGCGGAGTCCACCCCCGACGAGCAGAACGGCGGCGAGCAGGAGATTAGCGGAACTGTGCATCGATGACCTCCACGGGGATAGAAGCTTGGCGAGCCTGCAGGTGCTTGTCCAGCTTCTGCTTCTCCAAAACGTTCCGGATGCGCTCGGCGACGTCCGCGAGCGGGACCTTCCGCTCGCTCTCCTTCATGAGCACGTGGTAGCCGAACTTGCTGCGGACGGGTCCGCCGATCTCGCCCACCCGCATGTCGAAAACGACCTCCAGCTCGGGGATGATCTCGCCGCGGAGCGTCGGGTTCATCTTGCCGCCCTCGCTCGCCGTGTCGGCGTCCAGGGAATGCTTCTTGGCGAGCGCCGCGAACCCGCCCTTCTCGCGCGCCTGCCGGAGGACGGTCTCGGCCTCCTCGGGAGTCGCCAGCAGGATGTGGCGCGCCACCACCTCCTCCGGATGCTTCTTGTGGAACTCGGCGATCTCCGCCTCGAGGACCTTCAAGACCCCGCTCTTGCGCAGGCGTTCGAACCACAGGCGCACAAGATGGTAGTCCCTGGCTTGCGCCAGACGCTCCTCCGCCTCTTCCCGCGCCTGCCGCATGCGCTCCTTGAATTCCGGCATGGCGTCGACGCCGTCCCTCCGGGAAGCCTGCAGGATGAGCTTCTCGCGCACCAGGATATCCAGGAATTGCTTGCGGCCGTGGGGGGTCATGACGTAGTTCTGGTAGGCGGGCGCGACCTCCGCGAGCCTCCGATGGAACTCGGTCTCGGTGATGGCGGAACCGCCCACCCGGGCGATCACGCCCTCTTCGGCCTTCTCGCAGCCGGCCCAGCACGCGGCGCACAGGGCCACGGCCAGGGGGAGCAGCTTTCTATAGGCTAGCATCGCAGCCACCTCGTCTCATGCGGCGTTCTCATCTGGGGACCTCGGCCACGATCCTCGAGGGGGATGCCTCCAGGACCCGCAGCGCGGGCCCCTTGAGTCCGGAGAGCTTCTCGCTGAGCTCCTGTCCGGAGGCGCTTCCCGCACGCAGCGAGAGCACCGCCTCGCCGCCCCCGTAGAACCTCAAATGCACTCCATCGACGGTCGGGATGGCGTCGAGGGCCTTCTGCAGGGAGGTGAGTTCATCCACGCCGCCGAGCCCGCGGACCTGCAGGACGACCTCCGAACGGGTCTTGAGCGCCTCGGCCACCTTCGTACGGAGCTCGTTGCCCGCGAGCCGTCCCGCGTTCCGGAGCGCCTTGGCCGCGGCGGCCGGAGCGCTCACGTCCATGCCGCTCGCGTCCGCTTCGGCGGAAGCCAGGACCTGAGCCGTTCCGGACCGGACCGCCTTGGCCGAGACGCGGGCTCGATAGCTCACGAACCCGGTGAACTTGGGATGGGGGTCGAGCCTCGCCGCGCTGCCCTCGCCGTCCATCAGGACCTCGGCGTCCTTCTCCGAGGCCGCGCGGTCCACGACCGTGTAGCCGGCCTCCAGCAGGGCCGCGGTCAAACCGTCCGCCGCGGAGAGGGTGTCGGACCCGGACCCGTCCACCGACTCCCTCAGACGCACGCCGACGCGGGGGCTGCCGGCTTCGAGCACGTCCAAGAGCCCGATGGAGCGCAGGTCCGCCTGCAGACGCTCGAAGGACACCAGCGCGCGGATCCGGGTCCGGTAGTACTGCCCGTCCCGCGCCTCCTCCAAGATGTCGTATTTCTTCACGTATCCCGCTGTCTTGGCCAGGATGTTCTGGTCTATGGCCATGGCCTTCTTGACCCGGGTGTCCGCGGCGATGAAGACGCCGGCCACCCTCTCGACGGCGGAGCGCTGGGCGGCGGCCAAGGCGTTGGCCTTGGTCATAGGCATGTCCGTCTCGATGCAGGGGACGAGCCCCTCGGCGTCTACGACCTCGCCCTCCGAGTCCACGCCCAATTTCAAGCGGGAGTGGGCGCAGGCGGCGAAGGATATCGGGAAAAGCAGCAAAAGCAATAGTCTTCTATGCATGACAGAGTCCTGAAGATAGTATCATTTCCGCCCGCGCGCAAGTCCGTCCAAGAAATCGAGGATCCACGCGATGGGGTCCCTCCCGGCGTTCTCCACCCGTAGTCCGTCGCCTTCCGCGGAGCGGACGAACTCGATGCGGTCCTTGTAGGTCCCCATCCAGCGGGTGATGACGTCCACGGGGACGGCCGCGTCCGGCTGGAAGTAGATCTCCACGCGGGGACCCCGCTGGACCACCGAGCGGACGCGCAAGCCGCTGGCCAGCCTCCGGATGCGCAGGACCGTAAACAGGTTCTCCACCGGGGCCGGCGGAGGGCCCGAGATGTCGGCCAGCTCCCGCTTGATGGAGTCCAGGACGTCCGGCTCGGCGGCGAGCAGCCGCTTGTAGAGCCGGATGCGCTCCATGTCCCCGGGGATATAATCCTCCGGCAGGAACGCGCTGATGCCCAGATCCATGTGCGCGGGCTCATCCTTTCCGCCCGCGGCCTTCTTCCCCAGCAGCTTCGCGGTCTCGCCCTCCAGAAGCTCGGTATAGAACTCCGCCCCGACCGCGTTGAGGAACCCGTGCTGTTTCCCTCCCAGGAGGTCCCCGGCCCCGCGGATCTCGAGGTCGCGCATGGCCAAGGAGAAGCCGGAGCCCAGAGTCCCGAACTCGCGCAGCGCCTCGAGCCTCTTGCGCGCCTCCTCGTTGAGGTCGCGCAGCTCCCCCGCATCGGAGGGGTAGTAGAGGTAGCAGTACGCCTTCTGCCGCTCCCGGCCGATGCGGCCGCGCAGCTGATAAAGCTGCGAGAGCCCGAAATCCTGGGCGTTCTCGATGAGCAGCGTGTTCACGGAAGGGATGTCCAGCCCAGATTCGATGATGGAGGAGGCGACCAGGACGTCGTACTTCCGGTTGAAGAAGTCCCACATGGCCTTCTCGAGCTGGTCCGAGCGCATCTGGCCGTGCCCCATCACGAAGCGCACTCCGGGGAGCAGGCGGGAAAGGCGCTCCAGCGTCTCCGGCAGGGAGCGCACCCGGTTGTGCACGTAGAACACCTGGCCGCCCCGCTCGAGCTCGGCCGCGATGGCCGAGGCGGCGTGCTTCTCGGTGAAAGGGAGCACCTGGGTCACGATCGGCTGCCGGCCCACCGGGGCGCTGGAGATGAGCGAGACCCGCCGCAGACCCGAGAGGCACTGGTGCAGGGTCCGCGGGATGGGCGTAGCCGAGAGGCTCAGGCAGTCCAGGGTCTTGCGCAGAGCCTTGAGCCTCTCCTTGTCGCGGACGCCGAAGCGGTGTTCCTCGTCCACCACGAGCAGGCCCAGGTCCTTGAAGCGCACGTCCTCCTGCAGGAGCCGGTGCGTCCCGACCACGATGTCCACGCTCCCGGCCGCGAGACCCCCGAGCACCCTGCGCTGCTCGGCCTTGGTCTGGAAGCGGGAGAGCATCTCGATGCGCACCGGGTATTCCGCGAAGCGCCGGCGGAAGTTGCGTGCGTGCTGGTCCGCCAGGACCGTCGTGGGCACGAGCAAGGCGGCCTGCCGCAGGCCGGCCACGCACTTGAGGGCCGCGCGCATCGCCACCTCGGTCTTCCCGAACCCCACGTCGCCGATGACCACCCGGTCCATGGGGCAGGGGGTCATGAGGTCCTCCTTGACCTCCCCGATGGCCTTGCGCTGGTCCGGAGTCTCCTCGAAGGGAAAGGATTCCGCGAACTCGGACTCCATCCGCGAGTCCGCCGGGAAGGCGTGTCCGGGCAGGGCGCGGCGGGCGGCCTCGAGCTTCAGGAGCTCCGCCGCCAGCTCGCGCACTCCCTCCCGGACCCGCTCGACCACATCCTGCCAGGTCCGCCTGTCCAACGAAGAGAGGCGCGGCCGGTGGCCCTCCGAGCCCACGTACCTCTGGATGCAGCGGAAGTCCCCCATGGGGACGAAGAGCGTATCCCCGCTCCGGTACTCCAGGCGGAGGCAGTCGGTGGTGCCCACAGCCTCCAAGCCCAGGTAGCGGCCGATCCCGTAATGCTCGTGCACCACGTAGTCTCCCTTCTTAAGCTCGCCCCAGCGCACGCGCGCGCGGCCCTGCAGCATGGGCCGGAGCATGCGTCCGGTGCGGTACCGGCGGCCGAAGATCTCGCTGGAGGTCAGCACCGCCAGCCCCAGCCTCCGGCTCGCGAACCCCTGGCGCAGCGGCCCGACGAGGAACTGCACGCCCTCCGGGACCAAGCCCTCGAACATCTCCTGCAGGCGCTCGTCCTCTCCCCGGTTCATGGAGAAGACGAGTATCCTCATGCCGTCGCCGATCCATTCCCGGCATTGCTCGGCCGCGGCCCGCACCCCCAGCCCGGCGGCGGACTGCGCGACCGCGCCGAAGTCGACGGGTCCTGTCTGGCCGATGACGATCTTCCTGGAAGGCTCGACCGGGAGCCGGGCCCCCTCCTCGACCAGCCAGAGTCCGCGTTCGGCGAGCGCGTCTGCGAGCGTGCGGCCGGACGGCTCCTCCGCCGCGGGCGCGAGGACCGCCTCTTCCAACAGCTCCGGGGAGCCCGCCTGGGTCTGCGGGTCGAAGGTCCGGAGCGACGCGATCTCGTCCGCGTCGTAAAGGACGCGGACGGCCCGCGTGGGCTCCATGGGGAAGAAGTCCACCACCGCCCCGCGCGCGGCGAACTCTCCCGGACCCTCGACGAAGTCCACCCGGCGGTAGCCGGACGAGGAGAGCTTCGAAAGCAGCTCCTTGCGCCCCGTCTCCTTGCCGGGGCGTAAGACGGCGCGCAGCTCCGCGTAGCGCAGCGGGTCCGGGCTCGGCAGCCCCAGGCTCTCGACCGTGGCCAGAGCCAGGCGCGCGCCGAGGTGGAGCCGCTCGACCGAGGCGAGCCGCAGCTGAGGATCCTCGCCGAAGAACGGGGGCTCGGCGCCCTTCAGCGTACCGGCGATGATGTCCAGGGCCTTGAGCCCGTCCGCCAAATCCTCGAGGTCCTCCTCCTTCTCTCGGACCAGCACGAGCGGGGAGGCGGACTCCATGCGCAGGTCCGCGGGGAGAAGGGAAGGAGCGAGCAGGCCGTGGGCCAGGTACGCCCATGCCCCGGAGTTGGGGACCCCGCGGACGGCCGAGGTCATAGGATGCGTCTGCGCAGCCGTTCGACGAGAGAAGAGAGCTCCTCCGCGCTCTTCCCCGCGCGGTCCGTCAGGAGGTCGGAGAAGAACACCGTGAGCCGGACTCCTTCGCCCTCGCAGCGGGCGAACGCTCCCAATGGCGTCGAGCAGCCGCCCCCCACGGCCGCGGCAAAGCGGCGCTCCAGCTCGACCTCCAGCCGCGTGTCGGGGTCGTCGAGAGCAGAGAGCAGCGCTCCGAGCTCTGCTCGCTCAGAACAGGCCTGCACGGCCAACGCCCCCTGTCCGGGCGCAGGCACCAACACGTCGGTCGGGAACGACTCGCTGGGGACCTGGAGGCCGAGCCGCTTGAGCCCGGCAGCGGCCAGGACGAGCCCGCTGAAAGCTCCCTGCGCGAGCTTGCGCAGACGCGTGTCCACGTTCCCGCGGAGAGGCTCGATGCGCAGGTCCGGCCGGATCCGCAGGAGTTGGACCTTCCGGCGGAGCGCCGAGGTCCCCAGCACGCTGCCGCGCGGCAGAGCCGCCCAGGTCCGGCACGCCTCCGCACCCACGAACGCGTCCCGGGGGTCCTCCCGCTCGGGATAGGCCAGGATGCACAAGCCTTCCGCGCTCTTCTCAGGGAGGTCCTTGGCCGAGTGGACGGCGATGTCGATGTCCCCCCGCAGCAGCGCCTCTTCGAGTTCCTTGACGAAGGCGGTCTTGACGTTCGGGACGGGAAGGGAGAGGTCTCCGCTCGTCTTGATGACCACGGTCTCGACCCCGATGCCGGGATGGAGCCGTTCAAGGCGCTCGGCGACCCACCGCGACTGCGCCTTGGCAAGCGGGGAGCCGCGCGTCCCAAGGCGCAGCCGGGTCATGCGTGGCTGAGGCTCATCTCCTGGCCGCAGGCCAGGGAGTACATCCAGGCTTCCAGCTCGGCCGCCCGAGCCTCCACGATGGCCTCGGCGGCCTGGAACGCGGCGCGGCGGCGGGCCGCGCCTTCGGACACGATGGCCTGGAGATCCTCCAGACCGTAGAGGTTGACGCGCTCGAGCCCCTGGAGCTCGACTGCGATGTTGCGCGGGACCGCCAGATCGATGAGGAACAAGGGCCTGTCGCCCCGCCCGGCCAGAGAGCGCTCCACCATGGCGCGGTCCACCAGGACCGTGGGGGAGGACGTGGCTGCCACCAGGACGTCCACCGAAGGAAGGAGCCCGGGGAAATCCTCCCACCGGACCGTCTCGGCCTCGTGCAGGGCCGCCAGCGCCTGCGCCCGCGCGCCGGTCCGGTTGCAGACGAAGAGCCTGCGCACCTTGGCGGCGCGGAGGTTCTTCGCGACCTTCTCCGCGGTGTCTCCCGCGCCGAGGACCAGGGCGGCGCTCGAATCCAGGCCGCCCGAGAGCCTGCGCGCCAACTCCACGGCGGCGGAGGCCGCCGAAGGCTGGCCCGCGCTGATGCCGGTCAGGGTGCGCGCCGCCTTCCCCACGAAAAGCGCGCGCTGGAACACGACATTGGCGAGCTTGCCCGTGGTCCCGGCGTCCCGCGCGGACTCATACGCCTGCTTGACCTGGCGAAGGATCTCGGTCTCGCCGAGCACCAGGGAATCCAGGCCCGCGGCCACGCGGAAGAGGTGCCGCACGGCGTCGCCATCCTGCAGCCTGTAGGACCGGCCCCTGGCGCTGGCGCCGGCGGACGACTCCAGCAGCCCGGCGAGGGCTTCCACGTCTTCCCCCACGGCGTAGACCTCGAAGCGGTTGCAGGTGGAGAGGACGACGCTCTCCACCCAGCCGCGCTCGGCGAGGAGCCGCTGAAGCGCCCCCGGACCCGAGGCGGCGAGCGGCTCCCGGATGTGGGCCGGGCTGGTCTTATGGCTGAAGCCCGCCAGGAGGAAGGGCATGCTTGGGAGATTTTAGCAAGTTATCTCCACGGGGACCGCTCCCACGGGCGGTCGCTCCATGGAGACTTCTTGCGGGGTTCGCGGCGGAGCTCCAAGGGGTCCCTGATGCCCAAGAACCGCCAGGAAGCTCCCATGCGGAAGGTCTGGCCCAGCGCGGCTGCGGGCTGGAAGCCGAAATCCACGCTGAGGCGTCTGAGCCTCAGGCCCAACCCGACGGTGAAGCCGCTCATCGGACCGAGGTCCTTCACCGTGAGCGTCTTATAACCGAAGCGGAAAGACGCGCCGGCGTCTTCGCCGAGCCGCGTCGTGTACTCGCCGCCCAGATTGCCGGAGGGCTCCCCGTAAGCCGGAGCCGTGAACTCCAGGGCCGGCACGAAGCGGCCCTTTTCCCACCCCAGCTCGTAGGAGGCGCCTGCGGCCCCCTCCAGCGGGAGATCCGTCTTCTCCCGGATGAACTTTTCCTGCGTGCCCAGGTGGCGCACGCACAGGCTCAGCGACAATCTCTCCGCGCTGGCGGGCCTCAGGAGAACGCCGGCGTCCAAAGCCGCGGCCCAGGCCTTATGGTCGTGAAGCGACTCCACGATGCCCTTCACGGAGAAACCGCCGAGCAGGACCCTCTCTTCGGCCCCGTACCTGAAATCCTGCGAATCGCAGTCGTCGAAGCTCAGCGAAGACCCGGAGAGCTTGCACCGGAACGGCCCCTCGTCGAACGCCCGGTCGCCCGAGGAGAAATCGCGGGCGTAGGCCGCGGCTACGGCCATGCTGTAGGGGCTGAAATCCCCCACGACCACGTTGTCCTTGTCCACGAGCGGCAAACGCGTCTGCGAGACATGCGTGACCGCCAAGCCGAGCGCCCCCCTCCACGCTTCGACGGGATGGACGTACGCGGCGAAGTCGTGATGGAAGAGGCCGAGGTGCTCCGACCTCGCGTAGGAGAACTCCGGGGCCCTGAGCTGGGCTATGCCCGCGGGGTTCCAATAGACCGCTTCGGGCCCGTCGGCCACCGCGCTGTAGGCATCTCCCATGCCCAGGGAACGGACTCCGGCCCCGAGCCGGAGGAACTGCGCCCCCGCCTCACCGGCGCGGCCCGGCAGGGCCACCGCCGGGCGGCACAAGGCCGCCGGCAGCAGAAGCGCGAGGATCAGGCGCGGCCCCCTGCGCAAGCGGAGAAACGCCGCGCTTCGGGGACCGCGGCTCCAGAGCCGCAGCCCCCTCATCGGATCACCACGACCCGCCGCTTGGCGGTCGCGCCTCCGTGACGGATGACCACGATGTAAGTCCCGGAAGCGGCCCTCCCTCCCTTGCGCAGGCCCCCGTCCCAACGGACGACCCCGCTCGGGCCGGCGGTCTGTTCCCACACCAGCTCCCCGAGCATGGTGTAGAGCTCGACCTCCGCCCCGCTCGGGATGTTCGTGAAGCTGATGTTGGCGGCGTCGAACCTCGAACCCGTCCCCGGCTCCCATGGGATGGGGTAAATCTGGAGGTCCGCGAGCTCGGTCCCGGCCGTGGCGATGAACGGCGCGAACAAAGACAGATGCGTCGTCACCCCGGCCACCGTGCCCGTCGCCGAATCCACCGGCTGAAGAAGCGTCCACTGCCCGCTCGACTCCGAATAGGAGGCGATCACGAGCCTGCGGGGGTCGGTCCCGGCGGGAAGGGCGGCCGGGTCGTACGTCATCTGGATCGTCAACGGACCGTTGGGCTGCAGGCCCCCGGCGGAGATATCGATGGCGACCCCCGGACCCAGCGCGGTCAGGTTGGCTTGGCTGCTCTGGATCGGCGGCAAAGACGGGATGCTCGCGTTGACCCGTATCTGCGTCCCCGCGGGGAACGTATTGGCCGGTATCATGACCTGGGCCAGCGTCAGCTCCGGACAGCTGGGATAGACCGTGATGACGAGAGGCCCGGAGTTGTCCACGGTCCCGCTGCTCACGACCGTCCCGGTCATGGTCGAGCCCGCCATCGCGTACTGGACCCCGGAAGCCCAGTTCAAGCTGCCGACGCGGAAGTAGTAGGTCGTGCTCCAGGTGAGGCCGCTCACGGTCAGCGAGGACGTCCCCGCGCTGCGGGTGGCGGAGGAGTATAGGGTCCCGCTGAAGTCCGCGGCGGTCGAGGCCTCGACGCGCAGACCCCGGACGCTCTCGCTCGAGGGGCTCACGGGAAGAGCGGTCCACTGGAGCGTGGCCGATGTCAGGAATACGCTCTGGAACGATGACCCGGAGACGAGCCTCGCGAGGGTGCACGCAGCGCCGGCGCTCGCGTAGACCGTGGCTCCGTTCCAGAGCGAGCCCGCGCGCAGGTAATAGGTGGTGTTCGGGTCGAGTCCCAGCACCGCGAGCCCGACCGAGGCGCCGTTCTTCGTATTCGAGGAGAGCACGATGCCGGTGAAGTCCGCGGCCGTGGACGCCTGGAGCGTGTACCCGGAATCAGCCGAGACCGAGGCCCACGACACGGTGACGCTGGAGAGCCGCACGGACGCGACCGAAGGGGCCACTGACGGACCGGGGAGGGTTCGGGTCGAGCCGACGACGACGCGGCTCTCGACCCCGGCCCAGTTCAGGCTGACGACCCGGAAATAATATGTGGTGTACCGCGTCAACGCGGAGATGGACAGCCCCGCCGCCGCCGCGCTCGGAGTCGCGCTGGAGAACAGGGTCCCCGTGAAGTTCGACGCGGTCGAGGCCTCCAGGCGATAGGACGCGGCCGCCGCCGGCGTCCATTGCACCGCGGCCGAGGTCTCGGTCACGGGCTGGAAGCCGGTCCCCGTGACCGTGCTGGCGAAAGTCGATATGGAGTCCGTCGCCATCTCTCCGTACCCCGTGGTCCCGTCCCGGAGCGAGCCCACGCGCAGGTAGTAGGTGGTGTTCGGCGCCAGCCCCTGCACGACCAGAGCCGTCGCCGCCCCGTTCGCGGTCACGGAAGAGTAGACCGCGCCCGAGAAATCCCAGTTCGACGAAGCCTCCAGCACGTAGCCGTCCTTGGAGCCCACCGCGGTCCATTGAGCCGCGACGCTCGACAGGTACGCGGCCGCGATGGAAGGCGACTGGGGCGCGGCCGGAGCGGTCATCTTCGGCCCCATGCCGACGTAGTTGGGCACGCCGTTGCTGTTGAGGCTCCCGACGCGGAAATAGTAGGTCGTATCCACCGACAGCCCGTCCAGGGTCAGACGGTCGAGGGTCGGGACCCAGGCGGACGAGGAGATCAGCGCGCCGCTGAAATCCTCGTCCAGGCAGGCGTCCAGACGGAAGCCCTCGGCTCCGGCGCTCCTGGGAGAGGCCGGGAACGGGGTCCATGTCACCGTGGCCGAAGTCCGGTACAGGATGTTGAAGGCGGTCCCCACGACCAGGTTGGACAACGTGGACGTGGATGCCGGGACGACGCTGGCGTAAGCGGTGGTCTTGCCCCAGATGGAGCCGGCCCGCAGGTAGTAAGTCGTGTTCGGGTAGAGGCCCTGCAGCGTGAGCCCCGTCGAAGCCCCGTCCGCCGTGACCGAGGAGAGCACGGTCCCCGTGAAGTTCGCGGCCATGGCCGCCTGCAGCACGTACCCGGAATCAGCCGCCACCGATGCCCAGCTCACCGCGACGCTGGACAGGAAGACGCCGCCGATCGACCCCTGCGGCGCCAGCCCGGTCCGCGTCATCGTGGACCCGGCGGCGATGAAGTTCTTCGCGCCGGGCCAGTTCAGCGTGGCCGCGCGGAAGTAGTAGGTGGTCGCGCGGGTGAGCCCCCAGACGGGGAGCGTGCCCACGCCCGCGTCCGTGGTCGAGGACATGAAGACCGTCCCGGTGAAATCCGCGGCCGTGGAGGCCTCGACCTGGTAGCCCTGGGCCGAGTTCGAAGAACCCTCCTGCGCGGCCGCGGGCAGCGGGGTCCACGAGACCGCCACGCTCGACGGGTACACCGAGGCGAAGCCTGCCCCGCTCAAGGGCTTGGACACGGTGCAGGTGTCGAGATACGCCGAGTAGCCGCCCGTGCTCACATGCTGGCCCCGCACGTGGAGGTAGTAGGTCGTGTTCTGGTCCAGACCCAAAAGCGAGGCCGAGGTTGAGGCTGTCACGCTCGAATACACGACCCCGTTGAACGCGGCATCCGTGGAAGCCTCCAGCCGGTAGACGACGGGGTGGCTCGAGATGGACGCGTCCCAGCCGACCGACGCGACATCCGTGGTGACCGAGAGAGCGGTCAGGTTCCCGGGGACGCCGGGGACCTGGGTGGAGACGAGCAGCGCGTAGGGCCCGGCTTTGCGTACGTTCCCGGCCCTGTCCACCGAGTGGAATATGACCTGGTTGGTGGCCCCGCAGGGATCGATCCCGCCGCAGGTCAGGGTGTTGGTCGAGAAGAGCAGCTCGAGCCCGTCGGCGAGCAGGGTCTGGGCCGCGATGCTCCCGTCCGAGCCGCTCAAGGAGGACTCGACCGTGGGGGTGAAGACGCGGACAGCCCCGTTGGTGCCGCCGCCCCCTTCGCCGGAGTAGAGCCTCCCGTTGTAAGGGGCCAGGGAGTGGAGCTTCTGCGTACCGCCGTCGTAGAGGACGCGCCAGACGCCGCCGTCGTAATGGAGCACGTCCCCGTCACCGGCTCCGGAGCCTTGGCCCGCGTAGAGCCTGCCGTTGTAGGAGGCCAAGGAGAGGATCTGCTCCTGCGCTCCGGTGTAGGCCGTCTGCCAGGTAGAGCCGTCGTAGACCAGCACGTCCCCGTCGCCCGCGGCAGTGCCCCCGAGCCCTGCGTAGAGCTTGCCGTTGTGCGCGGCCAGGGCGTGGACCCCGGTCACCGTGCCGCCGTTGTCCAAGAGCAGACGCCAGCCGCCCGCGTCGTAGATCAGCACGTCCCCGGAGCCGCCGAGGGTGCCCCCCCGCCCTGCGTAGAGCCGGCCGTTGTAGGAGGCCAGGGAGTAGATCGAGAGCGTGGCGCCGCTGTAGCTCTGGGTCCAGGTGCTCCCCTCGAGCACGTAGATGTCCCCGTCGCCGTCGGCGCTGCTGCCCTGGCCCGCGTAGAGCCGGCCGTTGTGGGAAGCCAGGGCGTAGATGCCCTCCTGGCTGCCGTTGTAGCTCGGGCTCCAGGATGCGCCGTCGAAGACGAAGACGTCGCCGTCCCCCGCTATGCCGGACTGCCCGGCGTAGAGCTTGCCGTTGTGCACGGCGAGGGAACGGATGGCCAGCTTGGAGCCTGCATAGCTCACGTTCCAGCCGCTTCCGTCATAGACCAGCACATCCCCGTCGCCGTCGGCGGCCCCGCCCTTGCCTGCGTAGAGCTTGCCGTTGTAGACAGCCATGCAGTAGACCCCGTCCACGAGCGCGTCCTGGATGAGCGACTGGGTTTCGGTGATCCAGGACTGTCCCGCGTCCGTGGAAAGCATGACGCCGAAGCCTCCGGACGCGAACCCGTGCCCGTTGGGCAAAGGCCCGGTGCTGACGACCATGCCGGAGACCGGGTCCTGCAGCCCCACCTGCGCCGTGGCTCCGCTCAAGAGCCCGTTGAACTCGTCCTCGGACCTCGCCAGAGCCGCGGAGCTCAGATGCGCGAAAGTCACGACCCCGGGCGCGTCCGTGTCCCGGACGAAGCTGAAGACCTGCGACCAGGGGCCTTGCCCGCCCAGGGTGCTGCGCGCGGCGACCCTCCAATAGTAGGTGGCGCCTTGAGGCAGGGTGTACGTGGAGACGTAGACCGTCTCGTCCGCGTACGCCATGGTGCTGGGGATGACGACCGGCGTGGTGACGGACACCACCAGGTTCGACGGCGCGAAGTTCGGGTCGTTGTTCGAGACTTGGAGCAGATAGGCCCCTTGGGGGCCGAAACCGGCGGCCATGGCCGTGCTGGGCCCGATCCACGCGAAGTTGGGCTCGGCTCCGGCGTAGCACCCGTCGCAGGGGAAGACCTGCGTGGACACGCTCCGGACCGCCATGGTGTCCACCAGGACCGCGAAGGTGGAGACCGAAACGTTGCCGGCCATGTCCGAGACCCGGAACGAGACCCTGTTCGTGTCCGCGAAAGGCGCGGTGGTGTTCACCAGCTGGATCCCGTCCGCGCGCAGCCACTGGCTGTCCTTGGTGCCGTTCGCACCGCCCAGGCTCGTGGCGCCGGTGTCGGCCAGGACCCAGGTCCTGCCTCCGTCGGTGGAGTAGCAGACCGTGTAGGCTTTCTGCCGGTCATGGCTCGCCGCGGTATCGGATTGGTAGTCGGCCATGACCTCGTCCGTGGAGCGGGCCACGTTGTAGAGCTTCACCTCGTCGATGACGCCGGAGAAGAAGTACGCGCCCGAGAACTGCCCTATCCTCGTATCCTGAGCCGACGTGGTGGTCGCCGTGATGGGATTGGACCCCCGGCTGATCCCATCCAAGAAGAGCTCCGCGCTCGCGCCGGAGACCACCACGGCGACATGGTGCCAGGTATTGTCGTTCACGCCCAAGCCGGCCCAAGTGACCCAGCCTCCGGACCAGAACCTCACGTCATCGGAGTAGATCGCGAGGATATACCCGTTGCTGTTGTAGTGGCTCACGATGGTGTTATAAGCCGCACCAGCGCTGGTGCGGAACCAAGCCTCGATGGTGTACGCCCCGGTCATGTCGAGAGCCGCGCCGTAGGGGAAGTTGACGTACTGGCTCTGGGCGGAAGCGAACTGGAGCGCGTTGCCCTTTTTGCCGGCGGTCCACTTGTCGCTGTTGGCGTTATAGCCCATCAGTACGCCGTCATAGGAGTTGGGCGACGCGTCCAGCGCGACCCGGCCGGACGAGGCGTCGAGATGCCACTGGGCCACCAGGCCCGTGGGCAGGCCCGTGGACACGAGCAGTCCGGCGTCGAGGTCCTGGACTCCCACCCTGGCGGATACGGCGTGCCACGGGACATACGTGGTCGCGGACAGCTCCGCCCAGGTGACGCCCGAATCCGTGGAAATCTGCACCGGCGCGGCCGGAGCCGGGACGAGCGGGGTCGAGACCTCCACCACGAAGGAGCGGACCATGGACCAGTTGGACAAGCCTTTCTGGCGCACGCGCCAGTAGTAGGTCGTGCTCTGGGCCAGCGCGCTGGTGGAACCGTAGACCGCTCTCGCGGTGGTGGAGTCGATCTCCGGGGCGGCGAACACGTTGTTCGACGCGATCTGCACGTCCGAGGAGGACCCGTCCCAGCGCAGGACCGGCTTGCCAAAGACGTACGCCCCGTTCGGCGGAGCGATGGAGACAGGCGGGGTGTCCACCAGCACCGTGTAGGTGGCCACGAGCACGTTGCCGGCCATGTCCGAGGCGCGGAAGGCGATCTTGTTCGTGTCCGCGAAGGAGGAAGTCGTATTCACCAGCTCCAGGCCGTCCGCCCTGAGCCATTGGCTGTCCTTGGTCCCGTTCGCCCCGCCCAGGCTGGTGGAAGCCGTGGGCGAGAGTATCCACGTCCTGCCGCCGTTGGTGGAGTAGGAGACCGTGTACGCCTTCTGCCGGTCATGGCTCGCCGCGGTGTCGGATTGGAAGTCCGCGAGGATGTCCGCGGTCGAGCGGGCCACGCTGAAGACGCGCACCTCGTCGATGGAGCCGGTCATGGGATACGACCCGAGATAGTTGTACCACTGGCCGATCCAGGTGGGGTACAGCGTCGCGTAGGTCGGCGAACCGGACAACGCGGCCCTCATGACGCCGTCGATGAAGAAGCGCGTGCTGCCTCCCGACTGCACCACGGCGATGTGGTGCCAGGCGCCGTCGTTGATCTTGAACCCCATCTGGGCGGGAGTGACGACCTGGTACTTGTTGTAGAAATAGCAGTACACGTCCCCCGAGTCGGCGGCCGATTGGTTGATCCCGATCTGCAGACCGTAGTACGAGTACTGGTTCGAGAGGATGGTCGCGTAGCGGGTGGTCGCGGTGGTCTTGACCCACGCCTCGTATGTGAAGTTGTCTATCATGGCCATCTCGCCGTGCAAGGGGATGCTGGCGTACTGGTTCGTGCCGTCGAAAACCAACGCGCCCCCCCTCCTGCCTGGGCCCAACCCCGGGCTGTTGACCAAATTGGCCGTGAAGCCGTTGGTCGACGCGTCCATCGCCGCGATTCCGGAGGATTCGTCCAAGTGCCATTGCCCCACGAGCCCCGTGGGCAGTCCGGTCGAAACCAGCAGGCCGCTCACCGGATCCTGCACCGGAAGCCGGACCGAGAGGCTGCTGGTCAGGTAGTACGCCACAGAGGAGAGGTCCTCCCAGGAGCCTCCGGAGTCCATGGAGACCTGGGCCTGGCCCTTGTTGGGAACGGCGAAGTCCACGTGCACGGTCAAGGTGGAGGACCATTCCTCCGGGGTCACGTCGTGCGTGACTTTCCAGAAATAGGTCGTGTCCTGGGCCAACGCGGTCGTGGAGCGGAAGAAATTGTTGAAGGTGGGGGTATCCGCGAACACCTGCGCCATGTCATTGTCCCTGGAGAGCAGGAAATGGAAGCCCTTGGCTCCCGGGTCGTGGTCCCACACGAAGGCCGGATAAGGCGTGCTTACAGAGACTGCTTGAGGGATGAGCAGATCAGGAGGCGGGTATATGCCCGCCTGCGCGGGTCCGGCTGGCAGCAGACCCGCGACCAGCCATAGGGACATTAAATGAAACATCAGTTCCCCTGAGGATAACCTCAGGATGTTTTATTTTCAATACCACTATAGTCCCTATGGTATTTGGAAAATGTTACATGTTATCCGGCTTTTTTCAGCTCCCGTTAGTCCCCATCCTCGTCGTCCACACCGCACCCAGGCCCACCACGATCCCGCAGCACAACAGGATCAGGTTGGCCAGGAAGAAGAGGCCGCCCAGCAGGCTCCCGAGGCCGCCCGCGATCCCCATCAGCCGACCCGCCGCCATGAGAACGGTGAGGAGTCCGTAGCCCGCGGCGACCGCCAGCACGGTCGCGGGCAAGGGCTTGTTCATGGACGCGAAGAAGCGCTGGCTCAGCACGAGGCTGAACGCGGCCATGGCCATGATCTTGGCGACCGCCACGAGCAGGAGCGCCAGCGGGATGAGAGGGATGCCGAGGATGGAGACGGCCATGAGGATGAGCCCGGGGATGATGAGCATCAGGACGAGGGTCCCCGCGCCCGCGCAGCGCCAGAAGTCCGAACGGATCGCGGACGCCACGGCCTCCACCTGCTTAGGCAGGAGCACGCTCAGAAGCAGGACCATCATGCCCACTCCCGCCACGAAGCACAGGAACGCGGCGAAGCCCAGGACTTTGCGCAAGGGCTGCGGGGGCTCCGGGCTCTCGCGCTCGAAGCGCCGCACGCGGTGGCCCACCTGCCTGGCCAAGGGTCCGAGCTTCTTGATGACGTTGAAGTCCATGTTCGTCACGCTGCCCTTGATCACGGCTCCTTCGGCCTTGTTCAATTGCCCGCCCAGGATGGAGACATCCCCCTCCACCACGGAGCGCGCCTCCAAGGTCACCGCTCCTCCCATGGAAGCCACGTCGTCGCCGACCCTGCCGTCGATCGTGACCATCCCGCCGGCCGAACTCAAGCTCCCATCCACCGTGCCGGTGATGGCGATCGGTCCGCCGAGCGCGGCCACGTCCCCGCGCACCTCGCCGCTGACCGTGAGCGGGCCGCCGAGGGAGACGCAGTCCCCCTCCACGGTGCCGTCCACGGTGATGGCGCCGGTGGCCACGATATCCTCATGGACCGTCTCCCCCTTGGCCACCCGCACGTCGCCCTGGCGGATATCGTCCGAATCGACTCGGATCCGGCGGCTGGCCGATGCCGGGGCCGACGAGACGAAGAACGCCATCGCGGCAAGAAGCAGGACTCTCATAGACTCCTCCTATATCCGTTATCCGGTGACCGGATCAACCGCAGGGAAGCCGCCGCGAGACAGGCGGCGACGAGCCAATGCAGCGGAACGAGCTCCGGGCTTCCCAGGCGCAGCTGCAGCAGGGTCGAAAGGATATCCCAAAGATCGCGCACGAGCACGAACGCCTGCAGGACCCCGAGCTTGAGCCCGGGCAGAGACGCCTGCGGGTCCATCAGGAAGCCGGCGAACCCCCACGCATGCCCCTTCAGGAAGCGGGACGTCAGCAGGAACCCCGCCGCGGCCCAGGTGGAGAGAAGAGCGCATGCGACCAGGCGCGCGGCCCGGCCCAGACCCAGCCTCAGACGGACACGCCGCAGCACGGCTTCTTCGAACCCGCTCGGCGGCTCGATGGCGTCCAATCCGGCCACGGCCGAGGCCGCGGCGCTCAAGGCTTCGTAGTCCCGCCTGCAGGCGGGGCAGCGCTCCACGTGGGCGCGGGTCTCGGCCAGGGCCTGTCCCTCGCCGTCCACCAGCTCCTGCAGCCGCTCCCTCATGCCCGCGCAGGTCATCATCAAGGAATACGCAGGGGACGCCGGAAAAGTTTCATGCCCCGGCGAGCCCCATCTCCGAAAGCCTCTTCCTCAAAAGGTCCCGACCGCGGAAGATGCGGATCTTGACCGTCCCCTCCGGGACCCCCAGGACGCCCGCCATGGAACGGTAGTCGAGACCCTCCCGGTGCCTGAGGATGAGCGCCTCCCGGTATGGGGCCGGCAGTCCCGCCAAAGCGTGGTCCACCGATTCTCTCGTGGACGCGGACTCGGCCCGGCGCTCCGGGTCCGCCGCCGGGTCCGCGGTCTCCAAGGGCTCCTCCTCATCCTCCAGGGAAAACTCCTCCGGCCTGCGGCGGCGCAGCAGGTCCACCGCGCAGTTGTGCGCGATGCGGAACAGCCAGGTCAGGAAGGGATGGGCCGGGTCGTACGAACCGAGCTTGGAGTACGCCTTAAGGAAGGTCTCCTGCGCCAGGTCCTCTGCGTCCGACGGGTTCCGCACCACCCGCAGGAGGTAGCTGAACACGCGGAGCTTGTAGCGCCCCAAGAGCTCGCTGAAAACGGCGGTCTCCCCTCGCAGGCACCGCTGCACCGCGGAGAGGTCTTGCGGATCGGCAGGCATCCTCATCAAAGAGTACGAAAAACAGCGCCTGGAAGTTTCCTAGAATCAAACGTCATGGACCCCGCACGCCTGCCTCCGGGACAGAAGAAGACCGAGCAGTGGCCCGTCGTGCACGCCGGCGGCCTCCCGAAGATCGACCCGGCCGCCTGGCGCCTGCGCCTGTTCGGCCTGGTCCAGGAGGAACGGGAGCTGGACCTTCAGGCCTTCCGCTCCCTGCCCAGGGTGGAGACGCTGGCCGACCTCCATTGCGTGGAAGGCTGGTCCAGGCTGGACAACCGATGGGACGGCGTGAGCGCTTCGGCCCTCCTGGCGATGGCGAAGCCCCGTCCGGAAGCGCGCTTCGTCATCATCCACGCGGAGAACGGCTGGACCACCGATCTCCCGCTGAGCGACTTCGCCCAGCCGGACGTGCTCTTCGCGCTCTCGCACGACGGCAAGCCCCTGACCCCGGACCACGGCGGCCCGGTGCGCCTCGTGGTGCCCAGGCTCTATTTCTGGAAGAGCGCGAAGTGGGTGAACGGCGTGGAGCTCGCGGCCGAGGACAGGCCCGGCTACTGGGAGCTTAAGGGCTACCACATCCACGGCGACCCGTGGAAAGAGGAGCGGTACTCGAGTTAGGGGTCTACGGCTTCGCGATGGAGACCCCGGCCGCGCCGCGCAGCCATTCCCAGAAATCCGGGTTCAGCTTATAGTAGTCCTTCAGGAGCGCCGGCTCCGCCACGCCAACGAAAGACTCCACGTAGCGCTTGAGGCTCGCTATCTCCTTCGGGGTGAACGCGGTCTTCCGCCCCCAGTAGTAGAGCAGCGCGACCTTCTCGGTCTGCACATGCACGCCGCGCAGCCTCTCTTCGAGCTCCGGCGCCGGCAGCGACGCCGCCTGGGCCGGCCAACGCGTCTTGGAGAGCTCCTTCGGCGTCCCCGGGAGCCGCGTGCAGGCCGACTCGCCCTGCACGCCGGCGCGGACGAGCGCCCGGCCGCCTGGCCCGCTCATGCCGGGCTCCTGCGCGGGAACGGGATAGAAGAGGACGTGGTACGCGCCGGACGAATCCTTTCCCGCGGGGACCGGGAGGCTCGCCGCCCACCCCAAGGGGATGTCCTTGTCGCAGGGAGCCGTCTGTCTCAACGAGGCGACGGCGACCTGCAAAGCCGCCGGCTCGCTGGACTTCTGCACGGGCTCCTCGGCCGGCTTGGAGCAGCCCCAGAATGCCGCAGTCACGGCCAATACAGCGAAAATCTTTTTCATCGCGCCTCCTTAATGCCGTCCCTGGCATGCATTCTAACGTATGCAACTGCTCGTTTGCCACCCTCAAGGGCAGGGCAGCTGGGAAGCGCCTCGGCAAATTGGTATCCTTTCCTTCCGCTAACCAACCTATCCCATGCCCTCTCGCCGCCAGGACGTACGCAACATCGCGATCATCGCGCACGTGGACCACGGCAAGACCACGCTCCTGGACGGCATGCTGCGCCAGACCGGGGAGTTCAACGTCAAGGCGGACGAGGCCCAGGAGACGGTGATGGACTCCAACCCCCTGGAGCGGGAGCGGGGCATCACCATCCTGTCGAAGTGCACCTCCGTCCCCTACAAGGGCCACACCATCAACATCGTGGACACGCCCGGCCACGCGGACTTCGGCAGCGAGGTCGAGCGCGTGCTGCAGATGGTCGACGGCGCGCTCCTGCTGGTGGACGCGGTGGACGGGCCCATGCCCCAGACGCGCTTCGTGCTGCGCAAGACCCTGCAGCTCGGCATCGCGCCCATCGTCATCATCAACAAGCTCGACCGCGCCAACGCCCGGCCCGACCAGGCCCTCGACTCGGTGTTCAACCTCTTCGTGGACCTCGGAGCCACGGACCCGCAGCTCGATTTCCCCTTCCTGTACGCCTCCGGCAAGGAAGCCTGGGCCGTGAGCGATCCGAAGACTCCGGGCAAGGACCTCACCCCGCTCTTCGAGACCATCCTCCAGCACGTACCGGCGCCCGTGGCGCATCTGGACAAACCCCTGCAGATGCTGGTGACCATGGTGGAGCACTCCTCCTACCTCGGGCAGGTCGGCATCGGCCGGATCGTGAACGGGACGGTGTCGAAAGCCCAGCCCGTGGTCGTGGTCAAGCCGGACGGCCGCGTCCTGCCCGGCAAGGTCCTGCGGATCGAGCGCTTCGTCGGCCTCACCCGGCAGGAGACCTCGAACGCCCAGGCGGGCGACATCGTGGCCGTGGCGGGCCTGGACGGCGGCGAGGTCGGAGACACCCTGGCCCTGCCGGAGCATCCCGACGCCCTGCCCCCCCTCGCCATCGACGAGCCCACCCTTTCCATGGAGTTCCAGGTCAACGACAGCCCGCTCTCGGGCCAGGACGGCAAGTTCGTCACCAGCCGCCACCTCAAGGCGCGTCTCGAGCAGGAGCAGAAAGTCAACGTGGGCCTGGAGATCGAGGAGCTCCCGGGAGAGGGCAAGTTCAAGGTGTCGGGCCGGGGAGAGCTCCACCTCACCATCCTCATCGAGACCATGCGGCGCGAAGGCTATGAGCTCGCGGTCTCGCGGCCCGAGGTCATCACCCGGAAGGAAGGCGGCAAGGTCCTGGAGCCCACCGAGTACCTCGTCTTGGACATCCCCTCCGAGCTCCAGGGTCCGGTGTTCGAATGCCTGGGCCGGCGCGGGGCGCGGATGGAGAACATGGTGGCGGAGGGAGGAGGGCGCCTGCGCCTGGAGCACGTCATCCCCTCCCGCTCGCTCATCGGGTTCAAGACCGAGTTCCTGACCCTCACGCGCGGGACCGGCATCATGCACCACAGCTTCCACGGGTACGAGCCCAAGACCGGGGAGCGGGCCTCCCGGGGGAACGGGGTGTTCGTGTGCAAGGAGGCCGGGATCACGGCGGCCTACGGCCTCTTCAACCTCCAGGAGCGGGCCGTCATGTTCCTCGGGCCGGGGGTCCCGGTCTACGAAGGGATGATCTGCGGGCAGAACTCCCGCGCCAACGACCTCGTGGTCAACCCCTGCAAGCAGAAGCACCAGACCAACATGCGCAGCAAGGCCGCGGACGAGGCCCTGGACCTGGTCCCGCCGAGGGTCTTCACGCTGGAGCAGTGCATCGAGTTCATCGCGGACGACGAGCTCGTGGAGGTCACGCCCAAGTCCATCCGCCTGCGCAAGAAGGTGCTCGACCGCTCCAAGCGCAAGCGCTACGAGCGGGACCTGGACGCCGCGGAATAGTCTCTCTTATCCGACCAACAGCCCGGCGATGCAGGCGGTGATGCAGGACACGATGGCTCCCCCGAACATGGCCTTGAGCCCCAGCACGGCCAGGTCGGCCCTGCGCTTGGGCTCCAGGGCGCCGATGCCGCCGATCTGGATGCCGATGGAGGAGAAGTTGGCGAAGCCGCAGAGGAAGTACGTGGCCATGATGCCGGCCTTCTCCGAGATGCCGCCGGTCTTCAGGAGCTCGGAGAGCTTGGCGTAGGCCACGAACTCGTTGACCGCGAGCTTGGTGCCCAGGAGGTTGCCCACCTCGAAGATGTCCTGCCTGGGGACGCCCATGAGGAAGGCCAAGGGCGAGAGCACGGAGCCGAAGAAGGTCCTAAGGCTTCCCGGGAACGCCCCGGAGAACTCCCCGTTCGCGAGCGCGGCCCCGCCCAGGATGCGGCCGTCGATGACGCGGTCGCCCACCAAGAGCAGCTTGTCCGCCAGGGCGATGAGCGTGATGAACGCCACGAGCATGGCCGCCACGTTCAGAGCCAGCATGAGCCCGTCCGTCACGCCGCGCGAAGCCGCGTCCAGCAGGTTGCTGCCCACGTCGATCTTCGGCAGCTTCACGTCGCCCCCTGTCTTGGAGTGCTCGGTCTCGGGAAAGATGATCTTGGCCACCATGAGGCTCCCCGGAGCGGCCATGGCCGAGGCGATCATGATGTGCTGCGCCGACACGCCCATGCCGATGTAGCCGGCCATGACGCTGCCCGCGATGGTGCCGAAGCCTCCCACCATGATGGCGTTGAGCTCGGACATGGTAGCGTCGTGAAGATAGGGCCTGACCAGGAGCGGGGCCTCGGTCTGGCCCAGGAACACGTTCGCCGAGCAGGAGAGCGACTCCGAGCCCGAGGTCTTCATGAGGCGGCACATGATCTTGGCGAAGACCTCCACCACCTTCTGCATCACGCCCATGTAGTAGAGGATGCCCATGAACGAGGCGAAGAAGATGATGATGGGCAGGACGCGGAAAGCGAACACGAAGCCGAACTTGTCCATGTAGGCCGGGTCCGCGAGGTTCGCGAATAGGAACTTGGTGCCGTTATCGGAAAGGAAGAGGAAGGTGGTCACCTTGCCGGCGAACCACTGCATGGCGTTGTTCCCGGTCTCCCACTTCATGAGGAGCACCGCCATGAGGAACTGCAGGGACATACCCACGCCGACCGTGCGGTAGTTGATCTTCTTCTTGTTGTTGGACATCAGCCAGCAGATACCCAGCAGGACGAGGATTCCTACGACGCCGATGAGACGGTCCATGTGCCCTCCAGCCGACGGTCGCGTGGGAAGCGATACTACCAAAAAATAAGGACGTCAGAGCTTCTTGCGCTCCTTCAGGTCGTAGCGCTCGCCTGGCGCGAGGAGCTCGAGCAGGAGCCTCCGGCCGCCGGGCGTGGGCTCCACGATCATGACCTGCCCCGCGCCGGACACCGCGCCGAAGCGGCCGTCCTCCACCAGGAAGGCCGTATCCTCGTCCACCCCCACGCCGAGCCAGCCCGGCCGCTCGAGCAGCAGCCCGAAGAGCCTGTTCTCCCGCTGTCGGCGGATGAAGTGCTGGTCCACGATGATGTCTGAAGGGAGGAGCCCGAGTCCCTGGCGGACCTCGACCGTGCTCGCGTCGATGACGGAGAAATCCCCCTCTCCCGTGATCATGGTCTCGGACATGATGGCCGTGCCCGCGCTCGTGCCGCCGAACACGACGCCTTCCTCGTAGCGCGCCCGCAGGGCTTCACGGACCCCGGGCGCGGCCTTGAACACGTCCGCGACCCGGTTCTGGTCCCCGCCGGAGAAGAACACCCCCGTGGCCCGGCCGATCTGGGCGAGGAGCTCGGCGCTCTTGGCGGGCAGCTCGGACGTGGACACGCCGAGCTCGAAAGACGCCGGCTTGAGGGGCTTGAGGAGCTCCTGCAGATCCGTGAACCCCTCGACCCCTTCCTCCGTGGACCAAGGCACATAGAGGATGCGCGCCTTCTCTCCCCCGGCCCAATCCACGAAACGAGCCATGGCTTCCTTGGGCTTCTCTCCTCCTCCCACCATGACGAGACGCTGTCCGGCCTGAGCCGGGAGAAGAAAGACGGATATCAGGAGAAGGTTCATGGGGTAATTCTATACCATATCCCGGTGCAGACGGGCTCATCCTCGACTCGCCTCCTGCTGGCCGCGGCCGCGGGCGCGCTCTCCAGCCTGGCCTATCTCCCTTGGGGGCCCCGCATCGCGGTGCTGGCCTCCTTCGCCCCGCTCTACGCGGCGACCACGGACGCGGGCCCCCGGAAAGGCGCCCTCTACGGCTTCGTGACCGGCTTGGCGGGCTGCGGCATCGTCTTCCATTGGATCGTCCCGCTCATCGCGCGCTTCACCGGCCTGCACTGGACTCTCGCCATGGCCGGCTTCATCCTCCTGCTGTTGTGGGAGAGCCTCGCTTTCGCGGCCTGGGGAGCGGTGCTCGGCATGCGCTCCGACTCGCCTTTCGCGGGAGTCCTGCGCGTGCTCTGGCCCGTGGTATTGGAGCGCTTCTGGCCGCGGATATTCCCCTGGCATTTCGGCGATCCCTTGGCCGAGTTCCCGCTCCTGTGCCAGACCGCGGACCTGGGCGGAGTCTACGCGGTGAGCGCCCTCGTGCTGGCGTGCAACCATGCCCTCGGCAGGCCGTGGCGCCGGAGGACGCTCGGGGCCGCGGCCCTGCTCCTGCTGTCCGCTCTCGGCTACGGCTGGTTCCGGCTCGCGCACCTGCCGGTGCCGGACTCCATGCTGGACGTGGTCCTGGTCCATCCCGCCATACCGCTCGCCGAGCGCCGCCGCGCGCTCGCCGATCCTCGGCTCTATGAGGAGCAGAAGAGCTTCCTGGTCGGGCTGGCCACGGCCGCCGGCCGGGCCGACCTCGTGGTCATGCCTGAAGGCGCGTTCGTGGCGGCCCTCGACGGGACCGGCGCGGGGATCTTCCGGAGGGTCGGAGCTCCGGTCCTCTACGGAGCGCACGCCATGGGTCCAGGAGGCAGGCCTCACTACAACAGCGCCGTGCTCGAGAGCTCCGGCCCGGCATCGATGTACCACAAGAGCCTCCTCATGCTCTTCGGCGAGCGGCTGCCCCCGGGGTTCGGCTGGCTCAAGACGCGGACCCGCAGGTCGCCCGTCGACGCGGGGACCGGGCCGCGGACGCTCGAGTCCGGCCCCGCGGCCCTGGGACCGCTCATCTGCTACGAGGACGTCTTCCCCGGGTACGTGCGCAAAGTCGTCCGCTCAGGGGCTCGTCTGCTGGTCAATCTCACGGAGGATGGCTGGTTCGGCTGGCCGGACGAGCCGTTCGAGCACCTCCTGCTCAGCCGCCTGCGCGCGGTGGAGAACCGGCGGACCCTGCTGCGCTGCGTGAACAACGGCGTCACCGCGGCGGTGGACCCGGCGGGGAGGCTCATGGCGATCGAGTCCCGCAGGGAAGGCGCCGCGGCGGTCCGCGTCCGCGTCCCCGTGGTCTCGATCCCCACGCTCTACACGCGCTGGGGAGACTGGTTCGTCTACGCCTCGGCCCTGGCCTGCGGCCTCTACCTGGCCGCGATCTTGGCCATGCGCTGGCGGTAATAGTCGAAGTACTTCGTCCCCGCGGCCGCGTCCTCGACCAGCTTCTCAGCCAGCCAGGGAGTCCTCTCGCCGAGCGCGGAGCCGGCCTGCGTGACGGCGGCCTTGAGGGCGTTCGCCTTTGCCTCGAAGCCCCTCACGGACTCGAGGGTGCGGCCCATGCCCGCGTCGAGGTCCTTGACGGCCTGCTTGAGCTCCGCGTCCGGCTTCGCGGGCATCTCGTACGAGAGATAGTCCACGCTGTTGGCGAGGCGCTGCATCTTGTCGCCCTCGACCGGCAGGGCGTCGGACAGGAACTTCATGAGGTACTCGACCCGCTCCGCCTTCGGGGAGCCGGAGAGCTCGGTCTTCACCTCGGCGGCCGTGTTGTGGAGCATCCCGTAGTCCATCTCCAGCCTGTAGTTCTGATCCACGCCCCGCTTGGCGACACGGAGCGCGGCCGCCGGATCCGGCGCATCGCCGGGAAGCGCGGCCTTGAGAGTATTCTCGAACTTGGCGGCCTGGCCCCAGAGGCTCTCCACCGAGCCGGCGGCCCAGGACGCCTGCGCGAACATCGTGAGGACGACTGAGAGAACGAGGAGTTTCTTCATGCCGTCATGCTAACACAACGCGCCAGGACGTTTTTATGGGCCATTGGACCCACGGACGCCGTTGCCGCTCCTCCGACGAAAAAGGTATTTTAGTCTGCCGCCCGATGATCGCTCTAGACAAAGCCCTTTCCATCATCCTCCGCTCCGTCCCGCGATGCGGTGAAGAAGAGGTCCCGGTCCGCCGCTGCGCGGGCCGCGTGCTGCGCAGGACGCTGCGGGCGCGCGAGGACAGCCCGCGCTTCGACAACTCCTCCATGGACGGCTACGCGCTCCGCTCCCGTGACTGCGCCGCGCGCCTGCGTCTGGTCGGCAGCGTCCCCGCGGGTTCGGCCAGGCCCGCGCGCCTCCTTCCGGGCACCGCGGTCCGCATCCTCACCGGAGCGCCCATCCCTCCCGGCGCGGACGCCGTGGTCAAACAGGAGGACGTCCGCGCGCAGGGAGGCTCGCTCGTCTTGGGCTCCCCGGTGCCTCGCGGGGAGAACGTGCGGCGCGCCGGCGAGGACGTCCGGAAGGGACAAATCCTCCTCGAAAAGGGGCGCGTCCTCGGTCCGCTCGAGACCGCGCTGCTATCCGCGCAGGGCTTCTCCCGCGTCGCGGTCTCGCGCCGTCCCGTGGTCGCGATCGTGTGCACCGGCGACGAACTGCGCAGGTCCGCGGGTCCTCTGCGTCCCGGCCTCATCCGGGACGGGAACGGCCCGGGCCTGGAGGCCGGGGTCCTCTCCGCCGGAGCGGAGCCGCTCCCCCTTGGGCCCGTGCGGGACGACGGGAGACTCCTCGAACGGGCGTTCCGGCGCGCTCTGGAGAGCGCGGACATGCTGCTGGTCAGCGGCGGCGTGTCCGTGGGAGACCGGGACCTCACCCGCGCGACGCTCGAACGCCTGGACATGCGGACGCTCTTCTGGAGGGTCGCGATCAAGCCGGGCAAGCCGCTCCTCTTCGGCATGACGGGCCGCGTCCCGGTGTTCGGGCTTCCGGGCAATCCGCTCAGCACCTGGATCGGCTTCGAGGAATTCGTCCGGCCAGCCCTGCATGCGATGATGGGCCGTTCCCCTGAAAGGCGCTGGGAGAACATCGGCCTAGCCGAAAAGGCGTTCCCCTTGCCCGCGGACAGACGGCAGTTCGTCTTCTGCAGGGCTCGCGGACCCCGGCTCGAGCCCATCGAGGGGCAGAACTCCGGCATGATCTCCATGGCGTGCCGCGCGGACGCGGTCGCGCTCTCGCCGGAAGGCGCCGACCGGATACGCCGCGGGGACAGGCTGAGGTTCCGGTGGATCTGATCGACTCCTACGGCCGCAGACTGGACTACCTGCGCCTCTCCGTGACGGGCCTATGCAACATGAAGTGCCGCTACTGCCTCGTCGACGACGCCCGAGCGGCCCGCGAGCCGGCGACGGATGACGAGCTTTTGTCCCTCGTCCGCCTCCTCGCCGGCCTGGGAGTCGGGAAGGTGCGCGTCACGGGAGGAGAACCCCTGCTGCGGCCGGGGCTCGACGCGCTCATCCGGGGGCTCTCCAGGATCAAGGGAGTGCGGGACCTTTCCTTGACCACGAACGGCCTGCTGCTGGCCTCGCGAGCCCGCGAGCTGAAGGCGGCGGGGCTCTCCCGGGTGAACATCAGCCTCGACACGCTCAGGCGGGACCGGTTCCGCTCCATCACCGGCGGGCCGGGCCTCTCCCGCGTGCTGGCCGGCATCGAAGCTTCGCTCAAGGCGGGGCTGGACCCGGTCAAGCTCAATATCGTGGTCATGGCCAAGGTCAACAGCGACGAGATCCCGGACTTCGTGGGCTTCACCCGGAAGCTGCCGGTCCACGTGCGCTTCATCGAGCTCATGCCCATCGGCCCGGCCTCGGCCTTCAACCAGTCCCGGTGGGTGCCCTTGGGGACGATGCAGGAGAAGTGCAGGCCCTTGGCCACGCTCCCCCCGCGCCTGCGGCCGAAAGGGAGCGGGCCGGCCGTGTGCTTTAAAAGCCCGGGCAGCATGGGCACGATCGGCTTCATCAGCCCGCTCTCCGAGAAGTTCTGCGGCCGCTGCAACCGCCTGCGCCTGACCTCCGGAGGGACGCTGCTCCCCTGCCTGGCCGAGCAGACCGGAGGGGAGGACCTGCTCGGCCTGCTCCGCTCCGGAGCCAAGCCGCAGGATATGGCCGCGGCCGTCTTGCGCGCGGTCAAGCACAAGGCCCCCTGCCACCGCATGTGCGCGGGACGCTCGGGCCTGCAGACCGCGTCCATGTGCTCCGTGGGAGGCTAGTTGGCTAAAGTCCTGGCGGTGTGCCGAAGCTCCAAAAGGGGACCCAAAAATCCCGTGGAGCGCGCCCGCGTGCTCGAGGGTCTGGGCCTGGAGGGCGACGCCCATGCCGGGGCCTGGCACAGGCAGGTCAGCCTGCTCGCGCAAGAGAGCGTGGCCCGGCTCCTGGCGCGCGGGGTCCGCGTGGGGCCCGGCGCGTTCGGCGAGAACATCCTGACCGAGGGGATCGACCTCAAGTCTCTCCGAAAAGGACAGCGCCTTCGAGTCGGAACGATCCTCCTTGAAATCACCCAGATCGGCAAGGAATGTCATTCCCCATGCGTCATCTTTCAACAAGCCGGCGAATGCGTGATGCCCACGGACGGGATCTTCGCACGGGCCATCGCCGGGGGAGAGATCTCTGCCGGCGACGCTATCGCCTTGGAGGGGCCATGATCTCTCTCGCTCTGCTGTGCGCCGCATCCCTTTGGGCCGCTGGGAAGGTCCCCATCTGGTCCGACGAATTCTCGGTGGACGGCTTGCCGGACCCGCAGAAGTGGGGCTACGATGTCGGCGGCGACGGCTGGGGGAACAAAGAACTCCAATTCTACACGCGCGAACGCCTCGAGAACGCCCGCGTCGAGGACGGCAAGCTCATCCTCGAGGCCAAAAAGGAGCCCTGGGAAGGCCGCTCCTACACCTCTGCCCGGCTCATCTCCAGGGGGAAGGGCGACTGGACCTACGGCCGCATCGAGGTCCGGGCCAAGCTCCCTGAAGGGCGCGGCACCTGGCCCGCCATCTGGATGCTGCCCACGGGTCCGGAGCAAGGGCTCGGCGAGCCTGAGATGGGGGAGCTCGACATCATGGAGCACGTGGGCCATGACCCGGGGGTGATCCAAGCGTCGGCCCACTGCGGCGCCTACAACTGGCCCGCCAAGACCGAGAAGACGGCGACGCTCAAGGTCCCAGACGCGATGTCCGCGTTCCATATCTACGCCGTCGAGCGGCGCCCGACCCGGATCGATTTTCTCGTGGACGGGAAGCGCGTCCTATCCTTCCCGAACGAAGGCAAGGGACGGCAGGTCTGGCCTTTCGACCGGCCGTTCCACCTCCTGCTCAACGTCGCCGTCGGAGGCATCTGGGGAGGAGAGAACGGAGTCGATGACTCCATCTTCCCGGCGCGCATGGAAGTCGACTATGTGCGGGTCTACGAGTTCCCGGACGTTCCGGACCGGACCGAGGCCCTCCTGCGGGCCATGACGCTCGAGGAGAAGGCCTCCCTCACCGCGGGCCTCGACGAGATGGCCGGCCGCGGAGTACCGCGGCTGGGGATCCGACCCCTGCGAATGACGGACGGCCCCAACGGGGTGCGCTGGGGAAAGACCACCGCCTTCCCGTCCGGGATCTCCCTGGCTTCGAGCTTCGACCCGGAGCTTGCCCGGCGCGTGGGCGAGGCCCTGGCCCTGGAGACGCTGGGCCGCGGGCGCAACATCCTCCTGGGCCCGTGCATCGACATCAACCGACATCCTTTCGGCGGAAGGGATTTCGAGGGCTTCGGCGAGGACCCTTTCCTGTCCGGCCGCATGGCCGTGGGCTGGATCGAGGGGCTCCAGTCCCAAGGAGTCGGCGCCTCGGTCAAGCACTTCGCCGCCAACAACCAGGAAACCCTGCGGACGACGATCGACGCGCGGGTGGGCGAGCGCGCTCTGCGCGAGCTCTACCTCCCGGCCTTCGAGGCCGCGGTCCGGGAGGCGCACGCCTGGACCGTGATGGCCGCCTACAACCGGCTCAACGGCCCCTACTGTTCGGCGAGCCGCTGGCTGCTGCGCGAACTCCTTAAGAAGGAGTGGGGGTTCAAGGGCCTGGTAGTCTCGGACTGGGGCGCCACGCACGAGGGCCCTGGGGCGCTCTCCGCGGGTCTGGACTTGGAGATGCCGGGTCCCGGCGCGTTCATGGGCGGCGGCTTGGCCAAAACAGCCCGCCGCGACGAGCTTGAGGACGCCGTCCGCCGCATCCTGCGGGTGTCGGACGCGCTGGGCGCCTTGGACCGGGACGCGCGGGAGAACGAGTATCTCATGAACAAGGCCGAGACGCAGGCCTTGGCGCGCGAAACGGCCGAGGCCGGCTCCGTGCTGCTCAAGAACGAGGGAGACGCCCTCCCGCTGGAGAACGTACGAAAGCTCGCCGTCATCGGCCCGAGCGCGGCCCAGGCGCGGGTGGGAGGAGGAGGCAGCTCCGAGGTCTCGCCGCCCTACGCCGTGAGCCCGCTCGAGGGTCTGCGCGAGCTGCTCAAGGGCAAGGTGGAACTCGTCTATGCCCAAGGCTCCCTTCTGGGCGATGAGCTCGACCCCCTGCCCAAAGCGGCTTTCTCCGAGGACCTGCTGGGCCAGGCCGTGGAGGCCGCGAAGAAAGCCGACGCCGCCGTGGTCTTCACCGGGCTCTCCAAAGAGTACGAGAGCGAGGGCGTGGACCGGAAGAACTTCGGCCTTCCCAAGGAGCAGGACGAGCTCATCGCCGCCGTGGCCGCGGCCAACCCGCGGACCGTGGTGGTGCTCCTGGCGGGTTCCCCGGTGGATGTGGAGCCGTGGATCGGGAAGGTGAAGGCTCTCCTGGTCGCCTGGTTCCCCGGCATGGAAGGGGGCAGGGCCCTGGCCCGCCTTCTGACCGGGCAGGCGAACCCGTCCGGCCGGCTGCCCGTGACGTTCCCCAAGCAGCTGGCGGATGTCCCGTCTTCCGCGGACTTCCCGGGAGACTCGAGGGAGGTGCGCTACCGCGAGGGGCTCTTCGTGGGCTACAGACACTACGACAGCAGGAACGTGGAGCCGCGCTTCCCGTTCGGCCACGGGCTGAGCTACACGAAGTTCGAGTATTCCGGGCTCCGGCTGGAGCGCAAAGGCCCTCTGGCCGTGGCCAGGCTGACGGTCAAGAACGCGGGGACGCGGCCCGGAGCCGAGGTCGTGCAGGCGTATGTACGGCCGCTCAGGCCGCGCCTTGAAAGGCCGTTCCAAGAGCTCAAAGCCTTCTCCAAGATCCTCCTCGATCCCGGAGAGTCCCGCGAGATCGTCCTGCACCTGCCCAAGCGTGCTTTCCAGGCCTGGAACGACGAACGCCATGCCTGGGTCGTGGACGGCAAGGGGTTCGAGATCCGGGTCGGCGCTTCCTCGCGGGACATCAGGCTTTCCGAAAAACTGCGCTACTAGCCTGAAAAGTTCTGTTGGCCGCCTCCCGTAGTCGGGAAGGGCCGGACTTTCCCGTCCCTGTTTTTCGAACCCCTTTTGCCCCTATAGCCACCCCCTGCTCGACACCTGTTTTCACCATCGTCTCGCCTCCTCTTGACCTTAAGCAAGCAAGAGTCTAGCGAGACGATGGCTTGTTTTAGAAGCCTCTACGAGGCCGTTTCATTAAGGCCCTTCCGCAGCTGCAAGGCCGCACCACACATAACGGCACCGCCACCCAGTTGCGCCATCCCCTCCCATGACCCGGAGGGCCATGGGACTGAGCCGCTTCAGGATTGGCGTGAAGCTCATGTCTGAGGGGATGGCGCTCGGTACGGCAACGGCGATTGCTTTCCCTTCAGGGAAGAGCGGCCCTGCATAAATAAAGTCCTCCAGAAGCCCAGAGTCCGGTCATGCTGTTGAGCAAGCTCCGACTTGCCCCGGGGCAAGTCGGAGCCCGAGCGGCCCCGGGGGCCGCTCGTTCCGCCTGGCCATAATCGGAAGGCCAGGCACCGCAGGGAAGAGGCGTGCTCCTTACCCTGCGGCGTTGGGGGTAATTGTGTAGTCAGGCCGATGGGGCGACGGTGGTCGACCACAGTCGGTCAGAAACGACCGCCGGCTATCGGGTAGGGCGGGCAGTCGCCTGCCCGCCCCCCCACGGAACGCCGCGTGCGGATTTCCCGCACGACGCTCTTCAGGCGAAGGCCTTGCGGGCCAAGCGCCACGGGTCCGGATGCACGATGCGCGGAGGCAGCAAGGGGTACACCGCTAGGATTCGATCCATCCGCTCCCAGCGGATATACGCCGTCTGACTACGACGGCTCAGCCATCGCTGCCACGTCCGAACCACGTGCAGATGGAAGCGGCTCAGCCCAGCCCAGTTCCAGGTCATCCCGTAGTATTGGTAGTGACCGCGAAGAACCGCGCTCAGGTGCCGATGTTGCTCGCGGAGCCGCCAGTGCCGGTGCGCCTTGCACCACTGCGTCACGGCGCTCATTGCTCGCCGCAACCGCTTGCCTGCGGTCTTCCGCTTCACCACCCAGCTCCCACGCCGACTCCGCGCCCAGTAATGCGTGAATCCCAGGAAGTCGAACACGTTCCGGTCCGGAGGACCACCCTCATCCTTCTCGGGCGGCCGCTCAAACCGAAGCAGCCGCGTCTTGCTTGGGTTCAGTTTTAGGCCGAACTTGGCCAAGCGTTCCCCAAGCTGTCGCTGGACTTCGCACGCATCCGCCTCATGCTCGAACGCCAACAGGATGTCGTCGGCGTACCTCCATTGGTACGCCTCACCCTTGAGCTTCGGTCGCACGACCCTCGCGAACCACAGGTCCACCGCGTAGTGCAGGTAGATGTTCGCCAGCAGCGGCGATATCACCCCACCTTGCGGGCTCCCGCGCTCCGCTCGGGTCAGCTTCCCTTCCTCCATCACACCCGCGTTCAGCCATTTCCCAATCAGCCGCTGGATCACCCCATCGCCTATCCGCACGTTCACCATCCGCCTCAGCCATCCGTGATCCAGAGTGTCGAAGAACGATTCCATATCGATCTCCAACACCCAGTGGATCGGCTGATGCATCAGTGTCCGTTGGATAGACCACAGCGCCTGGTGCGCGCTCCGTCCCGACCGGAACCCGTACGAGCTGTCCAGGAACAGCGGCTCCATCACCGTCTCGATGACCGTGGCCACCGCCCGCTGGGCTATCTTGTCTTCCAGCGTCGGTATCCCGATCGGCCGCTCTTTCCCGCCCGCCTTGGGTATCCAGACACGCCTTACTGGCGGTGCCCGGTACGTTCCCGCTCTCAGTCGCCCGTGAAGCTCCTCCAGCCGCTTTCCCAAGTCCTGGCTGTACGCCCGCGCCGTCTCGCCATCGATACCTGTAGCCCCGTCCTTACGGATACGTCTCCAGCTTTCCCGTATCAGGTCCAGATCCACCAGGTGGTTGATGGACATCCAGCGCAGTTTCCGATTCCGTTTCGCTTGCTCCGTTACGCGCTGGAGTTTCGTTGAGGAAGTCTCCGGCCGCTGTGGACCGGTTTCCTTTCCCTCCATCGCATCCTCCTCCCGTCGCCCCCTTCCCTCCACGGTCGTTACCCGCTTCACGGGTACTATGGGGCTCTCTGACTCCTGCGGGACCGTTTCCCTTTGGTCGTCCCTCGGGTTGGCGGCGTCCAAGCTTCCGGACCCTCCTGCAGGTCTCCCAGCTCCCGTCGTTGTCCCTTCAACGCATGCTGCCCTCGTAAGACCCCGGTGCGAAGAAAACGCCCATCGCCCTATCGGACGTTCCTTATTGCCTTCGGCTTTTCTCACCACCTCAGCTCGCACGACATACCTGTTTTCGGGGCTCTATCGGTTCATCACCTTGCGGCCTGCGTTGTCGCCTGTCTACGCTTCGCCTTCGGCGTCGCCGCCGACGGCGCAAGACTGGCTACGCCCTGACTGGCTAGGTCTTGGGCGGTGGCTCTCTCAGCCACTGGGCCAGTGCGGTTTGTGCTGGCGCACGAACTTTTCAGGCTAGGGATCAGGCTCTCAGGCAACGCCCCGTGCCTGGAGGTCCGCGCTCATGCGTCGAGCTCGGGCTCCAGCATGGCGATGAGCCCCTCGACGGCGACGCCATGCCTCTTCTCGTCTTCCCGCATCTTGGAGAGCATGGCCTTGACACGCGGGTCCGAAAGCTCGGCGATCAGCTTCCCCTGCTCGACCGCCATATCCTCTTCCAAGCGGCGGATCTGCTCGAAGTACTTCTTGAAGTCGTCCTTAGAAAACATCTCTTCCTTCCTTCCGAACTCCCGCCTTGAGCCCTTCCAGCATCTTCTTGTGCGCGAGGGATTCTCCCGCCAGCATCCTCATGACCGCCTGGGCCTTCTGCCGGCTCTTCGCCGAGAACCCGCTCCAGGAGAGCACGGCCTCGATGTGGTCCAGGTAGATGGGGACGGACTGCTCTTCCGCCAGGATGAGCTTGTCGAGCCTTTCAAGCAACGCCGCCCTATTCATCGGAAGCCCCCTTCCCCCAAAGCCAGCCGAGCGCGGAGGCATCGCTGGAGTAGTGCGGCCCGGCCGTCCCCGACTCGAAGGCCGCTCGCGCGCCCGATTCGTGCGAGAAGCCCCAATCGCACTCCTTCTTGACGTCGAACCAGACGAACGCCTTGACCGCCGGGAACCTTCCGGGCAGATCGGCGAACAGGTCGGCGATCCACTCGGCCTTGTCGCCGCCGGACGAGGTGGAACCCAACTCGCCGAGCATCATCGGCTTGTCGGGGAACGCCGCGATCACTCTCTCATACACGGGGGTGATGATCCGCCTCGGGCTATGCCATCGGCTCCACGGCCGCGTGTCCCCCCAATTGTAGGAATCGATACCCACGATATCCACATAGCCCGGCCCTGGGTCGTAGAGCTCGAACCGATTGCGCCGGCCGCGGGGCATATCCTCGCCGTTGATCCCGAAGACGAACCGGACGTTCGAGCCTCCCGCCGCCGCGAAGGCGTCCCGCACGCGGCGGTAGGCGGCGACATAGAGACGCGGGCGTCCGGCCCAAGGATACCAGTCGCCGTTCATCTCATGGGCGAACCGCAGAAGGATCGGGCCTCGGTGCGCGGCCGCGGCCTGAGCGAAACGCATGATGAGACCGTCATGGCGGCCGGCCGCGATCTCGGGGAGGATATCCTTGCCGCGGTCCTGTGTCAGATAGGGCTCCCATGTCAACAGGGGGATGGATCCCGCGTCGCGGATGCGGGCCATTCCGGCGGCCGGGAAGGGCTCTTCCCAACGGCTGAAGACTCCCCGGATGCCGAAGCGCCCTTCAAAGAGCTTGTCGCCGTCTCGAAAGACGCCGGTCAGGCAAGTCATATGGGTGGTCTCCTGCACGGTCTTGCGGCGGAACCACGCGGGATCCCGCCGGCATAGGAGCAGCCCGCCGGCGATGGCGGCCAAGGAGACCGCCGCGAGGGATCTAAGCCTCCAAGTCCGGCTCACGGTTGAACCTGAAGACCCGCGTCAGGATGAAGGAATGGTAGAGCGCCCAGAAGATGTTGACGCATTTCGCGTAGGTGTGGGTCCTGATGCTCATGATCCCGGCCGCGCCGGCGGCGAGATTGAGGACCAGGAGCGTCCAGTACGGCCACAGGGCCAGGAACGGGAGGCTCTCGGTCTTCCCCTTGGACGTCACGACGAAAGGCATGCGGCGGTTGAGGACGAGGCTGTAGACCGCCGCCTTCATGAGAGCAGGAAAACATAGGAAGCCCAAAGTGATGCCGTCGACCATCTGGCGCAGGGTGTAGTGGCGGGCGCTCATGGTGGAATAGAAGACAAGCCAGGACAGCGTGAAATAGGGGACGTAGACCGTGAGGTAGACCCCAGGCTCCAGGAACACCGAGGGGACGCCAAAGAGCAAGTAGGCCACCGGACACAGCATGAGGAAGAAATTGGTCCAGCCCGTGAGGTAGTAGCTCGAGGCCAGGAAGTATTCCCACCATTGCCCGGGAGAGAGGCTGCGCCAGCGCGTGAGTGCGTGCCAGAGGACTTTGCGCAGCATGCTCAGCGTCCCCGCGGCCCAGCGCGACTGTTGTTTCAAGTAGGCCGGGAAACTCTCGGGCGCCATGCCGAAGGCGCAGGCATGGTTGTAGTAGACGGAACGATAGCCCCGCATGTGCAGCTTGATCGAGGTCGCGAAGTCCTCGGTGATGGAGGTCTCATCGAAGCCCCCGACTTCCCTGAGAGCGGAGACGCGGAAGACCACGTTCGTGCCGCAGCAAAACATGGCGTCGTGAGAGGTCTTGCCCTCGCAGATGCTCTCGTAGAAGATGGCCTGCTGCATGGCGGAGGCGTAGGCCACCGGTCCGGCGCGCAAGTTGGTGTAGACCTGCGGGGTCTGGACCCAGGCGATGCGTTCGTCCGATTCGAGGATGGGGATGAGCCGTGCCAGGAAGTCCGGCATGGGATTCTGGTCCGCGTCGAAGAGCGCGAGGTACTTCGCGTCGAACACGCTCCCGATGGCATCGTTGATGATCCCGGCCTTCGCTCCGTGGCGCGGCTCGCGGCGGTAGACCTCGAAACCAAGGCGCCGGCCCAGCTCGTCCGCCTCCTTCTGATAGCGCTCCTCGCTGGAATCGTCCAGGAGATAGACCCGCTTGTTCGGGTAGTCCAGGAGGCGCAGCGTGGTGAAGGTCTTTTCCAGGACGGTCTGCGGCTCGTGCCGGGCCGCCGCCGCTACAGCGACGGAAGGGGCCTGGTCCGGCCGCAGCGGCTCGGGGGGAGAGGCTTCGGACTCGCCCGAGATGAAGTAGATATTGAGGGCGAAGCCGGCCGCGTGCATGAGGATGAACCCCTCCGCCAGGAGCAGGCCCCAGCCGAACACCCTGTCCACGGTCCCGTACCCCGCCATGGCCATGAAAGCCGTGCGGGTCAGGAGATAGACGGCCACGGCGATGACGGCCATCGCCCCTAGCGCACGCAGACGGCGCGGGGAAAGTCTCATGGTCTTCCGAGGAAGAGCCCGAGAACGGCGAAAACGGACCTGTCCTTATAGTAATGGGAGTCGGTCAAGGAAGCGGAGGCCTCCGCGTAGAGCCTGCGGGTCAAGTCCGCATGCAGGATGATCTTGGGGTTGACGCTCCCGTAGCCGTGCGAGTCCCGCGCGTGACGAAACTGCAGGTCGGCGTAGCGCTCCAGGGCGCCGTAGTAGAGGCCCTCGGAACCGAAGTTGTGCTTGTAGCCGACCAACCCGGAGTAGGTCTGATAGGACCTCGGCGCGAAGTAGCGGCTCGAGTCGTGCGCGTAATTCCATGTCTCGAAACGCAGGATGGAGTAGAGGCGATGCGGCTCGCTCAGGAAGGTAATCTGGGCGTCGGCCCCCGCGATATGGAACGGGCTGTCATCCGAGACATGACCGTACTTATAGTCCGCTCCGAAGAGGGCGTGCCGTCCCGCGTCGTAAGTCCCGCGAGTGCCCATCGTCCATTGATAGAGCCCGTCCGCCATATTGACGCGGTTGGTATTGAGGTTCTCGCGGCCATAGGCCAGGCTCAGGTCCAGGCGCTCGACGGCCTTGACCCAGCCGGACACGCCGTAGGCGGCTCGGGGGCTGGAGAATCCCTCATAGCCGGTCCAGCCGAAACGGGCGCTCGCGCCGCCGCGCATCCCTCTGGAATAGGCCACCTCCCCGCCGATGCCGTTCTCGGCCACCGAGTCCGCGGCGTGGTAGCGGTAGTAGCCCCGCGACCCGGTGACCGACAGGGTCCAGTCGTCCGCCAGCCGCTGGGCCGCGGTCGCGAAAGGCGTGACCCGGTCCACGTCCACCTGCCGCTCCGAGCTCTCCGCGTGCCAGTAGCTCATCCCGGCCGAAAGGTGCAGGCCGCTCCGCCGGCTGGAATTCTTCGCGCGAGAGCGCGTGGCCGCCGTGTGGTACGGATTGACCTCCAGCAGACGAGCGTAGCGGGCCTCGGCGGCCCGGTACATGCCGGAGTTGGAATAGAGCTGGGCGAGGTCCATGAGGGCCTCCCCGTTGTCGGGCTTGGTCGCGACCGCCAGGACGTAGCTTCTCTCCGCCTCCAGGACCCGGTGGTCCCAAAGGGCTTCCTTGGCCGACATCTCAGGTCCGAGCCACTCGACTCCCCCGAGGGCCAAGGCCGCGCGGTACTGGGCGAGGGATTCGTCATAGCGCTTGGCCCAGCCCAGGACCCGGGCCTTCTCGATCCAGCAATCCGGCTCCTTCGGCTCGGCGGCGATGCAGCCGTCGTAGGCCCGGACGGAATCGGAGAACCGCTGCCTCCAGCTATAGACCCGGGCCAGGGTCAGACGCAGGCCCGCAGCCTCCGGCAGCGACGACACGGCATCCTCGCAGGCCGCGATGGCCTGGTCGAACCGGCCCTGGGAGATGAGGATGTCCACCAGGAGTTCCCGGTTCTCCACCTTGCCGGGCCCCTGGCGGATGAGCTCTGAAGCCATGGCGCCGGCTTGCTCCAGCCGCCCTGCGGAAAAAAGCTCGCGCGCCTCCTGGATATCGGCATGGCCGAGGCTGGCGCAGAGGACGACCAGGACCCCGGCCCCGACCCTCCGGCCCGACCGGACATTCATTCGCCATCCCCCCATCATCGCCACTAGCGCACAGTATAGGATATCTGCAGTCCGCTGACGCGGCTTGACGCACAGGCCTGGCGCACGGTTCTCTTCCAGCGGACCTTTGTGAAAGTATGTTACGATAATGGGAATCTGACCGGAGGCAGACCATGACCCCCGAAAGAGCCTACTGCGGACTGGACTGCGCAGCCTGCGACGCCTTCCTCGCGACGCAAGCGGACGACAACACGCGAAGAGAGGAGACCGCCCGGAAATGGTCCGAGAAGTACGGCGCGGACATCAAGCCCTCGGACATCGAGTGCACGGGCTGCAAGGATCAGGAAGGTCCCTGGTTCAAGCATTGCTCCGAGTGCAAGGTCAGGTCCTGCGCGAACGAAAGAGGGCTCGACAACTGCGGCCGGTGCGAGAGCTACCCTTGCCCGAACCTCCAGCCCATCATCAACGCCGTGCCTGAAGCCCGGGCTTTCCTGGAAGGGAACTAGGCTACAATACCTCCGTGCGTTTCCCGGAAGGCTTCATCTGGGGCTCCGCCACCTCGGCGCTCCAGATCGAGGGCGCGACGACCGAGGACGGCCGCGGCCCCTCGGTCTGGGACGAGTTCTGCCGCAAACATCCTGAACGCATCTTCGAGGGCGCCTCGCCCGAGCCCGCCTGCGGCCACTACCATCGCTGGAAGGAAGACGTCCGCAGCATCGCGGAACTCGGCCACAACGGCTATCGCCTGTCCATCTCCTGGCCGCGCCTGTTCCCGGGGGGCGGCGGCAGGCTCAACGAGCGCGGCGCGGCTTTCTACGACAGGCTCTTCGACGAACTCCTGGCCGCCGAGGTGGAGCCCAACGTCACCCTTTATCACTGGGACCTTCCCCTAGGGCTCGATTGGGAGCACCCGGATACTCCCCGCCGCTTCGCCGAATACGCGCATGCGTGCGCCAAGCGCTACGGGGACCGGGTGAAGCTCTGGGCCACGCTCAATGAGCCTGCCTGGAGCGTGCTCAACGGCTGGGTCACCGGCCTGCACCCGCCCTGCCACCTCGAGGACTACCGAGGCGCCCTGCGCGCCGCGCAAAGCCTGCTCCGCGGCCATGCGCTCGCCTCCCAGGCTCTGCGTCAGGAGCGGCGCGGCATCAAGGCCGGCATCGTGCTCAACATGTCCCCCATACGGCCGGCGAGAGACTCCTCAGCCGACGTCGCGGCAGCGCGGCTGGCGGACGGGGTCTTGAACCGCTGGTTCTTGGACCCCGTCCTGCACGGCCGCTACCCCGAAGACATGGTCGCCCTCTACAGGCTCCGGAAAGTCCTGCCCGAAGGTCCGGAACAAGTCCCATCCGCTCCTCCGGACTTCCTTGGGCTCAACTACTACTACCCCCATTACGCGAGCGCGGACGCTGCCGAGTCCAAATTCCATCTCAACACCTCGGGCAAACCGGAGGAGGACTGCCAGTTTTCCATTAAAGGGCTTTTCCGTTTTGTGAAAAACCCTCGCGGAAAGTTCACGGACTGGGGCTGGGAAGTGGACCCGGACGGTCTCTTCGAACTGCTCACGCGAGTGAAGGGCCTGCCGGTATACGTGACAGAGAACGGCATCGGCAGACGGGAAGCGTTGGAGAACGGCACCGTGGACGACGGGGAGCGCATCCGCTTCGTGCGCGCGCATCTCGAGGCCGTGCACAAGGCCATCGCGGCCGGCGCCGATGTGCGCGGCTACTACATGTGGTCCCTGATGGACAACTTCTCCTGGATCAACGGGTACAAGAAGCGCTACGGCTTCCTGTATGTGGACCGGGCTACTCTCGCGCGCACCCCGAAGCGCAGCGCGCTGTGGTTCAGGGACGTAGCCTCAGCCAACGGGTTTTAGCTGGAGATTTTCGAGCGGAGCTCCGCGGCGATCTGCGCGGCGGTACCGCCCACGAGCACGTGAATCACGCCCGGAGCGGGCTTCATGAAGCCGTAGGCTCCGGCGGATGCGAGGGCGGCCTCGTCCATGCGGCCCGGATCCTCGAGCTCCACGCGCAGCCGCGTGTAGGCGCATTCATCGACCTTGCGCACGTTCTCCCTGCCGCCCAGGGCGGCGAGCACGCGCTCCGCCGTGGCCCCGGCCTGCGGGTCCACGGCTGCCGCGGCCTCTTTCGCGGACGAGACGGGCTCCGCCGATGCATCAGGCGCCGCATCCGCCTCAGGGCCGGCGCTCTTGAGGTAGATCTCCATGTCCGTCTTGAGGTTCTCGGACCGGGTGCCGAAGATGGCCTGCACCCCGCTCCCGGCCACCACCACTCCGGCCGCTCCCAGGGCCTTGAGCCGGTCCTGGCGCACCCGGATCACATCATCGACGGACACCCGCAGGCGGGTGATGCAGGCGTCCAGGCTCTTGATGTTGGAGCGGCCGCCGAAGGCCAGGACCAAGGCCTTGGCGTGCTCGCCCGCGCCCCCGGCCACGGGAGAGCCCTCGTCGCTCTCCTCCCGGCCGGGAGTCTTAAGGTCGAAGAAATGGATCGCCCAGTAGAACACCCCGTAGTACACGCCCGCGTAGATGGGGCCGATGACGAGCACGAGCCACGGCTTGGTGTCCTTGGCGTAGTAGAGCACGAAGTCGATGAAGCCCTGCGAGAAGGTGAACCCCAGCTTGGCGCCGAGGAGCGAGAATAGGATCTGCGAAAAGCCGGCCAGGACCGCGTGCAGGCCGTAGAGGACCGGCGCCACGAACATGAAGGAGAACTCGATGGGCTCGGTGATGCCGGTCAAGAACGAGGTCAGCGCCGCCGACATCATGATGCCGCCGATGCGCTTGGAGTGCTCCTTCCTGGCGCAATGCCACATGGCGACGGCGGCCGCAGGCAGGCCCCACATCTTGAAGAGGTAGGCTCCGCCCAGGATGCCGGCCTGCGGGTCCCCGGCGAAGAAGCGCGTGATGTCCCCGTGCACGACCTCGCCGGCCGCGTTCGTGAAGGACCCGATCTCGAAGAAGAACGGCACGTTCCAGATGTGGTGCAGGCCGAAGGGGATGAGGAGGCGCTCCACGAAGCCGTAGACGGCCACGGCCAGGGTCGGAGTCCCGTAGGCCGCCCATTCCGAGAAGACCCGGATGCCGCGGCCTACCGGGGGCCAGATGTAGCTGAGGATCACGCCGAGCAGGACCGCCGCGAAGGCCGTCACGATGGGCACGAAGCGCTTCCCGGCGAAGAACCCGAGGTACGACGGCAATTCGATGCGGTAGTAACGCCTGAACAGGAAGGCCGCGACCGCTCCGATGAGGATGCCGCCGAACACGCCGGTGTCGAGGGACTTGATGCCCATGATGGACTTCACCTCGACCCCATGGCGTTGGGCGAGCAGCCCCATGGTGGCGAGCAGCACGGCGTAGCCCACCACGGCGGACATGGACGCGACCCCGTCGTTCTCGGCCAGGCCGAGAGCCACGCCGATGGCGAAGAACACGGGCAGGTTCGCGAAGATGGCGCCTCCCGCCTCCTTCATGACCTGGGAGAGCAGGTCCGGCATCCAGGTGAACCCGGCGCTGCCCACGCCGAGCAGGATGCCGGCCACCGGCAGGACCGCGACCGGCAGCATGAGCGCCTTGCCGATCTTCTGCAGCAAGGCGAAAGAAGCCTTCAGCGCGTTCATGCGGCCTCCTGGAAGCGGGTGACCATGGCGCGGACCTCCGCGGCGGAGGCGGCGCCGAGCGCCTGGATCGCGAGCTCGCGGCAGCTGGCGCTCTTCAGGCGCCTGATCTCCGCCTTGACCGCAGGCACGGCGGGCGGGCTCACGCTCAGCTCCGACACCCCCAGGCCGATGAGCAGGGGGATCGCCTGCGGGTCGCCGGCGGCCGCTCCGCATACCCCGACGGAGCGCTCATGCGCCACGGCCCCATCCACGGCCGCCCGGATCATGAAGAGCACCGACGGGTCCAGGGCGTCCAAGCGGCCGGCCAGCTTGGGATTGCCCCTGTCCATGGCCAAGGTGTACTGCGTGAGGTCGTTCGTCCCGATGGAGAAGAACTCGGCTTCGCGGGCCAAGGACTCGCTGAGCACCGCCGCGGAGGGGACCTCGATCATGACCCCGGCGGGCACCCGGGGAGCGTCCAAGGCCCGCCGCTCCTCCTCGAGTATCGCCTTGGCGGCCCGGAACTCGGCCGCGTTGGCCACCATGGGGAATAGGATCTTGAGCTTCGCGCCGGCTTTCGCGGCCCGCAGCACCGCCCGGAACTGCGGCCGCAGGAGCTCGGGCCGCTCCAGCAAGAGCCGGATCCCTCGCTCGCCGAGGAAGGGGTTCTCTTCCTTGGCCATCGGCAGATAGGGCAGTTCTTTATCTCCACCGATGTCCAGGGTGCGCACGACCACAGGCCCGTCCGGGAAAGCCTTGGCCATGGCCGTGTAGGCCGCGGTCTGTTCATCCTCCGAGGGGGCCGTCTCCCGCTCCAGGAACAAGAACTCGGTCCGGCAGAGCCCCACGCCTTCCGCTCCCATGCGGGCGGCCTCGGCCGCGTCCTCGATGCGGCCGATGTTGGATTCGACGCGGATGCGGCAGCCGTCGATGGTCTTGGCCTCCTGGCGGGCTCCGGCCAGGTCCGTCTCCCGCCGCTTGCGGGCCTGGGCCTGCGTCACGCGCGCGGCCGCAAGCTCCGCGTCCTTGGGCTCGGTCAAAAGCAGGCACTTGTCCGCGTCGAGGATGAGCGGCGAGCCGTCCTTGAGCGAAAGTACGCGAGGGTCCGCCGCGGCCAAGGCCGGCAGGCCCAGGGCGCGGCAGAGGATGGCCACGTGCGAGGTCGCCCCGCCCCCCACGGTGCAGACGCCCAGCACTTTGCTGGCGTCGAGCCCGGCGGTGTCGGACGGGGTGAGATCCTCAGCCAGGAGGATGCTATCCGGCGGGAACTCCCGCTTCTCGACCGCGGCGCCCGTCAGGACGCGAAGCACGCGCATACCCACGTCGCGGATGTCGATGGCCCGTCCGGCGAGCAGGTCGTTGTTGAGCCGGCTCAAGCGGCCGGCGTAGTCCCTGTAGGCGCAGCGCCAGGCCGCCGCCGCGCTGGCGCCCTTGGCGAGGGCCGCCTGCGCGATGGCGAGAAGCTCCGGGTCCTCCAGGAGTTCGCGATGGGCCCCGAAGATGGCGGCCCGCCCGGGGTCCCGGTCCGCGGCGAAGCGGGTCTGCAGGGTCTCGAGCTCGCCCTTGGCCTTCTCGAGCGCCTGCTCGAGGTTCGCCCGTTCGGCCGCCGGATCCTCGGCCGTTTCCGCGATCTTCATCTCGGTACGGCGGAACTGGCAGGCGGCGCCGATCGCGAGGCCGCCGGAGGCGCATATGCCGGCCAGGGCGCGCGGGTCCGAGGGCTTGGGCGGAGCCGGGGGAGGAGGCGGGGGCGGCGGGGATATTTCCCAGGAGTCGAAGACCCCGCTGAGCAGGCGGGACACCTCGGCCACGGCATCGCGGGCGTCTGCGCCCTCCGCGGTCACGACCACCTTGTCGTCCTGCTTGACGTTGAGGCTCATGATGGAGACCGCGCTCTTCGCGTTCGCCGAAGAGTCGCCGCGCCTGAGCTGGACCGCGGCGTGGAAGCGCTTGGCCGCGTGGGCGACGAGGGAGGCCGGCCGCGCGTGAAGGCCCGTGGGGTTGGAGATGACGATGGCGTCGGAGCTCGCCACGGCGGCCTTCTGAGGAACGGCTTCCCGGGCCGCCGCCCCCCGCAGCACGACCTCCAGGGCCGTGTCCCGGCCCGCCTTCACGCTGCCGGACGCGTGGGAGATGGAGGCCGCCGCCTCGACGTTCGTGACGAGGAGCTGGGTCAGCAGGCTCTTGGCCTTGCGGCCCACGAGGTCCGCGTCGAACTCGGTCATGGGCTGTCCCGTGCGCACCGCGTCCCCGGCCTTGACCTTGGGAGTGAAGCCCTCTCCCTTGAGCTGCACCGCGTCCACTCCCACGTGGACGAGCACCTCGAGGCCCGAGTCCGTGCGCAAGGTCAAGGCGTGTCCCGCGGAATGGATATGCACCACCACCCCCGCGCACGGCGCGAGCACAACGGAGCTCGTCGGGTCTATGGAGACCCCGTCGCCCACGATGCGCTGGGCGAAGACGGGGTCCGGGACCTTGTCCAGCGGGACGAGCCAGCCGTCGAGGGGCGCGATCAGGCGCAGGGGGGCGGATGAGCTAGGGGATTCGTCCATGGTCAGCCTCGGTTCCGATGACGGCCGGCCCTATCTTAGGAGATTTCATCTTCGGTGCGCGAGGCCCCGCCTCTCCATGCTCCCCCATTCCCCCTTGTTCAGCACGAAGTCCAGGGTCCCCCAGAAGCGCAGCACGGTGACGAGCTGACGGTAGCCCAGGTTCTCGATGACCGCGAAAGCGCTCAGCCGGAGCCAGTCCAGCAGGCGGGGATAGGGATGCGGGGTCATCTCTCCCAGGATGACGCCGGTCAGCGACAGCAAAGTGCCGCACAGGATGGAGACGACGAGGAACGCGACCATGAAGTCCGCGTTGAGAGACCCGCTGGCCCAGCCGAAGACGAAAAGAAGGTAGCCGAACGCCTCCAGGAGAGTGCCCCAGCCCTCGAACAGGAACAGGAACGGATAGGCGAAGAGCCCCAAGGCGCCGTACCTGGGGTTGAACAGCATGCGGGGATGCTCGGAGAGCACCTCCAGCAGGCCGCGCTGCCAGCGCCGCCGCTGGCGCGTCAGCACCTTCACACTGGAGGGGACCTCGGTCCAACACACGGGGTCCGGGACGAACTCCACGCGGTAGTCCCGGATGCCCTGCTCGCGCATGTGCGCGTGCAGGCGCGTGACGAGGTCCATGTCCTCGCCCACCGTCCCCCGCCGGTATCCTCCGACGGCGACGACGAGCTCGCGCTCGAAGAGCCCGAACGCGCCGGAGATGATCATCAGCGCGTTGAAGCGCGAGTACCCCGTGCGGCCGCACAGGAAGGCCCTGAAGTACTCGATGACCTGGAACACCGGCAGGACCGCGCGGCTCAGACGCACCTCGGTCACGCGGCCTTTCTCGATCCCGCAGTCGTTGGCCACCCGGATGATGCCGCCCACCGCGATGACGCGGTACGCGGACTCCAGGACGGGCCGCATGACGCGCTGCAGCGCGTCCGCCTCCAGGACCGCGTCCGCGTCGATGGAGCAGAAGTATGGATACCGGGCCAAGCCCAGGCCCGCGTTGAGCGCGTCGGATTTGCCTCCGTTCTCCTTGTCTACGACCGTGAGATTGTGGTGCGCGGTGGAGCGGTAGACGCCCCGGATATTCGCGGTCGGCAGGGGCATCTCCACCGGCACGGGGTCGAGTTCCAGGCGGAACACTTTAAGAAGCTCCTCCAGGGTGCCGTCCGTGGAGCCGTCGTTGACGATCACGACCTCGTAGCGCATGTAGTCGAGGTGGAGGAGGTTGTTGACCGTGAGCGCGATGGACACCGCCTCGTTGTAGGCCGGGACGATGACGCTGACGGGAGGCGTCAACGGACTGCGGGAGAACTGCTCGAAGCCGCCGTAGATGTTCCTGAGCAGGTGCTCGTGGATATCCCAGAACGCGACCAAGGAGAGGAAGAGGTAGACGCCGTTGAGCAGGAAGAAGTAGTAGATGAGGACGACCTCTCCACCGTGCATGATGGAGCGCAGGGCGTCCATCACGAGGGCGTCTCCAGATCCGAGGCCACCCCCTTGAGCATCTCCTCGAGCACCCGGGGGGCGAAGGCGCCTGGATGCATGTTGATGAGCTTCTGCACGTGCGGGACCGCCGGGTGGCCGAACTCGAGCATCATGGACCCGACCCGGGTGAGCATGGGAGGCGGGAGCTCCTGCGCCGTCTTGACGAAGTAGGGGAGCGTGGCCGGATCCTTGATGCAAGCCAGGGCGCGCAAGGCCACGAGCTTGAGGTCCAGGGTCTCGTGCTCCAGGATGTCGAGGATCTGCACGATGGCTCCCTCGGCCCGCATGACCCCCAGCGCCTCCATGGCTCTGCCCCGAGTGTGGCGGCTCCACGAACGCAGGCGGTGCAGGTTCCTATCGATGCTCCCGAGCCGGATGGCGGCCTCGCGCAGCGCGTCGAACGGCGGCCCCTGCAGCTGACGCATGGAGTCCAGCAGGACCTCCTGGACGATCTCCTGGTCGAAGGGCCTCCTGGGCCGGAACGCCTCCAGCACGGACTCCAGCGGCTCCTCGAGCAGGACGAGCTCCACCCCCTTGCGGAAGAACGCCTTGCGCCGCTCCCGGTAGGCCCCGCGCAGGGCGTGATAGGAACGCAGCGCCAGGATGTAGGCCATCAGCAGCAGCACGAGCCAGAACATGACGGCGCTCGCGTAGATGACGTAGAGGATGGAGGGGCGCGTCTGATCCGGGAGCACGCCCGGTGGGAACTGGGCGCAGGCGGGGACGGCCTGGGCCAGGCTAACCCAGATAAGGGCGCAGAGCCGCGTCCAGCTTCTGGGTGTTGAAGGGCTTGGTGAGGAAGGCGTTGCCCCCGGCGGCAAGCCCACGCTCCTTGTCATCCGCATAGGCCTTGGAGGTAAGGAAGATGATGGGGGTCGCGATCCCGCTGGCGCGTATGTCCTGGCACGCCTCGATCCCGTCCTTGCCCGGCATGATGATGTCCATGATGATGAGCGCCGGGCCGTGCTTGCGGACCATCTCCACCGCGTCCACGCCGTCCCCCGCCACGATGGGCTCGTATCCGCGTTTCCTGAAGAAGACCTGAAGGATCATCTGGATGTCCGGATGGTCCTCGAATATCAGTATCTTCTTCGCTTCAACCATGACTGGGAGTCTATTCTACTATAAGTCAATCTCAGAAGCTCCAGCGTCCGGCGAGCTGGAGGCTGAAAGAGTCGTCGCGCAGAGAACTCCGCAGGCCCCTCGCGGAGAAGAGCAGGGAAGCCCGGTCCCGAAGATAGCACTCCAGCTCGGCCAGCGACTGATTGGCCTCGTAGCTCCCGCGGCTGTCGCGCGCGAAGGCGTGCTCGTACGCGATGTGGGACCAGACCCCCCTCCCCCATCCTCTCCTCCAGTGCGGCCCGGCCCAGTGCTGGGTCCAGTCCGTGGAGCGATAGCCGTCGACGGGTCCGCGGAAGTCCCAGGCTTCGACCCTGTACTCGGCGGCGAACTCGCGCCAGAAGGGCAGCCACAGCGCCAGGGTCCCGTCCGCCTCATGCAGCCTGTTCGCGTCCAGGAGCTTGGAGAAGGCGTAGCCTCCTTCCAGTCGGGCGTACTCCTCCTTGAGGTACCTGTAGCGCGATCCCCAACGCTCCTGGCCCACGAAACGGATGCGGCCGTCCGGCCCAGCGCCCAAGGTCTCCAGCTGGCCGTGCGAGAAGCCGCCCCGGAACAAGTGGTCTCCGAGCTCCTTGAGCACGGTGAAAGAATGGCTGCGCACCGTGATCCCGTCCGAGTAGTCCGCGAAGCCTCCGCGCAGGAAGAAGCCCCAGCCCCATCGGTACGCCTCGGCCTCCGCCCCGGCCGAGAGCTCCCGCAGGAGCGCGAAGAACCGCGTGCCTCCCGCGCCCCTGAGGAACTTCGGCTGCCGCTGGCCCGCGAGCCGCAACGCGACGCCGTCCCGCGACCATTCCCCGGCCAGGCGGGCCCTGGAGAACTCCCGGTATCCGATGCCGACACCCGCGAGGAAGGAGTGGCCGTAGTCCGCCGCGCACCGGAGTCCGGGCGTGGGCCGCGCCTCGAGCCCCAGGGAGAGCCCCTTCTCCCGGATGTCGAAATAGGTGAACTGGCCGGTGTGATTCTTCTGCGCCTCCTGCCGCACCGAGTAGCCGAAGGTGGCGTCCAGCCCCTTGGCGAGGCGGGCGCGAGCCCTCGCTCCCCCGGACCGGCCCTGGTACTCGATGCGCTGAGGGTTCCCGGTCTCCAGACCTTCGACCCCGATCGATTTGTAGGACCGCCCGTCCAGGAACGCTCCCGGCTCAGCCGAGCTCAGGCCGTCCAGGCGGCGGCGGAAGCGAAGGCCCGCGGGGTCGGCGGCGACGAGCCTCCTCAGGTCCGAGAGGAGTTCATCCTCAAGACCCAGCGCCGAGTCCGCCCGCGTCAGCAGGCCGAGGATGTAAGGGTCGCCCGGCTTCTTCGAGTCCAAACGGAGAAGATGCTTCCTGGCTTCGGCCGGTTCGTCCAAGGACAGCGAGGTCAGGGCCAAGCCCTCCAGGGCTCCGTTGTTCTCGGGCTCGCGTTCCAACAGCTTAAGGAAGGTCTCGCGCGCCTCGCGCACGCGGCCGCCCTTGCGCTGCTCCATACCCAGCCCGTAGAGGTCCTCTTGCCCCCAGCAGAGCGGGCCCATCGCGAGCAGCAGAAAGAGCATCACGAGGCTTCCCCACGGGCCAGGGCCTTCGCCACGATGTCCACCAGGACCTTCGGGTTGAAGGGTTTCGGCAGGAACCCCGCCACATTGGGCGCCTCTTCGAACAGATGCCGCATATCGCCCCGGCAGGTCACGACCACGATGGGGACGGACGCGGTCCGCGCGTCCTGCCGCATGCGCACGCTGACCGTGTGTCCATCGACCACGGGCATCATCACGTCCAAGAGCACGAGGTCCGGCAGCACGGCCCCTGGATCCGCGGGCTCGATGCCCAGTTTGGCCAAAGCGTCCTGGCCGTTGCACGCGGTCTGGACCGAGTGCCCGGACTTCTCCAGCACGAAGCGCATCAGGAGGGCCGCGTCCGCTTCGTCGTCTACGACCAGGATGCGGCCCACCCTAGGGGAGCTCCACGAAGAAAGAAGTGCCGGACGCGGGGTCAGACTCGAACCGAGCCTTCCCCCGGAGGTAGGTCTCCGTGAGGAATCTGGCGTCGTAGGTCCCGATGCCGCGGCCCGCGCCCTTGGTGCTGAAGGACCTCTGGAAGACCTGCAGGCGGACGCTCTCCGGCATGGTCCCGGGGTTGCGCACGCGGAACACGTGTCGGCCGTTCTCGCGCCTGTAGCGGACCTCCACGCTCCCGCCCGCCGGCGTGGCCTCGAGCGCGTTGTCGAGCAGGTCCCCGAGCACTCGCCCCAACAGCGTCCGGTCCGTCTCGATGGGCTCCGGGGACGCGGGTAGGTCCAGCGCGATGCTCCGGCCGACGGCCCGCTGGCGTCCGACGTAGGACTCGACCAGCCCCCTCACGAGCTCCCCCGCGTCGAAGCGCTCCGCATCCACGGTCAGCTGGCCGATCTCGGCCAGCTCGAGGTCCCGCTGCCCCTGGATCTCGCGTCCCATCCGGCGGCACACGGCCAGGAGCTTGCGCATGAGCTCCTTGTCCACGCTCCCATCCTCGTTGAGGCTCATCTCCGCCAGGGCCGCGATCACGGTGAGGTCGTTGAGCACGTCGCAGAAGAAGGTGTGCTGCAGGACCTGCCGCCGCTTCTCGTCCGCGATGTCCTTGAGCGTGGTCATGATGAAGGCCTGACCGCGGATGCGGAGGGGCACGGACCAGACGCGCAGGTCCAAGGGCTCCTCCTTGTCCCCTTTGCGCAGGGTCATGCGGCACTCTTCGCAGGCCGCCTCGCCCTTCCGCGCCCGGAGGATGGAGCGCGCCGCCCCGCACTCGACGCAGAAGCGGCTCGCGCCGCAGCCGGCCGGCACGGCGCAGGAGTGGATGCAGCCGAACACCTCCCCCGGCCGCTTGCCCAGGGCCTGGGGCCTCTCGACCCCCATGAAATCCGTGAAGCGCTTGTTGCAGTGGATGATCTGCCTGTTCCCGTCCAGGATCAGGACCATCTCCGGGAACGCGTCGAGGACTTCCGCGAGCAAGCCCTCCTGCCGGATGAGCTCCGCTTCCCGGGAGACCGTCTGCGCGTCGGAGCGTTCGGACTCGCCCATGACCGGGTTATTTACCAATTCCTGGGTAAATGAGCAAGAAGCTGCAGCAGGCAGAAACCGGCCGCCGGCCCCAGGCCCAGGAAGAGCTTCGCGTCCCAGGAGAAGCCGGCGAACGCCAGCAGCAGGCCGGCGACGAAGCCGTTGTTCTCATGGAGCAGGAAGGCGCGGACGTCTGCGCCGCGCGCCACGGAGGTCTTGAAGAAGCGGCCCGCGTAGGCGCCGGAGGCCAGCACGCACAGGCCGCAGAGCGGAAGGAGCCGGTTGTCATAAGGAACGCGCTGGAGCAGCCACCAGAGCCCGTAATAGCACGGCAAATTCGCCCAGAGGAGCGCGGCGTCGCCTCGGCGCAAGCGCAGGCCCGCCAGGATCCCGGCCATCCATGCCGCGGTGACGGTCGCGTAGGTGGTCCAGGCGGATGAGAGCTGCCACTCCAACAGGAGGAAATAGCACGACTGCAGCGTGGCGAAAAGCAGCCCGCCGGCGAACGCGGCCCGCCTCATGACGCCCCGGGCCTCTTGCGAGGCCTGTTCCCCAGCGTGCCGAGGCCGACCTTGAGCACGATGTCCATGTCGCTCATGGAGATCTTCCGGTAGGAGCGCCCCCGCAGATGCTCCTGGATGTCGGCCTCATCGAAGACCCCGACCCCCGTGCGGCCGGCCTGCGCCAGGGCCGCGAGCGTCTCCCGCTTGCCGAAGCCGAGACCGTCGCCGGCCAAGGCGTAGCTCGTGCCGCCCCTGGGAGCCACGACCAGGACATCCTCGAAGACCTCGGAGAGGGTGGCGACGATGCGGCACGCGGCCCCTCCCCGGGAGGAGAAATCGCTGTTCAGAGAGACCGATACCGCGCCTCCGGGCTCCAAGCGCGAGCGCACGAGGCGGAAGAACTCCAGGGCGTAGAGCAGCGCCACCTGGCGCTGGAACGGGCCCGCGATGTCGAGCACCACCAGGCCCACGCGCCCTTCCAGTCGGCCGAAGAAGTGCTTCGCGTCGTCCTCCACAAGCCGCCACCTGGACGCGTCCTCCTCCGGCATGGGGCGGGAGAGCAGTTCCCTCCCGGCCGCGGCGACCACCGGGTCGAGTTCCACCGTGGTCACCTGCGCGCTCCCCGCCAAGGCCCAGCGCGCGGACTCTCCGGACCCGCTCCCCACGACCACCGCGCGGGCGGGTTTGAGGAGGGACGCGGGCAGGCCGGCGATGAAGTAATTGAAATCCGCGAGCGGATCGGTGCCGTAGTGCCGTATCCCGTCGAGGTAGAGATGGCGGCCGCCTCCGGGATCCTCCAGCACCTCCACGCGCTGGTAGGGAGTGTCCGCGCTGAAGAGCACGCTCCGGACCTCGATGCCGCGCACCGCCTCGGACAGGGCGGCCACGCTGGCCCGCTCCAGCCGGGTGAAGAGACCCGCGTATAGGATGCAGGCTCCGGCCCCGGCCGCCCACAGCGCGCGGCCCGGGAACAGCAGGCCCAGGATGCACGCCAGGCCGGCCTGGTACGCGGCCATGAGCGCCGCGGGATGGACCCTGGGCGCGGCGAAGATGACCGCCATCCCGGCCAAGGCCCCGGCGATCTCCATGCCGTAGGAGCGGGCGAACTCCCGGCTCCCGCCCTCCGGCAGGTCCGAGAGCAGCCTGGGCAGGAGCAGGCTGTAGAACGAGGATATCCAGACGCCGCCCAGGACGAACAGGGCCGGAGCCAGCCAGACCAGGGCCTGCGCGCTCCCGGCCAGCCATGCGGCCGCCCAACGCAGGGAGAAAGGCAGGGTGAGGTGCGTGGCCCACTGCGCGAAGGCCAGGGCCTTGAACCAGCCCGGGCTCATGCGGTCACAGAGGTGGTAGCCGAAGGAGAAGCCTAGGAAGTAGGACGCGGAGACCGCCAGGAGCACGAGTTCGGTCCCGGCCAGGATGCCGGAGAGGGCCCGGACCATGGCGAATTGGATGATGAAGAGCTCGGCCCCGCACAGGAAGAGGACCGCGTCCCTGCGGGAGGGATTCATCCGGGGATGAGGTGAAGATTCGGCGAATCAAGGCCGGTCGGCCGCCAGATCACGGCTCTAAATTCCATCGGGTCGGCGAAAGGGTCGTGGCGCGACAGGTCCACGCCGGGCCGATGCATGAAGACGAATCCCGAATGCGTGAAGGTGATGATGGACGCCTCCTCGAAGATGCTCGCGTTGATCCTCTCGATGAGCCTCTGCCGCTCCATCGGGTCCGCGCTGGCCTCGGCCTGCGCGATCAGCCGCGGGAAGAATCCCGCGTGGTCCGGTATCAGCGCGCCGACCCTGCTCATGAGCATCATCCTGAGGTCCGCGTAAGGGTCGTGGACCAGGATGCCGGTCCATCGGAGCATCGCGTCGAAATCCCCCTCCTCCATCCGCCTCAACGGCTCGGACCTTTCGGTGAACCTCTCCACCCGCGGCGTCAGCCCGTGCGACCTCAAAACCCGGAGCAGCGAGTCCTCCACCGCCTCCTGGGCCCCCCGGTCGGCCGGGAAAGGATAGCTCCCCAGAGGATAGAGGACGACCGCGACCTCCCGCGCTCCCGCTTTGCGGACGCGCGGGCGGACGGGGACGCGGAACGTGCGGTGCCCGACGCCGCCTTTCGGGATGAACGACGGGTTCACGCCGTCCTCGGACAGAAACCGCGGATCGCGCCTCAGCGCGTCCAGGAACGCGTCCCGGATGGAACGGCGCAGCGCCCCGTCGTCGAACGGACGCCTCCTGCCGTTGAGCTGCACGAAATACATCTCCACGCCAGGTTCCTCCACGACGCTCCACCCCATGGAGCGCAGCTGCGTCTTGGTCCGCCGGGAAACGGCGAAACCGGGCTCGATGACGAGGTCGGCTCGACCGTCCGTCACCGGATTGGAGCGTTCCCCTGTGGCACCGGACGGAGTGTGGATCTCGACGATGTCTGGAGCGTCGTCCACCTCCGGGTACACATGCCTCGAGCGCAGGACGATCGTATCCGAAGACCGCTCCGTGATCGCATACTGGCCCGATGTCGCGGTGCAGAACGGCTCCTTCCAACGCCCGTCGCCGTCGAAGCACTTCGGGTGGACGATGCCGTAGATGGGCTGGCCGATGATCTGGAAGAGGTTGCGGGGCCGCTTGCTGAAGTGGAACACGACGGCGTCCCCGTCGGCATAGAGGCATCCCAAGGGGGCCTCATACCCGCTCCAGGCCGCGGACTCGGGCAACAGCTCGTTGAGCGCCAAGCCGTCCTTGCGGGTCAACCACAGCATGCGCCTGATGCTGCGCACGACCACCTCCGGGGTGATCGGCGTGCCGTCATCGAAGGTCAGCCCGCGCCTGATCCGGAATCGCCACGTCCGGCCGGTCCCGTCGACCTGCCAATCCTCGGCGACCATCCCCTGGGGCCTGCCATCCAGGAAGGTCGAGACCAGGGGCGCATGGACGTTTTTGGCGACCTGCATGACATCGAACCGGCTGGCCCTATATGTGTCGAGCGTCATCGCCGGCCACCAGAACCAATACCGGAGCGGGGGTCGCTCGGCGGACTTCCGGCCGCATGCGGCAAGACATCCTATAGAGACTATCGCGATCAGGGAGACCGCGGAGGATTTTCGGACCATGGGAGCGACCGCATGGTATCAAATCGGCCGTCCGCCAGGGGCTCCGCGAATCGCGCCGTATAGAATGTAACCCCAAGCCGGATCGTCAGGGCATCGAAAAGGCAGCCGTGTCCGACGAGAGGCTTTGGGAGGCGTTCGACGATGGGGCGACGATCTCGATGGGAATACTTCGAGGCCATCTGGCGGCGGTACCACAAGTCCCTGGCCAATCGCCGCTGGAGCCCTCGGCCCGGCACTTCCGGATCAAAGCCGTCCGCGTGCAACCCCGCGGTTACGACGCATAGGAGCGCCTCCGAGCGACAACGTCAACGGCGACTTCGCGCTCCCCGTTCGCGTACTTGGGGTTTCGTCCCGAAACCCCAAGTATCGAGCAGGGGACTGTGGGCGCCCACAGTCGCATGAAGTGCCTCGGGTGGCCCCGGGGCCACCGCTAGGGTCAACGGCCCTTATAAGACGCCGTTTTCCATCGCTCCCTCGAATCAGCGATGGGAAGGACGCCGTGGACGTTGTGCGCTGTTCGGGACCTTTGAGCGACTTGCGCCGGGGCAAGTCGCTCAAAGGAACGGGCCCGAAGCCCGTAAGAGTGCCGTTCCAAAACGCGCGGAGTCCGTCCCATAAACGGCATCGAGGTGCTTTCCAACGACGAACGACGACGACTCTCGGTTACCTTCTGGATGTCTCGATGACGGCCCGAAGGGCAGCCTTCTTCTATGGCTTGACAGGCTCCGCGCGCAGGGCCAGGCCCAGCCGGTACGCCATGAGGAAGTCCAGCGGCGAGAACCTCTGGGGCGGGTCGCGGCGGTAGCCTTGCCAGTCGTCCAGGGCGTACGCCGACCTCTGCCACACGAAATCCGCCGGCGGCCTCTGCCACAGGGGCAGGGGCTGGCTCAGCGTCCGGGGACCCCAGAGGGGCCATAGGCGGGTCCTGAGGTCTGAACGCCTCGAGTTCAGCGTCTCCCGGACGACCTTGCAGGCCGGATAGTCCCATTCCCGCATCGGGATGGCCGCCAGCCTGAAATCGTCCTCTGCCTCGGCTATGAATGCCGCGACGCTCTTCTCGTCGGCGGGGTCGCCCATCCCGGAGCGCGCGAGGGCCCAGTGGGCCAGATAGATCCAGAAGGAGTCGCCCATCTTGCGCGTGACGCGTCCCAGGCGGACGACGCCGCGCGCGTAGACCGCCTTGCGCTCCGGCGCGTCCTCGGTCAGCAGAGCCGCGGACAGGGCGAGGAAGGCGATGTTGTGGTTGGTGGTCTTGTTGTACCAGAGCAGGGGCCCCGAGCCGTAGGCGCCCCACCGGTCCTGGCCCTGGCTCACAAAGCGGCCGTGGTCGATTGACCAAGGCCCCGAGGGGTCGGCCCGGGCAGCCGCTCTGAGCGCCGCCATGGTGGAGAGCATCCCGACCGGGGAGTTGATGAAGGCCCCCCCGACTCTGTTGAACCGGGTGAGGGATCCGTCCGAATTACGCAAGCGGTAGCCCGCCTCCCGGAGGCTCCGGCTGTACCGGATGAGCATGGCGTCCGCCTTGCGGCGCAGCGGAGCGACGGTCTCCCGGAGCACGACCACTCCGAAGACCCATCCCGCCGCGGAGTCCACGCTGGCGTCCTCCTTCCATTGCCAGCGCCCGTCTCGGCCGTACCACGCCCCCGGGGGCTCGGTCTCCAGGCCCACGGGATAGACGGCCCGTGCGATGGGTCGTCCCCTGGACATGAGCAACTCCAATCCCTCGAGCGCGCGCCGGGCTCGCCTCAGGTTGGCGGGCGTGGACTCGAGCGACCAGCGAAGCCCGGCCTCCGCCGCGAACACGCCCTGCCAGAGGCAGACGTCGCCCAACGGGATGGGCGGCATGCCGATGAGGAAGAGCCGCCCCCCCTCGACGGTGAAGGTCTCGTCGAGGTCATCCTCCATGGCGCGGGCCTGCTCGGCGAGGGGGCGGAGGTCCTTGGGCTGAGCCTCGCGGGTCAAAAACAGGTGCGGCTCCAGGTCCGCGTGCACCGCGTCCCAGCCCCGGAGCACCGACAGGAGCCCGTCAAAGAATGCGCTGCGCAGCACCGGATGCGTCCACAGGGCGGCGGCCGTCAGCGCGGCCGAAGCTGCCGCGAGCAGGGCTGCCCTCCAAAGGACGCGCTTCATCATGGACCCTCCGTGCATAGTCTGACCGGGCGCACCCGCCTCGTCAAGGGCTGACCTGGCGCAGCGGGCCGGGGAACCGCTATGCTTCCCTCATGCTCGAGGCATTCGCGACCTTCCTCCTCGCAGCGGGATTCGCGGCCGAATTCCCCGCGGAAGTGCGCTTGGAGGAGTCTTCCCGCGGCCGCTCGGTCTACGAGGTCCGATTTCCCTCGCCGCGCAAGAGCCTATTCCCGGCCAACGCCACCGTCTGGGGCCGTCTCTACGTCCCCGAGCCCTCCCGTCCCGGCGGAGCGAAGCCGGCGTGCATCCTGGTCCTGCCGATCATGGCCGCCCCGAACGTCTGGATCGAGATGCGCTTCGTGCACGCCTTCGTCCGACGCGGCTTCGCGGTCCTCCTGCTGGAGATGCCCTTCCAGTTCCATCGGAAACCCCACCCCTCGGTCCCCAGCGGCCAGGTGTTCCTCGCCCGCACCGCGAAGCGCCTCGGGGAGAACTTCCGTCAGTCCGTGGCCGACGCTCGGCGCGCCCTGACCTGGCTGAGGCGCTCGGGCCTGGTGGACGAAGACAGGATCGGGCTCTTCGGCATCAGCCTCGGGGGCATGGTGGCGGCCTCGGTCTATTCGCAGGACGAAAGGCCGAAGGGAGCCGTGCTGCTCCTGTCCGGGGCGGACTTCCCGGGCCTCGTGGCGGAGAGCTCCATGACCTCCGCCTTCCTTCGTTCGTCCGGGATACGTCCGGAGGAGCTCCGCGAGGCCTGGAAAGGCCTCGACCCTCAGGACTACCGCGAGGGCAACCGCGGCAAGCCGGTCGTTTTGGTCAACGCCCGCTCGGACACCGTCGTCCCGCGGGCCAACGCGTTGAAGCTGAAGGAGTCCTTCCCTGACTCGAAGCAGCTATGGGTGCCGTTCGGGCACTACTCCTCCATTTTCCATCTGCTGTGGATGCCGTCCTACGCAGCGCGGCAGTTCGCCGGGCTCATGCCGCCGCCAAAGCGGCGGTGCCGGGGATAACTAGTATAATCTCCCGCCATGACGAAGCGGCCGCTCAAGTGGATCGAGATCGACCTCTCAGCCATGGCGCACAACCTGCGCTGGGTCCGAAAGCAGCTTGGGTCCGGCACGCGTCTCATGGCCGTGGTCAAGGCCGACGCTTACGGCCACGGGGCTGAACAGGTCTCCCGTCTGGCCATGTCTCAGGGCGCGGACCGCCTCGGCGTGCTCAATCTAGAGGAAGCGCTGCACCTGCGCAGCAAAGGCATCCGTCACCCCATCGTGCTCCTATGCCCCCCGCTCCCGGAAGAGGCCAAGGAAGCGGCCCGCGCCGGGCTGGAGGTCACAGTGGACTCCATGGACCTGGCCCGCGCCCTCTCCAAAGCGGCCAAACGCCCCATCGAGGTCCACGTGGACCTCGACTACGGCCTATGCCGCTGGGGTCTTCCCCCCGAGCAGCTCGAAAGTTTCCTTCGCCGGCTCTCCCGCCTTCCCCGACTGGCTCCCGCCGGCCTCTCCGCGCATCTGGACTATGTCCCGGGCAAGAACGCGGTGGAGGCCGAGGAGAAGCTCCTGGATTTCAAGCGCCGGGCCAACCGCGCGAAAGCCGCGTTCCCGGGCATCCTCCGCCATTGCGCGAACAGCTCCATCCTGCTCGATTTCCCGCACTGGCAGATGGATATGGTCCGGGTGGGGAACCTCCTCTACGGCATCAATCCGACTGCAAAGGAGATCCCCCTGCGCAGCCCCTGGACGCTGTGCGCACGCATCGTGACTCTCCGGGACATCCCCAAGGGGCGCTCCATCGGCTACGCGAGCGAGTACCTGGCCCCTCGCCGCCTGCGGGTGGCAGCCCTGCCCGTGGGCTACGCGGACGGGCTCACCATGGAGCCCGCCGAGCGCTTCATCGGCCTGGGCCGCACTTTCCACTACTATGGGTGGCTCAAGGGGAAGCAAGTCCCCTTCGTGGGACGCTGCGGGCTCGGCCATGTGCTCGTGGACGTGAGCGCGGTGCGCGGCGCGCGCCTCGGCGACGCGGTGAGGCTGCCCATCCGCCGTACCGCGGCCAGCCCGAGGATCCCTAGGGTCTACTCCTCGGCCGGCTGAAGCAGGGAGTCCAGTTCGTCGTCCGACGGCAGCGCGGGCAGGCCGTCCGCCCCCGCCGCAGGCGCAGGCGCGGCCCCCTCCCCGGCCTCGGCCTCGAAGAAGGTGCCGCCCATGTCCCCGGGGGCGCCGAAAGCCGCTTGCAGCTTGAGGGGCTGGGTGTGGTCGTGGTTGCAGTAATCCTGCGGCTCGGTACCCTTGAGAAAAGCCTGCAGGGCGCGCTTGGGACAGGTGGGCAGCGCCAGCATGCCGGTCTCCGTGTCCACCTGATGGAAGGAGATCCCCTCCGGCTTGGGGAAGTCGCGCGGGGGATAATCCTTCAAGACCTGTCCCATGATGGCCGTCCACCAAGGCACGATGGACGAACTCGCCTGGTGCCGCTTGGCGATGGGGCTGAAATCGTCGTACCCCATCCAGGCCACGGCCACGAGATCCGGGGTGTAGCCTACGAACCACATGTCCCGGTTGTCGTTCGAAGTCCCGGTCTTGCCGGCCAAGGGACGCTTGAGCACCGCCGCCCTGCGTCCGGTACCGCTCTCCACCGCGACCTTCATGAGGTGCGTGATGAGATACGCGATCTCCGGAGAAACGGCCTCCTCCTCTTTCGGCAGATGCTGCTGCAGGGTCCGGCCGTTCGCGTCCTCCACCCGCTCCACGGTGTAGGGCTGGACATGGATGCCGCCGTTGGCGAAGGTCTCGAACGCGTTCGCCAGCTCGAGCGGGCTCACGACCGACGTCCCGAGCCCCAGGGAGAGCACCGGGGCGAGACGCGAGCGCACACCGGCCTTGTGGGCCAGCTCCACCACGCGCGGAGGCCCCACGTGCTCGGTCAGCCGGACCGAGACCATGTTTCGAGAGAGTGCCAGGGCCTTGCGCAGGGTGATGACGCCCATGAACTTATCGTCGAAGTTGGTCGGGACCCAGACCTTGAACTCGTCCGACCCCGCGAAGGGCGCGGTCGCCAGCGTGATGGCGTACTGGTCCGTGGCGCCCTCGAGCAGACGCCAGTCGCGCCCGTCGTAGTAGTAGGCCAAAGGAGCGTCCTCGACCAGCGTCATCCCCGTCATCCCGGAGCCCAGCGCCGCGGCCCAGACGAAGGGCTTGAATGTGGAGCCGGGCTGGCGCTGCGCCTGCACCGCGCGGTTGAACTGGTCTCCCCGCCCGCCGACCACGGCCCGGATCGCTCCGGACCTCACGTCGAGGATCAGGAAGACCGCCTGCACGTTGCTCGGCGGGGTCGTGGACACGCTGGGCGGCTCGATGCCGGCCTCGATGTCCTCGTCGAGCTGCTTCTGCCACTCCGCGCGCGCTTCTCTATCGAACTCCGCCGCGGCCTTCTCCGCCTCGGCCTCGGCGGCCTTCTGCATCCGCAGGTCCAGCGTGGTGTGGATGTTCAGCCCGCCCCTCCAGAACGTGTCGTAGCCGTACTTGGGCTCGAGCCTGCGGCGGATGTACTCCACGAAGTACGGCGCCTGGACCCCGGTCATGGCCGGGCGTTCCACCGGCAGGGGCTCCTGCAGGGCCGCCTCCATCTCCGCGCGCCGTATGAAGCCCTCTTCCAGCATCCGCCCCAGCACGAGCTTCCGGCGGGACGCCGCGGCGTCCGGATGCCGGAACGGGGAATACCCCCCCGGATACTTCACCAGCCCCCCCAGCAGGGCGCATTCCGCCAGCGTCAGGTCCTTGACGTTCTTGGCGAAGTAGATGTGGGCCGCGGCCTGCACCCCGTAGGCCCGGTGCCCGAAGTAGATCTGGTTCAGATAGAGCTGGAAGATCTCCTCCTTGCTCAGGTTGCGCTCCATCTGCACGGCCAGGACCATCTCCTTGATCTTGCGGATGAGCTTTTTCTCCGGCGTCAGGAAGATGAGCTTGGTCAGCTGCTGCGTCAGGGTGGACCCCCCCTCCACCACGCGCCTCGCCAGGAAGTTCCGGACCGCCGCCCGCAGCATGCTCCGCGGCGAGATGCCGCAGTGCTGGAAGAACCTCGAATCCTCCGTCGCGATGACGGCGTTCTGGAGGTCGACCGGGATCTCGGCCAGCGTCAGCAGCGCCCGCCTCTCGATGGACAGCTCGGCCACGAGCTCGCCGTGGGCGTCGAAGACGCGGGAGGTCAGCGAGGGGGTGTACTCCTCCAGCCTGTCATAGGGCGGCAGAGAGGACAGCAGCGAGCGGATCCATATGGAGGACGCCACGACGCAGAGCGCGGCGAGGACCGCGCAGAGGTAGAACCGGAGACGCGTCATTTCATGTCGCGTGTGATGCGCAAGGACTCGCGCCGGCGGTGCCTAGCCACGGCCAAAGACAGGAGCCTGTCGATGAGCCTCGTGAATCCAAGCCCGGAGGCGCCCCAGAGCTTGGGGTACATGCTGATGGCGGTGAAGCCCGGGATGGTATTGGCCTCATTGAACCACAGCTTGCCGCTCCGCCGGTCCAGCAGGAAATCCACCCGCGCCATCCCGTAGCAGCCCAGGGCCCTGAACGCCCGCACCGCCAGCGTCCGCACGCGCTCGGACTGTCCGGCGGGCAAAGCGGCCGGGACCAGCAGCTCCGCCCCGTCCGGGTCGAGGTACTTGGCCTCGTAGGAGTAGAACTCCGCCTTGGGTCGGATCTCCCCCACGACCGAGGCCCGAGGGGCTTGCGTGGCTCCGAGCACGGCGCATTCGATCTCCCGGGCATCCACCCCCTGTTCCACGATCACGGTGGTGTCGAAACGGAAGGCCTTCCGGACCGCGGCGGGCAGGCCGGCGGGCCCGCGGACCTTGTAGACTCCGACCGAAGAGCCCAGCCGTGCCGGCTTGACGAACACCGGATAGCGCAGGCCGCGCACCCGGGAGGCGTCCGCCGGGCGGTCGAGGACCGCGCACGGAAGCACGGGAAGCCCCGCCTCCCGCGCCAGCCGCTTGGTGATGGCCTTGTCCATGGAGACCGAGGAGCCGAGCACGTCGCAGCCCACGTACGGGACCCCGGCGATCTCGAGCAGGCCCTGCATGGTGCCGTCCTCTCCCAACGGCCCGTGGAGAGCCGGGAAGACCACGTCGAAGCGCAGACGGCGGGAAGCGGGACCGTGCCCGCCGCCCACGACGAGCGCGGGGTCCGGCACCCCCTCGAGCCTCGCGGGAGTCCTGTCGAAGCGGAAGGCGGCGGGCTTAGGGTGATGGGCGAAGGCCTGCGGATCGCGCTGGAAGCGCCAGCGGCCGGAAGGCTCGATGCGGACCAACAGAGGCTGGTGGCGGCCCAGGTGTCTGACGATGGCCGCAGCCGAGACGCAGGACACGTCGCGCTCGGCGGAGCGCCCGCCGAACAGGATGAGGACGCGCACTAGTAGACCCCCCTCGCCTTGTACCAAAGGCTGCCGTCGAGACGCTTCGCCGTGGAATCCACGAACACGATGACCTGGTCCTGGTTGTACACGTAGCCCCAGCCGCCGGTGTTGTCCAGCATGGCCCCGTTGATCTGGCCGTCCTGGATCACCTCCGGAGAGTAGCGGCGCACGCCCCGGGTGTCGTTGACGCCCCTGATCCCGAGGACCACCTCGGGGATCTCCGCGAGATACTCCGGGATGAGCTCGTCGAGGGTCTGCGGGACGCGGCGCTTGGCCTGGATGAAGTCATTGAGGCTCCTCTCGATCGCGGCCAGGCGCGAGAGCGTCATGCTCTCGACCATGCGTCGATCGGAGAGCGCGACCTCGTTCGAGACCCGCGTTGCGACCGGGTCTCTCGGGGTGAACATGGCACAGCCCTCCGCGAGAAGAACCGCGGACAGAAGAGCACGGATTCTCATAGGACCTCCTCGATCGTCCCCCCTCCGAGGACCTCCTCTCCGTCGTAGAAGACGGCGGACTGTCCCGGAGCGACGGCTCTCTCGGGCTCGAAAAGCCGCACCTCCGCCCCTCTCGGTCCGAGCCTCGCGCACGAGGCTGGACGCAGCCGCGCCCGGTGCCGGACGCGCACCGAAACGGGCCGCCCCCATGGAGCGGCTCCGGGACGGGTCCACGACAGCCGTCCCACGCGGAAGCGGGCTGAAAACGTTTCCTTTTCAGTCCCCACCACGAGGGTGTTCGTGGCCGCGTCGAGTCTGGTCACGTAGAGCGGTGCGCGGGAAGCCAGCCCAAGCCCCTTGCGCTGGCCGACCGTGTAGCAGGACAGGCCCTGGTGCCGGCCTAGGACGCGGCCGTCCCGGTCCCGGACCTCCCCGGGAGCCGGGGAGCGGCCGGACCGCCGGGAGACGAAGCTCCGGTAGTCCCCGCCGGGGATGAAGCACACATCCTGGCTGTCGGCCTTGTCCGCGTTCTCCAAGCCCAGACTCCGCGCCTTCCGCCGGACCGAAGCCTTGTCCATGCCGCCCAGCGGGAACAGGGCGCGCCGCAGCTGGCTCTGGGTGAGGCGGTGCAGGAAATAGGCTTGATCCTTGCGGCCGTCCGCGGCCGCGAGCAGGCGTACGGCCCCTCCGGCCCTGTCGAGCCGGGCGTAGTGGCCCGTGGCCAGGGACTCCGCGCCCAAGGCCCGCGCCATGGGAAGCAGCTGTCCGAACTTGACCCGCCGGTTGCACTCCACGCACGGCACCGGGGTGCGTCCCCTGAGATACTCCCGGACGAACGGGCCCGAAACGGAACGCTCGAAGCGCTGTCGGGAGTCCACGACCTCGTGCCGGATGCCGAGGCTGGAACACACCCGGCGGGCGTCCTCGACGTGGACGGGAGAGCCGAGAAGACGGAGCGTGACCCCGACCGTCTCGTACCCGGCCTCGGCCAGCAGGGCTGCGGCCACGGAGGAATCGACCCCGCCGCTCATGGCGACGACTATACGGGGCATCGCCATATTCTACGACTTACGGGTTACAGGGGGAATACCGCGCGCCGGCCCCGACCTATGAGCCTCTTGCCGCGCCCAGGCCGATCTCCGCGAGGCCTCGATCCCAAGGCAGCGCCGAGACCTCCCCGATCTTCCTGAGGCGGGGGTCTCTGGAGAGAAGGAATGCCTCCGCGTTGCCGAAGCCCCTCGCCAACCGCTCCAGGGCATGCGCATCCTTCACGTCCGCCCTATCGGCGGACTTGATCTCCACGAGGGCCGTCGGGGCCCCTGGACGCTCGACGACGAGGTCTATCTCGGCGTCGTCCTTGGTCCTGAGGTAGGAAAAGCGATAATCCTTGCGGAGGTAGCTGTTGATGCGATGAGCCTCCAGGATGACGAAGTGTTCGAACGCCCGCCCGTAGGCGTAGCCGCGAGGCTCGATCGTCTCGGTAAGGGTGCGCGCGAACGCCCGCTTGACCCCCGTATCGAACAGGTAGAACTTCGGATTGGCCCTCTGCCTCTTGCGGATGGATTCATGGTAGGGGTCCAACAGGATGCCGACCAATGTATCCTCGAGCACCTCGAAGTAGGACTGCACCGTCTTCACGTCCGCCCCTGAGTCCCGCGCGATATTGGTGAAGTTGACGATATCTCCGCTGCACTGGGCGGCCGCCTCCAGGAATCGGCGGAAGGGGTCCAGGCGCCGGACTATATGCTCGGCCCAGACCTCTTCCTTAAGGTAGGTCCGCGCGTAGGCTCTAAGGAACTCTCCCTTGTCCTCATCGGAAGGCAGGAGAGCGGGTTTGGGCAGCCCCCCCCACCGCAACGCCGCCGACAGCTCGAAATCCTCGCCCAGTTCGGCATGGGTGAGCGGGAAGAGCTCGTAGACGAAGGCTCTTCCGGCCAGCAAGTTCGCGGTTCCTTTCTTGAGTTGGCGCGCGCTGGAGCCTGTCAGTGCGAATTTGACCCGCGATGACTCTATGCTGGCGTGCGCGATGTCGAGCAGTCTTGGGATCTTCTGAATCTCGTCTATGACGACCCAATCGAGGTTTTTCGCGGCTCGGATCTCCTGCCCGAGCGTCCCGGGAGACCGCGAATAGAGATCCTCGACGTCCGGATCAAGAAGGTCTATCCAAAGGGTGTTCTTCCCTTCGACCCAATCCCTCAGGAATGTCGTCTTGCCGGTGCCGCGAGGGCCGAAGATGAAGAAGCTGCTGGTCTTCGAGGGGGAAAGTAGTCTCTTGACCATACTCCATTATTGTACGCCGATTGTGGAGTATTGTCAAGCGCCGGGCGTCCGCCTGGGCGTCCGCCCATCACTGCCCGAAGAAGGCTTTGAAGATGTCGTCCTCTGGCTTCTTCTCGCCCTCGGCCGCGGTCCCTCCCGCCGCCGGAGCCGCTGCGCCGGGCAGGGCTCGCCCCTTCGCCTCGCGGCTGACCTCGGCCTTGACCACCACCTTGCGGATGCCCTCGGAGAAGACCAGCATACCGTCTCTCATGTCGAAGAAGAGGCGGAAGGGGGTCTCGTCCACCTGCGGCTTGTAGGCCTTGCCCAGGTTCGAGAGCTCCTGCTCCCAGCCCGGGTTGTAGTGGAGCTTGCCGCGGATGTCCACGCGGTTCTTGATGAGGGGAAGGCTGAACCGGATGCGGTAGATCCCGTTGGAGTCGCTCACCCCGGCGTCGAAAGAGGTGGTCTGGAAGGCCGCTTCGCCCTTCTGCACGATCTTCGCCTCGCCCTCGGCCACGGCGCGCACGACGACTCCCTGGATGGGGTTGTCGTCGTAGTCCGTGACCACGCCCTGGATGTAGCCTTCCAGGAACATGGACTTCTGCGGCATGGAGATGAAGAGCATCTCCTTCGCCCCGGTCAGGCGGTCGGTCACCACCACCTGCGCGACGCGGCCTTCCGCGAAGTCCCTCAAAACGACCTGTTTCTTGCCCTTCCCCATCTGCATGTTCATGCAGCCGCTGACCAGAAGGACGGCCAAGAGGCCCGCTCTTTTCATGTGGGAGGCTCCTCTCTCGGCCGGGGAGAGCGGACGGGCTCCTCCCCTTCCTGGCGGAGCCCCGTGGAGGGACTCGGAACGCCGGGACCCGCCGCGCACTCTCTCACCCCGCTCAAAGCCGGGCTCTTGACCAGGAACACCACGCGCCTGTTCCTCGCCCGGCACTCAGGCGTGGCCTCCTGGCAGACCGGCTGGAACTCGCCGAAGCCCACCGCGGCCATGCAGGCCGGCGGGAGGCCTTTCTCCCGGACGAGATGCTCCACCACGGTCGTGGCCCGGGCGGTGGAAAGCTCCCAATTCGACCAGAAATAGTCGTTGTGGATGGGGACATCGTCCGTGTGGCCCTGGACCAGTATCTGCTTGTTCCCCATGGCCATGGTCTTGAGCGCGGGGGCCACCTTATCGAGCACATCCCGCATCGTGTCCGTGACCTCGGCGAAGCCGCTCTCGAAATAGGACACGTCCCCCCTCTGCTCCTCCAGCGTGACCTTGAGCCCCTCCTCGGTCATCTCGACCTTGGCGCCCTTGAGGCCCTCCTCCTTGATGATCTTCTCGATCTCCTCCTGCCCCTTCTGCATGCCCTTGTCCAGCGACGCGGAGAGCGCGTAGAGGATGACGAAGAAGCAGACCATCTCGGTCATGAGGTCCGCGTAATTGACCAGCCAGGGAGGCGCCGGATGCCCTATCTGGCATACCTTGGGGTCGCTCTCGTCGATGAATCCCTTGGGGGCTCTAAGGGGCATAGGCTACTTGGCCGCGGGCTTCTCCTCCTCTTCCTGGCTCCGGATCAGGATGCGCTGGGCCGGCTCCAGGTAGGCCTTGAGATTGGCTTCCACCACGCTTGGGGCGGCGCCGCTCTGCAGGAGCAGGACCCCGCGGACCACGATCTCCTTGACCAGGAGCTCCTCCTCGGACCGGCGGCGCAGCTTGCCTCCCATGGGCAAAAAGAGCAGGTACCCGGAGGCCAGGCCGTAGAAGGCCGCGGCCAGAGCGAGGGCCATCCGGCGCGGCACCGCCTTGACGTCTTCGATCGAGTTGAGCATGAGGACCATGCCCATGACCGTGCCGATGATGCCGAACGCGGGCGCGTAGGTCCCCATGGCGTTGAAGATCTCCTGCCCGATCTTGTGGCGCTCGCGGATGAAGCCGATCTCCGTCTCCAGCATGTTCCGGATGAACTCCTGGTCGGCCCCGTCGACGACCATCTGGACGCCCCGCTTCAAGAAATCGTTCTCGATGGTCGCCAGGTCCGCCTGCAGGGCGAGGAAGCCCTCGCGCTTGGCTTTCTGGGCGAGGCCCACGAAGGTCCCCACGATGTAGGTGGTATCCTCCAAGGACTGGAACATCACCTTGCGCAGGATCTTCCCCAGGCCCACGATCTGCTTGAGCGGGTAGTTGACCAGCGTGGCGCAGAACGTGCCGCCCATGACCAGGAGCAGGGCCTCCATGTTGGCGAAGGGGATGAAGCCCTTCACCCCCTCGGCCTGGAGTATGGCGGCCACGGCCAGGCCGATGAAGACCAGGATCCCCATTATGGTTGCGATGTCCATAGGTCCCTATTTCCGCTCGAACCCTTGTATCGGGTTGACGGCCTTCTTTTCCGAATTCACCTTCTTCCGGTACTCTATCACCTTTTGCGCGATCTCGTCCACGGACTCGCGCACGATGTACCGGTTGTTGGTGGCCAGGTGCACCACGCTGCTGTCCCCGGAGCCCTCCACGCATTCGATGAGCTCGGCGTTCAGCACGAAGGTCCCGCCGTTCAATCGCGTCAGTTGTATCATGCTCCCTCGGTCGGCGGGACCGGCGGCTGCGGCGGCGGCTCAGGGGCGGCCTGGTGCTGCTTCCTCTTCCCCCCGAACAGCCTCTCGAAGAGCGAGGGAGGCTCCTTGCGCCGCTCCTCGGCCAGCTGCCGCAGGGCCGCGTCGCGCTCGGACTGGGCCTCCTGGAACCTCGCCTCCAGGTCGCGCCGCGTCAGGTCGAGCTTGCGCCGGAACGTCTCCATCTGCCTGCCGTACTCCGCCTCCACTTTGGCCATCTGCTCCCGGAGCGCGAGTTTCTCGTCTTCCGCGGACTTGCGCGCCTTTTCGGCCGATCCGGACTGCGTCTCGGCGGCGAGCAGGCGCTTCTCGGCCTCGATCGTCTTCTCCTCGGCGGAGCTCCGAGCCCTCGCCGCGGCCTCGCCCTGGAGTTCCAGCTCCCGGGTCCGTCGCTCCTCGGCGGCCAGCTTCGCCTTGAGCGCGCCCGTCTCGGCCTCCACGGCCCGGACCCGCTCGGCCAGCCGCGCCGACGTCTTCTCAAGATACAATTTTTCGCGCGCGGACTCGGCCTTCCATTCCTCGGTCTGGGCCAGGCGGCCCCGAGCCTCGTCTAAAGCCGCGCGGGCCGCGACGAGTTCGGCCTCCTTCTTGACGAGGCGTTCCTGCCACTCGGCGTCGCGCTTGCCCGCTTCCGTCCCCCTGCGGTCCAGTTCGGCCTCCAAGGACTTGCGCACCTCGCCGACCTCGGCCTGCACCTTCCGGCTGCGCTCGCCGAGCTCCCGCTCCATCTCCGCGCGGATGGCGCGCTCCCGCGAGAGGAGCGCCCCCTCCAGCTCCCGCCGGAGGCCCTCCTCCGCCTTTAGGACGCGCTGCTGTATCTCTTCCTGCGCCCTCAGCTTGATCTTCGTCCTCTCGGCCTCCATCAGCCTCTCGGACTCGGCCTTGGCCTTCGCGAGCTCCGCGGCGGAGCGTCCCTCCGCTTCCTTGCGTATCTCGGCCTCGCGGTCCTGCCAGCGGCGCTGCAGGACCAGGAACTCGGCCTTGTAGCGGTCGTTGACCCGCTGGACCTCTTCCTTGAGCTTCTTGGCCTCCTCCGCCTGCATTCGCATGGAGGCGACCTGCTTCTCCAACGCGCCCGCCACCGCCCGGAGCCTCTGCAGGGCCGCCGTGGCCAGATCCGCCTGGGCCCTGGCCTTCTTGATATCGGTCTCGTACTCCACGCGGATGCGGCGGATCTCGCCTTCGTACTCCCCGCGTACGCGCGAGGTGATCGTGGCCAGCTCGTTCTGGAGCCGCTCGTTGTCCGCGGCCAAGCGCTGCTCGCGGTCCCGTGCCGCGCTCCGGACGGCCTCGATGTCCCTCTCGAATCGGTCCTGGCTGACGCGGAGCCCCTCGGTCGCGCGGTCCGCTTCCGCCCTCAGGCGGTGGAACTCCCCCTCGCGCTCGGCGGCGGCCGTCGCCTTGGCCTGCAAAAGAGCGTGGGACTTCGAGATCTCGGCGAGGCGCTCCTCCAGGAGCTTCGCGTTCGACGTCGCCTTCTGCAGTTCCGGCTCGACGACGACCAGGCGTTCGAGCTGGACCCGGGCCTTGCGCAGCTCCTCGTCTTTGGCCGACACGATCCGCTGCCAATGCGCCTTCTCCTCCAGCCAGCGCCGCTCCATCTCCTGGATGCGGGAGGTGAAGTGTCCCTCGATCTCCTTGTCCGCCACCTCGCGGCCCTGCATCTGCCCCTTGAGCGTGGTGACCCAGGTCTCCCGCTCCTGGACCAGACGGGCCTCGAGCTCCTGGATGCGGGCCTCGAGCTTGAGCCGGCTCTCCTCCTGCTCCGCGTCGCGCCTGTCGCGCCGCAGCTTGTCCTGTATCTCCTTGATGGAGGTCTCGACCCTGGCCGCGACCGTCTTCTCCTCCTGGGCCTTGAGGCTGGCCATCAGCACCTTCTCGCGCTCCTGCTGGAGCTTCTTCTCCAGCTCGACGATCCGCCGATCGGCGTCCGGGGGAGGCGGAGGGGCCGAGGGAGAAGTCGTGCTCCTTAGTCCCTCGGTCCCTGGGGCATATGGGGCCCCAGGGGCGGCCTGCACCTGCGGCGCAGGCGCCATGTAGACCGGCATCTGCGGCGCGTACATATAAGGAACACCCGCGGGGGCTTGGGGATATCCCGTAGCCCATGGAGCCTGCGCCATCATGGGCGGCTGAGGCGCCTGAGCCTGCGGAGCAGACGCGCTGCCCAGGCCCGGGAGAGGCGGAAGAGGAAGCTTGGGCGCCTGCGCCTGGGGTTTCGACAGGAACGCGGGCAGTGGCGGGACCTTTGGATCGCCTTTCTTGGGAAGTTCTTCAGCCATGGCTGCTCCCTTGCTGCGCGTTGAGTTGCGACTTCACGTTCTCGACCCAGGCCGCGAGCTGCGGGTCTGGGCGGTGATCGAGGAGCTTCTCGAAGTAGATGACCGCCTCCGACGCCCTCCCCATCTGATAGAGGTCGGTCCCGATGTATTGGTAAGCGTCCCAGAGTTCGGGGTTGTGCTCGATGGCCTGCCGAAAGCTCCGCACCGCCTCGTCGAACTGCCCGGCCTCGTGGAACTGGATCCCGGACTGGAAGTAGCGCTCCGCCGCCGCCGGGTCGAGTTCGGCCTTGCGCACCGGCTTCGCCAGGTCCGGCAGGGCCCCGGAGAGGGCCTCATCCTCGGCCCCCTCGGAGGAGCTCCCGGGCTTGGCCCCCAGCTTGGGCAGGCGGACCTCCTCCGTGGCCAAGACCTCCTGGAAGCCGCCCGCCTCCTGTCCTTCGCCGCGCACCTTGATCTTGCCGTCCTTCTCCATGGCCTTGATCTGCGCCATGATCTTGGCCCGTTCCTCCTCGATCTGGGCCGGCGTCATGTCGCGCGTGTACTCCATCTGCTCCTTGAGCAGCGAGGCGGCGTTCGCGGACATGTTGTTGAAGAACTTGTTCACGACCTCCGGCGGCGCTCCCTGGAGGGCCTTGGCCATGTCCTCCGCCTTCAGGGCGCGGACGACGGCCTGCATATCCCGGTCCGGGAACTCGGCGATGTCGTCGAAGAGGAGGACGGCCTTGCGCACATGCTCGTAGACCACGGGCTTCTGGTTCTTCAGGTACTCGAGGATGTTCAAGCGCGTCTGGTTGTCCGCCTCCTCGAGCATCCGGGTGAGACGCTCGATGCCGCCCACCACGAAGTCCACGTTCTCCTTGATGTCCTGGTCGATGGCCTGTATCTGCTCGCGCGTGACCTGCCGGACCTTCAGGGCCTCCAAGGCCACCTTGGACTGCAGCTCCACGGGCAGCGCGGTCAGGACCTGACGCGCGTACTCCGGCTTGAGGTAGCTCAGCACCGTGGCGATCAGCCACGGCTCCTCGCGCCGCAGCAGGAAGAGGTTGGCCAGGCGCTTGAGGTTCTCCTCGTTGATGTAGGCGAAGGGCTCGAACTTCTTCATCTCTTCATCCTCCTCGGGCGGCGGGGGCGGCGCCTCGGGGGGCTTGCGTCCGATGAGGATGTCCATCTTGCTTTCCTCGGCCCCGCCCCCCCCTCCGCCTCCCCCTCCTTCGCCTTCCTCTTCCGGAGGCTCGATATTGGACTCGACGTTGATCTCCGCGGCCGGCTTCTCGGCCAGAGCCTTGGTGTAGCGCCTCAGGAATCCCGCGAACGGCCCGAAGAGGAACAAGAGCAGCAGCAGCCCCAGCAGGGCGTAGAGCAGCGGGATGAAGACGTCGGGCTTCTTGAGCTGGTCGATCCATTCCTCGGCGGCGGCGACCTCCGCGTGGGGCTTCTGCGGGACGAAGAAGACATCCGCCTGCGTGATCGCCGGATCGCCGTTGCGTCTCCTGAAGGGCGACATCACCTCGACGATGTTCTCGCGGATGTCCTTCTTCACGAGATCCGCGACGGCGGCGTCGTGCAGGACCTTCACGGAAGCGGTGGTCACGTAGAGGTTCTGGGTGAAGAGCTCCTCCTCTTCCGTTTTGGCCTGCTGGGCGGATTGACCCTGCATGGCTTCGGGCTTCGGGCGCGTCGGGTCGAGCACGTTCCTCTGACGGTAGACCCCCGGGAGTATGACCTCCGCGGGGACCGCGCCTATGCCCTTGGCCCCCTTCTCTTTGTACTGCTCGGCCATGCCGGCTCCGCCCCGGGTCTGCTCCTCTCGGCGCTGACGGAGGTCGACCTCCAGGTCCACCACGGCGCTGGCCTTCCCCCGCCCGAGCAGACGGTCCAGGATGTCCTTCTGGATGCGTTCCTCCTGGGTCCGGACCATCTCGCGTTTGAGGTCTATGAGCTGCATGTTGGGCAAAGAAGCGGCCCCATCGGCCACGCGGACAGCCAGAGCCCCTAGGGCGCACAGCAACGCTGACCAGCGAAGCTGGCTCATAGGATTGAGTTTAGGCCCTTCATGTTAAATTTTCAATACAATACATGATAAAAACTTGCGAAATTATTGAGAAAATCCAGTATGGCCGGGGGATTCTACTGGATCTGCTTGATGAATTCGCCTACCGTCTTGTTCTTCGGATCGATGTCCAAGACCCTCTTCCAGACCGTCTTGGCCTTCTCCTTATCCTCCATGAGGAAGAAGGCCGAGCCCATGATCTCCAGAGCGGTCACGTTGTTGGGCTCGAGGTCCAGGACATCCTGCGTCCTGCGGATGGCCAGGTCGTACTTGCCGTCGTAGATGGCCTGACGCGCGTCGTATATCTTCTGGTCCACGAAGGTGAACTGCTCGGGGCCCTCGATGCGGCGGGTGATCTCGCTCACGCCCGCCTCGTTCTCCACGAGGTTGAGCATCTTCAGGAGGTTCTCGTCCTTGGAGTTCATGTTGTAGGCGTAGCGCAGGGAGTTGACCGCGCCCCGCAGGTCGCGGCCGTCCACGTAGGAGATGACGCCCTTGCGGACGTAGCCGACGTACTCCTCGCCGCCCGTGGCCTGGGGGACGAACCCGACCACGGTCTGAAGCCGTCCGACCATGGCCTTCACCTGCTTGTTGTTCGGGTTGGCATCCAGGGCCTGGTTCAGGCGCAGCATCGCGGCCTGGAAATCGCCCTCCTTGAACGCGTCGAAGCCCTGCTGGGACAGAGCCTTCACCTGCTCCTCGGACCGGTCCTCGCGCGAGCGGCCGAAGCGGAAGCCCATGGAGACGCGCGTGCTGCCGCCCAGGTCGTGCATGCCCTGGGCCAGGTCGATCTGGATGCGGCGGAAGCGGAAGCCGAACCCGAAGTCCGTCTCCTGGATCGTCGGGGTGGCCAGCAGGCCGAAGCGCATGGCGAACCAGCGCGCGGCCCAGTACTCGCCGCCGAAGCGCCAGTTCATCTCCGAGGTCTGGGACTTCTGCAGGTCGAAACCGAGCACCAGGCGGTTTTTGAACAGGCTCAGGCTGTTGCCGAGCTTCACGATGACCGGGAATTTATCGTCCGTGTCGCCGCTCGCCTTGCTGAACACGTTCTGGATGCCCAAGGCCAGGCGGTAGTTCGGGCTCATCTGGCGCAGGGCCCCGATGTCCATGGCCATGAAGCTGTCGGAGGAGGAGTCGAGCTGGCGCGTCACGTTCTTGAACGCGAGGCCGAAGCTGATGGTCTCGGTGGCCTGCTTGCCCCAGGCGAAAGCGATGGCGCGCTGGTTGTCCGAGAAGCTCCCCTCCGCGTTGACCGCGGTCGGGTCGCCGGCCGCGTCGAACGTCGCGCTGACCTTCTCGAACCCGGCGCTCTTGAGCATGGTGATGCCCAGGCCGAAGGTGCCCTTCGTCGCGGTCGGGTGGGCGTATCCGAGGTACTGGTACTGAGTCTCCTCGAAAAGGGTCGCGGACATGAGCGTCATCTCTTTTTGCTGGAGGCTGGCCAGGCCGGCCGGGTTCCAGTAGGCGGCGGTCGCGTCGTCCGCCACCGCGTAGAAAGCGCCTCCCATCCCTAAGGCCCTGGCGCCCACCCCGTACTGCAGGAAGGCCCCTGGCTGTCCCCCGGACTCGCCGAAAGAGGAACCGGTTATTCCTATAATAAAAACCACAGCCGCGCACGCGCGCATCGCTGTGGCAAACCGGCCCGCTTCGGCTCTCGGTTCCATCGGTTTCGGTAGCCTGACTCCCCAGCGGCTGCTGGGGTCATGGCTTTGCGCCCCCGTCTTACGACGGGTTTGCCTTTATCGTCCCCGTACCTCTACTCAGAGTATAGGCCCAAAACCTTGACTTGTCAAGGCCCAACTAGTGGATGACCCCGATCTTCCGGATCACCGTCTCGGTCCCGAGGCTCGACCCGATCTTGATGCGGGCGATGTAGCCTCCCTTGGACACGTTGCGGCCCATGCCGTTCTTGCCGTCCCACTCCACGTAGTTCGGTCCGGCGCAGGACACCGGCTTGCCGTTGAAGCGCTGGCTGGGCGCGAACTTGAAGCTGCGCACCACGTAGCCCAGCAGGTCGTAGATGATGATCTCCACGTCCGCGTCCGCGCCCAGGGTATAGGTGATCACGGTCCGTCCTTCCGGCCCTCCCTTGCGCGAGTCGAACGGGTTCGGGTAGTTCGACACGTTCGAGACGACCGTCTCCACGACGCTCGTGGGAACGGCTCTCGACTCCGTCGACCAGGAGGAGGGCAAGCCGGCCTGGTTGAACCCGCGCACCCGGTAGGTGAGGAACTGGCCCGCCGCGCGCGGCTTCTCCATGGGGTTGCTGGCCGGGTTGCCCACGCTGTAGGCGTTGTTGATCACCCCTCCGACCTTCTTCGCCGGGATCATGCCCAGGGTCTTCCACACCGGGCTCGTGTCGTTGCGCTCCTGGAGCTCGTAGGCCAGCATGTCGGATTCGGCGTCCGTGGCCGCGTCCCAGTTCACCACGAAGCTGCCGCCGCTCGCCTGGCCGACCGGCACCTGCGGGGTGGCCGTTCCCGGCGAGGAAGGCTCCGTCGTGTCGATGCGGAACATCACGATGGGCCGGCCCGCCTCCGACGGCATGTACCCGCTCGGCGCTTCCGCCGTCCCGGTGAAGCCGCGCACGGAGACGAGCACCATCTGGTCGGACGCCAGCTCGCCGGCCATGTGCACCTGCGGCATCGATCCGCTGCAGCCGCGGCCCGAGCCGGACGGACAACCCGCCTCGCCGGTCACGATCTGGAACTCGGTGGAGCTCACCCGGCTCACGCCCATGAGCTCCGAGCCGACCGCGATCTTGCCGCGCGAGAGCAGCTTGGTCGCGTCCTCGACGTGCAGGTGGGTGTCCGCCGCGGTCATGGGCTGGCTCAGGCGCGTCACCTTCGGGATGGGCAAGGACAGGCCCGCCACGGTCCCGGAGGTCACGCTGCCGACGTTCCGCCAATTGACCGTATAGGCGTTGTACTCCGAGAAGCTCTTGCCGACCGCGATCTGATAGCCTCCCAAGGACTCCGTGGACGACGGCAGGGCCCAAGACACGGTCAGCCGAGTGCTGTCCGGGTTCCAGGCGGAGAGGGCGAGCCCCTGGTCCGAGACCGGCTCGATCGCTCCGTCCGCGTCCCTCACGAAGTAGACCAGGTTCCCCTGGTCGTCGGCGCTCACCACGTCCGGGATCCCGTCGGAATTGATGTCCAGGTCCAGCAGGCCGTCGCCGTCCACATCCATGGACGGCACCTCCGTCCCCGTGAGGCTCACCTGCTGCCGGAGTCCGCAATTCAGGAAGTCGAAGTTGTCCGGGACTCCGTCGCCGTTGAGGTCGATGAGGGGCTCCTGCGCCTGCAGGTCGAGGGCGGCGACCGCGCTCCTATCCACCCAGATCCATCGGCTCTCGTCGGGGACGGGCCGCCCGGTGACCGTGGAGACGACCACGTTCCCGGAGGAGTCCAGGAGGGCGAACGCCGGGTAGCCGTTGTCCGCGATGACGATGGGCGGGACCTCGTTCGAGAGCGGGATGATGGCCGTCGAGATGTTCACCAGGCCCGAGCGCGCCGGGAAGTAGGCCTCGTTCGACTCGTCCGAGGCCGCGGTCAGTTGGGCCGCGTTCGGCCCGAGCATGTCCTCGAAGGCCTCCAGGGAGAACCCGACCTTGTCGCCCAGCGTGCTGCGGCCGGTCGCGTCCACGGTCGAGATGTCCACCGCCAGGTAGACGTTCACCGGGTTCGTGCTCACGGTGAGGTACGGGATGCCGTCCACGACCAGGTCCACCAGGGCGCTGCCGTTGTCGAACTGGGCCGAGCCTCCGGCTAGGCCGTTATGAACGACCTCCCCGATCAGTTTGTCCGTGTTCGGGGTGAAGGCGCGGTTGCCGTCGTCGAGCCACACCGTCACGCGCTTGGCGTCCCCCTGTCCCGCGCCCTCGACCGGCGGGCTGTCCACCGTTCCCGACTGATTCAGACGCACCTGCGCGATGCGCACGAAGTCCGAGTTGACCTTGAGGGTGAACTGCTCCAGGCTCACGTTGGTCTGTCCGCCGGTGGCCGCGCCGGGCGCGATATTGCGCGCCTCCAGCAGCAGGGTGAGCGGCTGGATGGGCACCAGCGTCCCCTTGAAGGGATAGGTCCCGGTCTCGGTGCCGCGTACCGCCTCGCGGGTCACGCCCCTATACACCGTGCTCATGGTGTCGTTCGGGATGCTCACCCCGATCCAGGACTTGTCCAGGATGTTCACCGCCACCTTGTCGTTCTTCACCGCCGTGGCGCCGATGTCGTAGGTGAGGAAGTAGACGTTCGGGGTGGGAGCGATGGTCTGCTTCATGGAGAGCTCGATGGTGGTCTGCAGGTCGTTGTCGTTCTCCTGGTTGAAGAGGTCCACCTTGCGCACCCGGGCCCCGACCGGGTGGGTCAAAAGCGGCGTCGGGCCGTCGCCCATCTTCTGCGCCCGCGCGCCGATGTAGCCGCCGCCGTCCTTTTCGCGCGCGACGAGGATCGTCGGGTAAGTCGTGGGACCCAGCAAGCCCTCGCTAATGGCCGCGAAGCGCATGAGCTCGGCCCCGCCCACCCACACATAGCCCCTGCCGCTCGGCGGGAACCCTTGGGTCGAGGCGACCACCATCCAGAAGGGCTCGGTCTGGGCCGACGAGAGCGCCGTCTGATAGCCGGTCGTCGCGCTCACCAGCACGGTCTCGGCCTCCGAGATGTTCAGGTCCAGGGAATCGTGCCGGTCGTTCAGGTTCAAGTCGCTCCAGAGGCGGATGAACCCCACGTTGGTGTTGCGGCCGAAGAGCTTGGTGATGTCGTTCGACCCGCCTCCCCGCTCCACGCGCAGCTTCTCCCAGTAGGCCGTGCTGACGTCCGTGCACAGGTTCATGCGCAGGAAGGTCACGTCCGCCTGGGCCTGCCCGACCTGCTCCATCTTGTCCGTGAACACGATGTCGTTGACGCCCAGGGTCACCATCGTCGGGACCTTGGTGATCTGGACAAGGGGGTTGGTCTCGAAGGTCGGGCTCGAGAAGGCCACCCCATGGGGGACCTCGATGGTGAAATAGCCCGTGTTGGTGATGGAGAGCCCGTGCGCCGTGCCCACCCCGGCGAACTGGGAGAAGTCGTAGGTCACGAAGAACGCCGCCGGCATCGTGCCGACGACCACCGGCGATTTGAACACGATCTCCTTGGAGCCGCCCTCGAAGTTCTCGCTGCCGAGCGAGAGCATGTTCACGTAGTTGCCGGCCGCGTCCTTGCCGAGGTCCGCGCTCGTGAAGAACCCGTCCCCGTTTCCGTCCTGCCAGACGCGCAGCAGGGTGACGTCCGTGTCCAGGAAGCCGGGGGAGCCGACGTGGTCGAAGCGCATCCTCTGCCAGCGCACCGTGTTCCGGTCCGCCTGCGCGACGATCTTCACCATGGAGACGTTCGTCTCGTTCTGCTGGGCCGAATTGGGCGAGAAGCGGGACATGCTCACCTGCATGGTGTTCAGGGTCGGCACGATGGGGAACACCGGGGAATGCACGCTCGCCGCCACCAAAGGCGAGTGGCCGGCGCCCGCGGGACCGAGGATGAAGTCCGAGTTCTGCGGCCAGTAGCGCCCCGTGACCTGGTTCTGCTTCGTCAGCTTCTCGTGCGAGAAAGTGGCCGCCCGGTCGATGTCGACGGTCACGAAGAACGTCCTGGTCGAGGTCGGCACCAGGGTGTAGTCCGCGTTCAGGAGCGCCGGGTCCCGGATGTCGAGCAGCACCGTCCCGTTCACCACCTTCCCCGACGCCAGCAGGAAGTCGGTCTCGTTGGCGCCCGTGGCCGGGTCCCTGTTGAAGCGCGGATCCCCCGGCGGCTCCTCGGACCTCCAGAGCCTCACTAGGGAGATGTTGTTGTCGTCGTCCACGTTCACGGCCGAGGGGATCTCGAACTGCAGGCGCAGCTTCTCCCACTGCACCTGGAAGTTCCCGCTGCGCACCTCCAGCCTGAGCACCGCGTCGTTCAGGGTCCCCTGTTCCAGGTTCGGGCCCATGATCGCGCCGGTCGAGTGCGCCTGCGCCGCCGTGTCCAGGCGGGCGCGGTGCACCCCCTGGAGCACGCCCACCCAGTTGCCGGAGGCCGGAGGGACCTCCTGGGTCACGAGGTCGTCGTAGCTGATGATCTCCTCGCCCACGGTCATGTAGGTGGTCGGGCCGCCCGAGGGCAGCCCCGCCGTGGACGAGACGATCCAGTCCTCGGTCAAAGTCGAGGCCGTCACCGAGAAGCCGAGGATGGGGGCCGGGAAGGTCCCCTCCCTGGAGGAGAACATGGGCGTCGCCTTCACATGCATGGTCTGCGGCGCCGCGATCATGGGCCTCTGCTTGCCGACGAAGGGCAGAGGCGAGGCCGGGTCGTAGTGGTTCGGCAGGGACACGGCGTTCGCGGCCGGCTCGTCCACGGACGGGTTGTTCTGCGGGAACCCGGTGTCTAGGAGCGTGGCTCCCAGGGTGCGCGGCTCCTGGGTCACGGGGTCGTTCGTCTGCGCGTCCGCCGAGATGAGATAGGTCACGAAGAAGCGCTGCGAGGTCCGGTCCTTCTCCACCTTCTGCGGGGTGTAGATGCTCTTCGCCGAGGTGAGGTTCACGCGCGCCACCGAGGGGTTGCCGTAGTTGCCGAACGTGCCGGTCCCCAAAAGCTGGTCCTGCGCCGGCTGGAACAGGCGGTCGTTGTTCGCGTCGAGCCACACGCCCACCTGGCTCACGTCGCTCACGTGCGCGCCCACCGCCGCCGAGGTCCCGGTCGCCGTGATGAGCACCCAGCGCCAGAGCGCGTCGCCCACGTCCGTGTACATCGTGAACGCGAGCACCGGACAGGTGGACTTCTGCTGCAGGTAGGAGGCCGAGGCGTCGACATCCGCCGTGTCCGTGGCCACCACCACCAGCTTGTCCGAGTACTCCTTGAGCGACTTCACCAAAGAAAGGGTCTTGCCGGTCGAGGTCACGGGCGGGGGCAGGCCCACGTTCGCCGTGTCCATGGCCTTGGGATACTGGATGATGAAATAGTAGGTGTTCGGGATCATCACGCCCAGGTTGGCGTCGTCCGACACGCTGGCCAGCGGGCTTATGTTGAAGGACACGAAGAGGTTCGTGCCCGCGACGTCGATGGTCTGCCCGCCGCCCAGCCCCACGATCGGGATGCGCGCGGGCCCGGAGATCACCGTCCCGCTCGCGAAGCTGAGCTGGCTGGTGCCCTCCTGGGCCCGCAGGCAGTTCGTCCACGCGTTCGACGAGATGGAGATACCGGAGCACTGCATGATCTCCTTCTTGGTCTCGTCCGTCTGCTCGTCGCCCAGGACAAGCCTCTGCGGGACCGAGGGGAAGGGGTCGTCCGCCGGGAAGAACGTCGCGATGTTGTTCACCGGGACGTCGATGGGCCCCGGGGTGGTCGAGCTGATGGCGGTGCGCAGGACCCCCTGCTCGAAGCGGTGCAGAACGCCCGAGAGCGGGGACACGATCTGGTCCGTGGCCGCGTCGAGCAGGCCGTTGCCGTTGATATCGCGCCAGATCTTGATGTCCTCCACGTCCGAGGCCCTGTTCATGGCGACGCGGTTGACCTGCGAGGAGTGCGTCCAGCGGTCGAGCTTGAGGCCGGAGAGCAGGGCCGCCCCGGTGTAGGCCTTCAACGTGAACTTGGCCACCGGAGCGTCCTGCAGCGCCTGCGAGATCGATCCCGCCACGGCGTCGGTGTATTCCTGCGCCTCGCAGACCCCGTCCGGATCGGGACAACCCTGGCTGTTGACCGAGTAGACGTACGCAAGGTCCGCGGTCGCCCGCACGCTGACCGAGGTGGAGACGACGGCGGAGAAGGCCTGGACGATGCCGTTGCCCGCCAGCGGGATCACGTTCTGATCCCCGCTCACCTCCACGCGGTGGGTCAGGTTCGGGGAGGCCCCGGGCATCATGTCGAGCACCACGTAGTAGGTGATCGTCGAGACCGAGAGGGTCCGCTGCGCCTCGTTGTACGGGTCCTCGGACTCCGGGCGTATCTTCAGCGCCAGGTTCACGGTCTGGCCCGAGAACGTGATGGGATTCTGGTAATCGGTGATCTCCTTGTCCACCGAATACTGGAATTTGCCGTCGCCCTGGCTCGGGTCGCCCGTGGCGTCCGTGTCCACGTAGAGTCGGACCGCCTTCACGTCCGAGTCCGCGCCCGCGTGCACCACGCGCAGAGTCCCCAGGGTCCCGGTGAAGTTGTCCGTCCACATCCGGACCTTTAGGAAGCCCACGAAGCTCGCGCCCTGGTCCACGTAGGTGTAGCTCGACAACGGCAGGGGAACGCCGCCCTCGTCCTTGGGCGACCAATAGGCCGCGATGCTCTCTCCCGTGACCCGTATCAGCGCGGCCTCACGCTCGACCGAGGAGGTGGCGGTCTTGATGGCGAAGGAGTTCGACGCCACGCCCGCCTGGCTGGTCGTGGAGAGCACGACGGCCGAGGGAGCCGCGATGGTCAGGCCCAGGCTCGAGGGGAGCTCGGCGGGCGCGTAGCCCGTGGTCGCCATCCTCAGCGTCAGGAAGAAGTTCTTCCCCTGCGTGGTCAAGGTCGCGCGCGCCGGGTCCGCGTCGTGCAGGGGCACGAGCCCCTTCTCCGTGTCCCCGAAGACCCAGCCGTTGCCCACCAGGGCCCCGCTGCCCACGAACACGTCGTTGGTGGTGTCGAAGAGGCCGTTGTTGTCCTCGTCGAAGTACAAAGCGATCTCCGTCACGCGCGCCGGGTCCAGGAGCCCGGACTTCTGCACCTGCAGGCCCGCGAGGCTCGCGGTCAGGAACGTGGCGCTCGCGGGCTTCACGGACATGGACAGGCGCAGCATCTGCACCGGATCCGGGGACTGGGTGCTGTTGCCGTCGCCCTGGCGGATGACCGGCCGCGACTGGCCGACCTGCAGCTTCTCGGTCGTGGTGGTCCCGTCCGGGTTCTTCGCCGGCGCGAGGTCCGTGGGGATGACCACGATGCCCGCCGTGAAGAGGTGCCCGTCCGAGAACTCTCCGTCGGCCGCGGACACCCCTCCCTGGCTGTTCGAGGCCGCGGGGTCGTTGAAGACCCTGCCCGTGTCCCCCGTGAAGCCGTAGATGTCGGGGTAGGCCTGCGCCGTGGCGTAGAGCCTGAGCTCCTCCACGATGGAGTCCTGTATCTGCAAGCCGTTGTACACGCCCGGCGTCGCGTCGAGTTCGCCGCGGAACCAGTACGAACTCGGCACCGTGGTGCTGACGGTCAGGTCCTTGAGGGTCACCGAGGAGGTCGATCCCGAGGTCCCGAAGAGCACCAGGCCATCGAAGTACTGCTTGTTCAGAGGATGCCCGGACGCGATGTTGCCGAAGCGGTCGCGCAGCACGACGCCCAGCAGCTTCCCTGCGGGCCCCATCCGGCTGACCACGCCGGGGACGTTCACCTTGAGCGGAGTCGCCTGGGGGTAGGCGTGGTAGAGGGTGATGTAGTCCGCGGGTCCCGGGGTGATCTGCTCGGCCTGAGTCACCGTGGGCATGGTGAAGCCGTCCTGGCGCACCACCGAGGCCTGGAGCGTGCTCGTGCCCACGACCGTGTCCCACATATAGATGCGCGCCTTGGTCTGATAGGGCGCGATGGTCAGGATCAAGGGGGAGTTGAACGGCCCCACGAACGGCCAGTTGTCCCCGTCCTCGACCTTGTTGGAGGGATCGAACCCGGCCCGCGTGGTCCTCGAGTTCTGGGATTTGAAGAGCACGGTGTGGAACGCCCAGCTCGAGGACGTCACGTTCCCGTACTCGTCGTAGAGCTCCACGTCGATGTACGCGTCGACCGGCAGGCCGGTCGTCTCGGAGAGCTGCACCGTGGTCCCGGCGATGAGGAAGCGCGCCGGCGAGGTGAAGCGCGCCTGCACCGGAGGCCCGGGCCGCACCGTGTAGGTGGCCGGCACGATCGTCCAGGAAGGCTCGCTGCGGACCGGCGCCACGGTCAGGTTCCAGGTCGTGGGGCCCACCACGGTGTCGATGAGGTAGAAGGTCGTCGTGTAGTTCCAGGTCAGCAGCCTCGCCAGCCCGGTCACGGCGGTGGCCGACGACACGAAGCTGCCCGGGTCGGGCGAGGAGAACTGCGTGCGGCCCGTGGAGTTCGAGTAGGCCTTGAAGAGGATGTGATTCTCCCCCGCGTCCTCCTGCCCGGGCTGCACCGCGGACGGGTTGCCGAACTCATCCTGCGTCTGGAGGTAGATGGTCTGGCTCGTGGTGCCGGAGAGCAGGGCGGGCTGCGCGAGCGGCCGGACCGACACGCGCTTGATGATGCGCGCCAGGATGTTCACGGGCTGGATCGACGAGGTCAGCACGCCCCACGCGTCGGAGATGCCGATGACGGGCTTCAGCGGGCCGGGCGGGTAGGAGTCGCTCGCCCGGGTATCCAGGTAGTAGAAGGCGGCCTCGTACTGGCCCACGTCCACCGTCAGCGTGCTGGTGGGCGCCTCGAACACCGGAGCGATGCCCGCGGCGATCGTGCTCGACGCGGAGAAGGAGAAGGAGTCGTTGGCCTCCGAAGGGATCCGGGTCACCGTGGACAGGTCCACGGTCACGGTGCGCGTGGCCACCGAGGGGTTGCCGAAGAGGTCCTGGGTCTGGGCCAGGAACGTGCGCAGAGTCACCCCGCCCACGTCGTACACCCGGCCGGCCTCCTGCTTGTTGATGGGGTTGCCGAAGCCAAGGACCTCGACCACGTCCGGGCTCAGCCGCATCTGGAAGGCTGCGGAGCTGATGCCCGTGTCGCTGGGCAGCAATTGCAGCGTCCACCACCCGGGGCGGCCGCCCGCGCCCGTGTTGCTCTCGGGGTCCGGACCCGAGTAAGAGGACATCTTGTCGCGGTAGCGGAAGGCCGCCTGTTTGATGCCGTCCGCGATGGAGAGCGAGGCCTGGTAGTTGTAGGGAGAGTTCGGCTCCATGAACCCGTAGTCGCCCTCCACCGAATAGGCCATCCCGGGCTGGAAGCCCGCGTCGGCGTGCACGGTCACCTGCTCGGCGGGCAGGCTGAGGTTGATGTCCGTCACGCCCTGGTCCGTGGAGTTGCCCCAATCGTCGCGCCGCTCCACCACGAAAGAGCCGCCGGTGGCCGGAGTCCCGCCCACGGGGGCCGCCGCCGTGACCGAGACCAGGGCCAGGGCGCTCGGCTTGCCTCCGATGGTCAAGAGCTTGGCCGAGAGGTTCCGGTTGGTCTGGATATGCCCGGAAGCGTACAGGTCCGAGGGAGCGGCGCAGGTCCCGATCCAGATGCGGGCGGAATCGCCGGCGTGGGAGGATACGTAGTACCCCAACGGGGCGTTCGAGCTCCCCGTGACCGCGCCGATGCGCCCCATCTCGTCGGTCCAGATCTGGGAGGAGATCCCCACGATCGAGGTCCAGCCCGAGCCCGGGTTGTACGCGAGCTGGCCCACCACTCCCACGGTGTCCACGATCTGCACGTACACGAGGGAGGTCGACACCACGGTGTTGTTGAACGCGTCCGAGAGCTGCCCCTTGATCTCCTGGATGCCGGGCTGCTGCTTGGTGCCCGAGCGCACCTGGACCACGGCGCTCGTGGGGCCGGGGTCCACCGCGACCGTGTCCGCCGCCGCCGGATTGATGGTCACGTACGGCCGGCCCGGCACGTCCGTGTTGATGTTCGAGTTGGTCGTCTGCGCGGCCTTGATCCACCGGCTGCCCGCCTTCTTCAGCACGAAGGTGCTGTCGAGGTCCTTCATGCCCATGTCCCCGGCGCCGAACGCGATCAGCGCGCTCGGGTTGAACTCCGCGTCCTGGGGAGCGGCGAAGACCTCGGCCGTGAGCTGGGCCGTGTTCAAGTAGATGTTGGGACCGGTGGAAAGCACGTTGTCGTACATGTCCATCGCGACGAGCATGACGTCCTTGAGCGCGATGCCCGCCGTGGAGCTCGACGGGACGTTCACGAATTTGAGGTGGTGCGCCGGGCCCGGGTGCACGGAGAACTGCGCCGAGGTGCCCGAGGAGTAGGACGCGGCGGAGAACTCCGTGGTGGCGGCCGTCACCGTATACGTGGATGCCGCGGTGCGCGGGGTGATGCTGAACGCCCATTCGCCGATCTGGAGCGTCACCGGGCTCGGCAAGCCCGCCGCCGGATCCGAAGGCATGCGCACCTGCACCTGCGGCATCGTCGCGGGCGGTTCCGTGTCCTTGTAGTTCCCCGTGAGCTCAGTGGCCAGGTTATGGTAGGCGTCCACGAGCCGCACCCTGGCCTGGAACGCGGACGGCGGCGACGTCATGGCGAAGGGCGTCGCGCTCCCCAGCTTCCCGGCCTGGCCGCCCTCCAAGGGCTGGCAGATGTCCTTCGGCGTGTGCACGTCGCACCGGCCCGGAGCCGCCGTCTCTCCGGGCAGGAGTATCTGCAGGGCCACGGCCTGCGACGCGTAGACCTTGAACGGCTTGCTCACCGCGGCGGGGGCCGCGGCGAGGCACACGCCGTTCGCGTGCTCCGGGCACACCCAGCTCCGCACGGTGCCGCCGCCGGAAGTCGAGAGCACGGCCGCGGTCGTCTTCGTCACCAGCGTGGTGGAGAATCCCATGCTCCTGGCGCCCGAGGGGAAATCCTGGGTCGACGGGTCTATGTCGTAGACGTCGTTCGTCTGCACGTAGGCCTGCGGCTGGTCGCCGGCGATGGGGAGGTTGGCCACGATGTTGTTGTAGCGGTCCACCAGGTTCACCGTGGCCGTGAACTCGACCCCCGCGGTCCGCGTGGAGATGGTCCCGATCTTCCCGCCGTTCGGATACTCGCCCGTGCCTCCGGCGTTCTGCTCGCCGGGGAGCAGCAGCTGTATGCCGTAGGGCGTGCTCGCGTGCACGGTGAAGGTGGAGGAGTACGGCGAATCCAGCAGGCCGGAGCCGCTGAAGTCCTCCGCGATGAGCCGGTGCCAGGTGGCGGCCGCCAGCAGGGTCGTGGGCAGGGCCTCGGGGTCGGTCATGGCGGTCGCGGTGTTGATGGGAGCGGTCGGCGCGCTGACCGCGAACTGATACCCGACCGGCACCTTGAGCTTGACGACCGTGGGCCAGTCCGGCTTGAGGTTGTAGAACTCGTCGATGACCCCCACGGTCACCTTGAACGGGACTCCGGTCGCGAGGCCCGTCGTGTCCGGGACCCCCTTCTTGCCGGTGGTGGAGCCCTCGTCGAACTCCTCTCCCGGCAGGATCGCCAGCAGGCGCCAGGGATTGCCCGCGATGATGTTCACCGGCGTGCTGGTATCGGTCTCCAGGGAGGGTTCGGACGCGGGGTCCTCGAGCTCCGCGCGGATCTGGGCCGGGCCCTTGCGCCGGAACACCAGGTCCACCGTGGCCTGACCCAGCACGGTCAGGGTGGACGGCGTGATGCTGGCGTGCGGGTCCGTGGCCACGATGCGGATCTTCTGCGACGCGCCCGGCGTCAGGTTCCAGAACTGGTCCGTGATGTCCACCGTGACGGTCATGGTCGAGCCCGCGGGCTGGTCCGGGACCGGGCCCGCCCGGCCCGTCAGGGTGGAGCCGGGGACCTCGTACTCGTTCGGGACGCGCACGCGCAGCTTGCTGGCCTGCCAGGCCACCAAGCTGAACGTGCTGGATACGACGGTCGACAGCAGCGGGCTCTGGCCGGTCCGGTCCCATACCTGGAACTTCCTCGTGCCCGCGGTGTAGAGGGTGACGCCCGCCGTGGCCATGCCGTCCGTCATGGTCAAGGTCCAGGAGCTCTGCGCGAAGGGGTCGTCGGATCTCAGCTCGATGCCCTCGCCCGCGTTCTTGGTGAGCCCGGCCACCTGGTTGTAGCCCGGGTCGACCCCGTAGACCGTGAGGAGCACCGGCTTGCCCGCGGTCTGCGTGCTGGGATCGCCCGTGATGCCCAGTCCGTCCGATTGGTTCTGCCCGAAGATGCGGATGATGAACTGGGTGGCGGTCGAGGGCTTGATCGCGAAACGGGAGGAAGTCCCGGCCTGGATGTTGTCGCCCGTGGCGGTGGAAGCAGTGACGGACCAGCCCGAGACCATGTTCTGGGTCGCCAGCGCCGTCATGGTGGAGATCTTCTGCCCGTTCTGCGTGATCATCACCCCGAGCGAGGAGAGCTTGTCGTTCGGGTCGTCCGAGCTCAGCCTGAAGCTCGTGTCCGTCCCCGGCTTGATCCGGTTGTAGTAGGCGTCCACCAGGTTCACGGTCACGTTGAACGTGGCCCCGGCCAGCTGGTACGTGGTCGTGTCGGGCGTGCGGCCCAGATGGACCAGGTCTCCCGGCTTGGCGACCTCGTTGGGCACCAGCACCTGCAGCCCGTAGGCCGGGCCGGGGTCCACGACGATGGCGCCGACCGTGGCGGATGAGAGCTCGAGCCCGCCTCCCACTGTGGAGATCCCGACGGACCACGGCCCTCCGATCGGGTCCACCACCGTGTTGGTGTAGAAGACCGCGTTGACCGTTCCGGAGCCGCCGGCCAGGGTCATCTGCGCCGGGACCGGGGCGGGGGCGTGGGGGTCGCCGAGCACCGGCTCCACGACCGGGTTATAGCACCGCGACGGGTACTCCGAGCAGAGGATGGGGTTGCTGTACGCGTCCGTCACGTAGACCTGGATCGGATACGCGTGCCCGGCCACGGTGGACGCCGCCACTCCCTTGATCCCGTCCGTGGAGCCCTTGAGCAGGCACATGGACCTGGCCAGGGCCAGCAGCCGGGCGGGTTCGGCGGGGTCCACCACGAGCGCGGTATGGGTCGAGGACTGGATGTTCGGGTTCCCGTAGGCCGCCACCCAGATAGAGGAGCCCGCCTGGGTGGCGGACGCGAGGCGCGCTTGGAACACGCTCTCCCCGTCCATGTCGAGCTGCGTCGCGGCGGGCAGCACCGCGTACGGGTCGTCGGAATAGAAGCGCAGGTCGACCGGAGCCACGGTGGGGAGGAGGTTGAACTTGGCGTCCGTCAGCCGCACGGTGAGATTGAAGGGCGAGCCCGCCACGAAGGGGTCCCCGTCCGCCCCGTCTCCCAGGTCCCCGTCCGGCGCGCCGGAGCGCCCCTCGTTGTCCACATCGCCCGGGGCCGGGGTCTCGCCCTGCACCACGAGCGAGAGGCGCGAGCCCTCGACGGTGAACGTCGTGGACGTGCTCGACTCCACGTCCGCGGGGTTCGCCCCCGCGATGGAGACCACCACGGTCTGGTCCCCCACCCGCATCGGGCTGTAGGTGAACGAGGTCGCTCCATGCTCCAGCGCCAGGGTGGGCGCGGGGATGGAGGCGTCCGGATCCGAGGTGCCCATGGTCACCTGCGAGGACACGTCCACCAAGTTCCAATAGTAGTCCACGCCCATGGCCGTGAAGGTGAACGGCTTGCCGGCCGGAGTATCGGTGGAAGCCGCCACCTTGCCCCCGGTCGTGCCCGTATCATAGGGATACTTGCCCGGAACGTAGGTCTCGCCGGGGAGCAGGGTCATGAGCTTGAAGAATTCGCCGGGCTCCACCGTGAGGCCGGAGATGGTATGCGTGGCCAAGGTGAAGCCGCTCGTATCGATGGCCTGCAGGGTCAGCGTCGTGGTGGCGGTGCGCGGGATGAGCCCGATAGTCACCAGCTGTCCGGCACCGAGGGGCTTGCGGGTGGGCGTGGAGCCGTAGATGTCCGAGCTCGTCATCTCCACCTGCCGGTTGTCGCCGGTGCGGTTCCAGTATTTGTCCACGCCGCGCAGGGTCACGGAGTAATTGTATCCGGCCCTGAACACCCCGGGCGTCCCGCTCTTCCCCAGGCGCGTGCCCTCGGCGGGCACCTCGGTGGAGCTCCCGGCCAGGATGAGCTGCATCTTCTCCACGGACCCCGGGTTCACGGCCACCCCGCTCGTGACCGCGGACGGATACTTGGGCCCGTTGTTGCCCGTATCCGCGGCGGTCACCGTCATCATGTCCAGGACCGGGTCGCAGGTCGGGCAGGTGCGCGTGACCGGGATGAACTTGAACGTCTTACCCCCTCCCTCCAGCGTATCGATGAACGCCTCCTCGGGGATGGTCTGCCAGGCCTTCATATTGGCCCCGTGCGGGTCGTTGAACAGGATCTCGACCTCGGGCCAGAAGGTCATGGTCGGGGTGCCGCGCTGAACGTTGTAGAACTTGTCCACCACGTTGATGGTCGCGTAGTAGGTGCTGCCCGCGTTCAGGGTGGCGAGGGCCCCGGAGTACCCGCTCTGCGACCCGGGCTGGGAGGTCTGTCCGGGGAGCAGGAGCTGGAGCTTGGCCCCGTAGTCCTTGCTGGGCGACCCGGGGTACACGGCCACCATGGTGGAGTTCGCCACGAAGGGGGCGGTGAGGGTGTTGGCGATGATCCGCGTGGTCGTGGAGGCCGCCAGCACGTACACGGGATAGGTCGTGGTCCCCAGCGTCAGGGTCTTGGTCGAGCCGAAACCCGAGGTGAACGGCGTGCTCGCGTCGAGCCAGACCTCGGGCATCTGCCACTGCCACTCCTCGTAGGGGTTGAACAGCTCGTCCGCGGCGTAGACCGTGGCCGTGAAGGTGGAGCCGGCCCACTGGTCCTCGGGCAAAGCCGAGGTCTTTCCGGTCTGCGAGCCGGGGTCGAGTCCCTCGCCGGGCAGGCGCAGCAGCAGGCGCTTGGTCCCGGAATTGATGTTGGCCTGCACGCGCAGCGTGCCCCGGTTCCAGGCCGGGTCCTCCACGCCGGCGCCGGACACCGTGAGCTGCGTCTCCGGCGTGGCTCCGGGCACGACCCAGTTCCCGCGCTTGGCCTTCAGCGTCACGGCCGCGCTCATCACCCCGTTGGTGAAGGGGCCCGGGGAGATGGCGGAGGCGTAGGGGTCGTTGTGCGTCAGGGTGACGTTCGCCGGCTCGCTGGACTCCACCGTGTTGTAGAACTGGTCCGTCACGTAGACCGAGGCGTAGAACGTCACGTTGGCCGTGCTGACCGAGACCTGCCCGCTGCGGCCGCTCGGCGTGCCGGGAGCCGGGGACTGGCCCGGCAGGACCAGGAGCAGGCGCTCCGCCTCGCCCGCGGTCACCCGGATGCCGCTGACGCTGCCGGACTTCAGAGGGTTCCCGATGTCCGCCACCTTGATGGAGCGGTTCACCCCGGCCATGCGCAGGGTCATGCCGTTGGTGAACTCGTGGACCCCGTAGTCCGTGTCCGGCTGGAACGAGTAGTCGCTGGGAAGCCCGTTGTCGCGGGCCTCGGGTCCGCTGTCCGTGACCGTGAAGCGCACGATCCCGGCGTAGTTCGACGCCACGTTGTTCTGGTCGTCGAGCGCCGTCACCTTGACCGTCTTGGCCGTCCCGGCCTCGTACGGCCCCAGCTCGGTCTCGACCAGGAATTTCTGGGCCTGCGCCGCGACCTTGAAGTAGTGCGGCGCGGCCGTGAGCTCGGCCGGTTCGAGCAGGTTCAGGGCCTTGTCCCTGGCCCGCGCCCGCACGAAATACACCTTACCGCGCGGCCATCTCGGGGCCGGCTCCGGGCCCAGGCCCGTGTAGGTCCAGGCATGGGTCTCGCTGTTGTACGTGGTCGCCTTGACCCAGCGGCAGTTCGCCGGGTCGCCCGGATAGTCCGGCGGGAGGCCGCCGCTGACGCAGATGGCCGTGTTGTCTCCCACGTTCGGCGAGTTCACCACCCAGGTGGACCCGTTCCAGTAGTAGTCCGTGTCCTTGGGCGAGGTGTCGGTGAAGGAGTCCGTCCTCCGGATGGAGAGGAATATCTCGGTCGCGGCCGCGATGGAGGATTGGGACAGGCCCGGGAACGGGCCCGAGGGCGTGACGTCCTGCGCGAACCCGCTCAGGAACACCGAGTCCTCCTCCGTGCTGCCCAGCCCGTTCGGGGTCGTGGCGTCCGCGGTCGGATAGGTGTCGTCCACCAGGAAGCTCGCCTGCGGGACCGTGGCCTTGTCCTGCGCGTTGCCCACCTTGTCCGTCCCGAACACCTTGATCCTGTAGGTGTGCCCGTCCACGAACGCGGTGCTCTCCTTGCCGCCCATGGACCGCGACCAGACCAGGTCGTCCGTGGCCCATCCCGAGGGCTCGCCCACCAGCGAGAACGTGGACACGCCCTCGAACCACTGCGCCGAGTTCACGTCGTACATGTTGAACCGGATCTCCGAGAGCCCGGCCGGGGCGTCCGCCGCCGTCCCCTGCAGGAGGCCCAGGTCCACCGGCTGGTAGAAGCCGCCCGGCGCCGGGAGCGTCACCGTGGTGAGGGGGCTGAGGTTGTCGAACATGAAGGACTTGGTCGTGAACCCCGTCTCGTAGTTCCCGGCTCCGTCCGCGGAGCGGACGTTCACGTAATAGCTGGTCCCGGTCTGAAGCCCGGCGACGGTGTTGTTCGGGGGAGGCATGTTGGTGACCACGGACCAGGTGTAGTCCGGAGCGGCGCCGGCCAGATCCATGGACTCCACGAAGGAGCAGTCCTGGATGAACGCGTTGAACCAGTTCCAGCACCAGTCATCCGAGGCCCGGCGCAGCACGATGCGGACGTCGTCCACCCGGTTGGCGTAGTCCAGGTTCGGCAGACGGGCCGTCCCGTCCGTGGCCGTGCCCCAGATGCCCGAGAGGCTCGGCCGGGTGGACATGTGCACGATGCTCGTGGTCAGCGAGACCGCCGGGATGTTGTCGTAGACGAAGGTCGCGGTGGAATAGGTCAGGATATTGCCCGCCGCGTCCACGGCGCGGGTGTGGAGGTAGTACTCCTGGTTCTCGAACACCGGCACCACGGTCGAGCGCCACACGAACTCCCCGCCCACGGACCGCGAGTCGTAGGCCACGGTCCAGGAGGCGTCCGCCGTGTTCTCCGCCGCGAAGCCGTTGGCCTTCATCCAATACCAGCTGTTCTGCTGGCGCTGGATGCGGACCTCCACGGCGCGCACGTTCAGGTTGTCCGAAGCCGTCCCCGTGAGGGTGGTCAGGCCCATGCAGTAGTTGTTCGGGCCGCAGTACTTGACCAGCTCCGGGTAGTTCACGTCGTTGTGCGGCAGGTTCAGCTTGACGGTCGGCGACTGCTTGTCGAAGAAGAACGTGGTCCCCTGCCCCAGCGGCGTCAGGTTGCCCTGGGTGTTCTCCGCGTTGTCGATGGCCCGCGCCTTGATCTCGTAGAGCGTCCCGGTCTGCAAGCCCGCGGGGGTGTCCGTGGCCGGAGGCATGCCCGCGGTCTTCTCGAAGCGGTCCGGGTTCCCCGGGATGAACGTGGTGGACAGCCAGTGCTCGTTGCCCGTCACCAAGTCCCAGGCGCCCCCGTCCCACTTGCGGTTGTTGGACGTGTTGCGGATGCGCACCTCCACGGCCTTGGGAGCGGACTTATAGGTGTTCGGGTCCCCGGCCGTCCCCGTGACGAGGGTCAGGGCGTTGAGGTAGGTCCCGTACTGGTTGCTGCTCTGCGGGTGGCTCAGGCCCGTGGGCAGGTTCACCTCCGAGGTCGGCTCCGTGGTGTCGATGGTGAAGGAGATGGGGTTGCCCACCCGCTCGAGGGTGGAGTTGGCCTCCGCTTTGGGCCTGGCCTCGTACTGCGTATTGTCCTGGAAATGGAACGTGGTCGTCGAGAAGGCCCAGGTGTGATGCACCCCGTCCAGGGTGGTCAAGGGCTCCTGGGCCGTGAACCACAGCTCCGAGCCCGAGGTGTAGTCGGACCCGTCCCAGTACTGGTTGTCCGAGAGGCGCTTGAGCGAGAAGGAGGCCACGCGCACCCCGAACTGGTCGTCGGCCGTACCGTTGAACGTCGTGGTCTGAGTCGGCAGGAAGCTGTAGAACTTCGTATCCTCGGGATAGGTCACGGCCACGGACGCCTTGGTCGTCTCGTAGTTGAAGGTGATCGAGGAGACGACGACCTCGGGGTTGACCGTGGGGCTGGAGCTGTCCACCGCGTGTACGCGCACCCTGTACGTCTTGCCCGTGGAGAAGGCGGGGAGCGTCCCCGCCGGCGTGGGCAGGATGGCCCATTCGTACAGCCCCCCGCCCAGGCTCGTGAGCGAGTCCACCCGGAAGAAGCTCTCCGTGGCGAGGGTGAAGGTCGTGCCGCCGTTCCAGTAGGCGCCGTTGAGCTCCTGCATGGACACCGTCACGCTGGACCGGTCCGGGATCCCGGCTCCCGGCATCTGGTCGGAGGCCGTGCCCGTGATGGAGGCGATGCTCGTATAGGTCTTGTCCTTGACGGGTTTGGTGATGAGCGAGTACGGCGGCTGCTGGTCGAACACGATGGTGCGGTCGCGCCCGGTGCCGTGGTTGCCGCCCCAGGCGCCGTAGTTCTCCATCTTGCCGGCCGTGTTCGAGGAGCGGCTCACGATGAGGTATTGCGAGTTCGGGGTGAGCTTCGCCTGCGTCAGGGACCCCTCGTATCTCCAATCATAGGGAGGGGAGGCGTTCATGTAGCTCACTTCGTTCCAGATGGCGCCGGCCGGGTTGCTGCGGAACGAGGAGCCGTCCCACCAGTATCCGCTCTCCAGGTGGCGCACCCCCACCCAGATCTTCTCGATGGTGGAGACCTCGTCCTTCGCCGTGCCCCGGATGTTGACGAACGAGGACAAAGCGTAGGTGTCCGGGGAGACCACGTAGGAATACGGGATCTCGGTGGTGAACGTGAACGTGGAAGCCGAGTAGTCCGAGACGTTGCCCGCTTTGTCCACGGCGCGCGCGTGCACGGAATAGCTCTTGTTGCTTTGGAAGAAGCCGGCGGCGAACGGGCCCGTGGACCAGTCCACGGTCCCGGACGAGAGGAACCATGCGGACGACTGCCACTCCGAGAGGATGAATTGCGGCGAGTCCGTGCCGGGGTTCCAATACAGGGTCCCGTCCACGTCGTTGTACCCGATGCGCACCTCGACATGGCTCAAGCCGACCGTGTCCTCGGCCGTGCCGCTGATATACGGCAGGTAGCTGATGGTCTGCACCGGGGAGGCGGGCGGCGGCTGGATGGGCGGATCCACGCTCTTCGCCAGAGGCTTGACGTTGTCGAAGATGAAGGTGAAGCTCGCCACGGGAGAGGTGTAGTTGCCCGCCCGGTCCGAGGCCCGCACGTTGACCGAGTACTCGGTCCCGGTCATGAACGGGACGGTGGCGGCGCTCAGGCTGTACCAGGCGCCGGACGTGGTCTCCGGGGCCGAAGCGGCCTTGATCCAGAACTGGCTGGAGCTCAGGAACTGGTTGTGGTTCCACCAGCGCTTGATGCCGGGGTCGTTGTTGAAGAACGACACCTCGATCCCGTCTATGCCTGAGCCGATGCCCAGGGAGGCCAGCGCTGAGCGGGGGTCGTTGGCGGTGCCCTGCACCACGCTGACGTCGCGGGAGAACGCGGAAGAGGGATACACGATGTACGCCATGGTCCTGCTGGAGTCCCAGGTGAAGTACTGCGTGGTCATGGGAGAGAGGTTGCCCACGAGGTCGGTGATCCGGGTGTTCACCGCCATGACCTCGTGGTCCGGCCAGCCGAGGCTGTTCCCGGGCAGGCGGTCCGCCGCGTAGGTGAACGGCGCGGTCCCGTCCATCACCGACCATACCGCCCCGGCCTCCCCCACCCAATCCTTGGCGACCGAGTCCCAGTAGTAGTTCGGGGCGTTCCCGCTGCGCGCGATGCGCACCTCGACCTGCACCGGCTGGGCCTCCGGATACCCGGCCGGGTCCGTCGGGTAGACGGGCACGTCCGCGGAGGAGCCGATCATGGCTCCCAAGGGCCTCAATTCGGGGCTGTAGAAGTAGTTCCCGCTCCCCACGTACGCGCCGTCCGTGGGCCGGGTGGCGTCCCCGACCGGGGCGCTGTTGTCCATGATGAAGCTGACAGTCGAGCCCACGACCTGGAGGTTGCTGCACCGGTCCCAGGCGAAGGCGTAGACGCGGTAGACCCGGTTCGTGACCTTGCCCAAGGCCCAGTCCCCGTTGATGAGGTCCGAATCCGCATAGGTCCAATAGGTGTTCACCGAGCCCGCGTTGTTCACGGTCGCGGACAATTCGTGATACGCGGCCGCGAACTTTCCGACCGGGACGGCGGTGTCGTCGTAGTAGTACGTGGTCCCGGCCTCCACATAGCTGATGAGCAGCTTGACCGCGGCCACGCCGTCGTAGTTGTCCGTCACCGGGCCGCTGGCGAGGCTCACGCTGCGGTACGCCCACTTGTCGCTCGGGCCCGTGGTCCGGGCGAGGGGAGGGGTCGTGTCCATGACCACGTCGTAGAGCCGGAACGCGCCGGACTGGTTGGGCGTCGGGGCCGCGTTGTCCTTGGCCCGGGCCGAGATCGTGTAGGTCCGGGCGTACTCCCACTTCTGGTCCAGATCGCCCGGGTTGAAGTACACCCACGTGCCGGAGGACGCCCCCTTGGGGGTGAAGCCCATGGGCGAGAACCAGGAGTTGTTCTCATCCAGGGAGGAGAGGAATTGCCCGGTGTTGTCGTAGTAGTAGGTCGTGCTCCCCACCACGTACTTGATCTGCGTCTCCACGTTCCACTTATTCTTCACGCCGGAGCTGCGCTCCCCGTTGGGGTCCTCCACGACGCCCGAGACCACGCCGGGGTCGTTCGTGAAATAAGTCCCGTGGGGCGGGTTGCTCCACGTGATGACCGGAGCCGAGATGTCCGCGTAGAAGCTGACCGAGGAGGCGTTCACCTGCCAATTGCCGCCCACCTGGGCGTTGCCCGCCTTGTCCACCGCGCTGGAGACGATGGTGTAGAAGTGCGCGTCCTGCAGGGCCGGCTTGTTGACCAGGTTCCAATCGTGCGCCCCCGGCACGGCCCGGGTCGAGACGACGTCGGACTCCCAGGAGTCGCCGTCCCAGTAGAGCGGTACGACCACGTGGTCCTTGATCAGGAGCTCCACGTAGTCGATCTGGCCGGGGCTGGTGTCCAGGTAGCTCGGGTCGTCCATGGTGCCGCTCACGGTCAGCACCGAGTAGGTGCTCCCGGCCACGAGCGAGGTGATGGTCGCGGTCGGCTTGGAGAGGTCGTAGCGGAACGAGATGGGGCTCCCCGGGACCTCCTGGTTGCCCGTCACCGCGCCGAAAGCCTTGTCCATGGCCCGGACCGAGACCTCGTAGCGCTCTCCGTCGATCCAAGTCGTCGCGGGGGCGTGCGATAGGAAGGTCCAGGAGGCTCCGGCCAGGTGGTAGTTCGCCGTGGAATAAGTCACCGCGCCGGAGATCCACTTGTCCTCGTTGTGGCTCCACTCATTGGCGTTCAGCATGCGCACGATGCGCAGTTCCACGCCGTCGGGGTCCTTGATGCCGGCGGTGACTCCATCGTTGACCGGGTCGCTGGTGAGGCCTCCGATCTTGGGAGGGGAGTTCGCGTAACCGAGGTGGGCCGGGAAGCTCACGCTGCTGGTCGGCGAGGTCTTATCCACGTAGAAAGTCACCAGGTTCGGCGGTGTCTCCGGGATGTCCGCCAAGTTGTAGCCCGTCACCATCACCTGATAGGTGGTGTTGTTCGACAGCGACGGGAACGTATCGGTCCCATAGGGATAGGTCCAGGTCTTGGGGCCGCCGACCGTGTCGACCTCCCTGTCCGTGGTGGCGTCGCAGGTTTTCCAGCCCCCCAAGCCCACGGTGCCGGCCCAGCACAGGTTGTCCGAGAGCCGCTGGGTCTGCACGCGCACCGTGAAGGTGTTGTCGTTCGCCCCTCCGCGGAACTGCGCGATCTGGTTGTACCGCTCCAAGATCGCCGGCACGTCCACCGTGCTGTCGGCGGGCGGAGGCTGGAATATCCAGAACCGGTAGTCGTCCTCCCCGGCGTCCGGCAGATCGGGCCGGGTGTTGCCGGCGCGGTCCACGGACCTGGAGATGACGACGTACTTGCAGTTCGGGTCCAGGGTCAGGTCGAAGTTCGAGGAGCTGAACACCCATTCCTTGGTGACCTCGTTGTAGCTGACCGGGTTCCAGACCCGGAGAGTGCTGTCCCATTCGTGTCCTTCTGCGGCATTCTCGTCATAGAAATGTCCGGGCAGCGACGGGTCGCACGCGTCCTCCCCGGCGGCCGGGTTGCTGACGTCGCTCATGATGCTCAGATACACCGCCTTCACGCCTCCGGAGGACGCGTTCACGAGCGCGTCCTGGGCCTTCCCGGAGATGAGCGTCAGGGTGTTGAGGATCGAATTGTCCGGCTTGGCGGGATACAGTATGGCCGAGGTCGAAGGCGTGCCGTCGAAGGTCAGGGTCGCGACCTGGGTGTAGGAGTCCGGGAAAGTGCCCTGGTTGCCGGCCCTGTCGTGCGCCCGGATGCGCAGCTTGTAGGTCCGCCCGTTGGGCGAGGTGTCCCCGCGCACCCAGCTCGGCGGCAGACCGGCGAAGGTCCAGGAGTCCGTGTGCACCGCGGCCGTGGACTGCGTCTCCCCCGCCTGCCACAGGCCCAGGGCGCCGTTCCACCACTCCTCGTTGCCCGGGATGGAATGCGGGCTCTGGGACACGTCCTCCACCTGCAGCTCGATCTTATCCACGCCGCTGAATACGTTGCCGCCCACCAGGGCCTCGCCCAGCGGCCCGGAGGAGAACTTCAAGCTGTCGGTGCTGAGGTACACCGACGCCTCGCCCGGGACCAGGAACCCGGCCGTCGGGGTGGAGCGGTCCACGATGAAGGTGATGGTGGTGACGTCGGCCTCCACGGTCCCGAGCAGGTCCACCGCCTGCGCCGCGACCTCGTAGCGGTAGCCGTCCGCGAACGCGCTCTCCGGCATGGGGCCGTCCTTGGTCTTCCATTCCTCGATGCCCGGCGAACCCGTATTGGGTATCGTCTGCACGATGAAGCCCTGGTCCGTGACCGCGTTCCAGTTGGACAGGTTCCAGTAGCGCCTGTCGTCGAGGCTGTCGATGCGCATGGCTTTCAAGAGCACGGCCGTCAGGTCGAGCCCCACCCCGCCGTACCCGCCGGGCTGGTCTTCCGCGGTCCCGACGATGGGGGTGATCCCGCGCTGCAGGTACGCTCCGGCCGCGGGGTACGTGGCCAAGGACACGGGCGGGAAGAAATCGACCTTGAAGCTGCTCCCGCCGGCGGCCGGAGCGGAGCCGGTCTCCCGGTTGGCGTTCCCGGCCAAGTCCGTCCCCCTCGTATAGGCGATGTACTTCATCGGCACGCCGCGGCCCAGGACCTGGGCCCGGATCGCGTCGCTGAGGGCCGAGTCCGTGAAGCTCCAGGTATCCACGTCCGCGTCGTAGTCGCGGCTCGTGGCCGGCTTCCAGCAGGTGCCGGCGTTGTACGTCACGAAGGAGGTCCCGTTCCAGAAGTTGCCGGTGAGGTCGTCTTGCACCGCGATCTGGATGGCGTTGATCCCGGATTCGGAGAGCTGCTCCTCGAACGTGCCCGTGATCGAGGAGAACGCGAGCACGTACTCGTTGTCGTAGGGGGAGCTCACGGTGGTGGTGGGGGCTTGCGCGTCGTAGGTGAAGCGATGCTCGATCACCGGAGTCTGGACATTCCCCGCCTCGTCCACGGCGCGGCTGCGCACCCAGTACTGCTTGCCGTGCTCCCAGAGCGGGATCTCGTCCGTCGTCCCGGAAGGATAGGTCCAGCTCACGACCGCGGTCTTATCCCCGGTCATGTTCGCCTTGCGCCAGCCCGGATCCGCCTGGAAGCCCAAGGCGCGCGTCCCCTTCCAGTACAGGCCGCCGTCCTGGATCTGGACCTCCACGCGCGCCATGTCCGTCTGAGCCTCGGTGTCCGCGTCGTCCACCCAGTCGAAGCCGCTCCCGCTCAAGTCCGCGGGCTGGCCCTTGGGGTAGAACGCGTTGTGGGCGGGCACCACCATGGTGCTCGTGGGCTTGTTCGTGTCGTAGATGAAGGATACGATCTGGTTCGATTGTCCCGTGGGAGACTGGTTCCCCGCGAAATCGAAGGCGCGCACCTCGGCCTCGTATTCCTTGTTCGGGATCCACGGCGGGGACGGGAAGGACCAATCGTCCGTGTCCGTCACCACGTGATAGCTCGAGGTCACGACCGTCCACCCCAGCCCTTCGGCATGCCATATCCCGTTGCTCCCGTCCTTGAGCCGGAGCTCGATCTCCACGCGGTCCACGCCGGCCGGCGAATCCTGCGAGGTGCCGGAGCTGACGGTCAAGGGCTGGGTCGCGCTGCCGTAGGCCCTCCCGGTCGGGGTCGTGATGGTGACGTTGGGGCCGATCTTGTCCTTGGTCACGTAGATGGTGGTCCCGGGCTCCAGGTTGCCGGCGTTGTCCTTGGCCTGGAACGATATGCCGAGCACGGTGCCGTCGGACAGACCGCTGATGGCCGGCGCGGCGTGCCAAGTCCCGGACGGGAACTGCCAGCGCACGGCCCCGGTCGAGCCCGTGACGAGCACCGGCAGGTCCGTGGGCGTCGCGCTCCAAGCGGCCCCGCTCCAGAACTGCAGCGTCCCGGGGTTATAGGTGACGCGCAGATAATAGGTATCCGCCTGCGAGAGGTCGGCATTCGAGGTCCCGGACAGCATGGCCAGATCCTGCACGTAGTCGCCCGCCGCGGGCTTCTGCACCTGGGACTCGGGCGCCGTCTCGTCCACGATGAAGTCCACGATGTCCTGACCGGACACCGTGGGAGTGCTCACGTTGCCCGTGACGGGTCCGTTCCAGGTCCTGGCCTTGTCCCTGGCCCTGACGATGGCCGTGTACGGCTTGTCCGATTCCCACCTCGCCGCGTCGAAGAGCAGGGTCCAGGACTTCGTGCTCGTCACGTGCTGCCAGGCCAAGGCGTCCTGCGTCGAGATGGCGTTCGTGAAAGCGGCCCCGTTGTAGTAGTAGCTGGCCCCTCCCTGCAGGTACCAGAGCGCGACCTCGGGCCCCATGCCGTCCTTGTTCCAGTCCGCGAGAGCGTCCGCCTTGGGATAGAGGGCTTCCTGGTTGTCCGACGCGGTCCCGGTCAGGGCATTCCCTCCGTCGAGCAAGGACGGATTGTACGACTTGCCGGACACCGGCTTGGTGAACCCGGCCGCCGGAGCCTGGAAGTCTATCCACACGGTCCGGCTCGAGGTCGGGGAAACGAAGTCGGATTGGACGTTCCCGGCTCCGTCCTGGGCCCGCGACACCACCACGTACTGAGCCCCGCTCGTCAGGGCCGAACCCGCTCCCCGGTCCAGGGTCGCGCTCGAGAACGTCCACGGCGCCGGGACGGCGGTCGTGGTGCTGACGCTCACCCAGGAGGCCTCGGTGGTGCAGTCCTTATCGAACGCGGTGCCGGAGAAGCAGACGTTGGTCAGGACCTTGCGGATCTGCATCTTGACCGTGTCCACGCCGGACCGCTCCGCCGATCCCAGCGGCTCCCTGGCCGTCCCCGTGATGGTCTGCAGGTTCATGTAGACCTCGCCCGAGGTCGGGTGGATGAGCTCGGCGAAAGGCTCGGTCTTGTCGTAGATGAAGCTGAAATCGCCCATCCTGCCCTCGTCCGTCTCGTCGTTGGTGGCCTTGTCCTTGGCGTGCACGAAGATCGTGAAGAGGCTCCCGTCGAGCAACGAGGGCCCCGCCAGGGTGGCGGTGCTCCAATCCGTGACCGCCGCGATGGTGGAGATGGCGAGCAGGTTCGCCTCCGCCACGTTGAAAGCGGTCCCGTCCCAGTACTTGTTGCCGTTGGTGAGGTCCTTTAAACGCACGCGCACTTCCGTTATCGAGGGCGGCTTGGGGTTGCCCGGGTCCGCGGCGGTGCCCTTGAACTCCGGCAGGGAGCGCAGGCACGCGTCCACGGGCTGGCTCGCGTTCGGGCAGGCCGCGGCCGCCGGCTGGGTGATGAGGCCCGTGGGGTTGGTGTCGTCGATGACGAAGGTGCGCGACTTGGGCACGCCCTCGAGGTTCGCGGCGTTGACCGGGGTGACGGTCACGGCGTAGGACGCGTTGTCCACGATGTAGGGGTTGGTCAGCGGCTTGGTCCAGTCCTGCGGAGGCGTCGAGTCCAGGACGTCCACGGGCGTGAACGTGGACGCGGTGTCGGTCCATTTGGCCGAGCCGTCGAACCAGTAGCTCGTGGGCTCCTTCAGGCGCTGGAGCTTGATGCGCACGCCCGCATCGGCCGGGGGCATGCGCATGTTCGTGCCCGCGCCCGCGATGGTCTTCACGGCCCCCATCCCGGATTTATAGTGGCCGAAGCCCGCGACGTCGGGCGGCTGGGTGAGCGTGATGGTGGCCTCGGGAGTCTGCAGGTAGAAGGTGATGTCCACGGGAGAGGCGTGGGTCTCTTCCACGTTGTCGCCTTGGTCCCTGCCGCGGGACGTGACCGTGTACGTGGATTTATTGTCCCACGCCACGGCCGCGGTGTTGAACGTCCACTGATACGTCGTGCCCTCCACGAGGCTGCCCACGACGCCCTGCTCCAGCCATACCGTCGGATCATTGGGAGGGTCCATGCTCGACTGCCACCCGGTCGCTGTCCAGTACTTGTCCGTATGGCACATCCCGTCCGGATCCTCGCAAGCCGTCTGCTTCAACCGCACCAGGACCAGGTCCAGGAGCCCCGGGGTCTCGTCGCGCGCCGTGCCCACGATGAGGGAGACGGCCTCCTGGTATTCCGCGGGGGCCGTGGCCAGGGAGATGGGGGGCGTCACGTCGAAGGTGAAGGTGAAGGTCGAGACGTCCGACTGCAGGTTCCCGGCGCGGTCCATGGCGCGCGCGGAGACCTTGTACTGCCTCGGCGAGGTCAAGGCCCCGGGAGAGAAGGCGTAGGTCCATGTCCCGCTCGAGTCCCCGGTGAAGGTCGCGGTGGACCACACCGGCTCGGACTGGCTGAAGCCTTGGCCGTCCCAGAACGGGTCCGTTCCGAACATCTCCTGGACCGCCACGGTCACGCTGGAGCGCTCCAGGCCGGCTTCATAGTTCCGGCCTCCCGCGCCGGGGCAGGCCCCGCCCAGCTTGAGCTGGCAGTAGCGGTCCTCCAGGACCCCGGAGATCTGGGTCAGGGTGTTGTTCACGAACCCGTTGTCCACCGGAGACTGCACCAGGGCCGCGGGCTTGGTCTTGTCCACGATGAAGGCGTAAGCGGAGTACGCCGCTTCCTCGTTGCCCGCCGCGTCCTTGGCCTGGGGGTTCACCGTGTACCGGTAGCCGTCCTCGAAAGCGTTGGGATCGATGGTCTTCTTCCACGGGCTGAGCCCGCCCCCGTCCACCGTGACCCAGCCTGGATCCCCCGTGTTCCACCCGCCCAAGGCTTGCCAGTACAGGTCGTCCGAGCGCTTGGCCTTATAGTAGACGTTCGTCACTCCGGCCGGGGAGCGCGTGGCCTCATACTCGTCTTCGGAGGTCCCGCTGATGGCGACGAATCCGGTCATGCTCGTGTGGGGCGCGGGGTACGTCACGCGGGACTCGGGCGGGGATTCGTCGTAGGTGAAGGTGATGGCCTGCGAGCTGTCCGCGTTGAGGTCATTGTCCATCTGCCAATCCGCGCCCGGATAGACCGGGTGCGTGGATACGTTCAAGGCGACGTCCGTGGCGCGCACCCACAGGGTGAACTTCGTGGAATCCAGGAAGGACAGAGGCGGGAAGTTCTTGTCCCAGGTCTTCAGTCCGTTCACGGTCTGCCAGCGGCTGTACTTCCCTGGCCACACGGCGTCCCAGTCCCCGAAACCTCCATCGGTCCCGCCGTTCCAGTAGCCCTCTCCAGGCACCCCGTTGGCCTTGAGCAGGACCTCCACCTTGGTCAGGCCCGAGGCGCCGGTGGTCTCGTCGTTCGCGTTCCCGGCCATGTTCCCGAGCGTCGCGGCCCTGAACTTGCCGTTGATCGCCGGCGCGGTGACGGAGGCCACGGGCTCGTCGTCGTCGAAGCGGAAGTACGAGCCTGCCCCGGCCAGGTCCGGTTGGTCCTGCCGGTTCGTGGCCTGGTCCAGGGTCATGACCACCACGCGATAGGTGTTGGAGCTCTCCAGCATCTTGATGGGCACGGTGGGCACCGGAGTGGACCACGCCACGTTGCCGAGGTTCTGCAGCGTCGTGGACGCGACCTGGGTCCAGCCCGCCCAGGTCGTGCCGGTAGGCGGCGGCTCGCCGATCGTGGTGTCGTAGCCGCCCGTGTTCCAGTTCCACCAGGCCAAGTCGTCGTCGACGCCGGCCGTATGCTGGACCCCTGCGTAGACCTTGTAGACTCCGGACAGGCCCTGTCCCGAGTCGTAGGCCGTGCCCTTGAGCTCAGCCAGAGTCTTGATGCTCGAGCCGTTGACCGGCACGGACACGACCCCTGTGGGACGGTTCACGTCGTAGCTGATGAGTTGGGACTGGACCGCGGTCCAGTTGCCTGCCTTGTCCTTGGCCTTGATGTAGACCTTGTACACGTACCCGTCGCAGAAGGTCTGGCGGGCCTGGCAGGAGCCTGAGGCCCATTCAGGAGGTTCGTAGGTCCAATCCGAGCCGCTCTTGTACACCTGCGTGGTCCATTGGACCAAGGCGTTCGGCACCACCCCGAACGTGCGCGAAACGTCGTCCCACCAGAGATTGTTTCCCGAACCCGAGGATACGGCCACCTCCACCCGCTCGACTCCTGAGGCGGTCGCGCCGCTGTCCGTGACCGAGCCCGAGGAAAGGTCCATGCGCCGGTCGGACTCCGAATTGTTGGAGTACGGCGGCAGGTCCGGCGGGGCCACCGGCCTCTTGAACGTGAGCGTCGGCGGGGTCAGGTCCACCATGATGCCGATGACGGTCGGGTTCTGTTCCTCGTTGCCCGCGTTGTCCTTGACCCTGGAGCGGATGTAGTACTCCTTCTCCTCCACGAACGCGTTGTTGAGCGTCCCTCCCAAGCCGCCCGGGTACTCCCACGAGTCGCCCGTGACCTTGGCGGGCAGCCAGCCGCCTGTGAACTCGTAGCTGTCCCCGTCCCACCACGGTCCGATCCCCTCGTTGGTGGAAATGCGGATCTCCACGCTCTGTATGCCCGAGAGCGCCGCGTTCGCCGTCCCCGTGATCGACGAGATGGCCACCCCGCTCAGATAGAGCCCGTCTTTGGGCCAGGTCATCGATGATACCGGCAAGGTATCATCGACCACGAAGCTTTTCGTGGACCCCGCCACTTCCGAGGTCCACTGGCTCACATTGCCCTTGCCCGGGCTGTCCGCCCCGTCTCCCATGAGGCTCGCGTCATGGGCCCGGGCCTTCAAGTAGTACAGCTGGTCTCCATGGTCCTTCCACTTGAGTTCGGAAGGCTGGGTCAGGTTCCAGCTCGTGCCGTCCGCCGTGCGCGTGCTCGGCCCGCTCCCGTCCCAATCCGACCCGTTCCAGTAGTAGCTCGTATCCCCCTGCACGTACCACAGCAGGATGTCGTTGCCGAACGTCCTGAGTCCGGAGGACGTCCCGCCCTGGAGCGGGTCGTTCGAGAGGCCCGCGATGCCGTCGGAACGGATGGCGACGGCCGTGTACGCGCTCCCGGCGGGAGAGGTCAGGCTCTGCGTGGGCCTGGTCTTGTCCACCAGGAACGTCAACGAGGACCCGTTCGCCTCGAAGTTCGTCTGGACGTTGCCGGCCGCGTCCGTGGCGCGGGCGTGGATGGAATAGAGGCCGTCCTCCAGGGCGGCGTCGAGGTCCGCGTCCGTGTATTGCCACGTCCCGGCTCCCAGGACCGCGGGCAGAGGCACTGGAGACGCGCTCTGGAACAGGGACCCGTCGAAGTATTTCCCCTTCACGCCGCCGCCCAGGGCCTGGATGAACACGGCCACGGACGCGACCCCGGAGCCTTCCCTATCCGGGTCGGCGACGTCCGGGTCCCGGTCCGCCATCGCGCCCGCCACGGTTCCCACCGTGTTGATATGGATGCCTGCCTGCGGAGCCGTCACGGTCGCGGTGGGCAGGGACACGTCGTAGCGGAACCCGGCCAAGGGCAGGTCCGCGGAGATCGAGTTCCCGGCCCTATCCGAAGCTGAGATGCGCACCTTATACAGGTACCCGTCCGTGAACGGCAGGTCCGCGGCCAGGTCCGGGTCCGAGTTCGTGAACACCCCTCCGCCCTGGTCCGTGGCCGTGAGTCCCGTCCCGGCGTTCTCCCACGTGTCGCTCACATTGTGCCACTGCTTGCCGTCCCACACGCGCAGGAGCAGGAACTTCACGGTGGAGCCCTGGACAGTCCCGGGAGCCGTGTCCGTGGCCTGGCCCGAGAGCGTGGCCAGCTGGCCGCGCCGGTACGCCGGGGCGCCGGGCCGGGTCATGTTCACGGTCGGGAGCACGTCGTCGATGACGAACTGGCGGCTCTCCTCTCCCGTGTATTCCGCCTCGTTGTCGTCCGGCTCCGGCACCTCGTTGATGCCGCGCGAGATGACGCGGTAGCGCTTGTTCGGAGCCCAGTTGGCGCTGTTGAAGCTGAAGTCCCACTCGTTCGGGTCCGTGCCGCCGTTGTAGTGGGTCGCGCCGATGAAGCCGGTATAGGTCTTCGTGGACTCCCAGATGCTCCCGTTCCAGGCGAAGTCGTCGTCCCCGTCGTCCAGCACGTTGTCCGCGCCCGCGTGCACGATGCGCACCGCCGCGGTCGTGGCGTTGATCGCGGTCCCCACGATGGAGCTCAGGTTCGCGGCTTTGTAGTTCGGCTCTCCGGACCCGGGCGTGGTGACCCCGCTCTGCGGCCCGGCCATCTTGAATGTGAGCTCGGCCGTCGCGTGCGGGCCCTCGAACCGGCCGGCCTCGTCAACCGCCCGCGCCTTGACCTCGTAGTCCGCGTTGCTCCTCCAAGCCACGCCCATGGCCACGGAGTCGAAGCTCCAATAGTAGGTCGTGTCCGACACCAGGCCGGCGATGGTCCCGGTGCCCACCCAGCGCTCCGGGCTCCCGCTCTCCCAGCCCGTCCCGTTCCACACGGCCGGGAACCCGATGCCGCTCACCTGCTTGATCCACAAAAGGACCCGGCTGAGCTTGCCGAGCTCGGGGTCGCGCGCGGTCCCTGTCAGCGTGGTCACCGCGTTCACCAGGCCCGTGGGATA